>NZ_CAMPPY010000002.1 GCF_946902915.1 Streptococcus sp. Marseille-Q5986 | reverse complement strand
CCATCAAAGACAGATACATTCTCACCGCAATACTGCTTCACTTTCTTTGCTAAGTATTCTCGCAAAGGCTTCCCTGTCACATACTCAGCAAATTTATTAGCTTTCTGACGGTTATTGTGTTCCACGAACGTCATAACACAACATCACCTCATCTTTCTATTTATCCTCAAAACTGCCCTTTTTCTCTTAGTTCTGCATAATCATTTAAAATTCCTCGTAACTCTTCTGGTTCTACTTGAAACTCTTTGAACCAACTGCCATTAGGCGATATATGCATCTGCTTCATATCTACAAAATCCATTGGAAGCAAGAGGCAATAAGGACTGTCAATACCTGTACCTTGTTCTCTTTCCAAAAATGCAACTATGAAATCTTGCTCACCTTTGCACCTAATCCCCCAATGATTTGACTTTCCGCCTGAATATAACGAACTGTATTTCACATCAATCGTCATATTTTTAAAAACAAAATCATAGACAGGATTATTTTTCTTGAAAAGCGCATTGGCATCAACAGCGTCAGGTACTAAAGTCTGAAACAACTGTTCTGCTTGTCCGCCTAACTTAGCTCCTTTACTGCCAAATTGGATTTTGTCAGCAATCTTCAAGACACCAGCCTTACGTAATTTGATATGCGCGATGTGCATTGGCAGACCACTCAAGCGTACAGCTGTTCTAAAATCTCCATGCTCTAAGTATAAATCGACAATATCCATTACAACTCCTTTAAAATATTTTCAACAAATCGCGCTCCAGCGCTCGAATCCGTCTCTTGCGTGAATCGCACGGCTTCGAATACTCGATTATCTTCTCTTCGTTTTGCTCAATCGTGCGTTTCAGTCCGTCAATGACTGTCTGTTTATCGTAATTCATCTTCTAAAAATCTTTCAATACCTTCTCTATAGGTGGCTTCCACCAGACCGTCTAAGTCGTTCAGGGCTTCAATATAGTCTGGACGCCCTTGCCCATACTGCTCTTTCAAAAATTCAACAAAGAGATGAATTTCCTTATAGGTTACTCCAACCATGTTTCTTACCTCCTATTCGTAAATCTCCAGCTCAATCCTATAATTCTTATTTCCGGACTTGCCACCGTGCATGAACTCAGTCGATACTATCACATTGTAATTGTCATCTGTCCAAATCTTAGCGTCCGTCAAACCATCAAACAAAGCCTTGCTCGTTGGTGACCAGTTCGGTGGGTCATACTTCCGATTGGTCGGAGGATATATCCGAACCTTAACCTTGCAAGGCTTGTCCTCGCTGTAAGGCAAGCCAAAGTAATCTCTCAGTACATTGTTGCCCTCGTATGCAGCTAACTGCCGTAAGAACTTCGTAATTTTAGCCTTTTGATGAAAGTGTGGTCTATCGTTTGAGTTAATCATCTGCTTCCTGTTTAACTCAAATTTAAGAATCAATCTCTCCTGCATTCAACCTCCCTAAGCACCTAACTTTTTCTACACTTGCTATTGCAAGAATGTCATTAGCTAAATCAAAAGCTGTGTACTAATCCAGAACTCCTAACAAGTCCTTGTGCTCCTTTAGTTCATCAACTAAGCTTTCTAGTCGTTCCAATGGATTGCCTTCATATTCCCAGCGTGATAGAGTCTTTTCTGATATGCTCATTTCTTTTGCTATTTCTTTTTGAGATAGCTTTTTTCTTGTCTTAATTCTTTTAGTCTGTTCATACAAAACACTCAAAATGGCAAATCATCATCCGAAATATCCATCGGATTTGAATTTCTCGCGAAACTCGGTGCTTGCTGGTCCTGGTTACCAACTGTTTGTTGACTACCATCTTTCTTAGATTCCATAAGCTGGAAATTCTCAGCAACCACTTCTGTCACATAGACACGTTGACCTTGTTGGTTATCATAAGTCCGAGTCTGAATACGTCCAGTGATTCCAATCAAAGCGCCTTTTTTAGCCCAGTTAGCAAGATTTTCAGCCTGCTTACGCCACATAACGCAATTGATAAAGTCAGCTTCACGCTCTCCATTTTCACTTTTAAAGGTGCGATTTACTGCAAGGGTAAACGTAGCAACTGCCACATTTGACTGTGTGTAACGCAATTCTGCGTCTCTGGTCAAACGACCAACTAATACGACGTTATTCAACATTCTCTATTTTCCTTTCAATTTATCCAAAAGCAGATCCGCATCTTCAATCTGCGACTGCTTAATCATCTTATAATCAACCACTCCAAGATGGTTCAAGAACCATTTAACGATAGAGCCATCCTCTCTGCCTTTTTCAGTAGAAATAGCAGCAATTTCTTTCAAGTAGTAGTTTGCCTTCTCAACTGAGATAACAGGATCATCTTTTTTCTTCGCTGGTGCTTGCTTTTTTGTTTGCGTAGCCTCATTCCCATCATCGTCTGGGTCACTTGTTATTCCAAAAATAGCAGATAATGCGTAGCGTTTAGCGTAAGTGATAGCTGACCCAATTGATTGAGGGTCGTTTTTAACTGGCTTCATTTTGATTGGATCATATTCAATCCATTCGCCTGAGCTATGCATCACTAGTGTCCCAACCGTTACATTCCCAGCTTCATCGCTTGACGGAAACTGTGTGAATGATAAGCCGTTCTTGCTTGCTGACTCTGTGATAGCTTCTACCACATTTTCAAGCGGTACATACTTGCTTTTAAAAAATGGATTGTTAGCATCTTTTAAGGGTTGTTTCATTTCTTGTTGAGTTTTCGCAAAAGCCTTGCTGAACTCTGTTAATGTTTCTGATTTTTTCATATCTTGACCCCTATCTGATACTTAAGTTTTTACGTTCAACCAAACTTGCACCAATGATTTCAAGTCCCTTCTTCAAGTCCTCTTTCAAGCGTTTCTTATCCACTTTCCAAGTCGCTACCTTGTAATCTTCTGGCAAGACTGCTTCGTCTACCTCCACGGCTTGAGATTTTCTAAATGATACCTTGAAAAGTGGTGTATCAACACGTTCATGCCCTGTCAGACTCATACTTGCTGAAAGTGTATCTTTCAAGTGTTCTTTCTTCTTCTCGTCTGCCTTGTTTAGCTCCATCAAGCGCTTAATTTCATTCTTACGAGCCTCAATGTCCGCTTCAAGGTTCTTCATGACCTTGATATAGTTTTCTACCTTGGTTTCATACTCAGTTTCCCAATCAATGGAATCCAAGGTGTCTCGTTTTGTTTCTTCGTCCAACTCCAAGTTGTAAATATCAAGAAATTGCCCTGTCAATTCGTAAAGTGTTGCCATTGTTTCTCTCCTATGCCCCTTATTCTTCATATTTGGGGTCTATTTCCGTTTTTTATTCTTCGTTCGATAATTTATATACCTGCTTCTTAAAATCGAATACAGGCGATTTTAGAGCCTTCTAAGAGCTCATCTTCTTCCCTTCGTCTTCTTCAAATTCCAATTTTCACGCTTTAAGCGCCTGTTTTCCTTTTGTAATTTCAAAATAATATCTTGTTGTTCGTTGATGATTTGCCCCAGCTCTTGGGCAAGATGAATATAATCAGAGCGCCAATTGTCGATTTCTGCGTATAACTCCTCAATCATACTTCATCACCCACATATCGGTACTGCCCACATCCAATATAGATGTACCGGCTAGGGTCAAGTTCCTCTTGTTCTTCAGGCGGTTGCATGATATCCCTATCATAATCAAACATGAGCATACACCTTCCCGAGTTCCAAAACTCGTTTCACATATCGAGCTTTGGATGTTAACCCAAGATCCAGCAATTCGTTTTTTTCTTCGTGGTTGGCCAAAAGCCATACACGGTTTTCAAGTTCAATTCTAGTCATCAGCGTCTCCTTTGCTCTATCCCAAATACTTTGCATAGCGTGCTCTTCGTGGTTCTGGTAAGGCTAATGGCTCAGGACGCAATCCTACAGGCGGTTCTACATCATAAGTAAATTGCTTGTCTGAACTTCTCAAGTTCATGCGTGCGACATTACTTGCCATTCGCTGGCGCTCTTTCTGCTTCATTTCAGCGTGGTTATCTAGTTTATTTACTAGCGACCACAGGATGATTCCAACGATTGTTACCAGGTAAATGTATTCCATCATTTTGAGTTTTCCTTTTCTTTATAGATTGCTACGATTCTTTCAAGATCTGCTATACGCTGATTCGCTTGTTGATATTCCTCTTGAAGGTCGATCAATGCTCTGTTTAAATCCAAAGCTACGATTATCCAGTCAGTATTTATTTCTTTTTCCAACCAGTTTTTTATTTTTGTTAAAAAGTTCATCCTACTGATCTCATTTTCTTACTTTTTTCATTTCTTTTTTCCAATCTAGGCTTCCTCTGTATTGCAGGTAGGCATCAAAACCTTTAATCGTGACAAGCTGGCCATCATTCCTAAGATGCTTCTGTTGGCTAGGTAGCTTTTTCATCTCACGTCTCATGTCTCCCGCTTGCCGTTTTGAACATCCAAAGATGCGCTCTAGTTCTTCATCGTTTGCAGAAATCTTCTCGATGATCACATCTTTAATTCTCACGATTTGAACTGTTTCCATTTTTGCTCCTTTCATGTTATAATTTCCTTGAATAATTTTGATTAGCGCCTGGTTGCCGTCAGGTGCTTTTTGTTTTATCTTAGTTCATCCAAGCTGACTTCCAGTGCGTCAGCGATTTTACACATATTCTTAAAAGAAATACGCTCGGTTTTGATATTTCTGATTGTATTTGGACTGATACCAGCTTTTTCAGCTAATGCCTTCTGTGTCATCCCTTTTTCAATCAACAAATGCTTAAACTTCTTCCACACACATTGCTCCTTTCCCAATATATTGTGTTTTAAACATATAAAAACACTACATATTGTTATTTAATTTAGATTATGCTATAATCATTCTTGACTAAGACCTCTCACGTTTTAGTCAAAATTCCAATAGAAAGGAGATGTAATATGGATTCTAATAAATTTATGGAAGTTGTCTCGAAACACATAGATCAAAATTTTAATTCAAACAATCAACTAGTAGACTACGTTGTGACTGAATTAAATTCGTTAGATCTCGGTATCAATACTGAACAAGCTCAACATATTGTCAACATTATTGAATATGTGTCAAAATCAACTTCTAAAAGCGCCATTATTGCTTTGGTAAATTCCATGCTAGAACTTGGGCTTCTAAAGATCGACAACTAATTTTATTTGTATCCCAAGTTGTTGTCAGACTTTTTGAATCTATCAGTATTTTTTGAACTAACTCAGGGTCTGCCTTTACAAAGGTGGACTCTTTTTTCCCGCTATACGGATATCGTTTTGGTCTCATTTCTTTCTCCTTTCCCATTTTTGCAAAGTCCTAAATTTGAAATTTTAAATTTCTCTTTTTTTATTTATTAATAGAAGTAGGACTGGTTGTCTTTTAATATTTATTGTTAGTTAATACTTGTTGTTATTTAATACTTATTAGTGCCTTATTTTACTGATTTGTAAAATACAGATTTGTAAAATACAGATTTGTAAAATAAGGAAATGTAACTACTATTCTGTGGATAACTTTTGTAATCCCTTCTCCAATCTCTCCAGCATCATCTCAAATTGAGAATCGGTAATTTTGACATCTGAGAAGAAGCGAAAGGTCTGAACTCCTTTACCTCGTCCAAGACTTTTTTTAAAAGTTCTGAGATAACCAGCCTTCTCTATCTTCTTGAAATGCCTATCTACCATATCCCGACTCACTCCTAAACGATTTGCAATTTCTTCTGGATAGACAATCCAGTTTTCTTTATTGCTGAGTACTACCATCAAGATACCGATAGAAGCAGGCTCTAGGTTCGAATCTTTAAGAAAATCATTGCTGACAGAAGTATAATCGTTAATTGGATTTTTGAAAGATGAGCTGAGCTTCCAAGTTCTTAAAATCTAGCATGATTTCTCCTTCCTAATCTTCAAACACCAAGCGTTTTCTGGTGACTGTTTCCGTCTCTATGCGGACATTTTTCAGTCCATTTTTAAAGATATAATCCGCCGCTTGACTGATTGGTATTCCACTTCCTTGAGCTAGCTCATATAAATCCTCAAATAGTTCATCTGAGATTGCGACCGTGCGAACCCCACGGCTGCTCTTTTTTACTGGTCTTCCTTTCCCTGGTTGCATCTTTACTATCTCCTTCTCTAAATTGCTTAGCCTTTACCCATTTATGGTCTTAATTTCCATCTTGGTATTATGTGATGGTTCCCATGACTTCCAGTAATTAAAAGCCTTTTCTTCGTCTTTTTTCTTCAGTAGGTCATACCGTGGAATCCTAAAGAATTCTTTAAAGTCTTTAGCCGCCTGACGAAAGACCTTGCTGGCAAAAGAGCGGTCTTTATACGCTTGACTATCCTTACCGCCAAGAGCCGTGATGACTTTCACTTTTCTTAAATTTTCAAGCTCTAAACAAATGGATGGGTTGACCGGTTGCTCATTTTTTAGATAATCAACATCTCCTGCCAATACTTCCTGATTTTGCTTTAATTCTTTTTGAGTTTGTAGAACTTGTATCAAGATATCCTCTTGAGTCAGTTCGCTCGGTTGACTTGAAACCACTTCATGCGTCATAAAATTTCTCCTTCCAAGATTTGCTTGTCTTTCTTTCTGATTGCTTGTAAATCGTTAAAGAATCGGATACCTCGATTGACAAAACTGTCAAATTCCTGACCAGCTACCCCGTCCGCATGTAAAACTTTTTCTTCATCTGCGTAGATGAGACCGCCCATATTAGCAAGAAAATCATTCCCTTTCTGGATAAGGCTAAGGATATTCTTGTAGGCTGCGATTTTTTTCTGGTAGTCGTCCAACTGCCCTTGGGATTGCTGGATGGCTTTTGTCAATTCATCGTACTTGTTCGATTTTTCATCCACTTCTGCACGTTGAGCGTACAGGTCTTTCAATTGCGCTTCAAGAAAAGCATTCCTCTCCTCTGCAGACTTAGCACGCTCTTCTAGTTTTTGATGATTCTGGAGGGCTTCCTGATAGTCCGCCGGCATAACAGGAACTTCTTTCACGATTTCCCTAGTCTGTTCTTCCCCCTTTTGCAGTTCCATTATTTTTCTTTTAGCTGCAGAAAATTTTAATTTCAAATCTTGCAACTCTCTGACTGTTGGGTTATCCCCTTGCTCAATCCTGTTAATTTGAGCCTGTTTCTCTTCTGCTGGAAGGGTTGCAATGAGATAAAGGGCCTTTGTCCCCAAATTTGTGTACGTGCCCAAATTTGGAATCTCTTCAGCTATTTTTATAAATCTACTTGCTTCTGTTCTAGCAATTCCTATACTCTCTACCCAACTTCCAAATTGACCGTGGGTAAGATTACGTTCTTTGACATGTTTCAGTCGTCTGCCGATTTCCCAAATTGACTGCCCTGCAATTTGTTTGTGATGATTGATTTCTAGTTCAATCTGATTGAGGTTGTTTGATAAAGCTATTTCATTCACTCTCTAATTCCTTTCTAAATTTGATATAATTAAAATAAAAACGACTGGAGGAGAATAATGAAATCGTCATTTTTTCACTATCTAAAGGAAATCGTCTTATATGGTGTCCTAGTTCCGATTTCGACAGTTATCGTAGGATTTCACCTTTTTACTACCTTCTATCCTATTTCTGATTCACTGTTAACAGATTTCTTGAAAGCTTTTACAGAACAAAGAATCCTTGCTATTGTATTCGTTCTTATTCTTTGCTTTATATTTTTCGGTTCAATTTATTACTGTATTTCATGTGGACGAAATAGAAAATTGATACCTGATAAAGTTTATACACAAATCACAACTTACATTTCATCTGTAGGTTTAGCGACTGCAGTGATAGCTGTCGCTACCTTGACTCTCACAGAATTACAGTTTTCAATCCTTACGGGTTGGATTGCTTTTATCGCTTTGTTGTTGCCACTTCTGAAGTTTAAAGTCCAATACAGCACCTATCAGACTAGCGACAATGTAGCACAGAAAACTACCGAAAACAAAGCCAATTAAGAAAGGCTCTACCATTCTCCTCTCCCCCTTTCTCCTCAGCAATATATGTCACGGTCCTCAATATCTCGTTGAGGGCTGTTCTTTCTAGTTCGTTCATTCCCTTCTCCTTCCTCCTACAACATATCTTCCACTCTACACCCTAGCGCCTTGGCAATCACCACCGCCTGCGACAGCGTCACCGCCTTCAGGTCGTTCTCTATACGTGACAAGGTCGTGTAGTCTATCAAGGTTCGCTTAGCAAGCTCACGCAAGCCCAGCTTTTGAGCAGCTCTCAGCTCCCTCATTTTCGCTCCATACATTGACTTCTTCCTTTCTACTGATAGGTCTTTTCAAAACTGTTGGTACTTGTCAACAGTTTTGATAGAATTAATTCTATCGATTTTGAAAAAGTTTGACCTTCTTGACCAGTTTAATTCATTAAACATTTTATTTACATAAAATCTTTCAAAGCAACATCCAAGCCAACTGCTATTTTATTTAAAGTTCCTAACTTTACGTCTTTAGTAGCACCTGTTTCTAAGTATGTAATTGTCATTCTTGAAACTCCTGATTTTTCAGCAAGTTCATCTTGAGATAAGCCTTGTTTTTCTCTCAGTTGCTTTATTTTCTTACCAATCAATTTACCCTCCTTATATACACTATTTGTTTAATTTATTAAACTTTTTATCTTTTGTATAAGCTGGTCTATAAAAACCAGCTTATACATTCAAGAGATAGTATCTTCTAATAATTGCTTTTCCGTTGAAACTTTCTTAAATTCCTTTTGAATCTTGTAATCCTGATAAGAAGACCACAAGAAAGCAACGATTAGACCAGCATAAATGATATTTAGTATTGTCATAATGCTTTTTTTGTGATATGATAGATTTACAAGTATCAGCTGGGGCTTTCGCCCCTAGCCTAACTTGATTGGGTTATTTACTAGCTTTCTTATTTTCGAGAGCTAGTTTTTTTATTTCTTGCTTTAGTTTCTCTATTTCTGCTTTCTTATGCTGTCTTTCAACATGCTTGTCAAGCAAGAAACTGATTGCTAAAGCTAATATAACACCTTGTTCTAACATATCTTTACCTCCTGATTATTTGCAAGGTTTTGGTCGCCCTATCAACCTTACACTTATAGTTTAACAGATTAAACAATCGTTGTCAAGCGGATTAAACAAAAAATTTGATTTTTTTTTGATTTTTTTGTAAAATATATTAAACAACAGGAGGAATGGTATAAAATGAGAATAGGTACAATTATAAAAGAATATAGAAGCACCCATAAATTATCAATGGAAAAATTCGCTGAACTAGCAGGGAAAAGCAAGGGATATATTTCTATGCTAGAGAAAGGTGAAAATCCAAATACTAAAAAACCAATTTCTCCTTCATTAGAGACATTACAAAATATCGCTTCGGCTATGAATATGGATTTTGATATTTTGGTTTCTCAATTAGATGACAACCAACTCATTTCAAACTCTACTACTCTTTCAGCATACTCAGATTTTCTTACACAGCAAACAACTGACAAGATAGAAAATATACAAGATATATCGCATAGAATTAGAGAATTACGTTTGGCAAATAATTTAGAACAAACAGAAGTAGCTGATTACTTAGGGTATAAATCAGATACAACGGTGTCTAAGTGGGAAAATGGAAAAAATTTGCCAACTGGTGCTAAATTAGCGAAATTAGCAGCACTTTTCAACACAACAACAGATTATATTCTACACGGTAAAGATATAACCCCCACAGCGTCCCCAGATTTGCTCACACAGCAGATAACGGACAAGGTGGTACAATTAACCCCAGATAATAAAAAAATCGTCCTACGGACTTCTGAGGAGCTTCTGGAGAGCCAAAAAGCAAACGGCAGCATCTATCGACAGAAAAACGAAGAGGAAACGAAGAAAAACGAAGTATCGGAGGAAATTGTCAGCTTGTATCAAGTTGAAGTTGTTTCTGAGACGGCAGCAGCTTGCGGATTTAACTACGGATTTGGTTACGACGATACAGACAGAGAGAATATAGAGGTTGACGAGCAACCACCACGCCACGATATAGCGACTAAGGTAAGTGGAGATTCCATGCAACCTGACTACCAAGCCGGAGACATTCTCTATTTGGTAGACAAAGGATTGACTACCTATAATGGAGACCTGGCAGTGATTGCATACGGAGACCGTTCTTACTTCAAAAAGATCTATACCGAAAACGGACGCTTACGCCTCGTATCGCTCAATGACAAGTATGAAGACATCATCCTAGACTTCCCACCAGCCGAAGACACACACATCAAGATCTATGCAGTTGTCGGAGTATATAGAGGGGGATAAAATGAACAAAGAAAATCCATATTTTGAACAAACCAAACAAAACTACATAGAAGTTGAAAAACTCTATAAACTTGGTAAAGCAAAACATACATCCTCTAAATACCGATTTCTTGCACCAGCAGTTAAAAGACAATCTGAACAATTCTTATTTGAAGCTAAGACTCAAAAAAGAAAATATTGGAAATTCAGTCGTGGCTCTCTGATATTCGTAGAGTTCGGTGTAAATATAGGCGGAGAATTATCAAATAATCATTGGGCTATTGTCTTAGACAAAGTAGATAGTCCCTATAAAAAAACACTTACAGTAATTCCTCTAACATCTAAAAATCAAATAGATACTGTACTCATAGACGAAGTCATTGCGGAATATCCTTCTATTTTGCTTGATGAATATGTTGAAAAATTACACAAAGAACTATTTGCCTACCTAAAATATTTAGATTCCAATAATGCAATTACTGAAACTGCCTTATCGGATGTCTACCAAGCTTATACAGAACAATTTTCAAACGAAATAATTCAACCTAAGATAATAGACGATGACCACCTTAAACGGACACAATCAGAAATAACTGACATTATTGAATTAACTCAATACTACAAAAAATACATTAAGCGTTCTTATGCCAAGTGTAATAACCTTCAAACAATCAGCAAAGATAGAATTTTAAAGAAAAATAGATTAGATCCAATCGGAAAAATGAAAGTATCTGATAACACATTGGACAAAATTAACGAAAAGTTAAAAGAATTATACCTTTTCTAATCTCTTGACATTTCTTAATAATTATATTACAATACAGCTATTAGGAGTTTAGATCCATAAAGTTTACATTTGGATTTTAGATCCATAACGTGATGGTAGCCGTATTTGATACGGCTACTTTTCTTTTTATCTAGCAACTGTTTCCATTTTGGAAATAGTTGGCATGTAGTAGAAAGGAGGAAAGAATGGAAAAACCTAAATCCAATTTTGAAGATTTGTACGAAAAAATTTTAGAAAAAAATATTACTATTGAAAACCATTCTAAAGACCAACTTATTGATTACCTTAAAAACAGAAGTTACTACTATAAAATCACTAGTTACAGAAAAAATTTCCCTAAAAATCCCAAAGGAAAGTACGATAACTTAGATTTCTTAGATTTAACGATTTGCGCTTCTTTAGATGTTCGGTTACGTGAACTATTATTATTAATGTGTTTAGATGTAGAACATTCATTAAAAACAAAGTTTATGACACTTCTTACAGAGGACGACAAAGAAGACGGTTACTCTATAATTGAAGAATTTAAAAATGAATACCCTGAAAAATTTTCAAATACAATTGAACAATTTCGCTTAAATAAATATAAAAAAGATATGTTTCAAAAAAGAACAGATTTATCTATTTGGGTATTTTTAGAAATTGTAAGTTATGGTGATTTTACTACGCTTGCTGATTTATATATAAAAAAGTCAGAGCTGAAAACAGACCCTCTGTATACTACTCAACACAAATTGATTAAAAATATTAGAAATTCTTGCGCTCATAATAATGTTTTTTTAATAAATCTTTTTGACGGTGCTGATCACATAAAGCAACCAGATCCTAAAACAAAATCTTATGCAAGTACAATGAAGATAAATCTTGCCTTAGTTCATTATCCAAAAATCATTGACATCATCAATTTATTTTATCTTCATAAAAAATTATGTTCCGATGAACTAAACCAGAGACGACTGATTGAAGCTGATTTAATTGTTGAGAAATATTCACAGAACGCTCCTACATTTAATAAGTCCGAATTTAGAATAAAAAAATTTTTTGAATCTATTTTTATAAAATGCATTGACTTTTTGAAGTAATAATGATATTATCGTTATACAGAAACAAGGTTCGCCCTTGGCTCACACAATTGGGTTTATAGAAAAAGTCAGCAATTCTCTATTGTTGACTTTTTCTTTTTTAATCAAGAATAAGTTGACGTTTGACAGAAATTAAAAAAAGAAATACACTAAGAATGTAAAAAAGCCTTGTTCGTCAAGGATAAACTTGTCTGGTGTACTTCTAAGAGGTACGCCTTATTTTATTATCTGACGAGCTGACAACTGTTTCCATTTTGGAAACAACTCAAAAATCCCCACACTCTCCGACGGCTATCTTTGAGTGTGAGGATATCCTGTATAGTAAAAGGCATTAAAAAGCCCTTTTTACTATCCCATTTTATCAAAAAAGTGAGGTAAATACAATGTGGATGGAAGAACTTCCCAACGGAAAATATAAATTTTTTGAGAGATACAAAGATCCATATACTGAGAAATTAAAAAAAGTTTCAGTAACCATGGAGAAGAAAACTCCACAAGTAAGAAATCAAGCCGCCATCTTGTTGCAGGAAAAGATAAAACAAAAGTTAGGAGAAAAACAACATTTTGTTTCTGATATAACTTTTGAAAAACTATATGAGGAATTTGAGGAAAATTGGAAACATGGTGTTAAAAATTCAACAGTCTATGCTTCAAAAAATGTAAAAAAAGAGATTTTAAAGCAGATAGAGGGCGACTACCTAGTTAGAAATATTGATAGACGATTATTACAAAAAGTGATAGATCAGCTATTACAAGATGGAAGGTCTCATAACTATGTTTCTAAAATCAAGTTCAAGCTCAATCAGATAATGAAATTCGCTATCAGAATGAATTATATTGATACAAATGAAATGCTATTTGTTGAAATGCCTAGAAAGGTAATTACAACTGACGATCTCAGAAAGAAAAATACCAAATACTTAGATCAGAAAGAGTTTAAGTTATTCATCCAAAATTTAAAAGACGAAGCCCTATGTGATTATCGAATTACAAAGTATATCCGAATAGCTAAAGTTCTTTTTCTTACTGGCATGAGGTATGGAGAGCTGGCAGCCTTAAACTACAAGGAAGATATAGATTTTTCTAAAAAGACTATTCACATCAAGCATACATACGATTTCAGACAAAAAGAGAGAACTACACCAAAGACAATCAAGTCTGATAGGGTTATAACAGCACCTCAAAAAGTGTTAGACATCATCAAAGAGCAGATAGTAGAAAATGCGACAAATGGATTTGATACAGATTTTATTTTCATCAATACTCTAGGAGAGCCAATAACAAATGCCCGGGTTATTTGTGCATTGAAAAGACATGGTCAAAAAATCGGCATAGAAAAAAACATAACTACACATACATTTAGACATTCTCACATATCCCTACTTGCTGAATTAGGTATCCCCTTGACTGCTATCATGGACAGAGTAGGGCATAGCGACTCAAAGACCACACTAGAGATTTATTCTCACGTTACCCAAAAAATGGTATCAGACATATCTAGCAAGTTAGACAAGATAAAATTTTAAATTGTGCCCCTCGTCTGCCCCTTTTTCTTATACAAGACAAACAAAAACCCCTTAAAGTGTTGATTTTAAAGGATTTTTAAAGTGCACGAAAAAAGAGCACACAATTCAAATCGCTTAGGGCTGCTGGATTCCTCCCCTGACCCACTTCACGCAGAACTGTTGCTCCATTATTTATTATATCACATTCCTATTCATTTTAAAAGCAAAATTATTTTTTCCGTCTATTTCTAAAAAAGTCCTGCATAATAGCTGCGCATTCATCTTCCAAAATTCCCGTTTCAACCTCTACACGATGGTTGAGACGCTCATCTGTCAAGATATCGTACAAACTTCCAGCAGCGCCAAATTTCTGGTTTTTAGCCCCGTAGACCACGTTTGGAATACGGGCAAGCCCAATCGCCCCACTACACATGACACAAGGCTCAATGGTCACAAAAAGCGTGCAATCCAGCAAGCGCCAGCTCTCCTCACTCAGGTTCGCATTCTCTATAGCCATAATCTCCGCGTGCATAACCGCTCGCTGCAACTCCTCACGTGCATTATGCCCACGACCAATGATTTCACCGTCCTTGACAATCACACAACCAATTGGAATTTCATCGTGTTCCAAAGCAATCTCAGCCTCTCTCAAAGCCTCCCTCATAAAAACTTCTTTTTCTTCAACTGTATAATTCATCAATTTCTCTTTTCCTACTTATCGATTTTATTATTATATCATGAATCTCAACACAAAAAAAGCCACCGAATGCGGTGACTCTATAGGGAGATTATTATGAAAAAGAAAAGTTTAGGATATTTGTTACAACAAGTTAGGAGGTCTTCTTGTAACTATCTATAGTATACCCGACCTATCTTAAACAAATCTTAAAAATCTCTTATGACCAAACACTTTCTAAAATATTTGTTTGTTCACGACCAGGACCTACTGAGAAAGTAGAAATACGAACACCAACCAATTCGCTCACACGACGAACATAGTTACGCGCATTCTCAGGAAGCTCCCCCAAATTACGAACTCCCGTGATATCTTCTGACCAACCTGGCAACTCTTCATAGATAGGCTTGCAACGTTTCAATTGCTCAAGACTAGCTGGATAGTAGTCAATACGTTGACCATCAAGATCATAAGCCACACAGATTTTCACTGTATCTAAACCACTCAAAACATCGATAGAGTTCAATGAAAGATTGGTAATACCAGATACACGACGACTGTGACGCATGACAACTGAGTCAAACCAACCCACACGACGTGGACGACCAGTTGTTGTACCATATTCATGACCTACTTCACGAATACGTTCTCCCACTTCGTCAAACAACTCAGTTGGGAAGGGACCGTCTCCCACACGACTGGTATAGGCTTTACATACACCTACAACCTTGTCAATTTTACTTGGACCAACACCAGAACCAATTGTCACACCACCAGCTACAGGGTTTGACGACGTAACAAATGGATAGGTACCTTGGTCAATATCTAGCATAACACCTTGTGCACCTTCAAAAAGTACACGTTTGCCATTATCAAGCGCATCATTTAAGATAACAGATGTATCTGTCACATATTTCTTGATTTGTTGACCATATTCGTAATACTCTTCAAAAATATCATCAAAAGCAATCGCTTTACTATCATACAATTTTTCAAAAAGACGATTCTTTTCAGCAAAGTTACGTTCTAAACGCTCACGGAAAATGTCTTTATCCAAAAGATCTGCGATACGAATTCCCACACGAGCAGCCTTGTCCATATAAGCTGGACCGATTCCCTTGATTGTAGTACCAATCTTATTGTCCCCCTTAGCTTCTTCTTGTAAACGATCTAACTCGATATGATAAGGCAAAATAACATGCGCGCGATCAGAAATACGCAAGTTATCAGTTGTTACACCTTCCTCATGAAGATAACTCAACTCTTTTACAAGAGATTTAGGATTTACAACCATACCATTCCCAATAACAGAGATTTTTTCAGGGAAGAAAATCCCAGATGGAATCAAGTGCAACTTAAATTTCTTACCATCAATCACAATCGTGTGACCTGCATTATCACCACCTTGGTAACGCGCAATCACTTCTGCATTCGCTGAAAGGAAGTCTGTAATCTTCCCTTTACCTTCATCACCCCATTGGGTACCTACAACAACAACTGAAGTCATAATCTTGTCTGAGCCCTCAGGCTCTTCCTTTCTCACATACATGGCAGGAATCTCACCCGCAATTATATCTTACAATTTATTATAAGAAAAAATCGCCTTTTTATCAAGAAGAAACAGTAGAAAAGATTTGGAATTTCTGTAAATAACAAGATTCAAATCCTTAAAATTTAAACAAAATCCTACAAAATATGAAATCAATACATATTATTGTTCGTGATATATGATTTATGAGTTTCTTATTGAATAAGAGTTGTATCTCCTTTCAAGAATGTATCTAGATATAGACGATAAGCTGTTTTAAAGTGATATAATGAAAAGTCCCTATCACTTTTTATTTTAAATCGGATTAAGTAATATAGTAAAAACCGAAGATGAAGTGATTCCCACTCAGCACAACTCTGGCCTAAAGAGGCATATTCTTGTTCAACCAGTTTCAAAAAGACAAATGCTCGGTCATAAAATTTCTGAAGCATATAAAAATTCCCTTTCTTATTACTAACACTAGTCTAACAAAAATATAAACTAAAAAAGCTTCAAATCCTATAAAAGAAGAATTTAAAGCTAAACGAACTAAAAGTAAAATAAAGATGTAATTATAGGTACAAAAACCAAGATTTAGATTTTCAACTGTCTACCCCACTTATAAATCATAACCACCCATCTATACACTTCACCTGACGGAGCGAGACGGACTAATAGCCATATAATAAAAAAACGTTCGATTGAACGTTTTTGTCAGTACTCCGCCAGTAGGACTCGAACCTACGACATCATGATTAACAGTCATGCGCTACTACCAACTGAGCTATGGCGGATAAAAGCTAAGCGACTTCCATATCTCACAGGGGGCAACCCCCAACTACTTCCGGCGTTCTAGGGCTTAACTGCTGTGTTCGGCATGGGTACAGGTGTATCTCCTAGGCTATCGTCACTTAACTCTGAGTAATACCTACTCAAAATTGAATATCTATCAAATACCAAGTAAACCTCACACTTTGTATCCTCAGTTACTTTGGATAAGTCCTCGAGCTATTAGTATTAGTCCGCTACATGTGTCGCCACACTTCCACTTCTAACCTATCTACCTAATCATCTCTCAGGGCTCTTACTGATATATAATCATGGGAAATCTCATCTTGAGGTGGGTTTCACACTTAGATGCTTTCAGCGTTTATCCCTTCCCTACATAGCTACCCAGCGATGCCTTTGGCAAGACAACTGGTACACCAGCGGTAAGTCCACTCTGGTCCTCTCGTACTAGGAGCAGATCCTCTCAAATTTCCTACGCCCGCGACGGATAGGGACCGAACTGTCTCACGACGTTCTGAACCCAGCTCGCGTGCCGCTTTAATGGGCGAACAGCCCAACCCTTGGGACCGACTACAGCCCCAGGATGCGACGAGCCGACATCGAGGTGCCAAACCTCCCCGTCGATGTGAACTCTTGGGGGAGATAAGCCTGTTATCCCCAGGGTAGCTTTTATCCGTTGAGCGATGGCCCTTCCATACGGAACCACCGGATCACTAAGCCCGACTTTCGTCCCTGCTCGAGTTGTAGCTCTCACAGTCAAGCTCCCTTATACCTTTACACTCTGCGAATGATTTCCAACCATTCTGAGGGAACCTTTGGGCGCCTCCGTTACCTTTTAGGAGGCGACCGCCCCAGTCAAACTGCCCGTCAGACACTGTCTCCGATAGGGTTCACCTATCCAGGTTAGAGTGGCCATAACACAAGGGTAGTATCCCAACAGCGTCTCCTTCGAAACTGGCGTCCCGATCTCTTAGACTCCTACCTATCCTGTACATGTGGTACAGACACTCAATATCAAACTGCAGTAAAGCTCCATGGGGTCTTTCCGTCCTGTCGCGGGTAACCTGCATCTTCACAGGTACTAAAATTTCACCGAGTCTCTCGTTGAGACAGTGCCCAAATCATTACGCCTTTCGTGCGGGTCGGAACTTACCCGACAAGGAATTTCGCTACCTTAGGACCGTTATAGTTACGGCCGCCGTTTACTGGGGCTTCAATTCATACCTTCGCTTACGCTAAGCACTCCTCTTAACCTTCCAGCACCGGGCAGGCGTCACCCCCTATACATCATCTTACGATTTAGCAGAGAGCTGTGTTTTTGATAAACAGTTGCTTGGGCCTATTCACTGCGGCTGACTTAAAGTCAGCACCCCTTCTCCCGAAGTTACGGGGTCATTTTGCCGAGTTCCTTAACGAGAGTTCTCTCGCTCACCTGAGGCTACTCGCCTCGACTACCTGTGTCGGTTTGCGGTACGGGTAGAGTATGTTTAAACGCTAGAAGCTTTTCTTGGCAGTGTGACGTCACTAACTTCGCTACTAAACTTCGCTCCCCATCACAGCTCAATGTTATAGAACTAAGCATTTAACTCAATTCACACCTCACTGCTTAGACAGACACTTCCATTCGTCTGCTTTAGTTAGCCTACTGCGTCCCTCCATCACTACATACTCTAGTACAGGAATATCAACCTGTTGTCCATCGGATACACCTTTCGGTCTCTCCTTAGGTCCCGACTAACCCAGGGCGGACGAGCCTTCCCCTGGAAACCTTAGTCTTACGGTGGACAGGATTCTCACCTGTCTTTCGCTACTCATACCGGCATTCTCACTTCTATGCGTTCCAGCACTCCTCACGGTACACCTTCTCCACACATAGAACGCTCTCCTACCATACCTATAAAGGTATCCACAGCTTCGGTAAATTGTTTTAGCCCCGGTACATTTTCGGCGCAGGGTCACTCGACTAGTGAGCTATTACGCACTCTTTGAATGAATAGCTGCTTCTAAGCTAACATCCTAGTTGTCTGTGCAACCCCACATCCTTTTCCACTTAACAATTATTTTGGGACCTTAGCTGGTGGTCTGGGCTGTTTCCCTTTCGACTACGGATCTTAGCACTCGCAGTCTGACTGCCGACCACAATTCTTTGGCATTCGGAGTTTATCTGAGATTGGTAATCCGGGATGGACCCCTCACCCAAACAGTGCTCTACCTCCAAGAATCTTTATGTCGACGCTAGCCCTAAAGCTATTTCGGAGAGAACCAGCTATCTCCAAGTTCGTTTGGAATTTCTCCGCTACCCACAAGTCATCCAAGCACTTTTCAACGTGCCCTGGTTCGGTCCTCCAGTGCGTCTTACCGCACCTTCAACCTGCTCATGGGTAGGTCACATGGTTTCGGGTCTACGACATGATACTAATGCGCCCTATTCAGACTCGGTTTCCCTACGGCTCCGTCTCTTCAACTTAACCTCGCATCATATCGTAACTCGCCGGTTCATTCTACAAAAGGCACGCTCTCACCCATTAACGGGCTCGAACTTGTTGTAGGCACACGGTTTCAGGTTCTATTTCACTCCCCTCCCGGGGTGCTTTTCACCTTTCCCTCACGGTACTGGTTCACTATCGGTCACTAGGGAGTATTTAGGGTTAGGAGATGGTCCTCCCAGATTCCGACGGGATTTCTCGTGTCCCGCCGTACTCAGGATACTGCTAGGTACAAAGACTATTTTAAATACGAGGCTTTTACTCTCTTTGGCTGATCTTCCCAAATCATTCTTCTATAATCTTTGAGTCCACAGTGCAGTCCTACAACCCCGAAGAGTAAACTCTTCGGTTTGCCCTCCTGCCGTTTCGCTCGCCGCTACTAAGGCAATCGCTTTTGCTTTCTCTTCCTGCAGCTACTTAGATGTTTCAGTTCACTGCGTCTTCCTCCTCACATCCTTAACAGATATGGGTAACAGGTAGTACCTGTTGGGTTCCCCCATTCGGAAATCCCTGGATCATTGCTTACTTACAGCTACCCAAGGCATATCGTCGTTTGTCACGTCCTTCTTCGGCTCCTAGTGCCAAGGCATCCACCGTGCGCCCTTATTAACTTAACCTTATTTTTGACCTTTCAGTCAGAAACTCTTTTAATACTACAGCGTTTCGGTTTATTTTCTTGTTACTATTTGATATAGATATTCAATTTTCAATGTGCATTACTTGGTAATCTCTCACCAATGGAGCCTAGCGGGATCGAACCGCTGACCTCCTGCGTGCAAAGCAGGCGCTCTCCCAGCTGAGCTAAGGCCCCACAAGACCTCTCAAGACTAAACAAGACCAATGTGCAGTTCCTTATCCTTAGAAAGGAGGTGATCCAGCCGCACCTTCCGATACGGCTACCTTGTTACGACTTCACCCCAATCATCTATCCCACCTTAGGCGGCTGGCTCCTTACGGTTACCTCACCGACTTCGGGTGTTACAAACTCTCGTGGTGTGACGGGCGGTGTGTACAAGGCCCGGGAACGTATTCACCGCGGCGTGCTGATCCGCGATTACTAGCGATTCCGACTTCATGTAGGCGAGTTGCAGCCTACAATCCGAACTGAGACTGGCTTTAAGAGATTAGCTTGCCGTCACCGGCTTGCGACTCGTTGTACCAGCCATTGTAGCACGTGTGTAGCCCAGATCATAAGGGGCATGATGATTTGACGTCATCCCCACCTTCCTCCGGTTTATTACCGGCAGTCTCGCTAGAGTGCCCAACTAAATGATGGCAACTAACAATAGGGGTTGCGCTCGTTGCGGGACTTAACCCAACATCTCACGACACGAGCTGACGACAACCATGCACCACCTGTCACCTCTGTCCCGAAGGAAAACTCTATCTCTAGAGCGGTCAGAGGGATGTCAAGACCTGGTAAGGTTCTTCGCGTTGCTTCGAATTAAACCACATGCTCCACCGCTTGTGCGGGCCCCCGTCAATTCCTTTGAGTTTCAACCTTGCGGTCGTACTCCCCAGGCGGAGTGCTTAATGCGTTAGCTGCGGCACTAAACCCCGGAAAGGGTCTAACACCTAGCACTCATCGTTTACGGCGTGGACTACCAGGGTATCTAATCCTGTTTGCTCCCCACGCTTTCGAGCCTCAGCGTCAGTTACAAGCCAGAGAGCCGCTTTCGCCACCGGTGTTCCTCCATATATCTACGCATTTCACCGCTACACATGGAATTCCACTCTCCCCTCTTGCACTCAAGTTAAACAGTTTCCAAAGCGTACTATGGTTAAGCCACAGCCTTTAACTTCAGACTTATCTAACCGCCTGCGCTCGCTTTACGCCCAATAAATCCGGACAACGCTCGGGACCTACGTATTACCGCGGCTGCTGGCACGTAGTTAGCCGTCCCTTTCTGGTAAGATACCGTCACAGTGTGAACTTTCCACTCTCACACTCGTTCTTCTCTTACAACAGAGCTTTACGATCCGAAAACCTTCTTCACTCACGCGGCGTTGCTCGGTCAGACTTTCGTCCATTGCCGAAGATTCCCTACTGCTGCCTCCCGTAGGAGTCTGGGCCGTGTCTCAGTCCCAGTGTGGCCGATCACCCTCTCAGGTCGGCTATGTATCGTCGCCTTGGTGAGCCGTTACCTCACCAACTAGCTAATACAACGCAGATCCATCTGGTAGTGATGCATTTGCACCTTTCAATGGATTATCATGCGATAATCCATTTTATGCGGTATTAGCTATCGTTTCCAATAGTTATCCCCCGCTACCAGGTAGGTTACCTACGCGTTACTCACCCGTTCGCAACTCATCCAAAAAGAGCAAGCTCCTCTCTTCAGCGTTCTACTTGCATGTATTAGGCACGCCGCCAGCGTTCATCCTGAGCCAGGATCAAACTCTCATTAAAAGTTTGAGTTCTCACTCATTTCTGTCACTGACAGATTTATTGTTTTTTCATTGTTCAGTACTATAACCTTAGTTATAGTGCCCTGCACATTGGTTCGTCTTGTTCAGTTTTCAAAGGTCTTTGTCACTCACTCTCTCAAGCGACAACTATATTAGTATATCACAGCTCCCTGTCTCTGTCAACAGTTTTTTTAAACTTTTTTCAAGTTTTTTTCTACCACGATACACTCATAGTCCGTACGGGATTCGAACCCGTGTTACCGCCGTGAAAAGGCGGTGTCTTAACCCCTTGACCAACGGACCTTGAGCCTTTCAACTCTTTCTATTATACCTACTTTTCCCCCTTTGTCAAGAACTTTTTTCCTCTTTATCGAAATTCTGAAAAGTAAAATTATAGTAGAAAGAGAATGGAAAAGAGGGCTCAATGACTTCCGTTTTAAACATGATTTTTCTCGTCTTCCCGAGATTATGTCTTGGTATGTTGAAACAGTCAGGGGAGTGACTGTTTCAATCGGGAGATAAAGATGAGTTTTATTGCGCAAGATTTTGAAAAGCTCAATATCATCACTGTTCTTGAGGGGAGAACACAAGCTATCATCCGAAATCACTTTCTTAAATATGATAGAGCTGTTCGTTGTCAGGTGAAAATCATTACGATGGATATGTTTAGTCCTTATTATGCCTTAGCTAAACAGCTTTTTCCATGTGCTAAAATCGTTCTAGATCGCTTTCACATTGTGCAACATCTTAGCCGTGCTATGAGTCGTGTCCGTGTTCAAATTATGAATCAATTTGAGCGAAAATCCCATGAATATAAGGCTATCAAACGTTACTGGAAGCTCATCCAACAAGATAGTCGGAAATTGAGTGATAAACGATTTTATCGCCCTACTTTTCGTATGCATCTAACCAATAAAGAAATACTAGACAAGCTTTTGAGCTATTCAGAAGACTTGAGACACCACTATAATATCTATCAGCTCTTGCTTTTTCACTTTCAGAACAAGGAGCTAGACAAATTTTTCGGACTCATTAAGGACAAGCTTAAGCTGGTTCATCCTCTTTTTCAGACTGTCTTTAAAACCTTCATCAAGGATAAAGAGAAGATTGTCAACGCCCTTCAACTACCCTATTCCAACGCAAAATTGGAAGCCACTAATAATCTCATCAAACTTATCAAGCGCAATGCCTTTGGTTTTCGGAACTTTGAAAACTTCAAAAAACGAATTTTTATCGCCCTAAATATCAAAAAAGAAAGGACGAAATTTGTCCTTTCTAGATCTTAGCTGACTTCAACCCACTACAGTTGACAATGAGCCAATTTATTTTTCTTCACTCATTTTTGATTTTACTTCATCATAAGATAGTGCATGAGATTCTTCTTCTACTGTCTCAGGCATTTTTCCTGTTTCGTAAAGAGATTTAATCTGTGTACTATCTAATGTCTCGTATTTCAATAATGCTTCTGCGATCAACTTGTGGGTTTCACGATTTGATTGAATAATTTCAGCTGCTTTATTTCGTGCCTCATTTAATAATGAACGAACTTCCTCATCAATCTCATAGGCTATTTGTTCTGAAATTGATTTTTGAGGACTTTGTGCACCAAACATAGCATGATTACCTTCGTATTGAACTGGGCCAAGTTTTTCACTCATACCATATTCAGTGACCATTGCACGCGCCATTTGTGTAGCTTGTTCAAAGTCATTGGAAGCTCCTGTAGTTTGGACATTAAAAATGATTTCTTCAGCTACACGACCACCCATCAAACCTGCCAATTGCTCTTTCATGTCTTCTTTGGACAGAAGCATTTGATCTTCTTTAGGAAGTGCAATCATGTATCCGCCTGCACGTCCACGTGGCACAATTGTAACCTTATGGACAACACGGGCATTCGACAAGACTAGACCAACAATGGTATGTCCGGCTTCATGGTAGGCAACCAATTCACGTTCTTTTTGTGAAACTATTTTATCTTTTTTAGATGGTCCAGCAATCACTCTGTCCTCTGCTTCATCAATATCTGAAGCATCAATGATTGATTTGTTGCGACGGGCTGCAACCAAGGCTGCCTCGTTTAGAACATTTTCTAAGTCAGCTCCCACAAATCCTGGTGTTTGTTGGGCAACTAGTTTCAAATCAACATCGTCTGCTAGAGGTTTATTTTTAGCGTGAACTTTCAAGATTGCTTCACGACCTTTAACATCAGGGCGACCAACCAAGACTTTTCTATCGAAACGTCCTGGGCGGAGAAGAGCTGGATCTAGAACATCTGAACGGTTTGTCGCAGCGATAACGATAATTCCTTCATTTCCCTCAAAACCATCCATCTCAATCAAGAGTTGGTTCAAGGTCTGCTCACGTTCATCATTACCTCCGCCGAGACCGACTCCACGTTGACGTCCAACAGCATCAATTTCATCAATAAAGATGATAGCTGGTGCTGCTTTTTTTGCATCTTCAAAAAGAGAACGAACACGACTAGCCCCAACTCCTACAAACATTTCTACAAAGTCAGAACCTGAAATACTAAAGAATGGAACACCTGCTTCTCCGGCTACTGCCTTAGCAAGTAACGTCTTACCTGTCCCCGGAGGTCCCTCTAAAAGAACACCTGCTGGAATACGGGCTCCAAGTTTTGTAAATCGTTTTGGATCTTTTAAGAATTCAACAACTTCCACTAGTTCTTGTTTTTCTTCCTCAGCTCCAGCAACATCTGAAAATCTTACTTTAATATCTTCTTTATTTGCAGCTCTAGCCTTACTACGTCCGAAACTCATTGGGTTACGGCTATTATTTCCTCCCATATTTCCCATCATAGAAAACAGGAAGAAGAAGAGAATACCGAATGGCACAATGGATACAAGAATATTAATCCACATACCACTTGAACTTTCATGCTTAACAGTTACTTCCGCTTTATGGTCAGAAGCAAGTTTTTGCAATTCTGATACTGTAGTATCTGAAGGAAGAATAATACTTGAAAATTTCTCTACTGTTGTGGCAGAAGGAGAAAAGAACTGGATACCTGTTTCTTCTTTACTTATTTTAGGATTTTTATAGACACCCGAAACTTCGATAACACTACCATTTGGTTGGTAAGTTAATTCTTTTACATTGTCATCGGTAATTTCTTTTACCAATTCTGTATAATTAATTTGCTCACTTTTCCCTGCAACACTACCTGTACTAAAATACTGATAACCTGTAACTAGGAGAAAAATAAGTAATAACCATAGAAAAGGATTTTTAATTAAACCATTATTTTGTTTTTTCATTAAAAATTGTTCTTTCTAATTTGAATACACTTCTTCTTTCAACACTCCAACATAAGGAAGATTACGATAATTTTCTTTGTAATCTAAACCATAACCCACTACAAATTCATTTGGAATCGTAAAGCAGGTATAATCTGCCTCAATTTCTACAACCCGTCCATCTGGTTTGTCCAACATGGTTGCAATTTTAACAGAGGCAGCTTCTCTTGCAATAAACATATCTCGTAAATTCTTCAAAGTTCGACCTGTATCAATGATATCTTCTACAAATAAAACATGTCTTCCTTTGATATCCTGAGTCATATCTTGCTTGATATTGATCACACCACTACTTGCTGTTCCGCCATGGTAGCTAGATACCATCATGAAGTCCATCTCAATATGCGTATCAATATGTTTGACCAATTCAGCCATAAAAGGAATCGATCCTTTTAAAATCCCGACTAAAATTGGATTTTTTCCTGCATAGTCTTTGGTTAATTGAGCACCTAATTTTTTAGCAGCTTCTGTAATTTTATCGTGTGAAACGAGGACTTTTTTAATATCATTTTCTAACATTTTTTTACCTATCTATTTTTTCTATATAAACTACAGTGTTCATTATATCATTTTTCGTGTTTTTACTCAAATCACTGGTCGTAATTCCTAAAATTGAGACAATTTCTCCAAATTGCTCAATAATAGGGGTTGTTTTTCGTTTTTCAATGGGGATTTTCAAATCTATAAATAAACGTCTCAGTTTCTTTCGATGCCCATTCAGGATAAGAACATCGCCAGGTTTTCTACATCTAATATGTACAGATGTTTCCCGTGAAACCGTTACTTTTTGAACAAAATCCCCTTCAATAGGGATGCCAAAGGAAAATAAATAACCCATATATCGAACTTGATTTTGATAGTGTAACACAAGTTCATCTTCCTTCTCATCGGCCTGAGGACTGATTTTACAAATTTGAAACCGTTGATACTCTTTTATCAATTCGTAGCCATTTTTAAGAGAATGACGATACTGACTTTTAGTTGCTAAAATCTGTCGAACTTCAGCAAACTGAGCCTTTGTCAGATTTAAGTCTGGAAATTGATTGAGATAGTTCTGAAGCAAGACTCCTTGAGTTTGTTGGGAATATGAGAAAAGCTCATTCAAATCTTCCACATCAATTTGTTTCGAAAGCTCCGTTATTGTTGCTTGGTAATCTGAAATTTCCCTTCCCAAATCTAAAAGGGAGAATTTAAGACGAGGATTTTCTTTTTCAAGTTCTGGTAAATACCTATTTCGAATGCGATTGCGAAAATAGGTATTTTCCTGATTCGTTTGATCTTCAAAATGAAAAATTGGTGGAAAATCCTTTTTATGAAAAGGCAACAAGGGACGGATGATTTCAATATCATCAACTACTTGACTTTCTTTTATTCCTGTTAAATGACGTAACCGACTTCCTCGAATCAAGCGCATCAAAATCGTTTCAACCTGATCATCTGTATGGTGGGCAGTGACCAAGGCAGTTGCTCCAACCTTTTTCATGATTTTCCTAAAAAAATCATAACGAAACTCTCGAGCACACGCTTCTGAAAAGTCTCCTAAAAAGCTTGTGACATAAATAGGAAGTCCAGCTGCATCAGCTAACTTCCTTAGTTCATTTTCCTCCCAGTCAGACTCACTTCTCTGCTTGTGATTGACATGTGCTACAATCAGCTCAATTTCTAACTCATTTTGATAAGTAGACAATAGCTGGAATAAAAACATTGAATCCAGTCCACCAGACAAAGCTAACACGACTTTAGAATGTTTTTTGAAATACTCTTTTTGGAGAAAATGATTTAAAAAATCCTGGTCCTTCATTTTAGAACCTCATAGACATCCTTGGCTATCTTAGCAATGGTGTCATAATCAGAATTTTTGGTAAAAATAGAGAGAACGAAAGGAGAATCCGTATAGACAATGGCAGTGTCATGTTTAAACTCATCGGCATCTCCAATTTTATGAGCTACCTTAACCGAAACACCTTTTGCGATTCGTTGGTTGTCAAAATCGGTCTTACCTAGAGACTCTAGGACAAAACCATTCTGATTATAAATAGCTTCCATGACCTTTCCAGCCATTTTTGAAGAAGTCAATTTATCATTCACATCCCAATCTTCACCCATAATGGTGGACATTTTTTCTTTGAAAGCCCCATCAGATTGATTGGTCACGTAATAACCTAAAATATTGTGAGCAACATTGTCAGACTCTTTTGTTACCTTGGTAATTAACTGTTGAAGACTGTATTCTTTGTTATCTTCTTTTTTAGGTAAGCTACCACTACCTTCTGGTTTATAGGACCCAGAGAAACTATTTACTTCTGGGATATACTTGAAGCTACTGTCTAGCGTATACTCCCCTTGATTTATCTTATCTTGAGCATAATAAAGGTAGGCTAGCTTCAAGATGCTAGCTGCATAGAGTTTGCTGTCTTCATTCACACCAGCCTCTTTACCCGTACTCAGTTGTTTAACATAAATAGAATAATTTTCATTCTGATAGTTGTTTGATAAAACTTCTTGAACCTTCTGGATACGATTGTCTTCTTCTGAGACGGACTCTTTGGATACCCACCCAACTTGATCAATATGAAGAAATTCTTGTCCCTCAGCAAAGAGGGCTCTATCCACTGTTACGCGTTGATAGGGAGAGAGGGATGAAGAAATTTCTTTAGCATCATAAGGACTATTATAAATAACAACCCCCGGCTCCAACCATACCTGTCTAGTTTGAATTTCAACTTGACTTTGATCATAGACCAAACGCTTATCTGCAAGGATAAACTGGTGATTGTCTAATTTAAAAACAGGAATACCTTGTCTATTCAAACGCCATTCTATGATTTTAAAGGCGTTTTCAGTAGTCAATTTGCCAGACTCCTTAACAAGATCCTCATTAGCATAGACTGCTGTTTCTCCGTATACCATTGGGGATTCCAGAGTTTCTTTATAGTAGAATCCATAATCAGACTCGGTTAGATAATAAATTTCTTGCGAAGAGTAAGGAAGCTGTTTTTCTGTGCTAACTACTCTTGAGGTTATGATAAAAGCAGGTAGCAGTAAAACTACTAAGAACTTACGCATTCTTCTCTTCCCTTTCTTCTTGTAATCGTAATAAATGGTTTTTAGCTGCCAATTCCTCTAATTTTTCATCTGATAAACTTAAAAATTGCTCAACAACTTCTAATAAATTTTCCATGACATTACCTCGGAAGCAAATCAGGAATTATGTAAATTGCTTCTCGTTTCTTTGAGTAATAGTACTTTGCGCGTGCATATTTTGCTACATAGTCTTCATCTTTCAACTTTGTAGCAAAAACGGATTCCTTATCCTTTTCATCACTAAGAATTTGGTACTGCTCTTTCAACTCTGTTAATTGCTGACGACGTTGCAGTAACTGATCATAGCTTTGGGCCAAGTTATAAGTTGGTAAAATAAACAACAAAATCATCAAAATAAGGACCCAACCCATAAAACGATTCCTCTTTTGTCTCTCCTTCATCAGGTAACGACGACGTTGGTGTTCATTTTGAATAAAAGAATTATTCAATTGTACAATATTCTTAGACATTTTCTTCTACCCGTGTTTCACTGATAATTTCATACATGCCTGCTGCATCTTCTTTTTTTGTACTATCTTTCATCTCCAGTACTTTAACAAGCAGCAACTTATTTCCAAAGCGAATTTCAACTTGGTCATCAACTTTCAAATCTGTTGAACTTTTAGCCAAAATTCCATTTACCTTAATTCTGCCTTTATCTGCTACTTCCTTTGCGACTGTGCGGCGTTTAATAATTCGTGATACTTTTAAATATTTATCTAATCTCATTTTTATTACCTCAAATTATTATTATACCATTTTTATCTTTTTTATAGAAGAAAAATGTTAAAGGGAGTTTTCTTCCTTTGATTCTTTTATTTCTAATAAACTTTCTCCAAAAATCAGCAGACCTTCTAAAATTTCATAGTCCTTCTTATTTCGAATGTCGAATACGGCTTCCATTAATCCTTTATTCTCAGCTATGCCCGCTTTTAAGTTCGTTGCGGATAAGGCTTTAAAATAATCTTGAGCTAAAAACAATCGTTGAGTGACTTTTTCAAATTGAACTGTAATCTTATTATCTTTTCTTTCCACACGTTGAACAAAGACCTTGTCAAGATAAGACTTGACCAAACCAATCTCTAAAAGATAGGCTACAACGTCTGGGTATTCTCCAAAGCGATCCATCAACTCTTCTTGTAACTCTTCATAATTGACACGGTTGTCAATTTGACGAATTTTCTTGTAAATTTCAATCTTATGTCGTTGGTCAGAAATATAAGTATCAGGAAGATAAGCATCGATTTGTAAAATCAATTCGGCATTCCCTTTGGTTCTTGTGTTAGCGTTAGCATTACCGTTTCGTTTAGTAATAGCTTCCTCTAATAACTGCGAATACAATTCAAAACCAACAGAATCAATGAAACCAGACTGAGATTTTCCTAGGAGGTTTCCTGCTCCACGAATCGAAAGATCTCGCATCGCAATCTTAAATCCGAAGCCCAATTCTGTAAATCCTTTGATTGCTTCTAATCTCTTCTCAGAGACTTCACTGATTGATTTTTCTGGACGATACATGAGATAGGCATAAGCAATACGATTACTACGACCGACTCTTCCTCTTAACTGATACAAGGTTGACAAGCCCATATGGTCCGCATTTTCAATAAATAAAGTATTGGCATTTGGAATGTCCACCCCTGTCTCAATAATAGTTGTCGTCACCAAGATATCGTATTGTCCCTCAATAAAGTCTAATAGAGTATTTTCCAACTGGATTTCACTCATGCGACCATGAACATAACCAATCGAAGCCTCTGGAATCAGCTCCTGTAATTCTGAAACCTTCTGATCAATTGTGTCAACTTTATTGTAAAGATAGTAAACTTGACCTCCACGCTCCATTTCACGTAAAACAGCATCACGAATCACACTGTCATTCTTTTCTAAAACATAGGTTTGAACAGGATAGCGATTGGTTGGAGGAGTTTCAATAACAGACAAATCTCTGATCCCCAGCATAGACATGTGGAGAGTACGAGGGATTGGTGTTGCAGTCAAGGTTAGAACATCTACTTGTTTTTTGAGTTCTTTCAAAGTTTCCTTATGCTTGACACCAAATCGTTGTTCCTCATCAATAATCATCAAGCCCAAATCAGCAAACACAACATCTTTTGACAAAACACGATGCGTTCCAATCAAAATATCGACTTGACCATTCTTTAGTTTTTCAAGTGTCTCTGACTGCTCTTTTTTACTTCTAAAGCGACTCAACACATCAATATTAATAGCAAAATTTTGAAATCGTTCCTTAAAATTCGTATAGTGCTGTTGCGCTAAAACCGTCGTTGGAACTAGAACGACCACCTGTTTGTGATCATTGACCGCCTTAAAAGCAGCACGCATTGCAACCTCAGTCTTCCCAAAACCAACATCCCCAACTAAAAGTCGATCCATGGGATGAGAATCTTGCATATCTCTCTTGATTTCCTCAATACTACGAAGCTGATCATCCGTTTCAACATAAGGAAAAGCATCATCAAAAGCATGTTGTTCATCATCATCAGCCGAGAAAGCAAAACCCTTCAACTGACTACGCTCAGAATACAGTTTGATTAAATCATCAGCTATATCCTCTACCTGGTTCTTAACTTTTTGCTTGACCTTTTTGAAATGACCATCATTTAATTTATTAAGTTTTGGCGCTTTACCATCACTTGAAACATATTTGGACAGTAACTGAATCTGCTCTACTGGAATGGAGATTTGATCCCCATTTTGATATTGAACACTGACATAATCTCGGTGAATCCCTTTGATTTCAATTGTTTCAATGCCTAGATATTGACCAATTCCATGGATATGGTGAACAACATAGTCTCCTTTTTCAAGTTCATTATAATCTTTTAATCGCTCCGCATTTGAAGCATGTTGTCTTCGAAAACGACGTTTTAATTTCTTTTGAAAAATCTCATGTTCAGTAATCAAGAGAATTTTTTCATCCACAAAATGAAAACCATGTCTTAGATTACCCTCGATCAAGTTTACAGATTTTTTACAGATACTTGACTTATCTCTGAAATCCAATTTGATCTGGTATTCCTCTAAAACATCCTCCAATGTTTTACTTCCCATTGAATTGCTAGACTGCAGAACAATGGTGTAGTCCATTTTTTTATATCTCTCAATTTCTTCCTTAAGAAAAGAAAATTGATTGAAAAACTCCTGCATAGGATATTGATTAAATTGATAAACGTGATCAAACTTGAGATTTCCTAAGCCCTTTTGCAGATTGGAGAAAAAGGTAACTGGACTTTGTTTTTTATAGGTTTGATCTATATCTGCAAAATACTGCATATCAGAAAATGATTTACCATTCTGTAAATCTTCTGTAAAGTATTGCACTAATTCTCTTTCAAATGTTTCACACTGATTCATCAATTTTTGATAGTCATCAAAGAATACTGGTGTATCTTTTTCAATATAATCAAATACAGTCCATGTTTTATCATAACATAAGGACAAAAACTTTCGACTATCTGAATGTACTTGTTTTTGATGAAAACTTGACAAAATCTCTTCCAAATATGATTTTAAAATTGGTGATAAGGTCTTCGAAATTTGCTTTTCTAAAGCTGACTGACCTCGTTGATAATCCTTTTCTCTCAAAAGTATATCACTAGCTGGAAAGATGGTGAGTTCTGTCTGATTTTCTTTTGATAATTGTGTTTCGACTTCAAAAGTACGAATTCCATCTACTTCATCACCAAAAAACTCGATTCGGAAAGGTTCTAACTGAGACATCTCAAAAATATCTAAAATATCTCCTCGAATACTAAACTCACCTTGTGTCTGTACTTGAGTAACTTTTCGATATCCAATTTCCTTTAACCGGTGAAGTAGCTCGTGTTGGTCATATTCTTCGCCAACTGCAATTTTTATAATACTTTCTTTAAATCTAGCCGGAGAGGGTAGAATCAACCGACTCGCTGCGATATTACAAACTAAAATCCCTTTCTTAGACGGATCACTCAAAAAACGCAAAGCTTCAACCCGAGAAATGATTTTTTCTTGCGAAGACATCAAAAACTCTACTATAGGAGAGTCATCGACCAAAAAAGGATAGACAAGTTCCTCTCCTAAGAGAGAAAGAAGATCACTGATAATTCGTTCTGCTTCTCCATAAGTTGAAGTCAGTAACACAATCTTATTTTCTTTTTCTAGACTGCTTGCAATTGCAAGAGCCTTGGTAGACGTTGATAAACCAAGTATTAGTTGTCTTTTCTTATCTATCAGATTTTGATGCCATTTTTTTATCTGATCATTTTCTGAGAATAAATCTAATAAAGTCACCATTTAGCCATTATACCTCTGCATCGTTTTCTCAAAGTTTTTTTCTTGTAAATAGTAATTTACAGCATCGTCAATCTTGTCAATTGACTGTAAAATACCTATATAGTTTTCCTGATCAAACTTACTTAAAACATGGTGAACAACTGACATACCTTTTTTGGGCCTTCCAATTCCTATTTTAATACGGTTAAAGACCTGAGTACCTATATGTTGAATAATAGACTTGATGCCATTATGACCACCTGCTGATCCCTTTGCTCTTAAACGAATTTTCCCAACTTCCATGTCAAGATCGTCGTAAATAACGAGTAAATCTTCAATATCCAAACCATAATAAGTCAATAAAGCATGAACAGCTTTCCCGCTTTCATTCATAAAGGTCGTTGGTTTGACAAGATAAATTTTTTCTCCATTGAAGAAAAAAGATGCTAAATCAGCTTGAAATATCTTATCGTGTGTAAAAGTGAGATTCTGTTTCTTCGCTAGTTGGTCAATCAACATGAAACCAATATTGTGTTTGGTTTCAAAATATTTGTCTCCTGGATTTCCCAAGCCTACAAGTAATTTGGTCATTTATTTTCCTTTCAAAAGCCAAAAGGGTTGGAATTTTTTTCCAACCTAATTGACACTATTTATTAAATTTTTAGACATTAAAGCGGAATTCCATGATATCACCGTCTTGGACGATATATTCTTTACCTTCTTCACGCAAATGTCCGGCTTCTTTTACTGCCTTTTCTGATCCATATTTCACCAAATCATCGTATGACATGGTTACTGCACGAATAAAGCCTTTTTCAAAGTCTGAGTGGATAATACCAGCTGCTTGAGGAGCCTTCATACCACGTTTGAAGGTCCAAGCGCGAACTTCTTTTTCACCAGCTGTGAAGTAAGTTCCAAGTCCAAGTAAGTGGTAAGCTGCACGAGTCAACTTGTCAACGCCTGATTCTGTCAATCCAAGTGCTTCAAGAAATTCTTGCTTGTCTTCATCGTCTAACTCAGAAATTTCTTCCTCAGCACGCGCAGAAATAACGACTACTTCAGCATTTTCTGTCGCTGCAAATTCGCGAATTTGTTTGACATAGTCGATAGAATCTGGATCTGAAACTAAATCCTCATCTACATTGGCAACATAAAGAACTGGTTTAGTTGTCAAAAGGAAGAGACCTTTGACAACTTTTTGTTCTTCATCTGTAAATTCGATTGTGCGAGCTGATTTTCCATCTTCAAGAACAGGTTTAATCTTTTGAAGAACATTAAATTCTGCTACTGATTCTTTATCTTTTTGCGTACGCGCCATCTTTTCTACACGCGCATAACGCTTATTAACTGATTCTAAATCAGCAAGAATCAACTCCAAGTTAATGGTATCAATATCTGCAAGTGGATCCACAAAGGCGTCTTCACGTCCTTGCTCGCGCATCACATTTTCATCATCAAAAGCACGAACTACGTGAACAATCGCATCTACTTCACGAATATTGGCCAAGAATTTATTCCCTAGCCCTTCTCCTTTTGAAGCTCCTTTTACAATCCCTGCAATATCTGTAAATTCAAATGTTGTGGGAACTGTCTTTTTAGGAGTTATCATTTCAGTTAGTTTTTGTAGGCGTTCATCTGGAACTTCTACCATTCCAACATTTGGATCAATCGTCGCAAATGGGTAATTTGCTGCCTCTGCTCCTGCTTTTGTAATTGCATTAAATAGTGTTGATTTACCAACGTTTGGCAAACCAACGATACCTGCTGTTAAAGCCATATTTTCTCATTCTCCGTTTTCATTTCAATCCCTAATATTATACCATAAAAAGGGAAAACTTGCTAACTCTCTAACTAAGGGTTCTCAGTCAATAATTTTATTCATTTTTCGATCAAAATCATAGCGCCCCATCATGACAACATGGTCACAATTACTGCATTTTATTTTGATATCTGCTCCTACACGTGTAATTTCCCAACGATTAGCTTTTTTTCCTGTTGACTTGATTGTGCAAGCATGTGGTTTTTTCATTTCAACAAAATTTCCAACTTGATACATACTACTCTCCTTTTCTTTTTCGATTATATCATAAAAGAGGCGAGCTAGGCCCAACCTCTTTCACTTAATTTGTACGAACTGGTGTAATAAGCTGCATGAAATCCTCATCAGTGTCTGCTGGCACAAGAGTAAATGGACGAACAGCTGAGATAAAGCTAATGGTCACCTTTTCGCTATTTAAAGCCTTGAGGGAATCAATCAAATAAGTTGGATTGAAACTAATGGTCAAATCTTCACCAGTAACTTGATCAGTATCGATTTCTTCGTTTACTTTACCAACTTCTGGAGAGTGAACATGGGCGCTAACAACCCCATCTTTAATTTCAAGTTTCACAGTACCATTTTGAGTCGCACTTGATAAAAGACGAGCACGCTCCATTGACTGGCGTAAGTTTACCACATCAAAAGTAATAGTAGTGTTAAAGTCTGTTGGAATCAAGCGATCTGTATCAGGATAGTTTCCTTCTAGGAGACGAGTATAGAAGCTAATATTTTCGCTTCTAAAGAGGATTTGGTTATTGGCAAAGAAAATCTCTACCGTTTCAATATCATCTGTAAATACCGCTGAAATTTCACGTAGAGAACGGCTAGGAATCACGACATCAAAATCATCACTATTTTTCTCAAGAGTTAATTTTTTCTGGCTTAGACGATGAGAGTCTGTTGCAACTGTTTTTAATTCTTTGTGTTGGCTCAATACGAAGTGGACACCTGTCAAAATTGGACGACTTTCTTGTGTACTTGCAGCAAAAGCTGTTTCATTGATAATTTTCTTGAGTAATTTTGTTTCAAGAACCAGAGGAGTGCTTGCTGAAATTTCTTGGATTCGGGGGTACTGTTCGCTATCTTTTCCTTTTAGTGTAATTTCTGATTTTCCACTGGTTAAAACAATTTGATTTTGTTCAATCTCTTTGAAATCTAGCGTTACATCTGGAAGACTGGATACAACATTGATAAAGAAAGAAGCTTCAAGAAGAATCGAACCCAAAGAAGTGATCAAGAGACCGGCATCTTCATTCTTTTGAGAAATGAAATTTTCAATAGAAATTTGACCGTTTGATCCAATTAAAGTAATTCCTTCATTGGTAACGTCAATTTTGATTGTTGATAAAATTGGAATAGCATTTTTTGAGTTAATTGCTCGTTTTGTAGTATTTAAGGCTTGTAGAAATAAATTTTTATTGATTGAAAAATGAATCATGGATTCTCCTTTATTTATTTTTAGTATTAGAAAGTTAATAGTAATAATAAGGTGTGTGAATTCTGTGGAAAACTGGGTGCTATTTAGTAAATTCAAGCTTTTGAGCTTGTTTAAAAAATGTGGATAAAAAAGATAAAAAATAAAAAGTTATCCACAAGCTACTTAATTTTCTTTTTGATTGCTTCTACTTCTAAACGTAAATTATCGTCTTCGTCAATCAGTGATTTAATTTTGGCATGGGCATGAATAACGGTTGTGTGATCCTTTCCGCCAAATTCTTTTCCTATTTTTGGAAGACTATTATCTGTTAGTTCTCTAGCTAAGTACATGGCAACCTGACGTGCCAAAACGATGTTTTGAACTCGTCTCGTCCCCTTCATTTCTTTGACACTCACTCCATAAAAATTACCAACTTCAGTTTGGATTTTCTCAATTGGAATAACAAGTATCTGGCGTGCATCTTGCTTACGTGCTCTGATAGCTTCAGCAGCAATATCAATGGTAATATCCTTAATCTTCTTCACTCTGGCAATTAAAGTGATATCATTGATTGCTCCTTCCAGTTCTCGAACATTTGAATCAAATTGGCCAGCCAAGTATTCCAGAGTATCACTTTGGAAATGGTAATCCAAATGCTCCGTTTTACTTTGAAGAATGGCGATACGTGTCTCAAAGTCAGGAGGGGTGATATTTTGCGTCAATCCCCAGCTAAAGCGCGTGACAAGCCTCTCCTCAAGGCCTTCTAGGTGTTTAGGACTTCGATCACTGGTTAGGACAATCTGTTTCTGCTTATCATGAAGAGCATTGAAGGTATTGAAAAATTCTTCCTGGGTTGCGACTTTTTTACCGCTGAGAGATTGGATATCATCAATCAATAAGAGATCAAGGCTACGGTAAGTTTTTTTGAACTTTTCCATTTCTCCAAGTCGCAAGTGTTCAAGAAAGTCATTGATAAAGCTTTCGGCAGGAATGTACTTGACACGCGCATCAGGAATATTTTTCAAAATCTCATTTCCAATCGCATTGAGCAAGTGAGTCTTTCCAAGACCAGGTCCTCCATAGATGAAAAGAGGATTATAGGTTAGAGCTAAATCTTCAGATACAGCTAGTGCAGCAGATACCGCCCAAACATTTCCATCACCTTGAATAAAGTTATCAAAGGTATATTTTTCTTTTAATCCTGTTTCAGAATAGGGAATCGTTGATAGTGTAGGTGTGTAACTGTAAGTAGAGACGCTATTCGTATCATTTACTTGAGGAGACTCTGTACTCTGAGGTTTAGTGAAAATATAGTGAGGTTTGATTTCAGAATCATAAATTTCAAAACCAGCAGCAACAATAATATCTTTTAATTGCTTTTCCCACACCATTTCCATCTCTGATCTCGGTAGAAATATAGTAGCTGTATTTTCTCCTACTTTGATGAGTTCAGCAGGTGTAGCATAGAAATCATACATAGATCGTGTCAATCTTTCTTGCGCAAATTCTAAAATACGATTCCAAAATTGCTTTTCTTTCAACTATTTTTCCTCCTTTACTATGATTTTAGTAGTTTAGTGCTAGACTTATTTTACCATAGATAGTAGGATTTTTCCACAGATTGTGGAAAACAATCCACAATGTTAGTAGTATTTATCCACAAGTTGGGGGTAAATAGCTATTTCCTTGATTCAATAGGGTTTTTGATAAAAAAATTAGTGGATAAATTTGTGGGTTAAGAAAATAAAAGAACAGCCTTATTTCAGGCTGTTAATAATTCTATCGTATTCTTCTTGACTTGAAAAAGAGATGACAATCTTTCCAGTATCTTTTTTAGAAAGTTTAATTTCTACACTTAAACCTAGTAGTTTTTTTAATTTATCTTCTTCATCTTTGATGAAAGAATCGCTTTTTTTCTGCTTCTTGTGTTTTTTTTCTGTAAGAAGTGCTTCCAACTTTCTCACAGAGATGTCTTCATTTTTGATTAGTTGGAAGAAATAGTCTTGCTGCTCTTTATCCAAACCAACTAGTGAACGGGCATGTGCTTGAGAAATTTTTCCATTTTCTACTTCAGCTAAGATATGCTCTGGTAGGGAAAGTAAACGAATAAAATTAGTGATATAAGGTCGAGATTTCCCCATTTTATCGGCTATCTCAGTGTGAGTAAATCCTTTCTCTACTAAAGATTCATAGGCGCGTGCTTCTTCAACAGGATTTAAGTTTTCTCTCTGCAAATTCTCAATGATTGACTGGATCATCATTTCCTGATCTGAGAGGTGCTTCACAACGGCTGGAATAGAGATCAGACCAGCCAGGAGAGAAGCTCGATATCGTCTCTCTCCTGCAAGGATTTCATAACCAATTATAGGAGATTGGCGAACAATGATTGGTTGTATGAGCCCATTTTCTTTGATTGACTGAGCTAATTCTTTTAATTTTTCTACATCAAATTCTTTCCGAGGTTGGTAAGGATTCTTTTGTATCTCAGAGATAGAAATCATTTCAAATTTTTCCATGATTCTACACTAACATATCTTTTACTTTCTGTAAAGTTTTCTTTACACTGATGTCAATTAATGTTCCAAATCACCAGAATTCTTATCTAGCTTTATAGAGGTTGTTTCCTCCTTACCATTACGGTAGTAGGTTATTTTTATAGTGTCTCCAATAGCATGATTGTAAAGAGCGTGTTGTAAGTCTGTTGATGAAATAATCTCTTTGTCGTCAACTTTAGTAATGACATCGTATTTTTGAAGATGTCCATTTGCAGGCATATTACTTTGAACAGATCGAACAACTACACCTGAGGTGAGGCGATTTGGAATGTTTAGTTTTCTAAGATCATTAGCTCCAACGTTAGACAGATTGACCATTTGGATTCCAAGAGCAGGACGAGTCACTTTACCATCACTTTCAAGCTGTTTAATGATATTTTGTACATCGTTTGAAGGAATTGCAAAACCAAGACCTTCTACAGATGTTCCACCGTTACTTGCAATCTTACTTGATGTAATACCAATTACTTGTCCTTGAATATTTACAAGCGGACCACCAGAGTTACCAGGGTTAATGGCAGTATCTGTTTGAATGGCTTTTGTTGAAATAGCTTGACCATCTTCAGATTTTAGAGAAACATTTCGATTAAGACTTGAGATGATTCCCTGTGTAACTGTATTAGCATATTCTGAACCTAAAGGACTACCAATAGCAATCGCTGTTTCTCCAACATTAAGTTGGCTTGAATCACCAAATTCTGCCACTGTTGTAACTTTTTCTGAAGAAATTTTTACGACAGCAATATCAGAGAAGGTATCCGATCCAATAATTTCACCAGGGACTTTTGTACCATCAGCTAAACGGATATCGACTTTTGAAGCTCCGTTAATAACGTGAGTATTTGTTACAATATAAGCATCATTTTCGTTCTTTTTATAGATAACACCTGATCCTTCACTTGCAATCTGTTGATTATCCGTATCAGAATTTGATTCTTCCGTTCCAAATATACTACTTTGTTTATTAGCAGAATAAGTAATGACTGATACAACAGCATCCTTAATTTTATTCACTGCTTGAGTAGTTGAGTTTTCATTCTTGTACGATGTTTGAATTACAGTGCCAGGATTATTAATTGTAGCTTGATTTTCTTGTTTTTGATAAAGTTGCAATGTTACAAAACTTCCTAGTGCACCACTCAAAAATCCTATTAGAATAATTACAAGAAAAGTAACTCCTTTTTTGTAAAATTTTTGTAAGTGTTTCATAAACGCCTCCGTTTGCTATTGTTTGTCAAGATTATAAACCTATTAACTTAATCTAAGCTTAAAAGTTTTACACAATTTGTGGATAACTCACCTTATTCTGTGAATTTAATAGTATTTTTGGATGATTTTCATGTGTATAAGATGTGAAATGAAGTGTGGATATGATAGAATAGAAGAATGAAAATAAAAGTTGTAACAGTAGGAAAACTGAAAGAGAAATACCTTAAAGATGGTATTGCTGAGTATACAAAACGAATTTCACGTTTCGCCAAATTAGAAATGATTGAGCTTGCTGACGAGAAGACACCTGACAAAGCCAGTGAATTAGAAAATCAAAAAATTTTGGAAACAGAAGGCGCAAGAATTCTTTCTAAGGTTGGAGAAAGAGACTTTGTCGTTGTACTAGCAATTGAAGGAAAAACATTCTCCTCAGAAGATTTTAGTAAGCAACTAGAGCAGGCTTCTATCAAAGGCTACTCAACTCTTACTTTTATCATTGGAGGAAGTTTAGGTCTAGCTCCTGTTGTAAAAAATAGGAGCAATCTTTCTGTCAATTTTGGACGTCTAACATTACCACATCAGTTAATGAGATTGGTTCTTGTTGAACAAATTTACCGTGCTTTTACGATTCAGCAGGGTTCTCCTTACCATAAATAAAAGATTGACTTACCTCTTGTTTTTTGATAGAATAGTCATGTTAGGTCTCATAGCTCAGCTGGATAGAGCATTCGCCTTCTAAGCGAACGGTCGCAGGTTCGAATCCTGCTGGGATCAATTTTAGATGCGAAGCTGGGATAAATCCCAGCTTTTTTCTTAAAAAAAGTGCGTTTCAGATGCAAAAATGTACAGTTGGGAAAAATTTTTTCTTATATGGTCTTCATTTTGTATAATAGGTTTGTAAGTTAACTTACAAGAAAAAAATAATACAGGAGATTTCATTATGAAAAATACAGTAAAATTAGAAAAATTTAAAGAGGTAACAGAGGCAGAATTGCAGGAAATTCGGGGTGGGGATAAAAGACTACCTTACTTTTTAAAACATCTTTTTTCAAATAGGACAAAGTAATGATATTATAGGGTGATAGGATGAGTTTATTAGGATTTGGAATAGTTATTCTTCATATTTTTATTTTAACAATAAGCTATGAATTAATTTGTAAAGTAAGCAAAAAAGAAAGATATCTGTTTATAATTTGGATATTTGTATGTCAATCTGTAGCTGAATTTTTCTTTGATTTTATTTCATTAGTTGGACTAGGAATTGAAAAATTTCTATTCCCTCTTATTTTATATACTTCCATAGTAGTTTTAAAGAAGTATGATAAATATAAAGGAATGTTCATAAGTTTATTGTTATCATTATTGTATCATAGCACTCATACTTTTTTATCAGTAACCCTATCCTCTATAACAGGTGATGGTTTTGTCACAGAACATGAAGGAATGTTTTATTTAGGAGTTCTATTACTAACATATTTTGTTATTAAAAAAACTATTACTTATTTCCACTTAGAACTTTCCTATTTTGACAAAGATTACCTCTACCCTTTTTTAAAAAAAGTGATAGTTGCTTTTTTCGGATTGCATGTCTTATTGTTTGTTTCAGATATAGTAAGTACGATTCATCACTTAAATAGTTTCGGAAGTATTTTATCAACCATTGTTTTTATCTGTCTACTATTAGTTTTCTTTGCAATGAATTCTTATAAGGTTCAAATTGAAAAAGAGATTGCCCTAAAGCAGAAGAAATTTGAACAAAAGTATTTACAAACGTATACAGATGAGATTGTGGGTTTGTATAATGAGATTCGAGGTTTTCGTCATGACTATGCAGGGATGCTTGTCAGCATGCAAATGGCGATTGACAGTGGAGATTTACATGAAATTGACAGGATTTACAACGAAGTCCTAGTAAAAGCAAATCAGAAATTGAGGTCAGATAAATATACTTACTTTGATTTAAATAACATAGAAGATTCGGCTTTACGAAGTTTAATTGCTCAATCGATTGTATATGCACGAAATAATGATGTAGAGTTTACATTGGAAGTAAAAGATGTCATTACTAGATTGTCAATGGATTTACTTGATCTTGTTCGCATCATGAGCATTCTATTAAATAATGCTGTTGAAGGTGCCGCAGATAGTTACTTGAAACAAATGGAAGTTGCAGTCATTAAAATGGATTTTGAAACAGTTATAGTTATCCAGAATTCATGTAAAATTACTATGACGCCTTCAGAAGACTTGTTTGCCTTAGGTTTTTCTACCAAGGGAAGAAACAGAGGTCTAGGACTTAATAATGTTAAAGAGATTTTAGATAAGTATGACAACATTATTTTAGAAACAGAGATGGAAGACAACACATTTAGACAAATTATTAGATTTAAGAGGGAATTTGAATGAAAGTATTAATTTTAGAAGATGTTATTGAACATCAAGTGAGACTAGAGAGAATATTAAATGAAATCTCGGAAGAATCGAATATTCCTATTTCATATAAGACAACAGGAAAAGTTCGTGAGTTTAAGGAATATATCGAAAATGATGAAGTAAACCAGCTTTATTTCCTAGATATCGATATTCATGGAATCGAGAAAAAAGGCTTTGAAGTGGCTCAGTTTATCCGTCATCACAATCCTTATGCTATTATTGTCTTTATTACCAGTCGATCTGAATTTGCTACCTTAACGTACAAATACCAGGTATCAGCCCTAGATTTTGTTGATAAAGATATCAATGATGAATTGTTCAAAAAACGTATCGAGCAGAGTATTTTTTACACTAAGAGCATGCTGCTTGAAAACGAAGATGTTGTAGACTATTTTGATTACAACTATAAGGGAAATGATTTGAAAATTCCTTACCATGACATTTTGTATATCGAAACCACAGGAGTTTCTCATAAACTTCGGATTATTGGTAAGAATTTTGCAAAAGAATTCTATGGAACTATGACAGATATTCAGGAGAAGGACAAACATACTCAGCGATTTTATTGCTCCCATAAATCTTTCCTTGTCAATGTGAGAAATGTGAGAGAAATTGATCGAAAAAATTTAGAAGTTGTCTTTTATGAAAATCATCGTTGTCCCATTACCCGTTTGAAAGTTCGTAAACTAAAAGATATTCTAGAGAAAAAATCTAAAAAGTGATTGACAATTAGTAAGAAATTGATATAATGGTTATATCTGCTACAGATAGATGGTCCGTTGGTCAAGGGGTTAAGACACCGCCTTTTCACGGCGGTAACACGGGTTCGAATCCCGTACGGACTATTTTATCCGCCATAGCTCAGTTGGTAGTAGCGCATGACTGTTAATCATGATGTCGTAGGTTCGAGTCCTACTGGCGGAGTTAGATAAAAAGAACACCAGATGGTGTTCTTTTTTGTTCTTAGTTGACATCACCTAGCATTTTCATAAGGAAGTCTGTCATTTCTTGCGGACTTTCTTTTTTCCCATGAGCAATCCAAGTCTGACAAACACCAAATAGGGCATTTGTTAGATAAATGCTGCTATATTCTAACTCAATTGAATTTAGTTGTAGTTGCATAAAGCGCTTCTGAAGATCCGTGCTCAGCATGATATGAAGCTTATTTCTTAAGAAATTTTGGATTTCTTTTGTACCATTTTCAGACAAGAGTGCAGCTAAGAGTGGTTCAGACTCTAAATAGTCAAATACTTCTAAAATGGTATCTTTTTTATGATGAGCATGTTTTTGGAAGATATACTCAAATGTATGGAATAGCTTGCTTTGATAGTGCTCAATTATATCATACTTATCCTTATAGTGAGTATAGAAGCTGGAACGACTAATTCCGGCTTTTTCTGCTAGCTTGACAGTAGAAATTTGATCAAAGGGCTGTTCCATCAGTAGTTGTACCAAAGCATTTTCAATAGTTCGCTTTGTTTTTAAGCGTTTGTTACTTTCTTGCATAGTTTCTCCTTATGAACAATTTAGACTATATGTCTAAAAAAATATTTTTTTATCTTGTAATTTAAATTTTTTAATGTATAATCTATTATATCAAAAATTTAGACAATATGTTTAAAAAAGGAGGAAATATGTTTAAAGAATGGAAAGCAATTTTTAAAAAACCGACATTCATTATTGTAATGATAGGAATTTCTCTCATTCCAGCTTTATACAATATCATATTTTTATCGTCAATGTGGGATCCATATGGTCAAGTATCGGAGTTACCTGTAGCAGTTGTTAATAATGACAAGGAAGCTTCTTATAATAGAAATACAATGGCTATAGGAAAAGACATGGTGTCTAATTTAAAAGAAAATAAGACTTTAGATTTTTATTTTGTCAATGAAGAAGAGGGGAAAAAGGGGCTAGAGGATGGCGAATATTATATGGTAGTGACTTTACCAAGTGATCTATCTGAAAAAGCTACTTCGATCCTAACAAATCACCCTGAACAGATGCAAATTGATTATCAAACTTCAAGTGGCCGTAGCTTTATTGCAAGTAAGATGAGTGATTCTGCAATGACACAATTAAAACAAACCGTCTCTACGAATGTAACTGAAACATATACCAAGGCACTATTTCAAAAAATGAGTGACTTGAAGTCTGGAATAAATAAAGCAGCTGATGGAAGTGAACAACTGGCTGATGGGACTAATCAGTTAGCAAAAGGAAGTCAAACATTGACGACAAATCTCAATACTCTAGCTAACTCAAGTGTAACTTTTTCAAATGGAGCTAATCAATTTACAAAAGGATTGTCTGCCTATGTGTCTGCCATAGAGCAATTACATCTTGGTTTAGGAACTTTTAATAGTGGTTTACAAAGTTATACAAATGCAGTTTCACAGGTTGACACTGGACTTGATCAATTAGCCTCAAGAACTCCTGAATTGGTGGCAGGTGTAAATCAGCTGAATACAGGTATAAAGTCCTATACAGGTGGGGTTTCACAATTGGATACAGGTTTCAATCAATTTTCAGTTGGTGTAAATGCTTATACAAGTAGTGTAGAAAAACTTTCTAATGGAACAAGTCAATTATCAAATCAATCAGATGCACTAAGAGATGGAATGGAGCAATTAAATACTGGGATTAAAGAAATTTCAAATCAACTGAATTCCTCATCTCAACAGAATGAACAAATAACTCAATTGGCAACTAGTCTAGGAGAACTAAATAAAACACTACAAGCTCTTACAATGTCAGATAATCCTCAACTGAAAGGTACATTGTCAGAAGCTTTGCAAAATCTAACGGCTTTTGCTCAGGATATTGTGACCAAAAGTCAGACAGAACAAGAGAAAACTATTGCTAACCTTCAATCAACAGCTACTTATCAATCTCTCACAGAGGAACAAAAGAAAGAACTGACAGAAGCTATTTCTAAAAATTCTAATTCTACTATTGAGTCAGCAAAAACAATTTTAACGACAGTAGGAGGATTGAAAGAAAGTATAGAGAATTCAGAACAACAAGTAACTAATCTATCTGATGTACAGACGAAAGCAAATCAACTCTTACCTGTAGCATCTAGCTTCTTGACAACATTGTCAAATGGATTTACAAAATTACAAACTACTGTAGACAATCAGTTGGTTCCTGGAAGTCAGTCAATTGAAAAAGGAGTTGTAAACTACACTAAGGGACTGGATACTATTTCTATAGGTACCAATCAACTAAGTGAAAAGAATGTAAATTTAACAACTAGTCTAGAACAATTAGTTTCTGGATCAAGTAAGTTGACAGAAAACACATCAACCTTGACAGCTGGAGTAGATGCGTTAGCTGGAAAAACTCCAGAATTAGTATCAGGTATAGAAAGTTTGTCATCTAGTTCTGCTCAATTGAATAATAAGAGTCCAGAGCTAGTAGCAGGTCTTACTAAATTACAATTTGGCTCTGGTCAATTAACAGATAAATCAACACAGTTACTTTCTGTAGCATCTCAACTAGGAAGTGGCGCTATGAAGATTGTAGATGGTGCTGGAAAACTAGCAGATGGTGGAACAACCTTAACCTCTAGTCTTGAAGATTTACAGACAGGAGTTGATTCATTAGGACAAGGATTAGGCAATGCTAACAATCAACTTAAATCAGTATCAACAGAATCTGAAAATGCAGAAATATTATCTGATCCTCTAGTTCTCTCAAAAACAGACAATGATCAAGTTCCTGTAAATGGGATTGCCATGGCTCCTTATATGATATCAGTTGCTCTCTTTGTTGCTGCTATATCTACTAATATGATTTTTGCTAAGTTGCCTTCTGGACGTCATCCAGAGAGCCGCTGGGCTTGGTTGAAGTCTCGCTCTGAAATAAATGGGATTATAGCTGTCTTAGCAGGTGTTTTAGTTTATGGAGGTGTCCGTCTTATTGGATTGACTGCGAACCATGAGATGAGGACCTTGATTCTAATTATAATCACAAGTTTAGCTTTCATGTCTATGGTGACAGCTTTAACAACTTGGAATAGCCGTATAGGAGCTTTCTTCTCTCTTATTTTACTTTTATTACAGTTAGCATCAAGTGCAGGGACCTATCCACTTGCTTTGACAAATGATTTCTTTAAGGGTGTCAATCCTTGGTTACCAATGAGTTACTCTGTATCAGGTTTACGACAAACAATCTCTATGACAGGAAATATTCATCACCAAGTGATTTTCCTTATTATAACACTAGCTTTCTTTACTGCTTTAGGTATGCTAGCTTATCAACCTAAGAAAATGGAAGAAGATTAAAAAGATTGGTCAAGGAATTGGTCAATCTTTTTCTGTCTTAGATAAATTTTGTCTGTGATTATAGATCCCAAAAAGAAGAAGGGCAGTTAGTGAGCAGACTGTTCCAATAACAAAACCATTAGGGATAAAGGAAAGTGTAATGGTACCTTTTCCCTTTGGAACATCAACCTTCATAAAACCAGTTTGAGCCTGCTTGATTTCAAGTTTTTTCCCATCCTGGTATGCAGACCAACCTTTGTCATAAGGGATAGTGAAAAAAATAGAGGTATCTTGTTTTACTTCATATGTAGCAAAGACTTTATTTTTAGAGGTGGATACTTCTACAGGTTGTTCTTTAATCTTTTGGATTGCCTCAGTTAGGGCCTGAGTATCTAAACGATAGAAGGCTGGAGATTCAAATGATACTTGTGAATTTCCAGGGAAACTAACATTGATATTGAAAGTTTTTTGTTCCTCAGTATAACCCAAATTAAAGAAGTTAAAGGTATTGTCAGTTGTAAAAGTCTTTTTTTCACTGTTGACAAGGATGTCAACCTTCTTTTGTTTATCGTTAGAAAAGTGAAGGTTTATGAAAGAGAGATAAACTTGGCTGTTTTCTGGAACTTCAATTTGATAATTAATCTTTGCATCTTCATTCGCAGAACCTGTGATGCTCGTTAAACCATCTGAAGTATCTGTTTTATCATATGCTATTTTGGAAAAGTAATCTAAGTTGAGATTAGCGAGCTGGTTTATAAATAAAGCTTGATTATCTAGAGTGTGATTGTTAAAGTTTACATCTGTGTAAATAGATTGTGTGGCAAAAGCAATGGGTAAAGAGAGTTGATTTTTATATAAGGTTAAATGATCCTTTTGATAAATCACTTGAAAACCATACTTATCAAGTGAAGTTTCAGAAATATTGTACTGGATTCCAAATAAACTGTCTGCTAAAAGACTATTATTTGCATAACGGAGATTGAGGTTGGTTCCAGAGGATTTGAATCCAAGTTTGTCCAAACTAGTGCTAGCTGAACGATTTCGTACAGACGAAAATTGAGAGATTCCATTGTAATTAAATTTCATACTGTCATTTCCTGTCTGAATTTGCAGTTTCTCAGTACGTGTAAATGGATTGTCAATTTGGTTTAGAATGGATTCCGTAGCGGTGATATCTCTATTATAGGCGCTACGAGAAGCAAAGGCCCATTCTTTAGCTATTCCTTCCATTTGAGATGATGCATTTAAGCTTATCTCAGCTGTTATAAATAAAGACAAAAGAATTGCAAATAGATTTACAGAGATAAATTTTCTAATGACTGCAAGAAGTAAAAGAGCATAAACCAGTAGAAATTCAAGAGTGAGTAGGATATTCAAATCTGTTAGAAAAGAATAGTGTGATTTAAAATAGACAGTAGCCAGAAATCCTGCTAGTAGAAGAAAAAGTGAGATAAATAGATTCCAGAGCTTCAGTTCTTTCAAGCGATTTAAGACTTCTGCTGCAGTATAAATTAACAGAGTAGAAAAAATCCAAGCATAGCGATGCAAAAACATATTCGGGGTATGCATCCCTTGCCAAAATAAATCAAGTGCTTCTATGTAAAAGCTTGTTATTAAAAAAGTAAAGAAAATTGCATAGGTAAGTTTCACGTGAAACTTAATAGATTTTATTGTGAAAAATAGAATGGCTAAAATAAAAGGAAGCAATCCAACAAAAATCATTGGTATAGATCCATACTTAGTTGTATCAAAAGATCCAATAAATTGTTTTGCGAAAATATCCAGATACCAGCTACTATCTGTTTTCAATTTTGTAATGGCAGTTAACTTCTCTCCATGAGTTTGTAAATCAAACAGTGTAGGAAGAGTCATAATCAAACTAGCCATTCCTGCTAAAAAGGAGGTAACAACAAAATCAAGAAAAGATGATTTTCGAGTTTTAAAGTCCCAAGAAATTTGGCAGAGATACCAGAAAATAAGAAATAATGCTGTCATATACCCAAAATAATAATTTTGAATAAATAAGATTGACAAACTTGTAAAGTATAGTAGGCGCTTCTTTTGTGTTATAAGTAGGTGTAAACCAGTTATAATTAAAGGAATCAAGATAAAAACATCTAGCCAGTTTTTTATCTCTAACTGGCTGACAGTGAAGCTCATTAAAGCATAGGAAGTAGATAAAGCCAGTTTTAAAAAATTTGGGATATCTTTAAATAATCTATTCAAACTAAAGAAGGTTGACAGACCAATCAATCCAAATTTTAAGAGAGTGGTCAGATAAACAGCATCTGGCATATTCGAAAAATCAAAAAAGTAAACCAGAGGTGAAAGAAAGCTACCCAAGTAATAACTAGATAGGGCATAGAAGTTTAGCCCTAGACCACTTGTAAAGGTGTAAAACAAACTGCCATTTCCATGTAAAATATTTCGTAAAGCTACATCAAAAATAACGTATTGATGGAAACCGTCTCCTAATAGTGGAGATGCATCGCTATTCCAGTAGATACCTTGAGTTAGGTATACTCCAGTCATAATTACTAAAGGAATGATGAAAGAAACAAAATAGGTCCAATATGTTTTAAAAAATGATTTCATGTTACCTCGTAGAATGATAGAAAACTCAGTTGGTTAATCCAACTGAGTTTTGAAGTCTTATTTAGTCTTTCCAAAGTTCTTTAACTTTTGCTTGTACTTCTGCATTTTCTAGGAATTCATCATATGTTTCATCGATACGATCGATGACGCCATTCTTAGACAAAACAATGATATGGTTTGCCAAAGTTTGAATGAACTCGTGATCATGACTAGCAAAGATGATTGATTCTTTAAAGTTTTTCAATCCATCGTTCAAGCTTGAGATAGATTCCAAGTCCAAGTGATTTGTTGGATCATCAAGTACAAGGACATTTGATTTCAAGAGCATGAGTTTTGAAAGCATGACACGTACTTTTTCTCCCCCTGACAAGACGTTTACAGGTTTGTTAACCTCATCACCAGAAAAGAGCATACGACCAAGGAAACCACGTAGGAAGGTATTGTCATCTTCTTCTTTACTTGCAAATTGACGCAACCAGTCAAGGATTGACTCTCCTCCTGCAAACTCAGCTGAGTTGTCTTTTGGCAAGTAGGAACGGCTAGTAGTAACTCCCCACTTGACAGTTCCTTCATAGTCGATGTCACCAATGATTGCACGAATTAATGCAGTCGTTTGGATGTCATTTTGTCCAATAAGAGCTGTCTTATCACCTGGACGCAAAATGAAACTAATATTGTCTAGGATAGTTTCGCCATCAATCTTTACAGTTAGATTTTCTACTGTCAAGAGATCATTACCAATTTCACGTTCTGCTTTAAAGTTGATAAATGGATATTTACGACTAGATGGCACAATCTCTTCTAATGCAATCTTGTCAAGCATTTTTTTACGAGATGTTGCTTGTCTTGACTTAGAAGCATTAGCAGAGAATCGAGCAACGAATTCTTGCAATTGCTTAATTTTTTCTTCTGCCTTAGCATTACGGTCTGCTAGCAACTTAGCAGCAAGCTCAGAAGATTCCTTCCAAAAGTCATAGTTTCCGACATAGAGTTTGATTTTTCCAAAGTCAAGGTCGGCCATGTGAGTACATACTTTGTTTAAGAAGTGGCGGTCGTGTGATACTACGATAACGGTGTTATCAAAGTCAACCAAGAAGTCTTCTAGCCAAGTAATAGACTGGATATCCAAACCGTTGGTTGGCTCGTCCAAGAGAAGAACATCTGGTTTACCAAAAAGTGCTTTAGCAAGGAGAACCTTCACTTTTTCACCATTGGCCAATTCGCTCATGTTTTGATAGTGCAATTCTTCTGGAATATTAAGATTTTGAAGTAGTTGAGACGCTTCACTCTCTGCCTCCCAACCTCCAAGTTCGGCAAATTCACCTTCGAGTTCGGCAGCACGCACACCATCCTCATCAGAGAAATCTTCCTTCATGTAGATAGCATCTTTTTCCTTCATGATGCTATAAAGTTTTTCATTTCCCATGATAACGACATCAATTGCACGTTCATCTTCATAGTCAAAATGATTTTGACGGAGAACAGAGAGACGTTCATCTGGACCAAGAGAGATGTGACCAGTTGTTGGCTCGATATCACCAGCTAAGATTTTTAAGAATGTTGACTTTCCTGCACCATTAGCACCAATTAATCCGTACGTATTTCCTTCTGTAAATTTGATATTGACATCATCAAAAAGTTTGCGATCACTAAAACGTAGTGAAACATCAGATACTGTAAGCAATGTTTTTCTCCTATATATGTAATATATTTATTCTACTAGAAAAGAGAGAAATATTCAAATTTTTCTTTGTCAATTTTATGTCAACTAATTTTACAGTTTTGTTTACAGCGTATTAGCTATTTGATTTAAATAATTTTCTGTTATTTTAACAAAAAAATGCTATAATTGAAGAGACTATTTCGAAGGAGAAAAAAATGACGAAACCCATTATTTTAACAGGAGATCGCCCAACAGGAAAACTGCATATTGGACATTATGTTGGGAGTCTTAAAAATAGAGTATTACTGCAGGAAGAAGACAAGTATGATATGTTTGTTTTTTTGGCGGACCAACAAGCATTGACAGATCACGCCAAAGTTCCTCAAACGATTGTAGAATCGATTGGGAATGTTGCTTTGGATTACCTAGCAGTTGGATTGGATCCAAGTAAATCAACTATCTTTATTCAAAGCCAGATTCCAGAATTGGCTGAACTATCTATGTACTATATGAATCTAGTTTCATTAGCTCGTTTGGAGCGCAATCCAACAGTGAAAACAGAGATTGCTCAGAAAGGGTTTGGAGAAAGTATTCCGACAGGATTTTTGGTTTATCCAATTGCGCAAGCAGCAGATATTACTGCCTTCAAGGGTAATTATGTTCCTGTAGGGATAGATCAGAAACCAATGATTGAACAAACTCGTGAGATTGTTCGTTCCTTTAATAATTCCTATAACTGTGATGTTTTGGTGGAACCAGAAGGGATATATCCAGAAAATGAGAGAGCAGGACGTTTGCCTGGTCTAGATGGAAATGCTAAAATGTCTAAATCCCTTAATAATGGTATTTATCTAGCAGATGATGCGGATACTTTACGTAAAAAAGTCATGAGTATGTATACAGATCCAGATCATATCCGCGTTGAGGATCCAGGTAAAATTGAAGGAAATATGGTTTTCCATTATCTAGATGTTTTTGGTCGTCCAGAAGATGCTCAAGAAATTGCTGATATGAAAGAACATTATCAACGAGGTGGTCTTGGTGATGTGAAGACCAAGCGTTATCTACTTGAAATATTAGAACGTGAACTTGGTCCTATTCGTGAGCGCCGTATCGAATTTGCTAAGGATATGGGTGAAGTGTACAATATGCTTCAAAAAGGGAGTGAAAAAGCTCGTGAGGTTGCAGGGCAAACTCTATCTGAAGTTAAGGGAGCAATGGGACTAAATTATTTTAATAATAGATAAAGTATGAATCGTAAAACTATCTCTTCCATAGAATAACAGGGATAGTTTTTTTATGTTTTCTGCTATAAATATAATTGACAAATTTCCATAGAATGGTATGATAGATACAATACAAAAAGAGTCAAGCTCAAAAAGAAAGAAAAGAGGAAACTTCAATGTCTAATTGGGACACTAAATTTTTGAAAAAAGGTTTTACCTTTGATGATGTATTGCTCATTCCAGCAGAAAGTCATGTGTTGCCTAATGATGCAGATTTAACAACAAAATTGGCAGATAATCTGACTTTAAATATCCCAATTATAACAGCCGCGATGGATACAGTCACAGAAAGTCAAATGGCTATTGCCATTGCTCGTGCAGGTGGTCTTGGAGTAATCCATAAAAATATGTCTATTGCGCAACAAGCAGATGAAGTTCGCAAGGTAAAACGTTCTGAAAATGGTGTCATTATTGATCCATTCTTTTTGACTCCAGAACACACTATTGCTGAAGCAGATGAACTGATGGGCCGTTACCGTATCAGTGGTGTCCCAGTAGTTGAAACACTTGAAAATCGTAAATTGGTTGGTATTTTAACAAACCGAGATCTTCGCTTTATTTCAGATTACAATCAACCAATCTCAAATCACATGACTAGTGAAAATCTTGTTACTGCTCCTGTTGGTACAGATCTTGCAACAGCTGAAAGCATTCTTCAAGAACACCGTATTGAAAAACTTCCTTTGGTTGATGAATTCGGTCGTCTTTCTGGTTTGATTACTATTAAAGATATTGAAAAAGTGATTGAATTTCCAAATGCGGCAAAAGATGAATTCGGTCGTCTTTTAGTTGCTGGTGCGGTGGGCGTCACTTCAGATACATTTGAACGTGCCGAAGCCCTTTTTGAAGCAGGTGCTGACGCAATTGTTATTGATACTGCACATGGTCACTCTGCTGGAGTTCTGCGTAAAATTGCTGAAATTCGTGCTCATTTCCCAGATCGTACTTTGATTGCAGGTAATATTGCAACTGCAGAAGGAGCGCGTGCTCTTTACGAAGCAGGTGTAGATGTTGTCAAAGTTGGAATTGGGCCCGGTTCTATCTGTACCACTCGTGTGATTGCAGGTGTTGGTGTACCACAAGTGACAGCAATCTATGATGCAGCAGCAGTTGCGCGTGAATATGGCAAAACAATCATCGCTGACGGTGGAATCAAGTATTCTGGAGATATTGTTAAAGCACTTGCTGCAGGTGGAAATGCTGTTATGCTTGGATCAATGTTTGCTGGAACAGACGAAGCGCCAGGTGAAACGGAAATCTTCCAAGGACGTAAGTTTAAGACTTACCGTGGTATGGGATCAATCGCTGCAATGAAGAAAGGTTCAAGTGACCGTTACTTCCAAGGTTCTGTTAATGAAGCAAACAAACTCGTTCCAGAAGGAATTGAAGGTCGTGTTGCCTATAAAGGAGCAGTAGCTGATATTGTCTTCCAAATGATTGGTGGTATTCGCTCTGGTATGGGTTACTGTGGTGCAGCTAACCTTAAAGAACTACATGATAATGCCCAATTTATTGAAATGTCTGGGGCTGGTCTAAAAGAAAGCCATCCTCATGATGTACAAATCACTAATGAAGCACCAAACTATTCTATGTAAACAAAAAAGAACTCATAATTTCAGGAGTTCTTTTTTGTTTACAACAATGTCAATTTAATTTATAGATATCTGACCGTTTTGGATATTGAATATACTAAGGTTTTCTGGCAAGTTTTGTAAGTGGTCTAAACTTGTTGTTGTAATAAAGGTTTGAATAGATTGAGAAATAGTTTCTAGTAATTTTAGTTGCCGTGTGTTATCAAGTTCGCTCATAACATCATCAAGCAGTAGTATCGGAGATTCGTTGGTAATACTTTCCATTAGCTCAATCTCTGCTAGTTTGATAGAAAGTACAAGACTACGATGTTGACCTTGGCTTCCAAAACTAGCATCCATACCATTGATATAGAAAGTAATGTCATCTCGATGGGGGCCAACTCCAGTATTCTTTCTAAATAAGTCTCTGGATCTGCTTTTCTCCAAAGCAATTTTAAAGGAACTTGTTAGCTGTTCTTCATCAGTGAAGTTGACAGATGATTGATAAGATATTGACGACTCTTCTAATTTGTTTGAAATTTCTAAGTGTTTTTTTTGACCAAATTTTTCTAAGTCCTTAATGAATTTTATTCGATGCTTTATAACGCGACAACCATACTCTACTAACTGATCATCTAAGACTGACAGAAATGTTTCATCAATCTTTTGGCTGGATTTTAGGTAAGTATTTCTTTGCTTGAGTATATGGTTATAGTTTGATAAGTCTGACAAGTAGATTGGTTTAATTTGTCCCAGTTCGATGTCTATAAACTTTCGACGGACAGAAGGTGCTCCCTTAATTAGCTGGAGATCTTCAGGTGCGAAGAGGACAACATTCATATGTCCGATGTAGTCTGATAGGCGAGCTTGTTTTAAGTGATTGACTTTAGTCACACGCCCTTTTGGCGTTAAATCAATTTCTAGAGGGATAGAGCTTGTTTTCTTCTGTAGCAAGCCAGAAAGATGGAGTTGCTCGTCATCAAAATGAATGAGATTTTTATCTGTACGAGTCCGATGACTACGTGTCAAGGCCAAGAAATAGATTGCTTCTAGAATATTGGTTTTTCCTTGTGCATTTTGACCTAGAAAGATATTTAATTTTGGATTGAAATCAATTTTTGCCTCTTTGTAATTTCGAAAGGTTTTAATTGTTAAATGTTGGAGCCACATGGTTATCTTCCTGGAAAACGTGGAACTTGCTTGGTTTTAGGTGATGAAGAAGTTTTTTGTTTTTCTTTCTTGACACCTTTATTCATCTCTTTGACAAGTTTAGCAATTCGCTCTTTCTCAATCTTATCTGCTCGATACTCTTCTTGCTCTTTTAAACTTGGTTTTGTCAAGGTGATGTCAATCTTTAAATCAGGAATGTCAATCGTATCTCCAATACGGATTTTTTTCCCACGTCTATTTTCTAATTCACCATTAAAGTAAACTTGATGATCTATTAAAAAGGATTTGATAGCACCACCGCTTTGTATAATTCCAAGTTCTTTTAGGAGGGCTTGGAGCGTAATAAATTCTTCAAATAATTTGTATTCCATAATTCACCTCAATCTTTGGTATTATACCATAATTTTCCTTGAAATAGCTGAAGGAAAGTTAGATAAAATGAAAACGGTTTTACTCTTTAAAGCTATAAAGAGAACAAGAAAAATTTTGATTTTTGTGGTATAATAGAACTCTATATGTAAGGAGGTAAGGTATGGAATTAGTGCCTGGAATTTCAGCACATTTTGTTCAATCCAAAAAGTTTAAAACAAATAAAATCACTATTCGTTTTACTACTCCCTTATCTCTTGAGACAATAGCAGGACGCATGTTAAGTGCAAGTATGTTGGAGACGGCAAATCAAGCTTACCCAACATCACAAGCATTTCGCAGATACTTGGCAAGTTTATATGGAACAGATATTTCTACAGGTGCTTATCGTAGGGGACAGGCACATATTCTTGATGTAACATTTACCTATGTGAGGGATGATTTTTTAAGTAAAAAGAATGTCTTGACTTCTCAAATTTTAGAATTGGTGAAACAGACTTTATTTGCCCCCTTAGTTCAAGATGGTGCTTTTGAGCTATCCCTATTTGAAATTGAAAAAAAACAATTATTGGCTAGTTTAGCTACTGATATGGATGATTCATTTTGTTTTGCTCATAAGGAGTTGGATAGCTTGTTCTTCCATGATGAGCGTCTTCAATTGAGATACAGTGATTTACGAAATAGCATTTCAAATGAGTCTCCAAAAAGTAGCTACACTTGCTTTCAAGATGCTCTGAAAAATGATCGAATTGATTTCTTTTTCTTAGGTGATTTTAATGAAGTAGAAATTACAGAATCGCTGAAATCATTGCCCTTCACAGCTAGAAAGAGCGATGTTACTATCCAGTACCATCAGTCTTATTCGAATGTTCTACAAGAAGGAATGGTTCAGAGAAATGTTGGGCAATCTATTTTGGAAATGGGCTATCATTCTCCTGTAAAATACGGCGATGATAAGCATTTACCCATGCTTGCTATGAATGGTCTGTTGGGTGAATTTACACATTCGAAACTCTTTACAAACGTTCGTGAAAATGCTGGAATTGCCTATACAGTATCTAGTCAATTGGATTTGTTTAGTGGTCTGTTAAGGATGTATGCGGGTATTGATAGAGAAAATCGAAATCAGGCTAGAAAAATGATGAATCATCAATTGCTAGATCTGAAAAAGGGTAACTTTACAGATTTTGAACTTGAACAAACCAAGGAGATGATTCGACGATCTTTATTGATGGCTCAAGATAATCAACAGACCCTGGTTGAAAGAGCCTATTTGAATGCTCTATTTGGAAAATCAAGCTTTGATATTGATCGATTGGTGGCAAAATTAGAGAGTGTTGATAAAGAAGCGGTATGTAAAGCTGCCAACAGTTTGAAGTTACAAGCGATTTACTTTATGGAAGGAGTAGAATGACAAAGGTTACTTTTGAAGAAAAACACTATCCTGCTGTAAAGGAAACAGTCTACAAAACACAATTGTCAAATGGATTGACAGTTTCTTTACTCCCTAAACAAGATTTCAATGAGGTTTATGGGATTGTAACGGTTCAATTTGGTTCTGTAGATGCAACTTATACAAGCTTGGAAAAAGGTTCACGTCATCATCCAGCAGGAATTGCACATTTTCTTGAACATAAATTGTTTGAAAGAGAAAACTCTGAGGATATGATGGCAGCTTTTACTCGATTAGGTGCGGACAGTAATGCCTTTACAAGCTTTACTAAGACCAGCTATCGTTTTTCAACAATTGACCATCTATTAGAGAATTTAGATTTGCTAGATGAGTTAGTCGGAGATGCTCATTTCACAGAAGAGTCTGTTTTAAGGGAACAAGATATTATCCAGCAAGAACGAGAGATGTACCAAGACGATCCAGACTCACGTTTGTTTTTTGCAACATTAGCCAATCTTTATCCTGATACTCCTTTAGCAACAGATATTGTTGGAAGTGAAAAATCAATTTCTGAGATTCAAGTTTCAAATTTAAAAGAAAACTTTACAGACTTTTATAAACCTGTCAACATGTCACTGTTTTTAGTTGGAAATATTGATGTGGAAGTTGTTGAGGAATACTTTTCGAAAAAGGACAAAAAGATTTTAGAACAGTTTACAGTTACAAAAGAGAAATTACCCTTGCAGCCTGTGAAGCAAACGGATAGCCTTCGGATGGAAGTTTCTTCACCCAAACTTGCTGTTGCGATTAGAGGTAATGGGCAAATAACAGAAGCTGAGTCTTATCGTTACAATATTTTATTGAGATTGCTATTTACGATGATGTTTGGTTGGACTTCTGACCGTTTTCAAAGGTTATATGAGACTGGGAAGTTAGATGCGTCATTGTCACTTGAGGTTGAAGTCAACAGTCGCTTTCATTTTGTGATATTGACGATGGATACCAAAGAGCCTGTTTCACTGTCGCATCAATTTCGTAAAGCGATTCGTCAGTTTAGTAGTGATACGGATATTACAGAGGAACATTTAGATCTTGTTAAGAGTGAGATGTTTGGGGAGCTTTTCAGTAGCATGAACTCCTTGGAATTTATTGCAACTCAATACGATCCGATGAATCGCGGAGAAACAATTTTTGATTTTCCGAAAATTTTACAGGAAATTACTTTGGAGGATATTCTAGAAGCTGGACATCGTTTGATTGATGATGGTGATCTAGTTGATTTTACCATCTTTCCAGCTTAAAAGATGACTAATACTAGAAAGAAGGAATGGTACGTATGAGAAAAAAAACAATTGGCGAGGTTCTACGTTTAGCTAGAATTAACCAGGGATTGAGTCTGGAAGAATTGCAGGAAAAAATTGAAATTCAGTTGAACTTTCTAGAAGCTATGGAGGCAGATGATTTTGATCAACTTCCTAGTACCTTCTATGCTCGTTCTTTTTTAAGAAAATATGCCTGGGCAGTAGAGTTGGATGAGAGAATTGTTTTGGACGCCTATGATTCAGGTAGTATGATCACTTATGAAGAGGTTGATGTTGATGAAGAAGGCTTGCCTGGTCGCAGACGATCAAACAAGAAAAAAACGTCTTATCTCCCCTTGTTTTATTTCGTTCTATTTGCTTTGTCAATTTTAATTTTTGTCACTTACTATGTTTGGAACTACATCCAAACTCAGCCAAGTCCTTCTTCTGCAAATTATAGTGTTGTTAGCTCAACTAGTTCCACAACCTCAACTAGTTCATCTTCTAGTAGTCAGACGGCTAGCTCATCTTCTACTACGGAATCAACTATTACAGTATCAGGCGAAGGAAACCGCATTGAAGCTCTCTATAAAACGAGTAAGGAAACAGCTACTGTTCAGCTGGCAGTTTCAGATACGACTATCTGGGTTAGTGTTTCGGGAAGTGAGTTGGAAGGTGGTGTGACACTATCCGCAGACAATAAGAATGCAAAAACAACAGTTTCAACGAAAGATTCTGTAACTATTACTTTGGGTGTGGTAAAGGGAGTTACTGTGACTGTGGACAATCAAATGATTGATACTTCGAAGCTGACAACTCAGACTGGAACTGTGACACTTACATTTACTACAGATTAAGGAAAAATCAATGAAAAAAGAACAAATTCCTAATGTATTAACTATTGGTAGAATTCTCTTTATACCTCTCTTTATTTTTATTTTGACTTTGGGTCATTCACAAGGAAGTCATTTGCTGGCAGCGATCATCTTTGCAGTTGCTAGTATAACGGATTATCTTGATGGCTACCTTGCTCGTAAATGGAATGTAGTCAGCAACTTTGGAAAGTTTGCAGATCCGATGGCTGATAAGCTGTTGGTTATGTCAGCTTTGATTATGTTGATTGAGTTAGGTATGGCTCCAGCTTGGGTTGTTACTATTATCATCTGTCGTGAACTTGCGGTGACAGGCTTGCGTTTGTTGCTTGTTGAGACGGGAGGGACAGTTCTAGCAGCAGCGATGCCAGGGAAAATCAAGACCTTTAGTCAGATGTTTGCCATTATCTTTTTGCTCTTACATTGGAATTTAATTGGTCAGCTGTTGCTTTATATCGCTTTGTTTTTCACTATCTACTCTGGTTATGATTATTTTAAGGGTAGCGCTCATGTATTCAAAGGGACATTTGGTTCGAAATGAAATCTATTATTGAAGTAAAAGATCTGTCTTTTCGTTACAAGGAAGACCAGGATTATTATGATGTTAATAATGTCTCGTTTCACGTGAAACGGGGAGAATGGCTTTCGATTGTAGGTCATAATGGGAGTGGAAAATCGACAACTATCCGTTTGATTGATGGCTTGCTTGAAGCAGAGTCTGGGGAAATCTGGATAGATGGGCAATTGCTGTCCTCTGAGAATGTTTGGGATTTGCGTCGACAAATTGGTATGGTTTTTCAAAATCCAGATAACCAATTTGTGGGGGCAACTGTTGAAGATGATGTCGCCTTTGGCTTAGAAAATCAGGGACTTCCTCGAGAAGAAATGAAGAAGAGAGTGTCTGAATCTTTGGAGTTGGTAGGGATGCTGGACTTTAAGAAGAGAGAACCAGCTCGTTTATCTGGTGGACAAAAACAACGGGTGGCTGTTGCAGGAGTTGTTGCCCTGAGGCCAGCTATTTTAATCCTGGACGAGGCTACAAGTATGTTGGATCCCGAGGGCCGCAGAGAACTGATTCAGACAGTTCAAGAGATTCGAAAAGATCACCAGATGACAGTCGTCTCCATTACACATGACTTAGAAGAAGTTGCGATGAGTGACCGTATTTTGGTCATGAAAAAAGGCCAAGTGGAGTCAACCAGCAGCCCAAGAGAGCTTTTTTCTCGGGATGATCTTGACCAGATAGGGTTAGATGAGCCTTTTACTAATCAATTGAGAGAATCTTTGAGAGATGCTGGCTATCAGTTGCCGGATATCTATTTGACAGAAGGAGAGCTAGAGGACAAGCTATGGGAATTACTCTAGAAAATGTGAGCTTTACCTATCAAGAGGGGACACCCCTATCTTCATCGGCCTTGACTGATGTTTCTTTGACGATTGAGGATGGTTCCTATACAGCTTTAGTCGGGCACACAGGTAGTGGGAAATCAACGATTTTACAGCTTTTAAATGGCTTACTGGTACCAAGTAGGGGTTCTGTTCAAGTTTTCGATACCGTCATTACCCCTACATCAACCAATAAAGAAATTCGCCAGATTCGAAAGCAGGTTGGCCTAGTGTTTCAATTTGCTGAAAATCAGATTTTTGAAGAAACTGTTTTGAAAGATGTTGCATTTGGACCGCAAAATTTTGGAGTTTCTGAGGAAGAGGCCAAGAAAATTGCGCATAAAAAGTTAGCCTTGGTAGGCATTGATGAGACACTTTTTGAGCGCAGTCCTTTTGAACTTTCGGGTGGCCAAATGAGACGTGTGGCTATAGCAGGTATGCTAGCCATGGAGCCAACTGTCTTGGTTTTGGATGAGCCGACAGCAGGGCTAGATCCTTTGGGTAGAAAAGAATTGATGACCTTGTTTAAAAAGCTCCACCTTTCTGGAATGACAATCGTTCTGGTAACACATTTGATGGATGATGTAGCTGCATACGCTGATCAGGTCTACGTTATAGAAAAGGGGCGTTTAGTCAAAAGTGGCAAACCGAGTGTTGTTTTCCAAGATGTAGCCTCTATGGAAAAAGTACAGTTAGGTGTGCCTAAAATCACTGCTTTTTGTAAACGTTTGACAGATAGGGGTGTAGCTTTTAAGAAACTGCCAATCAAGATAGAGGAGTTTAAGGAGTCACTAAATGGATAGTATGATTTTAGGACGTTATATACCGGGGAATTCCACTATTCATCGCTTGGATCCACGTAGTAAATTGCTTGCCATGATTCTGCTGGTTTTGATTGTATTTTGGGCCAATAATCCTCTCACCAATCTCATTCTGTTTGTAGCGACAGGTATATTTATCGCATTGTCGGGCGTTTCTCTCTCATTTTTCGTTCAGGGATTAAAATCCATGTTCTTCCTGATTGCTTTTACGACTCTTTTTCAGCTCTTTTTCATTTCAAGTGGAGATGTCCTATTTGAGTTTTCTTTTATAAGAATAACGGATTATGCTTTGCAACAAGCTGGAATCATTTTTTGTCGTTTTGTGTTGATTACTTTCTTTTCAACCTTGCTAACGTTAACGACCATGCCCTTGAGTCTGGCAGCTGCAGTTGAATCTCTTTTGGCGCCTCTGAAACGCGTGAAAGTTCCTGTTCATGAAATTGGTCTCATGTTATCAATGAGTTTGCGTTTTGTTCCAACCCTGATGGATGACACGACACGGATTATGAATGCTCAGAAGGCTCGTGGAGTTGACTTTGGCGAAGGCAGCATCGTTCAAAAAGTAAAGGCTATGATTCCGATTCTAATTCCTCTTTTTGCGACGAGCTTAAAGCGTGCAGATTCATTGGCAATAGCCATGGAAGCACGTGGCTATCAGGGAGGAAAGGGGAGAAGTCAGTATAGACAGTTGAGATGGAGTCAAAAGGATACACTGGTAATTTTTGTGATTTTGATTCTGGGATGTTTCTTGTTTTTCTTAAAATCTTAGCGGATTTGTAGGATTGATAAGAAGCTCACTGTAGCAGATTTTTAGTATAAAGGTAGGAATATGAGCCGTTTTAAAAAATCAAAATATCTAATCATCGTTTTTGTCACAGTTCTCGCAGTTTCTGTACTATTAGTGACAACTTATTCAAGTGCTATTGTGACGAAACTGGGAGATGGAATCTCTTTAGTGGATAGAATTGTCCAAACCCCCTTTCAGTGGTTTGACGATTTCAAATCGGATTTGGGACATTTGACGCAGACATACAATGAAAATGAGAGTCTAAAAAAACAGCTTTATCAACTAGAGGTGGAGTCTAATCAATCAGAAAGTTTAAAAAATGAAAATGAACAACTACGTCAGTTGCTGGATATGAAGTCAAAATTGCAGGCTCCAAAAACCATTGCAGCAGATGTGATTATGCGAGCTCCAGTATCTTGGAAACAAGAGTTAACAATTGATGCGGGAAGTTCAAAAGGAGCTTCTGAAAATATGTTGGCCATTGCAAACGGGGGTTTGATTGGTAGTGTTTCAAAGGTGGAGGATCATTCAACAACGGTCAACCTATTGACAAACACCGAAAATTCAGATAAAATTTCTGTTAAAATCCTGCATGGTTCTACTGAAATTTATGGGATTATCGTTGGTTATGATAAGGAGTCTGAACTACTTAAAATTAGCCAATTAAACAGTAACAGTGACATTAGCGCAGGAGACAAGGTGACTACAGGGGGGCTCGGAAGCTTTAATGTTAAGGACATTCCTGTTGGAGAAGTTGTTGCTACAACACACAGCAGTGATTATCTAACAAAGGAGGTAATAGTAAAGTTAAGTGCTGACACCAAAAATCTTCATGTGGTAGAGTTAGTGGGGAATTAGCAATGAGACTGTTAAAACAAATTGGTATTTTCTTTTTACTCCCTTTCCTCGTACTAATTGATGCACATATTGGACAATTAGCGGGATCCTTCTTCACTAACTTTCATTTAGCAAGTCATTTTCTGTTTTTATTTCTCTTGTTTGAGACAATTGAGGTTTCAGAATACCTCTATCTAGCTTATTGCTGTATAGTAGGTTTGGTGTACGATATCTATTTTTTCCACTTGATAGGAATTGCGACGCTTCTATTTATCTTGATAGGTGCTTCGCTCCATAGATTTAATAGTGTAATTTTGCTAAACCGTTGGACAAGAATGTTAACAATAGTTGTGATGAGTTTCCTATTTGATATGGGGAGCTATCTCCTTGCTCTTGCTATGGGATTGACGGTGGAATCGACGGCAGTTTTCATCGTCTATAGCCTTGTCCCATCAATGATTTTAAACTTTTTATGGATGCTTATTTTCCAATATATTTTTGAAAAATGCTATCTATAAGAAAGAAATAAAAATGTAACAAAGGCGTAATATTTATTATGTCTTTTTTTGGTATACTAGTAATGTCTTAAATAGAAGGAGTATCTACACAATATGAAGAAAAAAATCTTAGCGTCACTTTTATTAAGTACAGTATTAGTGTCTCAAGTGGCGGTGTTAACAACTGTTTACGCTGAAACAACTGATGAAAAAATTGCTGCTCAAGATAGTAAGATTAGTGACTTGACAGCTCAACAAAAAGAAGCTCAAAAACAGGTAGATGAAATCCAAACGCAAGTTACAGCCATTCAAACACAGCAAACAAACTTGCAAGCTGAAAATGAAACACTACAAGCGGAATCTAAAAAACTTGAAGGAGAAATTACAGAGCTTTCTAAGAACATTGTTGCTCGTAATGAATCTTTGGAAAAACAAGCACGTAGCGCACAAACAAACGGTGCTGCAACTAGTTACATCAATACAATTGTAAACTCAAAATCAATTACGGAAGCTATTTCACGTGTTGCAGCGATGAGCGAGATTGTATCAGCTAACAACAAAATGTTAGAGCAACAAAAAGCTGATAAAAAATCAATTTCAGAAAAACAAGTCGCAAATAATGAAGCTATCAATACAGTTATTGCGAACCAACAAACGCTTGCTGACGATGCACAAGCATTGATAACAAAACAGGCGGAGTTAAAAGTTGCTGAGTTGAATCTTGCTGCAGAAAAAGCTACTGCAGAAGGCGAGAAAGCTACTTTGTTGGAACAGAAAGCAGCAGCAGAGGCAGAAGCGAAAGCAGCAGCTGAAGCAGAGGCAGCTTATAAAGCACGTCAAACAAGTCAACAACAATCAGTGCTTGCTTCAGGAAACACAAGTTTCTCAGCTCAAGTGCAAGCAACGTCAGTATCTAACGACGAGGACTCAAGCTACACTCCGACTCCTACTAGACAACGTCCAACATACAGTACAAATGCTTCAAGTTATCCAACTGGTGAATGTACTTGGGGAGCTAAAACATTAGCACCTTGGGCTGGAGATTACTGGGGTAACGGAGCACAGTGGGCTACAAGTGCAGCTGCTGCAGGTTTCCGTACTGGTTCTCAACCACAAGTTGGTGCGATTGCATGTTGGAATGATGGCGGCTATGGACACGTAGCGGTTGTTACAGCAGTTGATTCAACTACTCGTATTCAAGTATCAGAATCAAACTATGGTGGGGATCGTACAATCAGTAACAAGCGTGGATGGTTCAACCCAACTACAACATCTGAAGGTTATGTTACTTACATCTATCCAAACTAATGAATGAAATGAAGAGGCTCAATTTGAGTCTCTTTTATTATTTGGCTAAATTCCCAAACTAAGTTCCGCTATGGTGGAAGTTAGAGTGAGACGTTTGAATGGGGTTGAAGGTTCGTTTTTAGAACCACTGTTGAAGTAATTTAGAAGATTGACAGCCGTCTTCTGCAGGTATTTTAGAAATACCAAGAAGCTTAGGAATCCCTTCTCCGTAAGTAAAGGCAAAGAGTTCATAGGCTGACTCTCCATTCAAAGCAGCGCGTTTGACACTGTTGACATGCGAACAGAGGAGATGGATGTCCTCTTGAATGAAGTTGTCAAAAGAAGTTCCTTTAGGTAGAATGTCGCGAATCAGCGTGTGAATGTTCTCAATTCTCCCTTTCTGGTCAGAGCGATTAGGGTCACAAAAGAAAAGTTTACTTTCTCCTCGAACATCCATTTCGATATCATCGCCCCTGGCAAACTCTCCACCATTATCGGTAAGAATGACGGGAAAGAGTTGGAAAAAGTCTTTGTTCGCTTGGTGAAGAGTGTTCTTAATATCATGAGGTGTTTGGTAACCGCAAGGGCAGTTTTATTCTCCAGCAGCCTAGCGAAGATAAAGTTACAGAAGGAAAGATTGAAGGTGACTAGGATTTTACCTCCCATTCTGCCCATAACCGTGTCCATTTCCAGCCATGAGTCTAGTTGATTCAGGGCTAAATAGATTTGAAAATCCTCAGAGGAACGGTTTTTTAGCTTCTTTAGGGATGGAAGGTAGCTTATTTTTCCGTCTTTCTTTAAATTTAACGGCTCTGGCTAGGTCAATAGGAGCGATAGATAGGTATCCTTTTCGGAGTCCCAGAAAGTCTGAGAATTGAGAGGAGTCCTTTCACGATCCTCGACAAGAGTTTGTTCGTATTGCTTTTGAACTTGTTTAGCAAGGTAGAAGATTTTTTTAAATCCGCAATTTTGTCTTCTTTTAGGGCAATCATTACAGACAGAGGGAGCCTTATCGAGTAAAGTGCAAGGAAGGTTATCACACGTAGACTCTCGGCCTTGTCTATTTCGTTTGACTTCTTTTGAAACAGTAGTTGGGTCTTTTAGAATGGATTGTCCAATAGCTTTGAAGGTTTCACCGCGCTCTAAGCCTAGTTGGATATCATTACAGTCTGAAAGGGTAAGGTGTTTCTGTTTGGTCAGAGTAGGCTTCATTTCTAACTCAAACGTCTCGCACTTAATTCCACCATACAAATCCGTTTTAGACGAATTTCCACTTCGGTCAGGAAAGTGGAAGTTACTTTGAGAAATTACCTCAATCATGAAAGAAGGGCTTGCATCTTTTAAAAGGTCGCTTTTTAAGGGTTTTTGTGATATAATAATGCGCAAGAGGTTTAGAATGAAAAAAAATAATTTAATCCCGTTTTCTGCGGTCTTACTAGGACTTGCAACTTTCGGAATCTTAACTTTGCTGATTATTTTTTCACATAATATTGCTGTAACAATTACTGTTTTATTTTTATTTGTACTTCTTTATCTGCTTTTATTTGTATGGCAAAAAAAACAGTATGAAAAGAGCGAAATTGAACAAATCCAATATGTAAATCACCAAGCTGAGAATAGCTTGAGTACTTTGCTTGATCAAATGCCGGTGGGAGTCCTGAAATTAGACTTATCAAGCGGAGAAGTGGAATGGTTTAATCCTTATGCTGAGCTAATTTTGACTACTGAAGAAGGCGAAATTGATGTTGAATTAATTCAAACCATTATCAAGGCTTCTGTTGGGAATCCAGGTTCGTATGCTACCTTGGGCGAAACACGGTATGCTGTTCATATGGACAAGGCTTCGGGTGTTCTGTATTTCTTTGATGTTTCTGGGGAATATAAAGCAACTGTCGAATTGGTAACTAGCCGTCCAGTCATTGGAGTCATCTCGGTAGATAACTATGATGATTTGGAGGATGCGACGTCTGACTCTGATATCAGCCATATCAATAGCTTTGTAGCTAATTTTGTTTCAGAATTTACTAGTAAGTATGCTATGTTTTCTCGCCGTGTGGGGATGGATCGTTTTTATTCATTCACAGATTACACAGTACTCGAGGAATTGATGAATGATAAATTCTCTGTTATTGATACTTTCCGAGAAGAATCAAAACAGAGGCAGCTACCCCTAACTTTAAGTATGGGATTTTCTTATGGTGATGGAAATCATGAAGAGATAGGGAAAATTGCCTTGCTCAACTTGAACTTAGCAGAAGTTCGCGGTGGTGACCAGGTGGTGGTCAAGGAAAATGATGAGACCAAGAATCCAGTCTACTTCGGTGGAGGAACTGCTGCGTCTATCAAACGTACTCGTACACGTACGAGAGCTATGATGATAGCCATTTCTGATAAGATTCGAAGTGTTGACCAGGTTTTTGTAGTCGGTCATAAAAATCTAGATATGGATGCCTTGGGCTCTGCTGTTGGTATACAGTTGTTTGCAGGTAATATTATTGAGGACAGTTATGCTGTCTATGATGAAGACAAAATGTCAGCAGATATCGAGCGTGCTATCCAGTTCTTAAAGAAGGAAGATGCTACGAAACTCTTATCTCTTACAGATGCGATGAAGCTAGTTACAAACCGTTCATTATTGATTCTGGTGGATCATTCTAAGACGGCTTTGACTTTGTCAAAAGATTTTTATGATTTGTTCACTCAAACTATTGTTATTGACCATCATAGACGTGATCAGGATTTCCCTGAGAATGCAGTCATCACCTATATCGAAAGTGGAGCAAGTAGTGCGAGTGAGCTGGTCACAGAATTGATTCAGTTCCAAAATTCTAAGAAAAATCGCTTGAGTCGTATGCAGGCTAGCGTACTGATGGCTGGAATGATGCTGGATACCAAGAACTTTACGTCTCGCGTAACGAGTCGGACCTTTGATGTGGCTAGCTACCTGAGAACACGGGGAAGTGACAGTATCGCAATCCAGGAGATTGCTGCGACAGATTTTGAAGAGTATCGTGAGGTAAATGAACTCATTTTACAAGGTCGTAAGTTAGGTTCAGATATCTTGATTGCCCAAGCTAAGGATTCAACCACTTATAACACCGTTGTTATCAGTAAGGCTGCCGATGCAATGCTGGCTATGTCCGGTATTGAGGCTAGTTTCGTTCTGGCAAAAAATACACAAGGATTTATCTCAATCTCGGCTCGAAGTCGTAGTAAAATCAATGTGCAACGCATTATGGAAGAGCTGGGTGGTGGAGGTCACTTTAATCTAGCAGCTGCGCAAATCGAGGATATGAGTTTGTCAGAAGCAGGAGAAAAGTTGACTCAACTAATCTTGGAAGAATTAAAGGAAAAGGAGAAAGAAGAATGAAAGTAATCTTTTTAGCAGATGTTAAAGGAAAAGGGAAGAAAGGCGAAATTAAGGAAGTACCAACTGGCTACGCTCAAAACTTCCTGATTAAAAAGAATTTGGTCAAGGAAGCAACTGCTCAAGCAGTGGGTGAGTTGCGTGGAAAACAAAAATCTGAAGAAAAGGCTCATGCTGAGATGATTGCTGAAGCAAAAGCCATCAAGGCTAAGCTTGAAGCAGAAGAAACGGTTGTAGAGTTTGTTGAAAGGGTTGGACCAGATGGCCGTACATTTGGCTCCATCACTAACAAGAAGATTGCAGAAGAATTACAAAAGCAGTTCGGTATTAAGATTGACAAACGCAATATTCAAGTGCAAGCACCAATTCGAGCAGTAGGTTTGATTGATGTACCAGTGAAGATCTATCAAGATGTTACAAGTGTCATCAATCTTCGTGTAAAAGAAGGTTAAGTTTACAACTTCTTGACAAGATTGTAAAAGGAAGGAAAGTCAGATGGCAGAAGTAGAGGAACTGCGAGTTCAACCTCAGGATATTTTGGCAGAACAATCTGTTCTGGGGGCTATTTTTATAGATGAGAGTAAGCTCGTTTTTGTCCGAGAATACATTGATTCTCGTGACTTCTTTAAGTATGCTCATCGGTTGATTTTCCAAGCGATGGTAGACTTGTCGGATCGTGGGGAAGCGATTGATGCGACGACGGTTCGGACGATTTTGGATAGCCAAGGGGATCTCCAAAATATTGGCGGTCTGTCCTATCTTGTTGAGATTGTCAACTCTGTACCAACTTCAGCTAATGCGGAGTATTATGCTAAAATTGTAGCCGAAAAGGCTATGCTACGTCGCTTGATTTCCAAGTTGACAGAGTCTGTCAACCAAGCCTATGAGGCTTCTAAGCCTGCAGATGAAATCATCGCTCAAGCTGAAAAGGGACTTATTGATGTTAGCGAAAATGCCAATCGTAGTGGGTTCAAGAATATCCGCGATATTTTAAATATCAACTTTGGGAACTTAGAAGTTCGGTCACAACAAACAACGGATATAACTGGTATTGCAACGGGCTATCGAGATTTGGACCATATGACGACAGGTCTCCACGAGGAGGAGCTAATTATCCTAGCGGCGCGACCAGCGGTTGGTAAGACAGCTTTTGCCTTGAATATTGCTCAGAACATTGGGACTAAGTTGGACAAGACGGTAGCGATCTTTTCACTGGAAATGGGTGCGGAAAGTCTAGTAGACCGTATGCTAGCGGCCGAAGGCTTGGTGGAGTCTCATTCTATCCGTACGGGTCAATTGACTGATGAGGAGTGGCAAAAGTATACTATTGCCCAAGGGAATCTAGCCAACGCGAGTATCTATATCGATGATACACCAGGGATTCGAATCACGGAAATTCGCTCTCGTTCACGCAAACTAGCTCAAGAAACGGGCAATCTAGGATTGATTTTGATAGACTACCTACAGCTTATCACAGGGACTGGTCGCGAGAACCGCCAACAAGAAGTTTCTGAAATTTCTCGTCAGCTGAAAATTCTAGCCAAGGAATTGAAAGTCCCAGTCATTGCTCTCAGTCAGTTATCTCGTGGAGTGGAACAGCGTCAGGATAAGAGACCAGTCTTGTCTGATATTCGTGAATCGGGTTCTATCGAGCAGGATGCGGATATCGTAGCTTTTCTATACCGTGACGACTACTATGATCGTGCGGGTGAAGAAGAGGAAGGAATTCCAAATAACAAGGTTGAGGTTATCATCGAGAAAAACCGTAGTGGAGCTCGTGGAACGGTGGAATTGATTTTCCAAAAAGAATACAATAAATTTTCAAGTATCTCAAAGAGGGAGGCATAAGATGTCAGATGCATTTACAGATGTAGCCAAGATGAAAAAAATCAAAGAAGAAATCAAGGCACATGAGGGACAAGTCGTTGAAATGACTTTGGAGAATGGTCGTAAGCGCCAAAAAAATAGATTGGGTAAGCTAATTGAGGTTTATCCATCCCTATTTATCGTTGAATTTGGGGATGTTGAAGGAGACAAACAAGCCAATGTCTATGTGGAATCCTTCACCTACTCAGATATCTTGACAGAAAAAAATTTAATTCACTACCTAGACCAAGAATCCTAAAATGAAGTGAGCTTTGCTCACTTTTTTCTTTTTCTCCCGAATAGTATAAACGAGGGTCACCTCGGAAATTTATATTATTAAGGAGAATGAATGACGTTTTTAAAATTAGGAGTTAAGAAGAGTAGATATACTCAGTTGGGTTTAGGGCTGGTTACTTTGTTCGTTACAAGTACCTTTTTGTTTGGTGGGGAAGCGGTTCAAGCTGATAGTGTAGCGCGTGGAGATGACTATCCGCTTCACTACAAAAATGGTAGTGTTGAAATCGATCAGTGGCGGATGTATTCTCGCCAGTGTACCTCTTTTGCGGCCTTTCGTTTGAGTAGTGTAAATGGCTTTGAGATTCCTCCTGCTTACGGAAATGCGAATGAATGGGGACATCGTGCAAGGCGAGAAGGCTACCGTGTGGATACTAAGCCAGAAGTTGGGGCTATTGCTTGGTCGACAGAAGGTTATTATGGGCACGTGGCCTGGGTATCAAATGTGTCAGGGGATACGATTGAGATCGAAGAGTATAATTATGGGGTTCGAGAAAAGTATAACCGTCGAAAAGTCAAGGCTAGTTCGATGACAGGCTTTATCCATTTTAAGGACTTGGTAGGGAATGGTGGTAGAACTGGAAATCCTATCAGACCAGAGCTGGCATCTAGTGGGACTCATACGTTTACTCAAAAGTCTGCCATTCGAAATCAGCCGTCAAGTACAGGACAAGTTATTGACTACTACTATCCTGGTGAAAATGTTTTCTACGATCAAATCGTAGAAAAGGAAGGTTATAAGTGGCTTAGTTACCTGTCCTATAGTGGAATGAGGAGATACGTCCAGTATATGGAAACAGAATCGGTGGAGAATGGTTGGAAGAAGCAAAATGGTATTTGGAATTACCGGGAGAACGGGAAACTCGCAACTGGTTGGAAGAGAATAAATGGCAGTTGGTATCACTTCAAAGAAAATGGTACCATGTCAACGGGTTGGGTAAAGGATGGCTCGTATTGGTATTATTTAAAGACATCGGGAGAGATGCAGACAGGATGGCTCAAGGAAAATGGGACATGGTATTATTTGGAGAGTTCGGGGGCTATGAAGTCTAGCCAGTGGTTCCAAGTAGGAGGAAAGTATTACTACGTCAATGCTTCAGGGGCTTTAGCAGTGAATACTACTGTGGATGGCTATCGAGTGGATAGTAACGGAGCTAGGATCTAGAAAGAATATAAAAAAGAGGCCTTCACTGCCATTTGCCTATTCTTTCCGATGGTATTTTTCCCTTCTTTCCTTTATAATGGGTGTATGGACAAGAAAAAATTATTATTAATTGATGGATCTTCTGTTGCCTTTCGAGCTTTTTTTGCGCTCTATCAGCAGCTGGATCGTTTTAAAAATGCTAATGGCCTTCATACCAATGCAATCTACGGTTTTCAACTCATGTTGAATCATGTCTTAGAGCGGGTTGAACCCAGCCATGTTTTGGTAGCTTTTGATGCAGGTAAGACGACTTTTCGAACAGAGATGTATGCAGACTACAAAGGTGGTCGCGCTAAAACTCCAGATGAGTTTCGTGAACAATTTCCCTTCATTCGTGAGTTGTTAGACCATCTTGGGATTCGCCACTATGAGTTACCTCAGTATGAAGCCGATGATATCATCGGGACCCTAGGTCGCTTGGCTGAGAAAGCTTCCTTCGATGTGACAATCGTTAGCGGAGACAAGGACTTGATCCAGTTGACGGATGAGCATACAGTGGTTGAGATTTCCAAGAAAGGTGTGGCTGAGTTTGAGGCCTTTACACTAGATTTCCTCATGGAAAAAATGGGCCTCACACCAGCTCAGTTCATTGATCTTAAGGCTCTTATGGGGGATAAGTCTGATAATATCCCAGGTGTCACGAAAATCGGTGAAAAGACGGGCATCAAGCTCTTGCTGGAACATGGCTCGCTCGAGGGTATTTATGAAAATATTGATGAGATGAAGGCCTCTAAGACGAAGGAAAATCTCATCAATGATAAGGAACAAGCCTTTTTGTCTAAAACACTGGCAACTATCGATACCAAGGCACCAATTGAGATTGGCCTTGATGATTTGGTCTATAATGGGCCAGATGTGGAAAATCTCGGGAAATTCTACGATGAGATGGGCTTCAAACAGTTCAAACAAGCTCTAAATATTTCATCGGCAGATGCGCCTGAGAGCTTGGATTTCACTATCATTGACCAAGTCAGTCAAGACATGCTGAGCGCAGACTCTATCTTCCACTTTGAACTCTTTGGTGAGAATTACCATACAGATGACTTGGTTGGTTTTGCTTGGTCTTGTGGGGATAAACTTTACACTACAGACAAACTTGAGCTCTTGCAGGAGCCGATTTTCAAGGAATTTTTAGAAAAAACACCTCTGAAAGTGTATGACTTTAAGAAAGCGAAGGTTCTTTTAAATCGCTTGGGCTTGAACCTGCAGGCCCCTGCTTTTGACAGTCGTTTGGCCAAATACCTCCTCTCTACCGTCGAGAATAATGAAATTTCAACCATTGCGAATCTCTATGGCCAGACTTATCTGGCTGATGATGAGACTTTCTACGGTAAGGGTGTCAAGAAAGCTATCCCTGAGAGAGAGAAATTCTTGGAGCATTTGGCTCGCAAGGCTGCAGTATTGGTTGAAACAGAGCCGGTTTTACTTGAAAAACTCAGTGAACATGGACAGTTAGATCTCCTCTATGACATGGAGCAACCTCTGGCTTTTGTCCTTGCCAAGATGGAAATCGCTGGAATCAAGGTCAAAAAAGAAACCCTGCTTGAGATGCAGGCTGAAAATGAGGTCGTCATTGAGCAGCTCACTCAAGAAATCTATGAGTTGGCTGGTGAGGAGTTTAATATCAATTCACCTAAACAGTTGGGCCTGCTTCTCTTTGAAAAATTGGGCCTTCCTCTAGAATACACCAAGAAAACCAAAACAGGTTACTCGACAGCGGTGGATGTGCTGGAGCGTTTGGCTCCTATTGCTCCGATTGTCAAGAAAATTCTAGACTACCGTCAGATTGCTAAGATTCAATCTACTTATGTGGTTGGGTTGCAGGACTGGATTTTGGATGATGGCAAGATTCACACGCGCTATGTGCAGGATTTGACTCAGACAGGGCGCCTGTCTAGTGTGGATCCAAACTTGCAAAATATTCCTGTTCGTTTGGAACAAGGTCGTCTCATTCGTAAGGCTTTTGTACCTGAGTGGGAGGATAGCGTGTTGCTTAGCTCTGACTATTCGCAAATTGAATTGCGCGTTTTGGCGCATATCTCTAAAGATGAGCACTTGATTAAGGCCTTCCAAGAAGGAGCCGATATCCATACCTCGACGGCCATGCGGGTCTTTGGGATTGAACACCCTGAGGATGTGACTCCAAACGACCGTCGTAACGCCAAGGCGGTTAACTTCGGCGTGGTTTACGGGATTTCAGACTTTGGTTTGTCTAATAATCTAGGAATCAGCCGTAAGGAAGCCAAAGCCTACATCGACACCTATTTTGAGCGTTACCCAGGTATTAAAAACTACATGGATGAGGTGGTGCGTGAAGCGCGTGATAAGGGCTATGTAGAGACCCTTTTCAAGCGTCGTCGTGAGTTGCCAGATATCAATTCGCGTAACTTCAACATTCGTGGTTTTGCAGAGCGTACAGCCATTAACTCTCCTATCCAAGGATCAGCTGCAGATATTCTCAAGATTGCTATGATCCAGCTAGACAAAGCTCTAGTTGAAGATGGCTATCAGACCAAGATGCTGTTGCAAGTGCATGATGAAATCGTCCTTGAGGTTCCAAAGACAGAACTAGTAGCGATTAAAGCGCTGGTGAAACAAACCATGGAAGAAGCCATCCAACTCAGTGCTCCCCTTATCGCAGATGAAAATGAAGGGGCAACTTGGTACGAGGCTAAATAAGAAAGCTATGATAGAGTTTGAAGCATTTGCCTTCAAACTCTTTTTCAAGATTTTCTGTAAGCAGTTTCCTTGACTTATCCTTGCTTTTGCGTTATCATATGTCCATATAAGATACGGGAGTCTGTGTACAGTCTGAGAGGAAGTGTTAAACTTCGACCGCACCTGATCTGGGTAATGCCAGCGTAGGGAAGGATACTTAGCCGAATTTTGCACCTTTTCCGTATATATGGGAAAGGTTTTCTTTTTGTCAAAAGGAAGCCTGAGAAGAGGAGGTTTTTATGAAAGCAAGCATTGCCTTGCAAGTTTTACCCCTATCACAGGGGATTGATCGGATAGCTGTTATTGATCATGTTATTACTTATCTGCAAGCTCAAGAAGTGACTATGGTGGTGACACCATTTGAAACGGTCTTGGAAGGGGAGTTTGATGAGCTTATGCGCATTCTCAAAGAAGCGCTGGAAGTGGCAGGGCAGGAGGCAGATAATGTCTTTGCCAATGTCAAAATAAATGTAGGAGAGATTTTAAGTATTGATGAGAAACTTGAAAAGTATACTGAGACGACACATTAGTTTATTGGGTTTTCTCGGAGTCTTGTCAATTTGGCAGTTAGCAGGTTTTCTTAAACTTCTCCCCAAGTTTATCCTGCCGACACCTCTTGAAATTCTCCAGTCCTTTGTTCGTGACAGAGAATTTCTCTGGCACCATAGCTGGGCGACCTTGAGAGTGGCTTTACTGGGGTTGGTTTTGGGAATCTTGATTGCCTGTCTCATGGCTGTACTTATGGACAGTTTGACTTGGCTTAATGATCTGATTTACCCAATGATGGTGGTTGTTCAGACTATTCCGACTATTGCCATAGCCCCTATTCTGGTCTTGTGGCTAGGTTATGGGATTTTGCCCAAAATTGTCCTGATTATCTTGACGACAACCTTTCCTATCATCGTCAGCATTTTGGACGGTTTTAGGCATTGTGACAAGGATATGCTGACCTTGTTTAGTCTGATGCGGGCCAAGCCTTGGCAAATCCTGTGGCATTTTAAAATTCCTGTCAGTCTGCCTTACTTTTATGCAGGGCTCAGGGTCAGTGTCTCCTACGCCTTTATCACAACAGTGGTATCTGAGTGGTTGGGAGGCTTTGAAGGACTAGGTGTTTACATGATTCAGTCCAAGAAACTGTTTCAGTATGATACCATGTTTGCTATTATTATTCTGGTATCGATTATCAGTCTTCTGGGTATGAAGCTGGTTGATATTAGTGAAAAATATGTTATTAAATGGAAACGTTCGTAGAAGTAGAATGTTTCAAAAAAGAAAAGAGGAAATCAAAATGAAGAAAACATGGAGAGTGTTTTTAACTGTTTTAACAGCTCTTGTAGCTGTTGTGCTTGTAGCCTGTGGTCAAGGAACTGCTTCGAAGGACAAAAAAGAGGCAGAACTCAAGAAGATTGACTTTATCTTAGACTGGACACCAAATACCAACCACACAGGGCTCTATGTTGCTAAGGAAAAAGGCTATTTCAAAGAAGCTGGAGTGGATGTTGACTTGAAACTGCCACCAGAAGAAAGTTCATCTGATTTGGTGATCAATGGCAAGGCGCCATTTGCTATTTATTTCCAAGACTACATGGCTAAGAAATTGGAAAAAGGGGCAGGAATCACTGCCGTTGCCGCTATCGTAGAGCACAATACATCAGGAATCATCTCACGTAAATCGGACAATGTCAGCAGTCCAAAGGACTTGGTTGGCAAGAAATACGGAACCTGGAATGACCCGACTGAACTTGCTATGTTGAAAACCTTGGTAGAATCTCAAGGTGGAGACTTCGAAAAGGTCGAAAAAGTACCAAATAATGATTCAAACTCTATCACACCAATTGCTAATGGAGTATTTGATACTGCTTGGATTTACTATGGTTGGGATGGTATCCTTGCTAAATCTCAAGGTGTAGATGCTAACTTCATGTACTTGAAAGACTATGTCAAGGAGTTTGACTACTACTCACCAGTTATCATCGCCAACAACGACTATTTGAAAGATAACAAAGAAGAAGCACGTAAAGTCATCCAAGCTATCAAAAAAGGTTACCAATATGCCATGGAGCATCCAGAGGAAGCAGCTGATATCCTCATCAAGAATGCACCTGAACTCAAGGAAAAACGTGACTTTGTCATCGAATCTCAAAAATACTTGTCAAAAGAATACGCAAGCGACAAGGAAAAATGGGGTCAATTTGATGCAGCTCGCTGGAATGCCTTCTACAAATGGAATAAAGAAAATGGTATCCTTAAAGAAGACTTGACAGACAAAGGCTTTACCAATGAATTTGTGAAATAATGACAGAAATTAGACTCGAACATGTAAGTTATGCCTATGGCGATGAAAAGATTTTAAAGGATATCAACCTACAGGTGACTTCGGGTGAAGTGGTTTCTATCCTAGGTCCAAGTGGTGTTGGAAAGACCACCCTCTTTAACCTAATCGCTGGGATTTTAGAAGTCCAGTCTGGGCGAATTGTCCTTGATGGCGAGGAAAATCCTAAGGGACGCGTGAGTTATATGTTGCAAAAGGATTTACTCTTGGAACACAAGACGGTGCTTGGCAATATCATCCTGCCACTCTTGATTCAAAAGGTGGATAAGGCAGAGGCTATTGCCCGAGCGGACGACATCCTTGCGACCTTCCAGTTGACAGCTGTACGGGACAAGTATCCTCACGAACTCAGTGGAGGGATGCGTCAGCGTGTAGCCTTACTCCGGACCTATCTTTTTGGGCACAAGCTCTTTCTTCTTGACGAGGCCTTTAGTGCCTTGGATGAGATGACCAAGATGGAACTCCACGCTTGGTATCTGGAGATTCACAAGCAGTTGCAACTGACGACCCTCATCATCACACATAGCATCGAAGAGGCCCTCAATCTCAGCGATCGCATCTATATCTTGAAAAATCGTCCTGGGCAGATTGTTTCAGAAATTAAACTAGATTGGTCTGAAGACGAGGACAAGGAAGTCCAAAAAATTGCCTACAAACGTCAAATATTAGCAGAATTAGGCTTAGATAAGTAGAAAAATAGGGAGTTGGTGAAGATTATCCTTTACCAGCGCCCTTTTCCTTTAAAAAAATCAAAAATTTCGGTATAATAGTCAAAGATAGTCAAGGTTCAAAGAAGGAGTTTGATTTACTATGAGATTTAAAAATACATCGGATCATATTGAGGCCTACATCAAAGCAATTTTAGATCAATTTGGTATCGTGGAGTTGCAACGGAGCCAGTTGGCAGATACCTTCCAGGTTGTTCCTAGTCAGATTAACTACGTGATCAAGACACGCTTTACGGAAAGTAGGGGTTACTTGGTTGAGAGCAAGCGTGGTGGTGGAGGCTACATTCGCATAGGGCGGATTGAGTTTTCCAGTCATCATGAGATGCTCCGCGATTTGCTTTACTCGATTGGTGAGCGAGTTAGTCAGGAGATTTACGAGGATATTCTCCAGCTTTTGGTGGAGCAGGACTTGATGACCAAGCAGGAGATGAATTTGCTTGTGGTAGTAGCTTTGGATCGTGTTTTAGGAGAAGAAGCTCCAGTCCGTCGAGCTAATATGCTACGACAGGTCATACAAGAGGTAGATAGAAAAGAGAAGTAAGATGAACTATTCAAAAGCATTGAATGAATGTATCGAAAGTGCCTACATGGTTGCGAGCCATTTTGGAGCTCGTTACCTAGAGTCTTGGCATTTATTGATTGCCATGTCCAATCACAGTTACAGTGTGGCAGGTGCGACCCTAAATGATTATCCTTATGAAATGGACCGTTTAGAAGAAGTTGCTTTAGAACTGACTGAAACGGACTATGGGCAAGACGAAACCTTTACAGAATTGCCCTTTTCCCATCGTTTAGAGGTTCTATTTGCAGAAGCAGAGTATGTGGCTTCAGTGGTCCATGCAAAGGTGCTAGGGACAGAGCATGTCCTCTATGCGATCTTGCATGATGGTAATGCTTTGGCGACTCGCATCTTGGAGAGAGCAGGCTTTTCTTATGAAGACCAGAAAGATCAGGTCAGAATTGCTGCTCTTCGTCGCAATTTAGAGGAACGTGCTGGTTGGACAAGAGAAGACCTTAAGGCTTTGCGTCAACGCCATCGCACGGTATCTGACAAGCAAAATTCCATGGCAAATATGATGGGTATGCCTCAAACTCAAAGTGGTGGTCTAGAGGACTACACGCATGACCTGACGGAGCAAGCACGCTCTGGCAAGTTAGAGCCAGTTATCGGTCGAGACAAGGAAATCTCACGTATGATTCAAATCTTGAGCCGTAAAACCAAGAATAATCCTGTCTTGGTTGGAGATGCGGGTGTCGGGAAAACTGCTCTGGCGCTTGGTCTTGCCCAGCGTATTGCTAGTGGTGATGTACCTGCGGAAATGGCTAAGATGCGCGTGTTAGAGCTTGATTTGATGAATGTCGTTGCAGGGACACGCTTCCGTGGTGACTTTGAAGAGCGCATGAACAACATCATCAAGGATATCGAGGAAGACGGCAAAGTGATTCTCTTTATCGATGAACTCCACACCATCATGGGTTCTGGTAGCGGTATTGACTCAACTCTGGATGCGGCCAATATCTTGAAGCCAGCCTTGGCGCGTGGAACTCTGAGAACAGTTGGGGCCACCACTCAGGAAGAATACCAAAAACACATCGAAAAGGATGCAGCTCTTTCTCGTCGTTTTGCCAAAGTGACGATTGAAGAGCCAAGCGTGGACGATAGTATGACCATTTTACAGGGTTTGAAGGTTGCCTATGAGAAACACCACCGTGTGCAAATTACAGATAAAGCCGTTGAAACAGCTGTCAAGATGGCGCATCGTTACTTGACCAGTCGTCACTTACCAGACTCTGCCATCGATCTATTGGATGAAGCGGCAGCAACAGTGCAAAACAAATCCAGGCATGTGAAAGCAGACGAATCCGGCTTGAGTCCAGCTGACAAGGCTCTTATGGATGGCAAGTGGAAACAGGCAGCCCAGCTAATCGCAAAAGAAGAGGAAGTGCCTGTCTATAAAGACTTGGTGACAGAGGCTGATATTTTGACCACCTTGAGTCGATTGTCAGGCATCCCAGTTCAAAAACTGACTCAGACTGATGCTAAGAAGTATCTAAATCTTGAAGCTGAACTGCACAAACGTGTCATCGGTCAAGATCAAGCTGTTTCAAGTATTAGCCGTGCCATTCGCCGCAACCAGTCAGGGATTCGCAGCCACAAGCGTCCGATTGGTTCCTTTATGTTCCTAGGACCGACAGGGGTTGGGAAGACCGAATTGGCCAAGGCTCTGGCAGAAGTCCTCTTTGATGACGAATCAGCCCTTATCCGCTTTGATATGAGCGAATATATGGAGAAATTTGCGGCTAGCCGTCTCAATGGAGCTCCTCCGGGCTATGTGGGTTACGAAGAAGGTGGGGAGTTGACTGAGAAGGTTCGCAACAAACCTTACTCCGTTCTCCTCTTTGATGAGGTAGAGAAGGCCCACCCAGATATTTTTAATGTTCTCTTGCAGGTTTTGGACGACGGTGTCTTGACAGATAGCAAGGGACGCAAGGTTGATTTTTCAAATACCATTATCATCATGACGTCAAACCTTGGCGCGACAGCCCTTCGTGATGACAAGACGGTCGGCTTTGGCGCGAAAGACATTCGTTTTGACCAGGAAAATATGGAAAAACGAATATTTGAAGAGTTGAAAAAGGCTTATCGACCGGAATTCATCAACCGTATTGATGAGAAGGTGGTTTTCCACAGTTTGGATAGCGAACACATGCAGGAAATCGTTAAGATTATGGTCAAACCATTGATTGCTAGCCTGGCAGAGAAGGGGATCGACTTGAAATTGCAAGCTTCAGCGTTGAAGTTACTGGCAAGCCAAGGATATGATCCAGAAATGGGAGCTCGCCCACTTCGCAGAACCCTGCAAACAGAAGTGGAAGACAAGCTAGCTGAGCTCCTCCTCAAGGGAGAGCTGGTAGCAGGTAAGACTCTCAAGATTGGTGTCAAAGCTGGTCAGTTAAAATTTGATATTGCTTAAAAATGGAGAATCAGGAGTGGTCCTGATTCTTTTAGTATTTATTTTTATGAAACCAAAGGGTGACAAGTTGACAATATGTAAATATTGGTTATAATAAGAATAGATAGGTATTAAGATTTGTATAGAATGAAAAAGAGCAGAGTTTCCTGAAATTTCCACCATTTCAATAGAGCCCTGTTTCTTTTTATGCGTATGAAATAAAAATAATGTAAACCTAGCAAAAGAGTGAATTTTAGATAGGTTAAGAAGGGAAATAGATGAACATTTTAGTTGTAGATGATGAGGATATGATTCGAGAAGGAGTTGCGGCTTTTTTGAGAGAATCAGGTTACCATGTCGTTTTAGCCAAGGATGGTCAAGAGGCTTTGGAAAAATTTCACGAATGTCCTATCCATTTGATGGTGCTAGATTTAATGCTGCCTAAGAGGAGTGGTTTTGACGTTTTAAAAGAAATTAATGGAAACCATGATATCCCAGTAATTGTCTTAAGTGCTCTTGGAGATGAGCAGACCCAGATGCAGGTATTTGACTTTTATGCTGATGATTATGTTACCAAACCATTTTCACTGGTGCTATTAGTCAAGCGTATTCAGGCCTTGCTTAGACGGTATTATGTTGTAGAGGATATCTGGCATTATCAGGATGTTACAGTAGATTTTACTTCCTATAAAGCTCAAGTCAGAAATGAGGAAATTTTTATTAAACCAAAAGAGTTATTGGTTTTGAAATGTTTGATTCAACATAAAAATCAGGTCTTAACGAGAGAGCAAATACTAGAGTCTATCTCAAATGATCCTGCCGACTTGCCTCTTGATAGAGTAATTGATGTTTACATTCGAAATCTTCGTAAGAAGTTGGATCTGGATTGCATTGTAACAGTGAGAAATACCGGATATAAAATTAGCTTATGATTAAAAATCCAAAATTATTAACCAAGTCTTTTTTAAGAAGTTTTACCGTTCTAGGTGGGATTGCCTTGATTATACACATTGCGATTTATTTGACTTTCCCCTTTTATTACATTCAGCAAGAAGGTGAGAAGTTTAATGAGAGTGCGACTATTATGAGCAAGTACTTAGAAGGCAAAAATGCTCATGAACTGCCTAGTTTGCTGGAGTCCTATTCGAAATCTCTTCGAATTTCTGCACACTTAAAAACTGATGTACTAGATAAGAGACTTTCCCTCATACACGATTTAGAAATTAAAGAAGGTAGTATCACTAACTATATTGTGACTATTGACCGTCAGATTACGACAGCTGACGGTAAGAAGGTAACCATTCAATTTATTCAAGGTGTTGATATCTATAAAGAGGCAACTCGAATTATGCTTCTTTATCTGCCATATACTTTTTTAGCAACGATTGTATTTGCTTTTGTCTTTTCTTACTTTTATACAAAACGTCTGTTGGAACCTCTATTCTATATATCAAAAATTACAAGTAAGATGCAGGAGTTGGATCATGATATTCGCTTTGATGAAACGCGAAAGGATGAAGTTGGGGAAGTTGGGAAACAAATCAATGATGTTTATGAAAATTTGTTGCTGGTGATTGACGAGTTAGAGAGACGCAATGAGCGGATTATTAAGTTGCAAAATCAGAAGGTTTCCTTTGTTCGTGGAGCATCACATGAGTTAAAAACTCCTTTAGCAAGCCTTAGAATTATCTTAGAAAATATGCAGTATAATATTGGAGATTACAAAGATCATCCAAAATATATTGCAAAGAGTATAAATAAGATTGACCAGATGAGCCACTTATTGGAAGAAGTGCTGGAGTCTTCTAAATTTCAAGAGTGGACAGAGTGTCGTGAGACCTTGACTGTGAAAACAGTTTTAGTAGATATTTTATCACGTTATCAAGAATTAGCTCATTCAAGAGGTGTTACAATTGAAAATCAATTGACAGATGCTACAAGGGTCGTTATGAGTCTTAGGGCATTGGATAAGGTTTTGACAAACCTGATTAGTAATGCTATCAAATATTCAGATCAAAATGGATGTGTGATGATATCTGAGCAAGATGGCTATCTCTCTATCAAAAATACATGTGCGCCTCTAAGTGACCAAGAACTAGAGCATTTATTTGATATCTTCTATCATTCTCAAATCGTGACAGATAAGGGTAAAGGTTCCGGTTTGGGTCTTTACATTGTGAATAATATCCTAGAAAGCTATCAAATGGATTATAGTTTTCTCCCTTATGAACACGGTATGGAATTTAAGATTAGCTTGCAGACAGATTAGGTGTTTAAAGAGCAGGAGCGGAAAGCATTCCGTTCTTTTTTTGTTATGGTTCATATAGGGTTAACATATGGGTGTTATTCTTTGTAATAGACAAAAGAAAGGATACTAATATGGTATTAGCAATTATTTTAGTAACATTCCTTATTCGATTGATTTTTTTAAAGCGTTCGATAGAGAATGAGAAACGAATCCTTAGCAAGGGGGGGCAAGAATTTGGGGTTGAAAATACAAAACGATTGACGCTTGCGCATATTATTTTCTATCTCTCTTGCTTTGTTGAGGCCATGGTGCACAAGACAATGTTTGATGGCATGGGCATGGTTGGTGTAGTTTTGCTTATTTTTTCTATGCTGATGTTGATGTTGGTGATTCACTTGTTGGGAGATATTTGGACAGTGAAGCTTATGCTTGTCAATAATCACAAATTTGTAGATCACTTCCTTTTTAGAACTGTAAAGCATCCTAATTACTTTTTAAATATAGTACCAGAACTAGTTGGTTTAGCCCTGGTGAGTCATGCTTATGTAACATTCATCTTTATTTTTCCTGTGTATGCTGCTATTTTATACCGTAGAATAGCAGAGGAAGAGAAATTACTGCAGGAAGTGATTATTCCAAATGGAAAAATTAAAGGATAGTGAAAATAATGCAGCAAATTTCATATACAATTCATATTAGTAGAGTATACTGTAGTTAATTAAAATCATGGAGGATATAGACATGTTTAAATCAAATTATGAAAGAAAAATGCGCTACTCTATTCGCAAATTTAGTATAGGAGTAGCTAGTGTAGTGGTTGCCAGTCTTTTTATGGGAAGTGTGGTTCATGCGACAGAGAAAGTTTCTGCTAATCCCCCTATTCCACAAATAGTATCTCCAAGTGATAAAAAAGAATATGAGGATGCTGTACAAAGAGTTAACAAAGAGATTTCGGACTATGTGACTAGTCGTTTAGACTCACTGGATCGATCTGTTTCTGGATTTTCAGAAATTGTCACAAAGGTTCAGGTGGTTGTAGATAAATACAGAGATAAGATTGATAGAGTTACTACTAAAAGCATGGTAGAGGAGCTGGGAAGGGAAGTTGAGAAAAAAATAGATGAAGAAATAAAGTTATTTCAAAATCATTCAGGTAGTAAAAGTACTCCTAAAGAGCCCTCTCTAAATGATGGTTTACGGGGGGGGGGGGGATGCCCCTTCAGTAGGACAACAAGGAGAACAGCCATCTAAACCAGTCCTTCCACTTGATTCTAGTAAACCGAAAACTCCAGTGGCAGGGAATCAGAGTGACAAACCTGCACCTTCTCTTTCGGATACAAAAGAAGTTCAAGATTTAATCAAAAAGGGATTTCAAGAACTAGAAAAATTAGAAAAATCTTTACAAGAGTTGAACGAGAAAGCAGAGCTGCCAGATGAAGAATTTTATGGAAAACAAAAGACCATTTGGGATGATTCAAAAAATACGATACGACAATCTATAAAAGATTTTAAGGATATTGTGAAAGATAGAGCTTCTAGATATCATAAGGAAAATTATTTCAAAAAATATACCTCGGACTTTAAAGATTATCAGCTCTATGTTCAAATGGAGATAATGACTAGGCAGGTAAGAGACTACTTGCTAAGATACCCTAAAGATGGAGATATCATAAAAGAATTTGAATCTGGTATGAAGCAGACTGCGTTGGATAATTATAGCAATTTATCTGGTGATAGTTTAAAAGGATATTTTGAAAAGAATTTCCGCTCAGCTTTTGAGAAAATCCAAGAGACTGTAAGAAAATTGGAGAAGAAAGCACCAGCTCCAAAAACTCCAGAAAAACCACAAAAATCAGAGCAACCGAAACCAAGCAAACCAACAGAAAAGGATATGAACTCTTCAGGTTCCCCAAGTCCAGGAAAAAAGGCACAGGAAGTGCCTCAGAAACAGGACAAGGTAGCAGAAGCTCAGAAGAAGGTTGAAGAAGCTGAGAAAAAAGCCAAAATTCAAGAAGAAAAAGATCACCGTAACTACCCAACCAATACTAGAAAAACAATCGAACTGGAAATTGCGGAAGCACAAGTAGGGGTTGCCAAGGCAGAGCTTGAGCTTGCAGAGGCTGAATCCCAAACACCTCAAGATACTGACAGAGTTAATACTGCTAAAGCCAAGGTAGAAACAGCTAAGAGTAAGGTAGAAAATCTAGAAAAAATTAAATCAGGCCATGGACGACCGCAGGCAGGTGCTCAAAAACCAACAACTCCAGCTCCAGATACCAAACCAAATCATCAATCTCAGCCAGAAGGTAAGCAACCAAGTACACCGAAAGAACCGGAGAACAAAAAACCGTCTGTTCCAACACCAGAAAAGCCGATTCCACAACCAGAAACTCCAAAACCAGAGGTTAAACCAACACCGGAAACTCCAGAAGTGAAACCAGTTCCGCAACCAGCACCTCCAAAAACTTCAAAAATCTTTACAGCTTCTGACGGAAAGACTAAGGTTACGGTTGTATTTGATCAGGCTGTTGATGCTGACAAGGTAAACATAAAGGAAGTAACGACGAAAGAGTTGGCTGATAAAATTGCTCGTAAAACAGGAGGAGGAACAGTTCGTGTGTTTGACTTATCTCTTTCTAAAGGAGGCAAGGAAACTCATGTCAATGGAGAACGAACTGTTCGGCTCGCACTTGGGCAGACTGGCTCAGATGTTCACGTCTATCACGTAAAGGAAAATGGCGACCTTGAGCGTATTCCTTCTAAAGTTGAAAATGGGCAAGTTGTCTTTAAAACGAGCCACTTCAGTTTGTTTGCTATCAAGACACTTTCTAAGAATCAAAATGACACTACACCTAAGCAGACTAAACCGTCTATCCAAGATAGTCAAACACAGATGGGAGAAAGTCAAACTGGAAAACTCCAGAATAAAGAAGTTAATCCTAAACCACTGGCTACTGGAAATGAAACAATGGCAAAAGGAAATCCTACATCAGCAACTGAGAAGAAATTGCCATCCACAGGGGCAGCAACTAATTTAGTTCTTGAAATCATTGGTCTCCTTGGTTTGGCTGGAACTTCATTAATCACGATGAAAAGAAGAAAATAATGACTAGATTTTTCAAAGGAATTTGTATTAGATGTTTGATGCTAGATTGGGTAGAACCCCAATCTAGTAAGGATATCTATTATACATGGTATCTATCCGTTTTAACCCAATTTTTATAAGATAGGAGTTTTGATATGAAACGTACAATCAAATTAACATTAACATTAGCTGTATCAACGTTGGTACTTGTAGGAATGGCAAATACTGTCCAAGCAGACGAAACCAATGCTCGTGTATCTACTCATCAAACGATGCGTAAGAATCCATTCCGTTTGCATTTTGAAAAAGTTGTTTTAGAGGCTTATCAAGCTGCGGCTGAAATGGCTAAAAATAACTATGATTCCTATGCACAACTAGATGAAGAAATTCGTAAGGCTCAAGAGGAATTGACTACTGGCTCGCGTACACTGATTGAAGTAGCAAGTAGCACGATCTTCTTTGCTAAAAAATTAGATTCAAAAATTTTTACTGTAGATGATTTTGTTAATCGTGTAAAGAAAGACTTTAGTGAATACCAGTCAACTAAATAACCTTCACAAAGACCCTATATGTAGTTACAGATGACAAAATTAAAATAAAAAAACAGGAATTATCCTGTTTTTTTATTTTCTATTACGAATAGAATAGTGGGAGGACTAAATGTGGGAAAAAATAAAAATTTTAAACGAATTTAGAAAATAATTGACACTTTTTGCGCGAAATGTTACAATAATATTACAAAAAATTACCTAACATTTCTAAAACATTACAAAGGAGTAGAAAAATGAAAAAGAAAACCTATATCAAATTAATGGCAGCGACTGTATTGGTTTCTACCTTGCTACTAGGAGCTTGTGGAAATAAAAAAGAAGCTACTAAAACCAGCAGCTCTGCAAAGACAAGTCAATCATCAAGTTCTAAAGCAGCTTCTTCGAGCAAGGAAAATAAAATTCAGAAGTCTTCAAGCTCAGTTTCATCTGAAAAGGCTCAGGCATCTTCTGGTCAGTCTTCTACAACGGCAGATCAGTCACAAGCGAAACCAGCGCTTGAATCAAGACAGGAACAAGCAGCCCCTAATCAGCAAGCCCCTAATCAGCAAGGCTCTCAAGTCCAGTCTAACCAGTCAGGCTATGATTCAACAACTGATCGCAAGCTTCAGGAAAAGCAAGCAGAACACAACAAACGCTACAAGGGAGTTTTAACCATGGTGGATGGTGACTTCTCAGCTGCAGCGGGCGACTGGAAGGGAGCAAATGGCGAAACTATTACGGTTTCATCAGGGGGGCAATTCACAGTAGAAACTGCAGATGGAAAGAAAGAAAACTATTCTATCAGAGGCTACTCTTACACTCTTGATGACGGCAAGTATAATGCCAAAGTAGGTGATGGGAAAGTGATTCAGATTACAACAGGTGCAGATGGTAAAGTTTCAAGCGTTGCCTTGATTCAATAATAGGCTTCTAGTGTCAACAATCAAGAAAACCCGTAAACTTCATGAGTTACGGGTTTTTATTGTCGTATTTAAGTTTTATCTAATTGCAGGAGGCCTTCAATCTCTGCTAGGGTGCTAGCTTGTGAAATGGCTCCACGAAGCTTGGCTGCACCAGATGTACCACGAAGGTAGTGAGGAGCGAGGCCACGGAATTCACGAACTGCGACGATTTCCCCCTTGAGGTTAATCAAGCGTTTTAAGTGTTCGTAAGCGATTTTCATCTTGTCTTCAAAAGTCAAATCAGGGAGAATTTCTCCTGTTTCAAAGTAGTGGTTGATTTGGTTGAAGAGGTAAGGATTTCCCATGGCAGCTCTGCCAATCATAACTGCGTCAGCACCAACTTCTTCGATACGCTGTTTAGCGTCTTGAACCGTACGAATGTCACCGTTGGCGATAAATGGAATTTTGGTCAAAGCTTGAGCGACCTTGTGAAGGGTCTCGAGGTCAGCGTGACCAGTATACATTTGCTCACGGGTACGACCGTGCATAGCAAGGGCAGAGACACCAGCAGCCTCAGCGGCGAGAGCATTTTCTACTGCCAGAGATGGGTCAGCCCAGCCGGTACGCATTTTGACAGTGAGGGGGATATCAAGGACAGATTGGACCTTGTTGATAATAGAGTAGATCTTGTCTGGGTTCTTGAGCCACATAGCACCAGCTTCGTTCTTCACGATTTTGTTAACAGGACAGCCCATGTTGATATCGACGATATCGGTTTTGGTGTTTTCTTGGATGAATTCTGCTGCGCGTGCTAGGCTGTCTTCATCACTACCAAAAAGTTGGATAGAAACAGGGTTTTCGCCTTCATCGATATGAAGCATGTGCAGGGTTTTTTCGTTGTTGTATTGGATTCCCTTGTCAGAGACCATTTCCATGACAACGAGTCCAGCTCCGAGCTCCTTTGCGATGGTACGAAAGGCTGAATTTGTCACGCCAGCCATGGGCGCTAAAACAGTACGATTGGGAATCTCAACATTGCCAATCATAAAAGGCGTATTAAGATTTGTCACGAATGAGCTCCTCCAGGTCCTTTTCATCAAAGTTGTAAGTAGTTTGGCAGAATTGACAAGTGATTTCTGCCCCGTGGTCTTCCTCTTTCATTTCCTCTAAGTCTGAGCTTGGAAGGCTAGCAAGAGCCTTCATAAAGCGCTCATGGCTACAGTCACATTGGAAACGGATTTCTTCTTCAGAAAGACGCTTGTAGGTCTCGTCACCGTAGATAGCCTTGAGGAGGGCTTCAATATGGTCGTCGCTTTCCAGAAGGGTTGCGATAGCTGGCATTTCTTGGATGCGTTTTTCAAAGCGGGCAATCTCTTCTTCCTTGGCTCCTGGCAAGACTTGAACTAGGAAACCACCTGCAACCTTGACCTTGTCTTCCTTGTCTAAAAGGACATTGAGGCCGACTGCAGAAGGGGTTTGTTGGCTTTCAGTCAGGTAAAAGGCCAGGTCTTCACCAATTTCTCCAGAGATGAGGGGAGTCATAGAGTTGTAAGGATTTCCAGTACCATAGTCTGTGATAACGAGGAATTGACCATTTCCAACAAAAGGTCCGACTAGGACTTCACCCGTTGCAGTCTTTTTGATGTCAACACCAGGATTTTGAACATAGCCTTTGACGTTCCCCTTGGTATCAGCGACCGTGATGATGGTCCCAAGAGAGCTCGTTCCAAGAACTTTAACTGTTAGCTTGGTATTTCCTTTTTCATTGGCTGCGAGAATTTGGCTAGCGATAAGGGTACGGCCAAGTGCAACAGTTGAACTGGCTTGAGTTTGATGTTTTTCCTGAGCGGTGCGGACGGTTTCTGTACTATCAAGGACAAAAGCACGAAAGGCTCCGCTTTCTGATATTGTTTTAATAATTTTATCCATAGCTACTATTTTAGCATAAAAATGCTCAAAGGGGGAGCCGTGTGTTTGCTGTTTCTCTGGAATAATGACGAGGAAATCAGCCTTAAAATAAAATGAGAAACAGATTATTTCAGCATTTGAAAGATTTATGCTATACTTGTAGGAGAAAATGAAAGGGGTAACAAATGTATTTAGGCGATTTGATGGAAAAAGCAGAATCTGGTCAATTTTCAATCCTTTCCTTTCTATTACAAGAGTCTCAGACGACCGTCAAGGCTGTAATGGAAGAAACAGGATTTTCAAAGGCGACCTTAACCAAGTATATCTCTCTGATTAACGAAAATGCCTTGGAAAGAGGACTAGAGCTGACCATCCACTTGGAAGATGAAAATCTGCGTCTATCGATCGGTGCAACTACCAAGGGGAGAGATATTCGGAGCTTGTTTTTAGAGAATGCTGTTAAATATCAGATTCTTGTTTATCTTCTTTACCACCAACAGTTTTTAGCCCATCAGCTGGCTCAAGAATTGATGATTAGTGAGGCCACGCTTGGTCGCCATTTGGCTAGTTTAAATCAGATTTTGTCAGAATTTGATTTATCTATCCAAAATGGACGTTGGCGAGGTCCAGAACATCAGATTCGTTACTTCTATTTCTGTCTTTTCCGCAAGGTTTGGTCGAGTCAGGAGTGGGAAGGACACATGCAGAAACCAGAGAGAAAACAGGAGATTGCCAATTTAGAGGAAATCTGCGGTGCAAGTTTGTCTGCGGGGCAGAAATTGGACTTGGTTCTCTGGGCTCACATCAGTCAACAACGTCTTCGGGTCAATGCTTGTCAGTTTCAAGTCATAGAAGAGAAAATGCGAGGGTATTTTGATAATATTTTCTACCTTCGTTTGCTTCGAAAGACCTCGTCTTTTTTTTCTGGGCAACATATTCCACTAGGAGCTGAGGATGGTGAGATGATGATATTCTTCTCTTTTCTCCTATCTCATCGTATTCTTCCCCTTCATACTATGGAGTATATTCTTGGTTTTGGAGGGCAGTTGGCAGATTTGCTGACGCAATTGATTCAAGAAATGAAGAAAGAGGAGTTACTGGGGGATTATACAGAGGATCACGTTACCTATGAACTCAGTCAGCTTTGTGCTCAAGTCTATCTCTATAAGGGCTATATTTTACAGGATCGCTACAAGTACCAGTTGGAGAATCGTCATCCCTATTTGCTGATGGAACATGATTTTAAAGAGACAGCAGAAGAGATTTTTCATGCCTTGCCAGCCTTTCAGCAGGGGACGGATTTGGATAAGAAAATTCTCTGGGAATGGCTCCAGTTGATAGAGTATATGGCTGAAAATGGTGGTCAGCATATGCGGATTGGTCTGGATTTGACATCTGGTTTTCTTGTCTTTTCAAGGATGGTAGCCATTTTGAAACGGTATTTGGAATACAATCGTTTCATTACTATTGAAGCCTATGATCCTAGTCAGCATTATGATTTGCTGGTTACCAATAACCCTATTCATAAGAAGGAACAGACACCAGTCTATTATTTAAAAAACGACTTGGATATGGAAGATTTGGCAGGGATTCGTCAGTTATTATTCACCTAAAAGGCTTGGTGCTTCCAGGTCTTTTTTTGTGAAATTCACACAATCTCCTCACATTTTTTTAAAAATTAAAAAAAGTTGATAAACAAGAAAGCGCTTTATTTTGTATACTAGTAAGTGTAAAGAGGAAACATCCTCAAGATCTTTATCAGGAGGACAGCACATGTCACAAGAAAAATATATCATGGCCATTGACCAGGGAACTACCAGTTCTCGTGCCATTATTTTCAACAAAAAAGGAGAAAAGGTTAGCTCGAGTCAAAAAGAGTTTACTCAGATTTTCCCTCAGGCAGGTTGGGTAGAGCACAATGCCAATGAAATTTGGAACTCTGTTCAGTCAGTTATTGCAGGTGCTTTCATCGAAAGTGGTGTCAAGCCAAACCAAATCGAAGCCATCGGGATTACCAACCAGCGTGAAACAACGGTTGTCTGGGATAAGAAAACAGGGCTTCCTATCTACAATGCTATCGTTTGGCAGTCTCGCCAGACAGCACCTTTGGCTGAACAACTAAAAAGCCAAGGTTATGTGGAAAAATTCCATGAAAAGACTGGTTTAATCATCGATGCTTATTTCTCTGCTACCAAGGTTCGTTGGATTTTGGACCATGTAGAAGGTGCTCAAGAGCGAGCAGAAAAAGGGGAATTACTCTTTGGTACCATTGATACTTGGCTGGTTTGGAAATTGACTGACGGTGCGGCTCACGTGACGGACTACTCAAATGCAGCTCGTACCATGCTTTATAACATAAAAGAACTCAAATGGGATGATGAGATTTTGGAAATCCTCAACATTCCTAAGGCTATGTTGCCAGAAGTTCGTTCTAACTCTGAAATTTACGGTAAGACAGCGCCATTCCATTTCTACGGTGGAGAGGTGCCAATCTCAGGTATGGCTGGGGACCAACAAGCAGCCCTCTTTGGACAGTTGGCCTTTGAACCTGGTATGGTTAAAAATACTTATGGAACAGGTTCTTTCATCATCATGAATACTGGTGAAGAGATGCAGTTGTCTGAAAATAACCTCTTGACAACGATTGGTTACGGAATCAATGGCAAGGTTTACTATGCCTTGGAAGGTTCTATCTTCATCGCAGGAAGTGCCATTCAATGGCTTCGTGATGGTCTTCGCATGGTCGAAAATTCACCAGAATCTGAAAAATACGCTCGTGATTCTCACAATGATGATGAAGTTTATGTCGTTCCAGCCTTTACAGGACTAGGAGCTCCATACTGGAACCAAAACGCTCGCGGTTCTGTCTTTGGCTTGACTCGTGGAACAAGTAAAGAAGACTTTATCAAGGCGACTTTGCAATCTATCGCTTATCAAGTGCGTGACATCATCGACACCATGCAAGTGGATGCGCAGACAGCTATTCAAGTCTTGAAAGTAGACGGTGGTGCAGCTATGAACAACTTCCTCATGCAGTTCCAAGCTGACATCTTGGGAATTGATATCGCACGCGCTAAAAACTTGGAAACAACTGCCCTAGGAGCAGCCTTTCTAGCTGGTTTGTCAGTAGGCTACTGGAAGGATTTGGATGAGTTGAAACTCTTGAACGAGACAGGAGAACTCTTTGAGCCATCTATGAACGAATCTCGCAAGGAACAACTCTACAAGGGCTGGAAGAAGGCTGTGAAAGCAACCCAAGTCTTTGCGGAAGTAGACGACTAATACTCAATGAAAATCAAAGAGCAAACTAGAAAGCTAGCCGCAGATTGCCCAAAGCACTGCTTTGAGGTTGCAGATAGAACTGACGAAGTCAGCTCAAAACACTGTTTTGAGGTTGTGGATAGAACTGACGAAGTCAGCTCAAAACACTGTTTTGAGGTTGTGGATAGAACTGACGAAGTCAGTAACCATACCTACGGTAAGGCGACGCTGACGTGGTTTGACTTTGATTTTCGAAGAGTATAATACTGGAAGAATAAAGCGACTCAGTTAGAAAGTGTGTAAATATGGAATTTTCAAAGAAAACACGTGAATTGTCAATTAAAAAAATGCAGGAACGCACCCTGGATCTCTTGATTATCGGTGGAGGAATCACAGGGGCTGGTGTAGCCTTGCAGGCGGCAGCTAGCGGTCTTGAGACCGGTTTGATTGAAATGCAGGACTTCGCAGAAGGAACATCCAGCCGTTCAACAAAATTGGTTCACGGAGGACTTCGTTACCTCAAACAATTTGACGTAGAAGTGGTCTCAGATACGGTTTCTGAACGTGCAGTGGTTCAACAAATCGCTCCACACATTCCAAAACCAGATCCAATGCTCTTGCCAGTTTACGATGAGGATGGAGCGACCTTTAGTCTCTTCCGTCTCAAAGTAGCCATGGACTTGTACGACCTTTTGGCAGGTGTTAGCAACACACCAGCTGCTAACAAGGTTTTGAGCAAGGATCAAGTCTTGGAACGCCAGCCAAACTTGAAGAAAGAAGGTTTGGTAGGAGGTGGGATTTACCTTGACTTCCGTAACAACGATGCGCGTCTCGTGATTGAAAACATCAAACGTGCCAACCAAGACGGTGCCCTCATTGCCAACCACGTGAAGGCAGAAGGCTTCCTCTTTGACGAAAACGGCAAGATTACAGGTGTTGTAGCTCGTGATCTCTTGACAGACCAAGTCTTTGAAATCAAGGCTCGTCTGGTGATTAATACAACAGGTCCTTGGAGTGATAAAGTACGTAATTTGTCTAATAAGGGAACGCAATTCTCACAAATGCGCCCAACTAAGGGAGTTCACTTGGTAGTGGATTCAAGCAAAATCAAGGTTTCACAGCCAGTTTACTTCGACACAGGTTTGGGTGACGGTCGTATGGTCTTTGTTCTCCCACGTGAAAACAAAACCTACTTCGGTACAACTGATACAGACTACACAGGTGATTTGGAACATCCAAAAGTGACTCAGGAAGATGTAGATTATCTACTTGGTATTGTCAACAACCGCTTCCCAGAAGCTAACATCACCATTGATGATATCGAAAGCAGCTGGGCAGGTCTTCGTCCATTGATTGTAGGCAATAGTGCTTCGGACTACAATGGAGGAAATAATGGAACCATTAGCGACGAAAGCTTTAACAACTTGATTGCGACTGTCGAATCTTATCTCTCTAAGGAAAAAACGCGTGAAGATGTTGAGTCTGCTGTCAGCAAGCTTGAAAGCAGCACATCTGAGAAACATTTGGACCCATCTGCAGTTTCTCGTGGTTCGAGCTTGGATCGTGATGACAATGGCCTGTTGACTCTTGCTGGTGGTAAAATCACAGACTACCGTAAGATGGCTGAAGGGGCTATGGAGCGCGTGGTTGACATCCTCAAAGCAGAATTTGACCGTAGCTTCAAACTCATCAACTCTAAGACTTACCCTGTTTCAGGTGGAGAATTGAACCCAGCAAATGTAGACTCAGAAATCGAAGCCTTTGCGCAACTTGGAGTGTCACGTGGTTTGGATAGCAAGGAAGCTCATTACCTAGCAAATCTTTACGGTTCAAATGCACCGAAAGTCTTTGCCCTTGCTCACAGCTTGGAACAAGCGCCAGGACTCAGCTTGGCAGACACTTTGTCCCTTCACTATGCAATGCGCAATGAGTTGGCTCTTAGCCCAGTTGACTTCCTCCTTCGTCGTACCAACCACATGCTCTTTATGCGTGATAGTTTGGATAGCATCGTTGAGCCAGTTTTGAATGAAATGGGACGCTTCTATGACTGGTCAGAAGATGAAAAAGCCGCTTACCGTGCTGATGTAAAAGCAGCTCTTGCTCAAAACGACTTAGCAGAATTAAAAAATTAAGAAAAAATAAAAGAGGTGGAGGGTAGCAATCCTTGTCGCCCGCTCCTTCTTTTTAATGGAGATAGAAAGATGATGAATGAATTATTTGGAGAATTTTTGGGGACTTTAATCCTGATTCTTCTAGGAAATGGTGTTGTTGCAGGTGTGGTTCTTCCTAAAACCAAGAGTAACAGTTCAGGTTGGATTGTGATTACTATGGGTTGGGGGATTGCAGTTGCGGTTGCAGTATTTGTATCTGGCAAGCTCAGTCCAGCTCATTTAAACCCAGCTGTGACCATCGGTGTGGCCTTAAAAGGTGACTTGTCTTGGGCTTCCGTTTTGCCTTATATCTTAGCCCAGTTCGCAGGGGCTATGCTGGGTCAGATTTTGGTTTGGTTGCAATTCAAACCGCATTATGAGGCAGAAGAAAATGCAGGAAATATCTTGGCAACCTTCAGTACTGGTCCAGCCATCAAAGATACTGTATCAAACTTGATTAGTGAAATCCTTGGAACCTTTGTTTTGGTGTTGACAATTTTTGCTTTGGGTCTTTACGATTTTCAGGCAGGTATCGGAACCTTTGCGGTGGGGACTTTGATTGTCGGTATCGGTCTGTCACTTGGTGGGACAACAGGCTATGCCTTGAACCCTGCGCGTGACCTTGGACCTCGTATCATGCACAGTATCCTTCCAATTTCAAACAAGGGAGACGGAGACTGGTCTTATGCTTGGATTCCTGTTGTGGGACCTGTTATTGGTGCAGCCTTGGCCGTGCTTGTATTCTCACTTTTCTAATTTGGAAAACAACTATGTTGATAGAGCTTGGGCAAGAGCCCAATTTCAGCAAAAAATGAAGTAAATCTTCTCATAATAAAACGCATCATATCAAGCACGAAAATTCCACGAGGTCAACTACAGTCAGAAAGCTGAACAACAAGCTAAAACGCCCAAAAAAGGCGGCAAAAAGCAAGCACCTGCAAGCAACGTGCCGAAATGGTCAAATCCTGATTATATCAACGAATTAGACCCAAAAATCATTGATATGCTAATAGAATTTCATAGGTCACAAGGTACGCTTGAGACCCCTGAAGCACAAGCAGAAATTGCCCAAAGACGTGCAGAAATCGAGCAAAGGAGAGCTGAGCTTGAGGATAAAAAACAAGAGCTTTTGAACCGCTTGAACAAATAGAGTTTCGCAAGTATTATGCTTACAAATTACTTGAGCAATTAACTAAAATATAAACCCTGCCTTTATATCTAGGCAGGGTTTATATTTTAGAAATTCACGTAGCTTGTTACGGTTTTTACATACCCAGTATAGTCTGAGTTTCTATAGTATTCAGTGATAAACTTCCATTTTCTTTGAGCAACATGGATATAAGTACTTGTTATGTAGTATGGATACGGGCTTTGTGACTCCAAGTAACTCTCATAAGCTTGTATACCAAAATATGCTCCACCAATTATGCCACCCCATGGGCCACCCACCATAGAACCTATAAGACCAAAGAACGCGGATATTCCAGAACCAATCATGAAGTTAGCGAATGTGTTGGCTAATTTATTCCCATGTATTGTGTTGACGTAATTCCAAACATTAGGATCGTATGATCTAAAAGATATATTTAGGTCGATTTCATTCTTTTGATAAGCCATATAAAATGCCCCATTGATATAGACACCATCAGCACGTTGTTCAATAGTGTCTACACTTCCATCTGGATTGACCACCTCAAGAACTTCATCACTTAAAATATTTACTTGCGTATCTCCGAACCGCACTGATGAGCCATTCTTAAACTGAGTCTCACCAGATACAACTTTAGAGTTTGCCGATAAGCTATCATCAGCAAAAACAACAAGCGATGGGGAAATGCTAGACATACAGAAAACAGACATAACTAGCAAACACATGAATTTAAACATCTTAGACATAACGGAAACTCCTTTTTATTTTTGATTTTTTTCAACTTTTATTATACAATAAAACCAAATAAAAAGAAAGCGGTAACAATATGCTTAATGTGAAAATTTTTTATATATTTTTATTTTTGATCGTTGTCGAAACTATAGGCTTGTTGTTTTTGAAAAGAGGTCTCGAAATGGGCTATTTAGACACAGGAGCTATCATCCTTGTAGTTTTTTCATTTGCTTTCTACAACCTATGTTCATTCGGTTCGGTCTACTTTACAATAAAAAACAATAAAAAATAAATAGACGTATTTTCAAAAAAAGATTACATATTTATATAAGTAAAACGACGATTTAAATCGTCGTTTTTTGTATAACTCCCCCTGAAATTTATTTTAATTATGCAAATTTCACGTATTTTTGATGCTGAGACGACGATCCTGGGAACTTTTCAGATAATTTTTTGACCTATCTATCATTAGAAAAGCTTAGAGCGCCAAAGGATTTGAGCGTTTTTCTGATTTTTAAGACTTTTTCCCAGTCTCTTTTTCGATTGAAGATATAAGTATTCTAGTAACTAACTTCTTAGTACTAGCTAACAACGATAATCATAATTCCTCCAAAAATTAGGAATAATAAAGGCAATAGTTTTTGTTTTTTCATGTGAAATACCTCACTTTTATTTTCTTCTATTTTATGCTAAAATATTAAAAATCAAAAACTGTTCCCATATATGCTTATTGGAGAGATACTATGAAAAAATTTGGAGAAATTTTTAAAAAGTTTCGAGAATCTAGAGGTTTTCGCTTGAGAGATGTCGAAAAAGCTGGTATATCAACATCACAGCTTTCACGTTTTGAAAAGGGAGAGACTGATTTAACCATTTCAAAATTTATGGCTATTTTGGATGAAATTAACATGCCTATTGATGAATTTATGTATGCTGTTCATGATTTTCATCGTGATGAACTGAACGAACTCTTATCAAAGGTTAGGCATTTTGTATCAAATCATGATGTTGATGGGTTGAAAAAACTACTTTATTCTCAGATGGAGTCAGATTCTAAACAAGAGAAATTTCATAAGCTTAACATTATTTTATTAAAAATTCGTTTACAAGATTTATCTGGAGAAGCTTATTATTCTGGTGATGATTTATCTTATCTAACTGACTATCTCTTTAGTGTTGAATATTGGGGATACTATGAATTATTGGTTTTTTCAAATACGTTAGATGTCCTAAAACACGATGTCTTCATGGTTTTGGCTAGAGAGATGTCTAGACGTTCTGATTTTTATAAAGAAATTCCTAATAATAGACGATTGATTTCATCTATGCTATTAAACGGATATATCACATGTATTGAAAGAGGAAAACTTCTTGATGCTTTATATTTTGAAAAGCAACTGAATCAATGCTTTTTCACCGAGATAGAAATTTATGAACGGTTGGTGTTTCAGTATGCACAACATCTGTATCGCTACAAAAAAGAGATGGATTGTAAAGCAATTATTGAAATGAGGAAGTGTATTGGAGCAATGAAATTAGCGGGAAGTAACCACTTAGCAAAGACTTATGAAGGACATTTAGAAAAAATTTTAGCAAGTAAAAAGTAATACGCAGATATGGGAATGTTTTATTGTAAGTGATGAAAAAGAATATAATTACAGTATCCTATTTGAAAGGAGTTACAATTATGTCTAAAGAACTTGAAAAAGTCCTTGAGTCTAGTTCTATGGCAAAAGGCGACGGTTGGAAGTGATAAAGTAATTTATCTCATAGGATAAGCAGAGGTTACTTTTCCCTCTGCTTTTTTAGAAAGGTATTCAAGATGAGAAGAATTTCAGAAGATATTTTATTTAGACTAGAGAAGTTTGGTGGAATTTTAATAAATAAAACAAATTTTGATCGAGTTGAATTAGATGAGACTGAGGCTTTTTTTCTATATCTAGTTCAAACCCATGGTTTCGAAATTGCTGTTTCTTTTTTTAAGAAAGATATAGAAGCAGGAAAATTAAAGCGAGCATTATCATTAGATATCTATTCTGATAAAAATATTGAGGGATCATTGAAAGATCCTGCCGAAACTTTAAAAAATGCGAGGAAGCATGTAGCAAAATTAGAAAAGCATAATATACTGAGTTTTCCACTCGAATTAGTAATATACCCTAGCATGTACTGTGATTTAAAATGTGGTTTTTGTTTTTTAGCAAATCGAGAAGATAGAAATTCCAAACCTGCTAAAGATTGGGAGCGAATTTTGCGTCAGGCAAAAGATAATGGAGTGCTTAGTATCTCAATTTTAGGTGGAGAGCCGACTAGATATTTTGATATTGATAATTTATTGATAGCTTGTGAAAAACTAAAGTTGAAGACTACTATAACGACCAATGCCCAGTTAATAAAGAAAAGCACAGTAGATATTCTGACTAATTCTAACTATATTACACCAGTCTTATCTTTGCAGACTTTAAATCCTGAATTAAATTTTGAATTGATGGGGGTAAGACCTGATAGACAGATAAAATTAGCAAAATATTTTAAAGCTGTTGGGAAAAAATGTAGAATTAATGCAGTGTATACAAAGCAAAGCTATGAACAAATTATAGAATTAGTTGATTTTTGTATAGAGAATAAAATAGATAGGTTTTCAATAGCTAATTATTCTGAGGTAACAGGATATACTAAAATAAAGAAAAAATACGATTTAGCTGATTTGAGAAGACTGAATAAGTATGTTACAGATTATATAACTCAACGAGAAACTAAGTTAAATTTTGCTACTGAGGGGTGTCATCTTTACACCGCCTATCCAGAATTAATAAATAATTCGATTGAATTTTCAGAGTTTGATGAAATGTATTATGGATGTCGTGCGAAGTATACTAAAATGGAAATAATGTCTAATGGAGATATCATACCTTGTATTGCCTTTTTAGGAATTAATCGGACCAAGCAAAATGCTTTTGAAAAAAATTTGTTAGATATTTGGTATGATGACTTGTTGTATGGAGAAATTCGTTCTTTTAGAACGAAGAATTCTAAATGTTTATCTTGTGGCTTAGTAAAAATTTGCGAAGGCGGCTGTTATGTTAACTTGATTAAGGAGAAGAGTCTAGAATATTTTAGAGACTCAGTTTGCAAATTATGAGTAAACGGATTTTTAATTTATATGTGATGAATATATTTCTGTCTGGATTACCGTATTACTTTGTAACAATGTTACTTTTAAAGTATCTAGGTTTCTCTTTCACAGAAATAGCTAGTTTATCAGTTATTACCGAGTTATGTGGCGCAGTTTTTGATATTCCATTAAGCGTTATTTCAAGTAAGTTTGGTTACAAGAAAATTTTGGTTATATCAAATTTCCTATTAATTTTAGCGCTATCTTGTTTACTGTTTGGAAAATCAAATATAATATATATTTCAACAATATCTTTTGGATTGTCGGAATCATTATCTTCAGGCGTTCTTAATGCTTATAATTTTGAAATAATTGATGACGAGGTAGTATATAAATCATTTTTGAAATATCTCAATACAGTAAAATATGTTTTTATTGCTATTATTACAATTATATCTCCATATTTATTGAATAGGAATTATAGTTATCCGATTATTATTTCCATTGTATTTGTGGTTTTAAGTCAATTAAATTTAATAGGATTACCTGAAATCAGAAATACACTGAATAATAATCAAAAAATATTCAGCATCGATAATGTTAAAGATATTCCGTGGAACTTAATATTGTTAGGAGTAGCATTCTCAACTCTAATTATGATTAGCAACTCTTATGCAGGTATATTTTTAGATGAACAGGGACTCTCATTAGATATGTTGGGTATCGTACTATTTATGTTTAATATATCTATGGCTTTGGGGAGTTATCTAAAAATTAAGTTTGAAATAAGTTTAATGATACCAATACTAGCTATTTTTATGTTTTTTCAAACCAATTTATTCATCCAAATTATAACTTTTCTATTAATGCGTATTCTCAATTCCAGTTATAATAACCATTTTTATTCTAAATTTAATATGTCGATAGAGAAAAATAGAGCAGTATCGTGGTCGGTATATAATTTATTTATTTCAATAAGTTTTATGGTAGCAGATTTTCTAGCCGGTGTTTTTGCAGATAACTTTAGTATAAAAAGTAATTATTTAATATTTGGAATTCAGACTCTTCTTTGCTTAGGATTTTATTTATTTTCAAACAGAGGGGAAAGATTTTAAAAAGTACATGTCTAATTCATTTATCAAGTTGTTAGTCTCTCAATTGTTTGCAAATTTAGCAGATATTTTCTTTAGAGTAACCATCATTGCGAACATATACATTGTTTCAAAATCAGTAATTGCCACATCACTAGTTCCTATTTTAATAGGGATATCCTCTTTTGTTGCGAGTCTTTTAGTTCCTTTAGTTACTAAAAGGTTAGCGCTAAATAGGGTTTTATCTTTATCCCAATTTGGAAAGACCATATTATTGGCGATATTGGTAGGAATGTTTACCGTAATGCAATCCGTAGCGCCTTTGGTAACCTATCTATTTGTTGTGGCAATTTCCATATTAGATGGTTTTGCAGCACCTGTTTCCTATGCTATTGTGCCACGCTATGCGACCGATTTGGGTAAGGCTAATTCAGCCTTGTCAATGAGTGGTGAAGCCGTTCAATTGGTGGGGTGGGGGTTAGGGGGACTCTTATTTGCAACAATTGGTCTGTTACCTACCACGTTTATCATTTTAATGTTGTATATCATTTCTAGCTTTCTGATGTTATTTCTTCCTGACGCTGAAGAGGAGGTGTTAGAGTCAGAAACTAATCTTGAAATTTTATTCAAAGGTTGGAAGTTAGTTGCTAGAGATCCTAGATTAAGACTTTTTGTATCAGCAAATTTATTGGAAATTTTTTCAAATACGATTTGGGTTTCTTCCATTATACTTGTTTTTGTAACGGAGTTATTAAATAAAACGGAAAGTTACTGGGGATATTCTAATACAGCGTACTCTATTGGGATTATAATTAGTGGCTTAATTGCTTTTAGACTATCTAAAAAGTTTCTCGCTGCTAAATGGGAAAGTATTCTTTTTTCTCTTGTAGCCATGGCAATAGTGACGCTGACTATTCTATATTTTCCAAACGCACAGATGTTTTTAGTATTTTCAGCTTTAGTTGGTATGTTATCGCAACTAAAAGAAGTTCCTGAAAGTGTATTTCTTCAGGAAACAGTAGAGGAAAATCATTTGGTTAATGTCTATTCCGTTCTTGAAGTGATTTCGACACTATCATTTTCAGTATTTATTTTGCTAATGAGCTATATTACTGAGAGTTTTGGTATTAGCATCAGTTTTTGGCTATCAGCCATTTGTCTGATGATAGAAGCTATTTTAATCTATATCAGACGAGATTATTTTAAATGAGAGACGGGTTAAAAAGTCTTTAAAATCAGAAAAGCGCATAGTATCAGGTGTTGAAAAAACTTGATATTGTGCGTTTTATTATGGAAAGATTTACCTCATTTTCTACTAAAATTGAGTTTTGCCCAGGATCACTCTATTTGAAATATACATAGAAAAACCGCATAATCCTTAAAATAAGCTGAAATCTAGTGAAAACATACGGTAAACAATTGAAAAAATACTATATGAAGTGGTACAATGGTAGAAGAATAAGCTAGTAAGGATCACTCTTATTTTAGCGAAAAATTACAGAAATGAATGGTTTTTCTTGATGAAACAGAGAAAAGAATTGTACCTCTTTCTTGGTCGGACAGCCTTGTATTTTCTTATCTTTCTAGGGCTGCTTTACTTCTTTAGCTATCTTGGTCAGGGTCAAGGAAGCTTTATCTATAATGAATTTTAACTTGAAGGAGAATTCCTATTGTGTCAAATAAACCAATAGTAGATATGATTGAAACCATTGAGCATTTTGCTCAGACACAGCCTAGCTATCCTGTCTATAATGTTTTGGGGCAGGAACATACTTATGGCGATTTAAAGGCTGATTCGGATAGTTTGGCTGCAGCCATTGACCAACTAGATTTGCCAGAGAAATCTCCTGTGGTTGTTTTTGGTGGTCAGGAATATGAGATGTTGGCAACCTTTGTAGCGCTGACTAAGTCAGGTCATGCCTACATTCCAATTGATAGCCATTCGGCCTTGGAGCGAGTTTCGGCTATTTTAGAAGTAGCAGAGCCAAGCTTGATTATTGCCATTTCAGCCTTTCCCTTGGAGCAGGTTTCTACACCAATGATAAATCTAGCTCAGGTTCAAGAAGCCTTTGCCCAAGGGAACAACTATGAAATCACGCATCCAGTCAAGGGAGATGATAATTACTACATTATCTTTACTTCTGGTACGACTGGTAAGCCTAAGGGAGTGCAGATTTCACATGACAACCTCCTCAGCTTTACCAATTGGATGATTACGGACAAGGAATTTGCGACGCCAAGTCGTCCGCAAATGCTGGCTCAACCACCTTATTCTTTTGACCTGTCTGTCATGTACTGGGCACCGACCTTGGCACTTGGTGGTACGCTTTTCGCTCTTCCTTCAGCTATTACCCAGGACTTTAAGCAACTCTTTGCGACTATCTTTTCATTGCCAATCGCTATCTGGACATCAACACCTTCCTTTGCAGATATGGCCATGTTGTCTGAATACTTCAACAGTGAGAAAATGCCTGGAATTACGCATTTCTACTTTGATGGGGAAGAATTGACGGTCAAAACGGCTCAAAAATTGCGCAAACGTTTCCCGCATGCTCGTATTATCAATGCCTACGGTCCAACAGAAGCGACAGTAGCCCTATCAGCTGTTGCCGTGACAGACGAGATGTTGGCGACTCTCAAACGCCTACCAATCGGCTATACCAAGGCTGATTCTTCAACCTTTATCATTGACGAGGAAGGCAATAAACTGCCAAATGGTGAACAGGGAGAAATCATTGTTTCTGGGCCAGCTGTTTCAAAAGGTTATATGAACAATCCTGAAAAAACGGCGGAAGCCTTCTTTGAGTTTGAAGGCCTTCTGACCTACCATACAGGGGATGTAGGAACTATGACAGATGAGGGCTTGCTTCTCTACGGCGGACGCATGGACTTCCAGATTAAGTTCAACGGTTACCGCATTGAGTTAGAAGATGTCTCTCAAAACCTCAACAAGTCTCGCTTTATTGAGTCGGCTGTTGCTGTTCCACGTTATAACAAGGACCACAAGGTACAAAATCTACTGGCATATGTCATCTTAAAAGATGGTGTTCGTGAACAGTTTGAACGCGATATCGATATTACCAAGGCTATTAAGGAAGATTTAGCAGATATCATGATGTCTTATATGATGCCATCAAAATTCCTTTATCGGGACAGCTTACCGCTGACTCCAAATGGAAAAATTGACATCAAAGGATTGATTAACGAGGTGAATAAGAGATGATGGAGTTCTTTCAACAGCTTCCTCATTTAGAGCCATACAGTAATCCTCAGTATTTTGTCTATGTGATTGTTGCGACCTTGCCCATTTTTATCGGTCTCTTTTTCAAGAAACGCTTTGCCTGGTATGAAGTGCTGGTTAGCCTCTTCTTTATCGTCACCATGTTGGTGGGTGGGAAGACTAATCAATTAGCTGCCTTGGGTATTTACCTTTGCTGGGAAATATTGCTCGTACTCTCCTACAAGCATTATCGAAAAAGTAAGGATGGCAAGTGGGTCTTCTACCTAGTTAGCTTTCTGTCCCTCCTTCCGATTATCTTTGTCAAGGTGCAACCAGCTATCAATGGAACGCAGTCTTTGCTTGGATTTTTGGGAATTTCTTACCTGACCTTTCGTTCGGTTGGGATTATCATCGAGCTGAGAGATGGAGTGATTAAGGATTTTACCCTCTGGGAATTCCTACGTTTCCTTCTCTTCATGCCGACTTTTTCAAGTGGTCCAATTGATCGCTTTAAACGTTTCAATGAAAATTATCAGACCATTCCTGAGCGGGATGAGTTGATGGATATGCTGGAAGAGGCTGTCAAGTATATCATGCTTGGCTTTCTATATAAGTTTATCCTGGCTCATGTTTTAGGAGAGACCTTACTCCCTCCTCTGAAGAATCTAGCCCTGCAGTCAGGTGGTTTCTTTAACCTCTATGCCTTGGCAGTTATGTATACCTTTGGTCTGGAGCTCTTCTTTGACTTTGCAGGTTACTCTATGTTTGCCTTAGCCATTTCAAATTTGATGGGAATTCGTAGCCCTATCAACTTTAACAAACCTTTTTTATCGAGGGATTTAAAGGAATTTTGGAATCGCTGGCATATGAGTCTCTCTTTCTGGTTCCGTGACTTTGTCTTTATGCGAATGGTCATGGTATTGACCAGAAAGAAAGTCTTTAAAAATCGAAATGTAACCTCAAGCATGGCCTACATTGTAAATATGCTGATTATGGGATTTTGGCATGGAGTGACTTGGTACTATATCGCCTATGGACTCTTTCATGGACTGGGCTTGGTGATCAATGATGCCTGGGTTCGCAAGAAAAAAACGCTTAATAAGGAACGGAAAAAAGCAGGGAAGCCTGCTCTACCTGAGAATCGCTGGATTCAGTTGCTTGGCATGGTTGTCACCTTCCATGTCGTCATGCTGTCATTCTTAATCTTTTCTGGATTCTTGAATGATTTATAGTTTAAAAAATAAAGGATATAAAAAATGGATATCAAATCAGAAGTTATTGAAATTATTGATGAGTTGTTTATGGAAGATGTTTCTGACATGATGGATGAAGATCTTTTTGATGCTGGTGTCTTGGATAGCATGGGAACGGTTGAATTGATCGTTGAGATTGAAAACCGTTTTGACATTCGTGTTCCAGTGACGGAGTTCGGTCGTGATGACTGGAATACGGCCAATAAAATCATCGCTGGTATTGTGGAGCTACAAAATGCTTAAACGCTTATGGTTAATCTTTGGGCCTCTGTTTCTTGCTAGTTTTTTTGTCTTATTATTGATTTATTTCTATCCTAGTAAACAAAGCCACAATCTGATGGAGGAGAAATACTCTGCTGCTTCCATCAGTAGAGAAAGTTTTAAAGAGAGAAGTCAAAAAGTGAGGGCGCTAACGGATCCAAATATGCATTTTGTCCCTTTTTTAGGGTCAAGTGAATGGATCCGATTTGATAGTGTCCATCCAGCTGTTTTAGCAGAAAAATACAATCGTCCCTATCGCCCGTACTTTCTGGGTCAGGCAGGAGCGGCCTCGCTTAACCAATATTTCGGTTTGCAGCAGATTCTGCCAGAAATTGAGGAAAAGCAGGCGGTGTTTGTCATATCTCCTCAGTGGTTTACAGAGACAGATTATGAGCCAGCAGCGTTTCAGAGATTCTTTAATAGCGACCAGTTGACAGCTTTTTTGGAAAATCAATCTGGGGACATTTCGGCTAAGCATGCCGCGACGCGTTTGTTGAAGCAGAATCCGAGTGTGGCATTGAAAGGCATCCTTCAAAAGCTTTCAAAAGGAGAGGACTTGTCAGATGCCGATCGACTTATCATCAACCTCTTTGCACGATTCAATGAAAAGCAGTCCTCTCTTTTTGGTCAATTTTCCATTCGGGGGAAACTCAAGTACAAAGAACATGTGGAAAATTATTTAAAAGATCTTCCGGATCAGTTTTCGTATGATGAGTTGGAGAAAATCGCTCGTAAGGATGCAGAAGCAAATACGACCAATAACGATATGGGGATGGAGAATCATTTCTACACGCATGAGGTCAAAAAAGACTTAAAAAAATGGGAAGGGTATCAAAAAAATTATAACTTCCTAAAGTCGTCTGAATACAATGATTTGCAGCTGGTTCTCAATCAATTTGCCAAATCAAAAGTCAATGTGCTCTTTGTTATCCAGCCCGTCAACAAAAAATGGATGGAATATACAGAACTCAGTGAAAAAATGTACCAACACGCAGTGGAGAAAATTCGTTACCAACTAGAAAGTCAAGGCTTTGCCAACATTGCTGACTTTTCAAAAAATGGAGGGGTTCCTTACTTTATCAAGGATACTATCCACTTAGGTTGGTTGGGTTGGTTGGCTTTTGACAAGGCAGTTGATCCTTTCCTATCAAATCCCACACCAGCTCCGACTTACCATCTGAATGAGCGCTTTTTCAGCAAAGATTGGGCGACTTATGATGGAGATGTCAAAGAATTTCAATAAAATGAGTTAAAAGTTTGGGATTTGAACCCAAGCTTTTTTGTTTAAATAGCGAATGTTTTAGATGCAAATTAGTCAAAGGTTTCAAATTTTCTAGAAATATTGTATAATATAAAGGAAAAAAGAAAGAGGTTTCAAAATGAATAAACGTTCTTTGTTACCTGTCTTGTCGACAGCCCTGTTAGCTCCAGCCTTCTTAGCTGGACAAGTCTACGCTGAAGAAGCAACAACTCCTGCAGAAAGTTCAGCTGTTGTAGTAACTCCCGCCATGTCGAAGACTCCTGCTCCTGTGTCGAATCCTGCAGCGCCAGCAACTCCAACAAATGAGGTAGAGACTCCAGCAACCGTTGTTGCACCTATAGAAGCTCCGACAGCTCCTGCTGAATCTACTAAAAGCGAAGAAAAGGACACCGTTATCTTACACACCAATGATGTCCATGGTCGTATTGTAGAGGAAAAGGGAGTAATTGGAGATGCCAAGTTAGCGACTGTCATTGAGCAGGAACGTGCGAAATCAAATCAAAATACTCTAGTTGTTGATGCGGGAGATGCTTTTCAAGGTTTGCCGATTTCCAACTCTACTAAGGGTGAAGCGCGTGCTGAAATTCTCAATCAGATGCAGTATGATGCCATGGTAGTAGGAAACCATGAGTTTGACTTTGGTTTGGACGAAGCTAAGAAATACAAGGAAATCTTGAAATTCCCATTACTTAGCTCAAATACTTATATCAATGGAGCTCGTCTTTTTGAAGCTTCTACAATCGTTGATAAAGATAAGACTATGGAAGGTGATGAATTTGTTGTAATCGGTGTAACAACACCTGAAACTGCTACAAAAACCCACCCTAAAAACATTAAAGGGGTAACTTTTACAGATCCAATCTCTGAAGTCAATAAGGTCATCGAAGAAGTTCAAGCCAAGGCTCGTGCAGAAGGTAAAGACTACAAACACTATGTTGTGCTCGCTCACTTGGGTGTAGATACCACAACTCCAGTCGAGTGGCGTGGTTCAACCTTGGCAGAAGCTCTCTCTAAAAATCCTCGTCTCAAAGGCAAACGTGTGACAGTTATTGATGGGCATTCTCATACAGTAGCTTCCACAACTTATGGCGACAATGTTACCTATAACCAAACAGGAAGTTACCTTCATAATGTTGGGAAGATTATCTACAAATCACATCAGCTTTTGGGCAATCCTACGTTGATTGCAGCTGCTGACGCCAAGAAACTAACTGCCAATCCAAAAGTTGAAAAATTAGTCAAAGACATTAAACAAAAATACGATGCTGAAAATGCTGTTGAAGTCGTTTCAAACAGCCCTGTAGAATTCAACGGTGCTCGTGAAAATGTTCGGGTCCGTGAAACTAACCTCGGAAACGTCGTGGCAGACTCTCTCTATCAGTATGGTCAAACAGGATTTAGCCATCCGACAGACATCGCTGTGACAAATGGTGGTGGTTTGCGTGAAACCATTGCAAAAGGCAAACCAATCACTAAAGGAAATGTCATTGCCGTTCTTCCGTTTGGAAATACCATTTCACAAATCCAAGTGACGGGGCAACAAGTCTTGGATATGTTTGAAAAATCACTCGGATCTATCTTGCAGGTCGATAAGGATGGCAAGAAGGTCTTGGATGAGAACGGGCAACCACTGTTAGAGCCAAGTGGTGGTTTCTTGCAAGTTTCAGGTGTGAAGGTCTACTATGATACCAACCTACCATCAGGTAAACGTGTCTTGGCCATCCAGGTAAAAAACCGCATGACTGGTCGTTATGATCTCCTAGATCTCGTAAAAACCTACTATCTTGCAACCAATGATTTCTTAGCTGCGGGTGGTGATGGCTACACTATGTTGGGTGGTGCGCGTGAAGAAGGCCCATCTATGGATGCAGCCTTTGAAGAGTATATTAAAACCGCTGATTTGACCCAGTATGAAAAGATCAATCCGAACTCACGGACGATTTCTGTGGATTCTAAAACCTTTAGTCTGCCAGTAGAAACGCCTCAAACGAATGCGGCTGCTAACGATGCGACTACAAATGTTCCACTGACTTATGAGGTGGCAGGTCAATTTAGCAAGAAGGCAGTTGTCTCAGAAAAGGCTCTCCCAAATACAGGAAGTGAACAGTCCATCTTCTTGCTCTTGATGGGAATGGTAGCTGGTTTAGCAGGTATCTTATCGAATCGAAAACCAAAGCAAAAATAGGTTAAATTTTACATCTAGAAGAGTCAAGGGAAACGTTTTTACGCCTTTTTCCCTTGACTCTTTTTTGGTTTATGATATAATTAACCAGTAAAGAATCGGTGGCTATCTATGTTTTTACGAAAAAGATAGCTAGGGAAGGAGTAACACATGAGACAGCTTGCACAGGAAATCGATAACTTTTTAAACGAGGTGATCTTGAAATCTGAGAACCAGCATGAAATTCTAATCGGGCATTGCACGAGTGAGGTGGCTTTGACCAACACTCAGGAACACATCCTCATGCTCTTGTCAGAAGAATCCCTAACCAACTCGGAGTTGGCCCATCGTCTCAATGTCAGTCAGGCAGCAGTTACCAAGGCCATTAAGTCTTTGGTCAAGGAAGGAATGTTGGAAACATCTAAAGATCCTAAAGATGCGCGTGTGATTTTTTATCAATTGACTGACTTGGCTCGTCCAATCGCTGAGGAGCATCATCATCACCATGAGCATACACTTTTAACCTATGAACAAGTGGCGACTCAGTTTACTCCAAATGAACAAAAAGTAATCCAGCGGTTTTTGACTGCTTTAGTAGGAGAAATCAAATAATGAGATATATTACGGTAGAGGATTTATCCTTCTATTATGATAAGGAGCCTGTTCTCGAGCATATCAACTATAGTGTTGATAGTGGGGAGTTTGTCACCCTGACTGGTGAAAATGGGGCTGCCAAGACAACGCTTATCAAGGCGAGTCTAGGCATCTTGCAACCAAGATTTGGCAAAGTAACTATCTCAAAGACAAATACTCATGGGAAAAAGCTTAGGATAGCCTATCTTCCCCAGCAGATTGCCAGTTTCAATGCGGGTTTTCCAAGTACGGTTTATGAATTTGTCAAATCGGGTCGCTATCCGCGAAAGGGTTGGTTCCGTCGCTTGAATGCTCATGATGAGGAACATATCAAGGTCAGTCTGGACTCAGTTGGCATGTGGGAACACCGTGATAAACGCTTGGGCTCTCTCTCTGGGGGACAAAAGCAGCGATCGGTGATTGCGCGTATGTTTGCTTCTGACCCAGATATCTTTGTCCTAGATGAGCCAACAACGGGGATGGATGCAGGAAGTAAAAATGAATTTTACGAACTCATGCACCACAGCGCCCATCATCATGGCAAGGCTGTTTTGATGATTACCCATGACCCTGAAGAAGTTAAGGACTATGCAGACCGCAATATTCATCTAGTTCGTAACCAAGACTCGCCATGGCGTTGTTTCAACGTTCATGAGAATGATCAGGAGGTGGGCCATGCTTAGTTTATTATCTTATGACTTTATGCAACGCGCCTTTCTGGCGGTTATTGCTATGAGTCTTTTCTCGCCAGTATTGGGAACCTTCCTCATCTTGCGCCGTCAGAGTTTGATGAGTGATACCCTCAGCCACGTCTCACTTTCAGGGGTAGCCTTTGGTTTGGTTCTGGGGATTTCTCCGACTATTTCCACTATTGCCATTGTCTTGATTGCGGCAGTCTTCCTGGAGTATCTCCGTACGGTTTACAAGAGTTTTATGGAAATCGGAACTGCCATCCTCATGTCAACAGGACTTGCAGTGTCTCTTATCGTGATGAGTAAGGGGAAAAGTTTGAGCTCCATGAGTTTGGACCAATATCTTTTTGGTTCGATTGTGACTATCAGCGAAGAGCAGGTCATTTCCCTCTTTGTCATTGCGGCGGTTGTTTTGATTTTGACCTTCCTCTTCCTTCGTCCAATGTATATCTTGACCTTTGATGAGGATACGGCCTTTGTGGATGGCTTGCCCGTTCGTACCATGTCCATTCTTTTTAACATGGTGACAGGGGTGGCTATTGCCCTTATGATTCCAGCTGCAGGAGCTCTTCTGGTGTCGACCATTATGGTCTTGCCAGCTAGTATTGCCCTGCGTCTGGGGAAAAACTTTAAATCGGTCATGCTGCTTGCTAGTGCTATTGGATTTTTGGGAATGGTAGCAGGGCTTTACATTTCCTACTATGCAGAAACACCTGCAAGTGCAAGTATTACCATTATTTTTGTAACTGTCTTTATACTCATCAGTTTAGTAAGACGTTTTATCAAATAGGAGACGAACGTGAAAAAAATTAGCTTATTACTAGCCAGTCTATGTGCCTTGTTTTTAGTGGCTTGTTCCAGTCAAAAGCAGGCAGATGGCAAACTAAATATTGTGACAACCTTTTACCCTGTCTACGAATTTACCAAGCAAGTCGCAGGAGATACGGCTAATGTAGAACTCCTAATCGGTGCTGGGACAGAACCTCATGAATACGAACCATCTGCCAAGGCAGTTGCCAAAATCCAAGATGCAGATACCTTCGTTTATGAAAATGAAAACATGGAAACATGGGTACCTAAATTGCTAGATACCTTGGATAAGAAAAAAGTGAAAACTATCAAGGCGACAGGTGATATGCTCCTATTGCCAGGTGGTAAGGAAGAAGAGGGAGACCATGACCATGGCGAAGGAGGCCATCACCATGAGTATGATCCCCATGTTTGGTTATCACCAGTTCGTGCCATTAAACTAGTAGAGCACATCCGTGATAGCTTGTCAGCAGATTATCCTGATAAAAAAGAGACCTTTGAAAAGAACGCATCTGCCTATATCGAAAAATTGCAAGCCTTGGATAAGGCTTATGCAGAAGGCTTGTCTCAAGCCAAACAAAAGAGCTTTGTGACGCAGCACGCTGCCTTTAACTACCTTGCCTTGGACTACGGTCTCAAGCAAGTATCTATCTCAGGTCTCTCACCAGATGCAGAGCCATCAGCAGCACGTTTGGCAGAATTGACCGAGTATATCAAGAAAAATAAGATTTCTTATATCTACTTTGAAGAAAATGCCTCACAAGCCCTCGCCAATACACTCTCAAAAGAAACGGGCGTCAAACTAGATGTGCTCAATCCGCTAGAAAGTCTGACAGAAGAAGCAACCAAGGCTGGTGAGGACTATATCTCCGTGATGGAGAAAAACCTCAAGGCTTTGAAACAAACAACAGACCAAGAAGGACCAGAAATTGAGCCAGAAAAGGAAGAAAATACCAAGACAGTTTACAATGGTTACTTTGAGGATGCAGATGTCAAAGATCGTATCTTGAGTGACTATGTTGGCAACTGGCAGTCGGTCTATCCTTTCCTTGAGGATGGAACTTTTGATCAAGTCTTTGACTACAAGGCTAAGTTGACTGGCAAGATGACCAAGGAAGAGTACAATGCCTACTATAGAAAAGGCTACCAGACAGATGTCACTAAGATCAATATTACTGATAATACTATAGAATTTGTTCAAGGTGGACAAAGTAAGAAATTCACCTACAAGTATGTTGGCAAGAAAATCTTGACTTATAAGAAAGGCAATCGTGGCGTGCGCTTTCTCTTTGAAGCAACAGATGCGGATGCTGGACAATTCAAGTATGTTCAGTTTAGTGACCACAATATCGCCCCAGTCAAGGCAGAACATTTTCATATCTTCTTTGGAGGCACAAGTCAAGAAGCTCTATTTGAAGAAATGGATAATTGGCCAACCTACTACCCAGATAACCTATCTGGCCAAGAAATCGCCCAAGAAATGTTGGCGCATTGATGAGAAACCGACTAGTTCATAAGAGCTAGTCGGTTTTTAGATACTAGATGGTAATACTCTTCGAAAATCTCTTCAAACTACGTCAGCGTCGCCTTGCCGTATATATGTGACTGACTTCGTCAGTCTTATCTACAACCTCAAACCAGTGTTTTGAGCAGCCTGCGGCTAGATTCCTAGTTTGCTCTTTGATTTTCATTGAGTATAACGTCATTATAGACCTTTCAGACACCTAAGGAATTTTAAACAATGAATAAAATTCTTGAAATCTTAGCGCTTGTGTGTTAGAATAGGTTTAATGGGTAAGGTTCATTAGAACACCAAAGCCCCTAACTACTGGCATAGTTAAGGGCTTTTTTACGTATCTTAGCGATTTAACGGGTGTTGATAGGCTAGTCATTCGGTCTACTTCTTACCATCTAGCCATTTGCAAACGAAATACAAGATGATTCCTGCTATGACGTCCGCTATAATAGTAAGAACGAGCTCTGGGGCAAGATTCATTAGTTTCACCTCCTCTCACGAACCCATAGGAACGTAATCGGTAACCGATGACTAAAATAGTATACCACATCAAATTCATATCATCAACATTGCTTAATTCTTGAAATATAGGAGATAGGCAAAAAGCATTTAAAGTCAGAAAAACGCATAATATCAGGTGTGCAAAAACTTGATACTATGCGTTTTATTGTGGGAAGATTTGCCCCATTTCTCTTGAAATTGAGTCTTTGTCCAGTCTCTGTTTTTAGGGGGTTCTAAGAAAATAATGTCATGTGGCGAGTATTTGTAAATCGTCAGCAGACAGAACGAATACTCTTCGAAAATCTCTTCAAACCATGTCAGCTTCGCCTTGCCGTATCCATGGGGGACTTGACTTGATCAATTTTCAAATCTGTACTTTGAGCAAGCTGAGACTAGCTTCCTGTTTGCTTTTCATTGACTATCAGAAACCCATTCTCCATCAAATAATTCTACTGCGTCTAATAATTTTTGATCTGGCAAGGCGTCAGAAATAAAGGTTGTGTATTTGGAGAGGGGATTAATTTTAAAAAATCCAGTCTTGTAAAATTTAGAACTATCAATCAGTAAGATGGTTTCATGGGCTTTGTCAATAATATTCTTTTTTGAAATAGCTTGGCTGAGAGAAGCTTCATAAACATATTGGTCATCAATACCTCTTGCTGAACAAAATGCTAAATCGATATTAAAATGATCTAATAAAGAATTTTCCTTATCATAGTTAATAACTGAACAGGATTGATGTTTGACCTCGCCAGATGTGATAAAGATTTTGGAGCTATCTCTAACAGTCTCAGATAAGGTTTGTGCTGTATGTAGACCATTTGTAAAAATAATTAGATTATCTAGTTCGGCGAGATGAGGACAGAGTTCGTAGACAGTCGTACTGGAATCAAGATAAATACACATGCCAGACCGAATAAAGTCTTTAGCGAGACTAGCGATTAATCTCTTTTGCCTAGTACTTTCTCCTTCCCGTATTTGATGAGAAAGTTCAATTGTGTTCATAGAGGACAGGGTCACGTATCCGTGCTTTCTTTTGATAAGACCTTGATTTTCTAAGAAAATTAAATCACGACGTAAGGTACTTGTGCTGGAGAAAGTGATTTCTGCCAGCTCTTTTACGGCAATTCTTTTTTTCTTTTTGATAATTTCAATCAATTCAAGTACACGTTCATCTTTTATCATAAGCTCCTCCTAATTTATCATTCAAACTATATTATAGCACAAATTGGAGGAATTTGAATTATTTTTATGTTTATGGAGTAAATATATGCACATTATTCAAGTAAGCGTTCACATATTGAAAAAATAAAATGTGGGGATTATAATAAAGTTAATCAAGGACGAAGAGAGAAGAAAAATGGAAGCGGTTTTAGCAATAGATTTAGGTGCGACTTCTGGAAGAGCAATCGTTGGTTACCTTTCTGAAAATAAACTAGTAATGGAAGAAATAAATCGCTTTTCTAATCTACCTATTAGAGTAAAAGGGCATTTATCTTGGGATGTTGACTTTCTACTAGCTAAAATTCTTGAAAGCATCCGATTGGCTAATACTAGTTACAAGATTTTATCTATCGGTATTGACACATGGGGAGTTGATTTTGGACTGATTGATAATGAAGGTAAGCTGTTATTACAACCTGTTCATTATCGTGATGAAAGAACAAAGGGAGTGTTAAAGGAAATATCTGAAATGACTGAATTAGAAAAACTGTATTCAGAGACAGGAAATCAGATTATGGAGATAAATACCTTGTTTCAACTCTTTAAGGCACGTCAAGAATCTCCTGACTCTTTCTATAAGACCAATAAGATTCTTTTAATGCCAGATTTGTTTAATTATCTCTTGACAGGTAAGTTTGCAACTGAAAAAAGCATTGCTTCAACAACCCAACTCTTTGATCCGAGAAGTCAAAAATGGAATCAGAATATTTTAAAACTATTTGAATTGGATTCATCTTTACTTCCTGAAATTGTTTCAGAGGGAAATGTCCTTGGAAGGATAAAAGAGGAGTATGGTTTAGGAGATATTCCTGTTGTGAATGTTTGTAGCCATGATACAGCCAGTGCGATTGTCTCAGTTCCTAAGACAGAAGATAGTTTATTTATTTCATCAGGTACTTGGTCTTTAGTTGGAGTGGAGCTTACTTCACCGATTCTTACTACCGAATCTTTCAGCTACGGATTTACAAATGAGGTAGGCAAAGATGGAGTGATTACTTTTTTGAAGAATTGTACAGGGTTGCGGATTATAGAGGAACTAAGACGTTCATTTGAACGAAGAGGGAAAGCCTATTCTTTTGATGATATTAGGACAATGGTGGAGAAAGAAAAAGAAGATCTTCCTCTGATTGATACTGAATCACCTGAATTTGCAACCGAATCTGATATGTACAAGACTTTGACAGAATATCTAGCTTATCATCATGAAACTAGAGAGTGGACAGATGGACAACTATTTAAAATCGTTTATGAAAGCCTAGCTGAAACGTATAAGAAAACGATAGAGCTACTAGAGAAACTATCTCATAAGGTTTATAAGAGGATATATGTGATTGGAGGAGGTGCTAGAGCCAGTTACTTTAATCAAATGATTGCTGATAGAACTGGTAAAGAAGTTCTTACAGGTTCAACTGAGGCTACAGCTGTGGGGAATATTGTTGTGCAGCTATTGAGTCAAGGTAAAATAAACGAGGATACAGGGTTAAAGGATATTATGACAAATATTGCTGATACACAATATTATTATCCTCAGCTATCATAAACAAAAATAAAAAAACGGAGGTTTTGTCATGAACAAAAAAAGTCTTTTGAAATGCGCTGTTATCGGGTTGGTAGCTACCCTTGGTTTAGCAGCTTGTGGAACATCTAAGGATGCAAGCGGTGGAATTTCTTCTAGTAAAGAAGTATTAGAATTCTATCATGGGTATCATCATAGTGAAGATGAATGGCCTGTAGCTAAGACTATGCGAGATTTATATGATAAATTTGCAGAAGAACATAAAGATAGTGGTGTAGAATTTAAACCAATTCCTATAAATGGTGATTTGAAGGATGTAATGAATAACAAGGTTGCTAGTGGTGAATTTCCAGATGTGATTGACCTAGCAGGTAATGCAGTATCATTAGCTGCGATTGAACAAAAACTTGTTTTAGATTTGAAACCATATATCGATTCAAATAAGCTTGAAAAAAATGTTGGTTTGAACTATAAGCAAAACCAAAAAGATGGAAAAATTTATACAGTTCACGAACAGTTATTTACAATGGGTTTGTGGTACAACAAGGACATATTTGCAAAAGCGGGTGCTAAGACACCTGATCAGTGGAATACTTGGGAAGATTTTACACAAGCAATGGCTGCTGTGAGAAAGCAAGATGGAGTGTATGCATTTGGTGCTGGAGAACCATCTATTCGCTTGTTTAATACAGTCTTAGGAACCACAGAAAGTGGGCGTAAATTATTAGATAAACCATTAACAAAAGAAGGAATTGAATCTAAAGAATTTGCAGATGCTTTGAAAATGGTTATGAAAGAAATTCAAGCTAATGGTTCTAAGAATGCTGGTGGCGATGCTAATGCTTATTCTAAAGACTTCCAAGAAGGTAAATCTGCAGTCTTCTTTAATGGTGTGTGGGCTTCTGGTGAGATGTCTAAGAACCCAAGTCTTGCACCTGGAATCTATCCAGCAGGTGTTGCAATTAGTTCTTCTGGAGGTGGTATCACTATCTCAAGTAAGATGTCTGAAGTTAAACAAAAACTAGCTCTTGAGTTTTTGAAATATATGACTAGCGATGATGTACAAAAAGTAATTTTTGAAAAAGTAGGAGCAAATCCTTCTAATGAAAATGTAAATGTAAAAGAACTTTCAGAAAAGAGTTCAGAAGCTACTACTAAAATTTTAGGACAAGCAATCACGCAAGTTAAGAATGCAACAGTAGTTGTTCCAACTGTAAGTGATGTTTGGGGAGGCGATGTACAGACAGCTATTATCAATGCATTGACAGAAAGTGCTGCTGAAAATGTAGATGTTGATCAAAAAGTGAAATCTACTCAAGATGTGTTGAAATCATTGATTGGTTAATTGTTTTAGGGAGTGAAAACGAAGCTCAGTTGGCACTGCCAACTGAGCTTGATTTTACTTATATAGTTGAAAAAAAGGAGTTTGTTTATGGCACAAAAAGTTATGAGCCTACAAAATAGGAAGAATCAAAAAAGACGATTTATCTTTTTATTTCTTTTGCCAACGTTGATTTGTTTCTTTCTATTTTATTTTTATTCTGTAGTAACAATCTTTTTAACTTCATTTGCTAAATGGGATTATACAAATTTAAACACCCCTGAGTTTCTAGGATTTGATAAATTATTTGAAAATTATAGGTATGTTTTTAAAGAATACCCATTTTTTACAGAAGCTCTAATTAATTCTGTTCGTTGGGCTGTAATTGGTGTTATTATTCAAGTTCCTTTAGCTGTATCTGTTGCAATTACATTATCTAAGAAATTAAAAGGCTGGAAGATATCTAGGAATCTTTATATTGTACCAAGTATCATTTCTAGTGCTGCTATGGGCTTGATTTTTCTTCAAATCTATAATCCAAACTATGGTGTTGTTAACCAAATTATTCATCTATTTAATCCATCGTTTAAAGATTCAGTACTGTTGACTCCAGGATTAAATATAGTAGCTATGACTGGCGCTTATATCTTCTTTGCAGGAGCATCAACCATTATGATTCTTGGGCAAATTTTTGCTATTCCAGAAGAAGTTCAAGAAGCTGCTATTTTAGACAATATTACTGGTTGGAGGAAAGAGTGGTATATTACGATTCCGATGATTAAGGGGACAATTAAAACTGTTTCAATTATGGCAGCAACTTCAGGATTTTTGCTCTATAACGAAGTATTCTTTTTGACAAATGGTGCTGCAGGAACAAAAAGTATCAGTTTTGTTATTCGAGAATTAGCAGTGGCTAGCTCACGAACTCAGTATGCTCGTGCAAATACAATTGGAGTTATACAAATCTTAGGTGGAATGTTGATTATCGTTTGTATTAATATTTTATTCAGAGAAAGAAAGAGACTGAAAGGTAGGAAATGATTATGAATACACATATAAATGGTATTAGTAAAAAAGGCAAAGTTCTTATATATGGTTATATGCTCCTTACCATTTTAATTTCTATTTTCCCTATTGCGTGGATTTTTTTATCATCATTAAAAGCAGATCCTATGAAAAATCCAGGTATTAGTTTACCGACTGACTTTACTCTTGAAGGTTATATAAATGTTTTTACAAAACTTCATATTTTCACTTACTTTTGGAATAGCTTTAAAGTAGTGTCTATATCAGTTATTATTAGCATTGTTATGATCTCCATGTCTTCATATGTTATTGCTAGGATGGAATTTAGAGGGAAGAAGTTAGTGACTTCTATGCTGTATTCTACTCTATTTATTCCAGCAACAGCTATGACTTTTCCAGTTTATAGATTAGTAAATGCGTTGGGGATTTATAATACCCCAGTTGCTCTAATTCTGGTCTACTCTTGTAGTGGAATTGCTATGAGTTTCTTCATTATAAAGAACTATTTTGAAATTATTCCAAAAGAATTGGAGGAGGCGGCAGAGATTGATGGTGCGACATATGCTCAAACTTTTTGGAAAGTGATGTTGCCAATTGCTAGACCTGGAATTTTAACAGCGGCAGTACTTGCCTTTATTAATAACTGGAATGAATATTATTGGGCATCTATGTTGGTGATTGATAAGAATGAATTAACAGTACCAGCATTACTAGGTCAATTTACTACAAGTTTTAATACTAATTATAATGGTCTCTTTTCAGCGATTGTTGTAATCGTATTACCACCAATCATTCTATTTGCATTTACAAGTAAATACTTTATTGAAGCTTTAGGAGGAGGAGCAGTAAAAGGATGAAACATACACTTGAAACTATCAATAGTAGAACTCAGTGGTTTAGAGAAGCAAGATTTGGGATGTTCATTCATTGGGGTTTATATTCTATTCCAGGAAAAGGGGAATGGATTCGTAGTCATCAGAAATTATCTATTGAAGATTATGAACCATATTTTCGAGCTTTTGATCCTAAGGAATATAACCCTAGAGAATGGGCTAAACAAGCAAAAGCTGCAGGGATGAAGTATATGGTTTTAACGGCTAAACATCATGATGGATTTTGTTTGTTTGATTCAAAATTTACGGATTATAAAGCAACAAATACACCTGCAGGTAGAGATTTAGTTAAAGAATTTGTAGATGCCGTTCGAGCTGAAGGTTTAAAAGTAGGGTTATATTTTAGTTTGATTGACTGGTATCATCCTGATTTTCCTAAATATGCTGATCTAAATCATCCAATGAGAGGAAATGAAGCCTATCGAGATGAGAAAATTAACTTTGACCGTTATTTGGAGTATTTGCACAATCAAGTTAAAGAAATTGTAACTGGTTATGGTCAGATTGACATATTATGGTTTGATTATTCTTATGAAGACATGGTAGGTGAAAAATGGGGAGCTTCAAAATTAATAGACATGGTTCGTCATTATCAGCCAAACGTTATCGTAGATAATAGATTAGAAACATCAGGTGAAGGATTCGGAAGTATTGTTACAGATGAAATTACCTCTTACGCTGGAGATTTTGTTAGTCCAGAGCAAATTGTTCCTCACGAAGGTATTCGAAACTTTAAAGGTGAGCCTGTTCCTTGGGAACTTTGTCTAACTATGAATAACAATTGGGCTTATAATCCTACAGATTATCTATATAAGTCTAGTCAAACTTTGATAAGAAAGTTAGTTGAATGTGTTAGTAAAAACGGGAATATGATTCTTAATGTAGGCCCAGATGCTTTGGGAAGAATTAATGATCCAAGTAAGAAAATATTAGATGATTTTCATCAATGGATGTCTCGAAATGGTGAGGCAATTTATGGATGTAGTGGAGATGAAAATTTACCAAAACCAGATTGGGGATACTATACTCGTAACGGAAATACGGTTTATGCTCATGTATTTGAACAACCTATAGGTCCGTTAGCTCTTCTTGGTATTAGTAAAGAAAACGTAAAAAGAATGAGCTTTCTTCATGATGGAAGTGAGGTGAAAATTTCAGAAAGCTGGACGACCAATGCCTATAAAGGAATTTGTTTTGCACAGTTTGGAGAAGTTCCTCATTTTACCTATCTATTACCAGACTTGATTGATAGCGTAATCAAAATTGAGTTGAGAGAGTAGTTTATATGAAAATTGAAAATAAAAATGTAAGACGTAATTTCTTTTGGGGAGATGGTCGATTTTATACTACTGATATCGTAAACAAACGGGCAGGAGTAATGATAAAAAATGTTTCGAAAGAGGAATTTACCATTACATTGGAGAATGGTATAAAACTTTCTTCAAATCATTTTTCAGCAATCGTTAGGGAAGAGGGAGATAAGCGGATTGAGGTTTCTTTTGTTTATCCTTCCATTCGTTTACGTTTAATCTTTGAATCGAGGGATGATGTTCTTTCGAAACAATTAGTTTTAGAATCTTCTACTGAAGTTATTAAATCTGTAGAGGTAGAGAGTTTTGAGTTTGAAACAGAAGACCACATTTTCTATCCTAAAAGACAAGATTGTATTAAGGAAATGGCAAATTTTTCCGGTTATTATGTAGAATTGGGACAACCTGTTTATGCTAATTCTTTATTCTTAGGAATGGAATTTCCCATGTCTGAAAACAAGGTAGATTGTAGACATTATGTATCAAGGTATTACTTAGGAACGGTTATTAATCAAGAGAAAATTTTGTGGCCTTGTATTGTTGGGGGAGCAGGTTCCTATAAAAAAGAAGAGATTCAAGAGGAATTTTTTGAATATGTGGAAGGAATAGCTCAACCTAGTTATTTCCGTAAACAGTATAATTCCTGGTATGACCATATGACCGACATTACAGAAGCAGGTATTCTAAAAAGTTTTTCTGAGATTAGAGATGGATTTGAAAATCATGGAGTCCATTTAGATGCTTATGTTGTTGATGATGGTTGGACAAACTATCAATCAGTTTGGGAATTCAATCATAAATTCCCAAATGGTTTGAGAAATATTAAACATCTTGTAAATGGATTTGGTTCAAGCCTAGGATTATGGATTGGTCCCAGAGGTGGTTATAATGGGACAGAAATCATTATGAGTGATTGGTTGGAAGCACATCCAGAGTTAAGGATTGGCTCTAAAAATTATACTTCAAATGATGTAAACGTCGCTGATTTTAACTATCTCAATCAAATGAAGAAAAAGATGTTGGAATATCAAAAAGAATTCGATATCAGCTATTGGAAAATTGATGGCTGGTTACTTCAACCTGACAAATCTGATAAGAGTGGGTCGCATGGTATGTATACCATGACAGCGGTTTATGAGTTCTTAATTCAACTGTTGATAGATCTAAGAAAGGAGCGAGGAGGAAAAGATTGTTGGTTAAACTTGACTTCTTATGTAAATCCTAGTCCATGGTTTTTACAGTGGGTCAATAGTTTATGGATTCAAATATCTCAAGATGTAGGGTTTACAGAGAATGCAGGTAATGATATCAATCGTATGATTACTTACCGAGATATTCAGTATCAAGAATTTTTGGAAAAACGTGAGATACAGTTACCTATGTGGTCGCTTTATAATCATGAACCAATCTATGCTGTCAGTGCAAATACCTGGTACATGGATCACCAAATGTTTGCATCAATACCAGATTTTGAAGCTTATCTATTATTTATTTCAACAAGAGGGAATGCTTTTTGGGAGTTTCACTATTCTTTTGATATGTTTGATGAAGAACGCTGGAAAGCCAATGCTCGTGCCGTCAAATGGATAGAGGAGAATTATCAAACACTAAAATATAGTAAAAAAATAGGAGGAAGTCCTGAAAAATTTGAAATTTATGGTTATAAGTGTCACAATCAGAAGACTTCTACTGAAATTCTCTCTCTGAGAAATCCTGCTCAGATTAAACAAAAAATAAAAATAGAGAATCTTTCGATAGAGAATTTTACCAGAGTAATTGGAGATTTTACTATTCAAGAAGATGAGATAGAATTGGCACCGTACTCTATCGTGATACTGAAGAAGTAAAGAAAAAATTGTGAGGTAGAGATGACGATTTATATTAATAAGGACGAGATCGTTTTTCATTTGGAAATGAAAGATAGTAGTTATATTTTTAGAATTTTAGAAAATGGGGAACTTCAACATCTATATTTTGGGAAAAGGATTCATGTCAAGGAAAATTATAACCAATTGATGGCCTATGAAAAAAGAGGATTTGAAGTATCTTTTTCTGAAGAATTTGAGGATATTCAACAGTCTATGATACAAAATGAATATTCTTCATATGGGAAAGGAGATTTTCGGCATCCAGCCTTTCAAGTTCAAGGAATGAATGGTAGTAGGATAACGACACTAAAATATCAAGGTTTTGAACTTGAAAAAGGGAAAAAGCGTCTTAACTCTCTACCTTCAACATTTGATGATATTGGTCAGTGTGCGGAAACATTAACAATTATTTTAAAGGATTCCATATTAAATTTAACTGTTAGATTAAATTACACAATTTTTCCGAAATACAATGTCTTGGTTAGAAATACGGAATTTTTAAATAGTAGTAATAATAAGTTGACTCTTTTGAAAGCAATGAGCTTACAGTTAGATCTGCCTGATAGTCAATATGATTTTATTCAATTTTCTGGAGCATGGCTGAGGGAACGTCAGTTATATAGAACTCCGCTTAGACCAGGTATTCAAGCAATAGATAGCTTGAGATACTCATCAAGTCCTCAGCAAAATCCTTTCTTTATGTTATCAAGGAGGGAAACTACAGAGCATAGTGGTGAGGTTTATGGTTTTAACTTTATCTATTCTGGAAATTTTCAAAATATGATTGAAGTTGACCATTTTGACACCGCTAGAGTAACGGTAGGAATAAATCCAGTAGAATTTCGTTTTTTATTAAATCCTGCCGAAAGTTTTGTGACACCAGAAGCAGTTGTGACCTATTCTGATCAAGGGATGAATCAGATGAGCCAACAACTATCAGATTTTTATCGACATCATTTAGTTAATCCTAATTTTTCTCAAGCTAGTCGTCCTATAATACTCAATAGTTGGGAAACATTTTATTTTGACTTGAGTACAGAAAAAATTTTAGATTTAGCAAAGACTGCTAAAGATTTAGGGATAGAATTATTTGTACTGGATGATGGTTGGTTTGGTCATAGGAAAGATGACAAAAGTTCTCTGGGTGACTGGGTAACAGATAGAAGTCGCCTTCCTGAAGGTATTGGATTTCTTGCAGATGAAATTCACAAAATAGGTTTACAATTTGGTTTGTGGTTTGAGCCTGAAATGATTTCTATTGATAGTGATTTGTACAAGAAACATGCCGATTGGACTATCCATTTGTTAGACAGAGAAAAGTCAGTAGGAAGAAATCAATATGTGTTGGATTTGACGAGACAGGAAGTTGTTGATTATCTTTTTGATTCTATTTCTAGAATTATAATCGAAACAAATCTGGATTATATCAAATGGGATATGAATCGTCATATAACAGATATTTATAGTATTGAACTTGATTCTGAACAGCAGATTGAATTTGGTCATCGATATATCTTAGGTCTTTATCAGTTATTAGATCGTTTAATAACTAAGTTCCCTTCAGTTCTATTTGAATCTTGTTCTTCAGGTGGTGGACGTTTTGATTTAGGACTTATGTATTATGCACCGCAAGCGTGGACGAGTGATGATACGGACCCGATAGAAAGATTGAAAATTCAGCATGGAACTTCTTACGGATATTCTCCATCAATGATGACAGCCCATGTTTCTATTTCTCCAAATGAACAAAGTGGAAGACAAACGAGTTTGGACACTAGGACAAATGTAGCTTATTTTAGTTCTTTCGGTTATGAATTAGATGTTACGAGATTGTCGGTAGAAGAAAAAGAACAAGTGAGAGAACAAATTCAGTTTTATAAAAAATATCGTTCATTGTTTCAATATGGGGATTTTTATAGGATAAACAGTCCTTTTAGTTGTGATTCTGCTAGTTGGCAAGTTGTTTCAAAGAATAAATGCCAGTCGATTTTACTGTATGCTCAATTGAATAGTAAGTTGAATCCAGGTTATACAAGAGCTTATTTTAGTGGTTTAGATAAAGATAAATGCTATTCCGTCTCTGGATTTGATGAGTTCTTTTATGGAGATGAATTAATGAATGCTGGAATAAAAGTCAGTTTAAGTAATTTAGCACTATGTGTTCCAGAATATCTTACAAAATTATTTGTTATTGAGGAAGTTGTATGTAAATATTGAGGAAATAAAAATGGAAAGTAGAAAAATAGCAAAACAGATTTTAATAACTACGGCTGTTTTAACAAGTTTTTTAGGAAGTAAATTGTTTTATGCAGATGTAGTCCAAAGTAATTCTAATGACAGAGCTAGTACTGAAACTGCCAGAGTAACAGGGAATAACTTAAGAAAACCAAGTACTAAAGATCAAGAAATTGATACGGAGATGACATATCTTTCAGATATGGAATGGTCTTCTGCAACTCATGGTGATGTAGATAAAACAAAAACAGTACAAAAAGATGCTCCATTTACAACGGGAAATAAAGGAGAACACACTAAAATTTCATTACTTACTTCTGACAATAAAGTTAAGTATTTTGATAAAGGAATAGGGACAGTCGCAGATTCCCCGTCTGTAATCAGCTATGATATTAGTGGTCAAGGATTTGAAAAATTTGAAACTTATATAGGAATTGATCAAAGTGCTAATAGTTCTAGAGCAGACCACGCAGTAGTGGATAAAATAGAAATAGAAATAGATGGAGAAGTAGTTTATTCCAGTAATGTAACTAATCCAGATGGATTCAGATATAATACTCCGGCACAATTTATTAGTGTGACAATTCCACAAAACGCTAAAAAAATATCCTTAAAATCATTCTCAGGAGAACATACATGGGGTGATGAAGTTGTATTTGCTGATGCTAAACTTATTAAAACTGTTAGTACTCAAACTATAACTCCAGATCTTCTTAATAAAGGAATTAATGGGGGAGTATATCTTTCTGATTTAGAATGGGTTGATGCTACTCATGGTGATGACGATAAATCAAAAACAGTTCAGAAAGATAAACCGTTTACACCTGGTAATAACGGTGCAAATAATAAAATAAAATTATTAATTGACGGGAAGGAAATAGAATTTAATAAAGGATTGGGAACTGTAGCAAGTAACCCGTCTAGTATAAAATATGATGTTTCGGGTGCTAATGTTACAAGATTTATTTCCTATGTCGGAATTGATAGGAGCGCCAATCATTTAAATTCAGATTACGCAGATATTCAAAAGTTTGAAGTTGTTGCGGATGGTAAAGTCATTTATTCATCAGATTCAAAATATCCGAAAGGAATTAAGTATGATACATCGGCATTTCTGGTTGATGTTGAAATTCCAAAAGATACACAGACGATAGAACTTAAATCATATTCAGGAAAACATACATGGGCTGACGAATTGGTTTTAGGTGGAGCCATGTTTATGGCAAATGGTAAATTTAAGAATCCTAATGATTGGTCAGAAGTTGATAAACGTCGTGAAATTAATAATGAACATCCGTTACTTATGATGCCTTTATATGCTAACGGAGAAGAGTTTAACAAAGGGAAATATACTTTTTGGGGAGGAGATACATTAACAGGTAAGTGGGAGAATATACCAGATGACTTAAAACCATATACTGTTATGCAGTTACATCCAGATGATCTTCCTAAAAGAGATGGAGCTGCTAGAGATTTTTATGAACATATGTTAGAAGAAGCAGCGAAATATGTAAATCCTAAGACTGGAAAAAATGAACCAATTCCAGTTATTCTGACGGTTTACACTGCTGGTAATATGCCTTATTATACTTCGGCACATTGGTTAAGTACCAGCTGGATTGATAAAATGTATCAAAAATATCCAAATTTGCATGGTATTTTCAGTACAGAGAATTATTGGATTTGGGCAAATGATATTGAAAATAAGGCGGCAGATTACTTAAAAGTATCAGCTAAAAATGGAGGATATTTTATATGGGCTGAACAAAATAATGGTTCTGCAATAGAAAAAGCATTTGGAAAAAACGGTAAGATAGCATTTCAGAAATCTGTTGATAAGTACTGGAAGAACCTTATTTTCATGTTCAAAAATACACCTGCTGCCGAGGGAAATGATTCAACTACAGAAAGTTATATGAAGGGACTTTGGCTATCAAATCATACTTATCAATGGGGTGGTTTGATGGATACTTGGAAGTGGTATGAGACAGGTAAATGGAAACTGTTTGCAAGTGGTAATATCGGAAAAAGTCAAGGAGATAGACAATGGTTGACTGAACCAGAGTCTATGCTAGGAGAAGAAGCTTTAGGGGTTTACCTTAATGGAGGTGTAGTTTATAATTTTGAACATCCAGCTTATACCTATGGTGTAAATAATAAAGAAAGCTTACTCTTTAGCGAAGTAATAAAAGAATTTTTTAGATATGTAATAGCGCATCCAGCACCATCCAAAGAAAAGGTACTTGAGGATACAAAAGTATTCATACATGGAGACTATTCAAATAAAGGAAATGGTAAGTTCTTTGTAAACGTAAATACTGATAGAGAACAAACTCCATTATACATGACTGGTCGTTATAATGTTATTCCAGCTATTCCAGGTGTTTTAAAAACAGATAAATTGAAAGAGTCTGTTTCTGGTAGCCGTATTCAGATTAAGGAAATCACTTCTCCAGAATTTAGCTCTACTCAGGCTAGAAAAGAATACTTAAATAAGCTGTATCCTATGAATTATGAAGGAGATATCTTTGCTCAGAAATTAGATAATAGATGGTTTGTCTATAATTACAAGGTAAATGAGAATGTTAAACAGACTGGGAAATTAAAATTTAATTCTTTAGAAATGGATGTTGAATTTGAACCTCATACCTATGGTATTTTTGAGAGAATAAGTAATGGATTGAAAGTGAATTTAAATAATTTTAGAACAAATAAAGATTCACTATGGTCTAATGCTCAAGATGCAAATCAGGCAAAGAAACTACCACAATTGACCAAGAAAGGTGCGATTAAGTGGATTGAAGAACATTATATCAAAGATACTCAGTTTGGAGAGAAAAGGGTTACAAAGATAGTATTAAGAGGTATAGATAAACTTCCTACTATTCATTCATTATCAGGAACAAATAATTCCTATGATCAGCCATCTCTCAATTTTGATCAGAAAAATCATATGGTTACTATTACCATTAACAGTAACGGAAATCTTGAATTCGAACTTCATTTTTAGAAAGGAGTGAGTTTATGACTCAAGATGAAAAATTAATTCGTGAACAGATTTGTGATGTTTGTCATAAGATGTGGCAACTTGGTTGGGTTGCTGCAAACGATGGGAATGTATCTGTTCGATTAGATGAGGATACCATTATTGCAACTCCTACTGGTATCAGCAAAAGTTTTATTACTCCAGAAAAGCTGGTGAAGTTAAATCTCAAAGGAGAGATTTTAGAAGCAGAAGGTGATTACCGTCCTTCTAGTGAAATAAAAATGCACATTCGATGCTACGAAGACCGTGAGGATGTCCGTTCAGTTGTTCACGCGCATCCACCGATTGCAACAGGATTTGCTCTTGCACATATTCCTTTAGATACTTATTCACTAATTGAGAGCGCGATTGTGGTTGGGGCAATTCCTATAACTCCATTTGGAGTTCCGTCTACAATGGAAGTGCCAGAAGCAATTACACCTTATCTACCAGATCATGATGTAATGTTGCTTGAGAACCACGGAGCTTTAACTGTTGGAAGTGATATTATTACAGCCTATTATCGTATGGAGACTTTGGAGTTAGTTGCTAAGACAACTTTCCATGGACGTATGCTTTTGTCAACTAAGGGTGTGGAAGAACAAGAGATTTCACGTCCGACTTTGGAACATCTATTCTCTATGAGAGAAAATTATAAGGTTACAGGTCGTCACCCAGGCTACCGTAAATATAATGGTGATGGTAGTATAAAAGAAACAAAAAAATAAGAGGAAAGTATTATGATTCAACATCCACGTATTGGTATTCGCCCGACTATTGATGGTCGTCGTCAAGGTGTACGCGAATCACTGGAAGTACAAACAATGAACATGGCTAAAAGTGTGGCAGATTTGATTTCAAGCACATTGAAATATCCAGATGGGGAACCTGTGGAATGCGTGATTTCTCCATCTACCATTGGTCGTGTTCCAGAGGCTGCAGCTTCCCATGAGTTGTTTAAAAAGTCAAATGTTTGCGCAACAATTACAGTTACACCATGCTGGTGTTATGGTAGTGAAACTATGGATATGTCTCCAGATATTCCTCATGCTATTTGGGGATTTAATGGGACAGAACGCCCAGGAGCTGTCTATCTTGCAGCTGTACTAGCTTCACATGCTCAAAAAGGGATTCCGGCCTTTGGGATTTATGGTAGAGATGTTCAGGAAGCTAATGATACAGATATTCCAGAAGATGTCAAAGAAAAGCTTTTACGCTATGCGCGTGCAGCTCTTGCAACTGGCTTGATGAGAGACACTGCTTACCTATCAATGGGTAGTGTTTCGATGGGGATTGGCGGTTCTATTGTAAATCCAGATTTCTTCCAAGAATACTTAGGAATGCGAAATGAATCGGTAGATATGACGGAGTTCACGCGCCGTATTGACCGTGGTATTTATGACCCTGAAGAGTTCGAACGTGCGCTCAAATGGGTGAAAGAAAACGTAAAAGAAGGATTCGACCATAACCGTGAAGACCTTGTTTTAAGCCGTGAAGAAAAAGATAGACAATGGGAATTTGTTATTAAGATGTTCATGATTGGACGTGACTTAATGGTTGGTAACCCAAGACTTGCTGAACTTGGTTTTGAGGAAGAAGCAGCTGGTCACCATGCTTTAGTAGCTGGTTTCCAAGGTCAACGCCAGTGGACAGACCATTTTCCAAATGGGGACTTTATGGAAACTTTCCTCAATACTCAGTTTGACTGGAACGGTATTCGAAAACCCTTTGTATTTGCGACAGAGAATGATTCACTAAATGGTGTGTCTATGCTCTTTAATTATCTATTAACAAATACTCCACAAATCTTTGCTGATGTGCGTACTTATTGGAGTCCAGAGGCTGTTAAACGTGTAACGGGACATACTTTAGAGGGTCGTGCTGCAGATGGATTCTTACATCTAATCAACTCTGGTTCTTGTACATTGGATGGTACTGGTCAAGCTAGTCGTGATGGAAAACCTGTTATGAAACCATTCTGGGAGTTGGAAGAAAGTGAAGTGCAGGCTATGCTTGAAAACACAGACTTCCCACCAGCAAACCGCGAATACTTCCGTGGAGGAGGATTCTCAACTCGCTTCTTGACGAAGGGGGATATGCCAGTAACAATGGTACGTCTCAATCTTCTAAAAGGGGTTGGTCCAGTGCTACAAATTGCAGAAGGTTACACACTTGAACTTCCTGAAGATGTTCATCATACTTTAGATAATCGTACAGATCCAGGATGGCCAACTACTTGGTTTGCTCCACGTTTGACAGGAAAAGGTGCTTTCAAGTCTGTCTATGACGTCATGAATAATTGGGGAGCTAATCACGGAGCCATAACATATGGCCACATTGGAGCAGACTTGATTACCTTGGCTTCTATGTTGAGAATTCCTGTCAATATGCATAATGTACCTGAGGAAGATATCTTTAGACCTAAAAATTGGTCTTTATTTGGAACAGAAGATTTAGAATCAGCGGACTATCGTGCATGTCAGTTGTTGGGACCACTACATAAATAAAACTTGTTTATATAGGAGGTGAGCTTGCGTCCCTCCTATCCTTTTAAAAATATTTGTTAAACAATTCACAAATAATTGAAAACGAATACAAAAAGTAATATAATGATGTTAAATAGATAGCGCAGAGGCGCAGGAGGAAAAGCATATGGCTACATTTTACGTTCCATCAGTTAACCTTATCGGTAAAGGTGTTGTAAATGAAGTGGGTCCTTATATCAAGGAACTTGGCTATAAAAAGGCACTTTTGGTGACAGATAAGTTCATCGAAGGAAGTGACATTTTGCCTAAGGTTTTAAAACCGCTAGATGCAGAAGGAATCGAATATGTCATCTTTAGCGATGTAGAGCCAAACCCTACTTGTAAGAATGTCACAGATGGGGTAGCTGCTTTGGAAGAACATGGATGTGATTTTATCATCAGTCTTGGTGGTGGGTCTCCACAGGATGCAGCTAGTTGTATCTCTATCATGGCTACAAATGGTGGAAAACCACAGGATTATGAAGGGCTTCATAAGTCTGCTAAAAAAGGCTTGCCAGTTGTGGCTATCAATACAACGGCAGGAACTTCTGCAGAAATTACTATTAACTATGTGATTACCGATGAAGAACGCAAGGTTAAGATGGTAATGGTTGACAAGAATAGCCTTGCTCTTATCTCTGTTAATGACCCGGAACTCATGCTTTCCAAACCTCAAGCTTTGACTGCAGCGACAGGTATGGATGCTCTGACTCACGCTGTTGAAGCTTTGGTAACACCTGGTGCTTATGATGTGACCAAGAAACTCTCTATCGGAGCTATTGAACTCATCAAGGAATACCTTCCTCGTGCTGTAGCAAATGGACACGATATTGAAGCGCGTGAAGGTATGGTTAATGCTATTTTCCTTGGTGGTATGAGCTTTAACAATGCAGGTCTGGGCTATGTTCACTCAATGGCTCACCAACTAGGTGCAGTATATAATTTGCCACATGGTGTCTGCTGTGCTATGTTGCTACCAGTTATAGAACGTGAAAATGCTAAACGTGCACCAGAAGCTTTTCGCAATGTTGCCAAGGCCTTGGGACTTCATGTAGAAGGTAAATCAGATCAAGAATGTGCCGATTATGCAATTGCTGAGATTGAGAAGCTTTCTGAGACAGTAGGTATTCCTAAGAAATTGACTGAACTTGGTATCGAAGAAAAAGATTTCGACTTTGAATACCTTTCTAAGAATGCCTTGATTGATGCCTGCGCACCAGGAAATCCATTTGTGCCAACCTTGGAAGAAACGATTGCCTTTTATAAAGAGTTGTTTTAGCAAGAGATTAGACGATAATAGGACAATTCACCTCTAATTATTGACATTTCAGGAAAAATCGCAGTAAAAACGGCACAGCCTTCTTTAAATATGCTATAATACAGGAAAAATAATGCTGGAGGTCACGATAATGGCAACATTTTTGATGATTTTTGTGCTTCTATTGCTGATAGTCACACTGAGTACAGTTTATGTGGTTCGTCAGCAGTCGGTGGCGATTATTGAACGCTTTGGAAAATACCAAAAGGTTGCTAATAGCGGTATTCATATTCGCTTGCCTTTTGGGATTGCTTCGATTGCAGCGCGGATTCAGTTGCGTTTGCTGCAAAGCGATATTGTGGTTGAGACTAAGACCAAGGACAATGTGTTCGTTATGATGAATGTAGCGACCCAGTACCGTGTCAACGAGCAGAGCGTGACAGATGCCTACTATAAACTCATGAGTCCAGAATCTCAGATTAAATCTTATATCGAAGACGCCCTTCGCTCTTCTGTTCCAAAATTAACCTTGGATGAATTGTTTGAGAAAAAAGATGAGATTGCCCTTGAGGTTCAACATCAAGTAGCGGAAGAAATGACAACTTACGGCTACATTATTGTGAAAACCTTGATTACCAAGGTCGAACCTGATGCAGAAGTTAAGCAATCCATGAATGAAATCAATGCGGCGCAACGCAAGCGGGTCGCAGCGCAAGAATTGGCTGAAGCCGATAAGATTAAAATCGTCACTGCAGCTGAAGCCGAAGCAGAAAAAATCGCCTTCATGGTGTGGGGATTGCCCAACAACGTAAGGCGATTGTGGATGGATTGGCAGAGTCTATCACAGAACTCAAGGAAGCCAATGTTGGCATGACAGAAGAACAAATCATGTCTATCCTCTTGACCAACCAGTATTTGGATACCTTGAATACCTTTGCTTCTAAAGGAAATCAAACCATCTTTTTACCAAATACGCCAAATGGTGTGGATGATATCCGAACACAAATCTTGTCAGCCCTTCGCGCTGAGAAGAAATAATAGACTAATACTCTTCGAAAATCTCTTCAAACCACGTCAGCGTCGCCTTGCCGTATATATGTGACTGACTTCGTCAGTCTTATCTACAACCTCAAAACAGTGTTTTGAGCAGTCTGCGGCTAGTTTCCTAGTTTGCTCTTTGATTTTCATTGAGTACAAAGAGCTTGGCAACAGGCTCTTTTTGCATTGCGTTTGTTAAGAAAAGCAAAGAACATTGATATACATTTAAATAAAAATTATTGTATGTTGTCTCTCTCAACTTGGAATGATAAGGGAATAACTAGAAAGATTTGTGAATACAAACTATTTCTGATATACTAAATATACAGTAATAATGAATGATAGGATATGGGATGAAAGAATTTCAATTTGAGAGAAAGCAGCGTTTTTCTTTGAGGAAATATGCAATAGGAGCTTGCTCGGTCTTGCTAGGCACGAGTTTATTTTTTGCTGGTATGGGGGCTCAACCCGTCCAGGCTACAGAAAGGACTTCAACACTAATTTCAAGTCATTATTTGGATGAGCAGGATTTATCTGAAAAGCTGAAATCTGAGTTGCAATGGTTTGAAGAAAATAAGATTGAAGTAGAAGAAGGAAAAGAATATTATTTTATCTATCGAAAATTGGCTACAAGATTACCAGAAACAGGTCTGTTTTCTAATGATGGGATGTTTATCCTGGGAGCAGGATTATTATTGCTTTCCTTCACTTTAATCAAGAGAAAAAAGGGAGCGTCTTACTTCCTTGTGACCATCTTTGCTGTTGGTGGCTGGGGAGTATCCATCTCTGCTATTGAAAATCTGGTAGAATTGCAACCGGCCCTTGTTAAAAGGGTAGAAGGTCAGTTTCTACCAAGTCCTGAAAGAGTTCATGGATATGAATTTACGGGATATTATTTGGTAAGAGATAGTAGTAACAAGGAACTTTCTGTTGATAAGGTAGAGTCGCCAGCATTATCTCAAAAGGAAGAAAGTTCAGAACCTCAATCTAAGAAGATTGTACCACAGACTGCATCTCATTTTAGCGCGATTGAAGATTTTGTGCAATCTCCTCAACCATCCTACGCAGTTGAGAAAATTGTTGAATCTCCTGTAAGTCAACAAACTCCTGCTAAAATTGTGCCTATAGGGACTAAGGAAGAAGTTGCAGGAAATCCCCAAGGAGAACAACCGAAAGCAGAAGATACTAGTGATTATAAAACAAGTCCTGAGGAAGGTGTGTTAAATGCCATAGTAGAGAAACCAGAATTGCTAGTCACTACAGAGGAGGTTGCTTTCCAAACGATAGAACAAGAAGATGCAACCTTAGCTAAAGGTCAAGTTAAAGTTGTTCAAGAAGGTATTGTTGGTGAACGCACCATCTATACGGAAGTCACTATCGTTAATGGAGAAAAATCTAGCAAAGTTATAGAAAATGTAATCACAAAAGAACCAGTGAACAAGGTGATTGCAGTTGGGACTAAGGAAGAAGTTGAACCAAAATCTGAGGAGAGCAGACCAGTTCAACCTGAAAAAACTCCAATAGTAGAGAATGAAACAGAGACAAAACCAGTTGATGGAATAGGACAACCAAGACCAGGAGCAGAAGAAACGCCGGGTACAGAAGCAACACCAGGCGAGAAACAAACACCTGACAAACCCGAAGCCGAGCCGAAGCAACCAGAACAACTGCCTCCATCTCTAGAGGTCAACACAGGTCAAGCAAATGAACCAGAACCAACTGCTCAGCCTGACCCCTTAGCTTCTCAAGACCAGTCAGATTCTCAGAAGAAACCAACTGTCCCAAGTCCAGTAACGAAAGAAAAAGTATTGGAATATAAGACAATCTATACAGCATCGCCAGTTTTAAATTACAAAGAGCAACAAGTAGAAGTAGCAGGCGAAAATGGTAAGGAAGTGACAACTACTTCTTACAGTTTTGATGAAAGTACTGGGAAAATAGTAGAACATACTTCAACAAAAATAGAGAAAGAACCGGTGGTTAGAATTGTTAAGATTGGGAATGTAGAAGAAACAACATCAACAGTCAAAAGAGGTGAACAGTTTGTCGCGGATGAGTCACTTGATAAAGGGGTTAAAGTAGTTAGAGAACAAGGTCAAGATGAAGAAACGACTACTATTCGTGTTTATAAAGTAAATGCACAAACAGGAGACTTGACTGAGCCAGCTGTAACGACAAAAGTAGCCAAAGCAATGCAAGCGAAAATAACGGCAGTAGGAACAAAACCAACAGTTCAATCACAAGAAATTCCTTTTAAAACAATCTATACAGCATCGCTAGCTTTAAATTACAAAGAGCAACAAGTAGAAACACCAGGGGAGAATGGTAGCTCAGTATCAACTACAAAATACACATTGAATCAAGAAACAGGGGCTATCTCAGAAGAAACAACCACTGAAAATATTCCAGCTAAAGACAAAGTAGTAAAAGTTGGAAATGTGGAAAAGATAGCGTCACCTATAGAAATCACTGAGTTGAGAAAAGATGACCCTGGACTTCCAAAAGGAAAAGAAGTAGTTGAAGATGTAGGTGAACAAGGTGAAACAACAATAACTAAAACTTATGAAGTTAATCCGGATACAGGAGAGTTAACAAATCCAGTAGAGAAGACTGAAATAACTAAGTCTATGCGACAAAAAGTAATCTTGGTTGGAAGGAAAGAGGAGAAACCGCATTTACTGCCAGAAAATAGCGAGTTAGAAAATGCAGTGGATGTGACGGGAGCTACTGCGGAGATGAGAAATGTAGACTTGTTGACAAATGAAAAATTAAAAGCGCAGTTAGAGCCTACCCATGATCCTCGAGATATTATCCTGCGTAAAATCTTGCTAGGAAAAACACACCCAAACATCACTGACCAAGAGATCAAAGATATGTTGCGCACAGAGTATCTTCAAAAACTGTCAATTCAAGAAAGCTTTGATCAGACGAAGACGCAAGCTGAGTCAAGTTTCAAAAAGATTGCCTCGCATACTTTGGGGATTATAGGAGATACCCCTGAAAATCGCAGCAAGGTCAAACAAGAGCTTGAGCAATATAAAGAGCAGATCTTGTTGGGACTGTCTTATATCAATCGTTTTTATAATATTCAATTTGGGGACACGAATATTCGTGATATTCTGGCCTTTAATCCAAGTTCATTTGGCAATAAGACGATGACAGCCTTGGATAGTTTGAAAAAATTAGGGTCCATGTCTTATGAAGAGATGAAATTGACCAATAGTCCTCAAACATTTACAAAATACTTATCTACTATTACAGGTAAGGCTAGCTTGAAGGAATTTTTAGACAGCAATCGCCAACTCTTTACGTCAGATGATGCGGATACTTGGCTTAAAAAATCTAGCCAAGCTATGATTGTCGACAAACCATCTAAAGAAAATCCTTCAGCGTATGTCGGGCTATATAGCAAGTTGACAGCTGGGGAAAAGGATCCTCGTAAACAAGAGGCTAATATGGCTGCTATTTTGGGACTTTTGAATGTGAAAGAACCACATGTTTACGTGATTAGTAATATGGCGACGATTACCTATGGTAACATTGGTTCCTATATAGATACCTCTCTTGCCCAGTCTAATCCAACTAAGTATCAGGCTGAGCTGGCTAGAGTCAAGTCTTTAATTGAAAAGGCGGCTGTACAGCAAGCCAACTATGTTGATACTCTTTATCGTATAACAAAACCAGAAAATCGTGATAAGTTGCTTACAAATCGCTTGATTATTGATACGATGAAGAAATATACAAGCAATCCGAATGCCCAGATTGATAGCACTTGGTCACCAGCTACTGGTAGTGGAGCTGATAAGGGAGTCGACCAGTTTATGACCCCTATGAATTACTATTCTCCAGTAAGTAAGGTGGGAGCTGAGGCCAATGGATTAGGTGTCCGTTACTTTATAGATAGGGTTTTGGATGATAGAGGTTCAGCGACTTATTCTCATGAAATGACGCACTTACTAGATAGAACGGTCTTGTTTAATAATCACGGTCGTCGAGATGGCACAGGAGCAGAGTTTTATGCGCGTGGTATTTTTGAAAACTCCTATAATCCAGAAAAAGATACTTATTTCAATCTCAATTTTGTATATGATGAGAGTGATAAGAATGGATTTTACAATAAAACACCTGATCGATTTAAAACGGCAGAAGATTTGCAATCTTACATGAAGGGAAGTTTTGATGTCCTTTATACTCTAGATTACCTAGAAGCAGAGGCAAGTAGAAACTTATCTGCAGAAGACAAGATGAGTTATTTCAAAAAAATAACGCCAATCACTTCAACAGGTCCTAGAACTTGGGTAGATTACCGCAATCCAGCGGTTAAACCAACTCATAAGAGTGAGGAAATTCAAGCTCTGACATTAGAAGATGCCAAAAAATTGACAGATATTGATAGTTTGATTGACAATCATATCCTGGTCAATCGTTATATTATTGCTGGTTTTTTGGATAAAGGTAAGATTGCAGCAAACGGTTACTATACTGTTGATATGTTTGATACCATTTATGGTGTTAGTCAAAATGACTCTGGTATGAGTGGGGACATCACCTTTAGAAAACAAGCATTTGAATTGATGGCTGCTTTGGGTTATTATGAAGGCTTTGTTCCTTATGTGTCAAATCAATACAAACAAGCAGCAGAATCTGAGAACAAGCCTCTATCTGATACTTACATTTTCAATAAAATTTTGAATGGTAAGAGCTATGCTGAGTTCAAAAAAGCACAGATCAAGGAAAGAGTAGCTAAGATTGATCAATTGAAACCTTTGACAATCCAATATGAAGGTCAGGAAGTAAGGCTGACAAGTCAGCAGTTAAGTGACTTGATGCAGAAAGCTGTTAAAGAAGAACTTGCTCAAATAAAATCAGGCAATACAGCTGCTAAAAAGTTTAAATTTATCGAAACACCCGTTCAAAAACTGAAAAAAGCGATTTATAAAGCTTATCTCAAAGATTCAGATGACTTTAGACAATCGATTTACAATAGCTAAGATAAAAGGAACATCTCGCTGGAATGAACATTCAGAGAGGTGTTTTTTGGTTCTTGTCAGATTTGATACTCAATGAAAATCAAAAAGCAAACTAGGAAGCGAGCCGCAGGTTGTTCAAAGTACAGCTTTTAGGTTGCAGATAAAACTGACGAAGTCAGCTCAAAACATGGTTTTGAGGTTGTAGATAAAACTGACGAAGTCAGTAACTATACCTACGGTAAGGCGACGCTGACGTGGTTTGAAGAGATTTTAGAAGAGTATGACCTTGTTTCTTGAAAATGACAGTTTATATGAACATGGAGTGATTTTCAGACTTTTCCATAGATTTATAAGAGTGGGAATATCCTATTAACCTTAGAGATAATAGACAACTGAGAGTGAAACAGTTCCAAAAAAATGGGTAATTCACAGAAGTTATCAACAGCTTGTGGATAATTATGGGGATATATCTGCTTGATTATAGCTAAATGGAGTTTATAGCTCCTTCTTTTTGAATTGATAGACTAGCTAACAAAGACCAAGTATGACTAGAGAGAGCGGGAAGTTCAATTTATTATCTTTTGACGGATAAGTTGTAGCAGTCAGTCGAACAGCCATTCATACATTGTAATAAAAAATAATTTTTGAGGAATGATGACTGGATCAGAATAGATTTATGAAAAGAGGTATCACTTATTAACAATCTTATGCACAAACTGTGGATAAGGTTGTTAATAAGATGACGGACTTTATCTATTGTTTCATGTAGAGAAAGTGCCTCTCCTTTACGAAGTTAAGATTTGACTTCACCTGAAACTAGGTGGGCATGATGTGACTTAACCGGACTAGATTTAAGTCTTTCAATTTCAAATTGAGGAAAGCAGCAAAGACAAGATTCGCAAGCCCTGGTTGGAGTTTTTTGGAAACAAGCCCTTTACTCAGTAACTCGAGCGAGCTATTAGCCAGGCAGACCAACTGCTGGACTATAAGAGCTGGTCCGAGGATGGCAGAAAAATGTTTAGCCAACTACGTATGCGAGAAGAACAAGCCTTGTTAGCGCAGGACTACGCCTTGGAACAAGCTGAAGAAAAAGGACTAGAACGCGGTCGATCTGAGGGCTTGAGAAAGGTATTGAACAGGAACTTGAACGTGGGAAACTCGTTACTTTTTAGATATGATTCGCCAAGGTCTTCTGAATTCTGAAGTTGCTAGCCAGTAACTGGACATGACTGTCGCTGAGTTTGAGGCTTCCTTGTAAGAGAAAATAATGACATGTTACCGAAATGAGGTAGTATGTTTTATTTTTGGTTCATATTTTTTACGAATAATTTTTTCTTATGCGGTGTAGAAATAGTTTATTTCACCCTTCAAACTTATTTATTTTACTAACACTCCTATATGAATGTGCTATCTTTGTGAATGGAATTAAAACAAAAGTAAATTCATTATAAAAATGTGCGACTTATTTATTTATAAAAACGGGAAAATATACTAAATGAATTTGTGCAAAAAGTCCTCGCTTTCCCAAGACGTTTTTTTTTTTTTTGCGAAAATTTCAAATAAAATCATTTGCATATATATTGAAAATAAGGTAAAATATAAGTGTCGGATTTTTGTATGCAGGTGTCATGTGAAAATCAAATCAATTGACCTGATAAAAGGAGAAAATAATGGCAAACAAACCATCTATGAGTCGTGTTGAACGTCTGCACCGTGAGAAGGTCACTCGTTACTCGATCCGTAAATATAGTTTTGGAGCGGTTAGTGTAGCGGTCGCTGCTCTCTTCATGTTCTTAGGTAATGGAGCTGTATCTGTTCAAGCGGATCAAATCCAGCCAGAAACAGCTGCTGCTCCGTCAGTAACTCCAACTGAAGGTAAAGATAATGCGTTTAGAACAGAAGCAACAGATAAAACTCCACTTTCAACTGTTGCTCGCACAAACGTTGATCCGACCGTAGAGATTCCATACTCTGATGCAGCTAAACGAGAAATCTATGTCTATGGAGCAGAAGAAAACTCATTTGATATTAAAATAAAAGACGATGCGGATAAGATTTTGGCAGCTACGGTGCTACAAGGGGGTAATAGGCTATTTAATCCTGTAGCAGGTGAAACTGATAAAATCAATACCCAGTATGGATATACAGCAAATGAGTTTACAACTGAAACACCAGCTTCGGAAGCGACACCAGCGGTTATCAGATACTCAGGTACTCCAGCAGCAGTAGATGATTTATCAAAAGATCGACTAGACGCAGCAACAAAAGGGGAGAGCCCTACAGGTATGGTTCTCGGTTGGCGTTATGTGCGAGTTAGGGATACGGAAGGAACAGATTTTACTGGTTCTGGAAACGAAGTAGCTAACGATCACGCTTTCCGTGTCATGCTTAAACCACAAACTCAAAAGTATGATGTTAAAGATTTAACGGGCTCTAAACGTATCACTGTTAATGATATTGATAACATTACAGACGATGAGTTAGGAACAATTAAATCAAGATTACAATTAGAGTACTCTAAAACGAATACTGATGCTCGTTTGCAAGACTTAGCGGGAACAGATGTTAACAACCCTTCTCAACTGATTAAAGAAGTAGTAGTGTCTCCAACAGATTCTACAAAACTTGCTGTAACATATAATGACGGCTCTGTAGATACAATTGAAAAAAGTAAAGTTCTGAATGTAAGACCCAAAGGAATTATTCCGTTCTCTACTGCAAAAGAAATCTATGTTTATAAAGGTGAAGAAACAAATCTTGAATTTGGTGTTACAGACGACAGTGGAAAAATTAAGGATCTTCGTATAGTACAGGCGAAAGGTATTGTAGGAAATTCTGGTGCCGCACAAGGACAAGTTGTAAATAGTTATGGTTTAACTATGACCTCACAGACGGATACTAATGGTATTAATGCACCAGCAGATAGTCCAGCTATTACGAAAATTGTGGGAACGGTAAATGTTCCAGATCAACCAAAATTTGTAGGAACATTAATGACAAGATACCTAGTAGCTGAAGATTTAGAGGGGGCAGTATTTTCCCCACCACTTCAGAATACTAATCTTCTTCAAGAAGGAGCTTTCAAACTTGTAGTTCGTGAACAAACTCAAAAATACGATATTGAAAGTCAGACAAACGAAGCTGATAAAATCGCGGTTTCTGATGTAGATAATCTAACTGAAGCTGATTTTGCTAAAATTAAAGAGAATATCAAGATTAAATATAGCACAGCTGATGATGCAAGATTGTCAGATAAAAATAATACAGAAGTAGAAAATGCATCAAACTACATTCAATCTGTAGCAAAACAAAGTAATCAGCTTGTCGTTACTTATAAAGACGGATCTACTGATAGTGTTCTTTTGACAAATGTTGTAAAACTGGATAAACAACCTGCTATTAACGCAGTAGAACAAGCAGCAGCTGCACAAATTGAAAAAATCAATGGTAATAAAGACGCAACTCAAGAAGAAAAACAAGCAGCTATTGAAAAAGTAAACAATGATAAGAAAACAGCTCTTGATGCAATTAATACTGATGCTGTTAAAACACAGGATGCTCTAACACAAGCACAAAACGCAGGAACAACTGCGATCGCAAATGATAATCCTGTAGTAGCTGTAAAACCAGAAGCTAAACAAGCAATTGACGAAGCTGTTAAAGCTAAAGAAAAAGAAATCAACAAAAACGCTAACTTAAGTGACAAGGAAAAAGCTGATGCACTTAATAAAGTTAAGGAAGAAGCTGATAAAGTTAAAGCCCAAATCGATGCAGCACCAACAAATGCAGCTGTTGCAACTGCAGCAGGAAAAATTGGAGACGTACTTAATAAAGTTAATCCCGTAGGAAAAGAGCTAGCAAAAGAAACTGTAACAAATGTATTAGCAGCTAAAGACAAAGCTAAGGACTTAGCAGATAAACAATTAGCGAAAATTGATGAGCAACCAAACTTTACTGATACACCAGAAGAAGCAACAACTGCTCAAACAGCTGTGGATGATGCAGAAGATAAAGGTATAGCAGATGTAACCGCTGTTAACCCAGTAGCAAAAGAAGAAGCTAAGAAAGCAATTGCTGATGAATTAGCTACAAAAAATGCAGAAATCGACGGTCGTAAAGACTTAACAGAAGAAGAAAAAACTAAAGCTAAAGCTGAAGCTAAGCAATTAGCAGATGCACAATTAGCGAAAATTGATGAGCAACCTGATAATGTTGATGATCCAAAAGCATTACCAGCAGTTCAAACAGCTGTGGTTGATGCAGGTAAAAAAGGTGTAGCAGATGTTAAAGCTGTAAACCCAGAAGCAGTAGCTAAACCAGCCGCTAAGCAAGCAATTGATGATAAATTAGCTGAACAATTAAAAGAGATTGCTAACACTCCAGATGCTACTGATGAAGAAAAAGCAGTAGTAGTTCAGGCAGCTAAAGATTTAGCAGAACAAGCTAAGCAAGCAATTGATGATGCTAAAACAGATGCAGAAGTAAAAAAACTTCAAGCTGAAGCTAAAGAAGAAATCAACAAATCTGTACCAGTTGTAGAAGATAAGCCAAATGCACGTAAAGCAATTGAAGCCGAAGCAAAAGCTAAGAAAGAAGCAATTGATGCACGTACAGACTTAACTCCTAAAGCTAAAGAAAATCTAAAATCTGAAGTAGATGCAATCGCAAATCAAGCTAAGAAAGCAGTAGATAAAGCTACATCAGCAACAGATGTTGATAAGATTGAAGAAGCTGATAAAGCAGCGATTAAAGCAGTTGATGAAGTTAAAGAACCAGTTAATAAAACTCTAGTTCAAGATCCAGCTAAGTTAACAGATGAAGAAAAAGCTAAAATCTTAGAAGAAGTTAAGAAAGTTAACCCAACAGCCAAAGACGTTAAATATAACGAAGAAGGCAATATTGAAGTTACTACTGAAAATGGTGACAAAGGGATTGTTATTCCAACTAAATTAGTGAAAACTGAAGTCGACTTAGATAACGGTAAAGGTGGAAATGATATTAATAAACCACTTGATAAAGTTGTAGTTCAAGATCCAGCTAACCTAACAGACGCTGAAAAAGCTAAGTTGGTGGATGAAGTTAAAGCTGTAAATCCAGATGCTGTCGTAACAATTGACGATAAAGGAACAGTTACAGTTTCTGCTCCAGATGGAGAAACTGCAGCAATTCTAGCAGTTGAATTGGTAAGAACTAAAGATGATACAACTAAACCTGATGCTGGAAACAGTGAAATTGTTAAACCAGCAGATAAAGTGGTTGGTGAGCCGACAGATCCAGCTGCACAAACTAAAGTGGAAGAGAAATTAAAAGAACTCAACCCAGAAGCTAAATCTATTAAGTTTGATGATAAAGGAACTGCAACAGTTACTTTAAACGATGGAACTACTGCAACAATTCCAGCTAAAGATTTATTCAAATCGCCAGAAGACGCAGCTAAACCAAATGCAGGCAACGACATCGTTAAACCAGCAGATAAGACTGTAGTAGCAAATCCAGAAAAACTTACAGATGCTGAGAAGAAAGCGGTCGAAGATAAAGTTAAAGCTGTAAATCCAGATGCAACTGTAGTAGTAGACGACAAAGGAAATACAACAGTCACAACACCAGAAGGAAAAACAGCGATAATTCCAGCATCAGACTTAACTAAATCATCAGAAGACGCAGCTAAACCAGAAGCAGGAAACAACGTAAACACACCAGCGGCTAAGACAGAGGTTCAAGATCTAGCTAACTTAACTCCAGAAGAGAAGAAAATGGTCGAAGACAAAGTTAAAGCTGTAAATCCAGATGCAACTGTAGTAGTAGACGACAAAGGAAATGCAACAGTCACAACACCAGAAGGAAAAACAGCGGTAATTCCAGCATCAGACTTAACTAAATCATCAGAAGACGCAGCTAAGCCAGAAGCAGGAAACAACGTAAACACACCAGCAACTAGAGTGTTAGTTGGAGATAAAGCTAAATTAACAGCTGATGAAATTGAAAAAGTTAAAGAATCAATTAAAGCAGTCAACCCAGGATCAACTGTAGTAGTAGACGAAAACGGAAATGCGACAGTAACAACTCCAGAAGGTAAGACAGCAACAATTCCAGCAGCTCAATTAGTTAAAGATGCTAAAGATGTTGCAGCTAAGAACAATGGTGAAAACACCAACGTTGACTTCGAAAAAGAAACAGTAGTAGATCTCAATAACTTAACAGATGCAGAAAAAGAAGCTGCAAAAGCTAAGATTAAAGGAGTAAATGCTGATGTAGTAGAAGTGATCTTCGACAAAGCAGGAGATGCAACTGTAATTACTAAAGACGGTAAAGTTTACACAATCGTAAGTAAAGACATATTTAAACAACGTCCTTCTACAGACAATGGAAGTTCAGCTAATGCTAGTCAAACAGCGTCAGCACAAGCAAATGCGCGTAAAGCATCTAAAGAGTTGCCAAATACAGGTACAGCAGATTCTACCGTAGCTATGGTAGCAGCTGCAGCAAGTGCATTACTTGGTCTTGGTCTTGCAGGTCGTCGTAAAGAAGACGAAGAAGCTTAATTGATAGATTGTTTGATAAACATCAGATGATAAATCCGATTTTTAAAGCTTAAACAAGTACCTCTCATAAGAAAATCTCCTAGCAGGAAAGCTTGCTAGGAGATTTTTGCATTTCAGGAAGTGGACGGCTGGCTTGGCAAGCAGCTGAGGGTGAAGGTCGGTTGCTCAGCTTTCAAGAGGTCTTGGTGTTGGATGCTAGATACTATGGTCTTGTCCAATCGGCATTCTTTGACAAAGTTGAAGTGGCTGTGGTTTTGCTCGGCATGGATATCCAGCCATTTATTTTTCTTAGCCAGGTAGATACGGAGGTGGTCAAAGAGAGGGATTTCGAGGTCGTAGCTGGGTTTGCCTGGACAGGTTGGATAAAATCCGAGAGCCGACCAGATGTACCAAGCAGAGAGACTGCCATTGTCTTCGTCGCCAGGATAGGCTTCCCAGCTTGGGTGAAAGGCTTTCTGACGCAAGGTTTTGATGAGAAGGGCAGTGTAGTCTGGGTAGTTGCTGTAGCGAAGGAGATAAGGGATGTGAAAGCTAGGCTAGTTAGAAATAGCGAGTTGTCCAAAGGGAACTGTTGCCATCTCGCTCATTTCATGAATCTCGTAACCATAGCCGGTGGTTTCAAAGAGAGGAGCGTCCTGACAGGTTTTCAAAAGATAGTTGCTGAAGGCTTTTTTCCACCCATAAGTTGGATTAAGCCTGAGATGTCGTGGAGGACGCCTAAAGTCGCTTGAATGGCTGGACATTCGGCATAATCACGTCCCCAACTATAAGGAGAGAAGTCAGGGCGGAAGTTGCCTTGATTGTCTCGCGCCCTCATGTAACCTGTATCTGCGTCAAATAGATGGCGGTAATTTTGTGATGCAGTTCTATAAGTTTCCGCGATGTCATTCTAATCTAGTTTTTCGGCACAGCTAGCGATGCAAAAATCACTATGGACATAGTCTAGGGTATGGCTGACGCTTTCGTGGTGGTCGGTAGTGAGGTAGCCTGGTTCTTGCTATTGGGCTAGTCCGTGACGACCATTGATGCCGAGAGGGTCGGACTTGCTGGCTGTTTCAAGCATGGCTTGGAGCAGTTCTTTTTCTAGGTCGGGGGCCATGTCCTTGCAGGCGCTATCTGCGATAATACCGTCTAAAAGTGTAGCTGGCATCATACCCCGTTCATCAGGGGCTAGCCATTTTGGAAGGAATCCAGTATTGCGGTAGCTATTGAGAAAGCCTTCTAAAAAGAGACGATAATGCTCTGGTATGATAAGAGCAAAGAGGGGAAATGTAGTCCGGAAGGTATCCCAGAAACCATTGTTTCTAAAGAGGACACCGGGCTTGACAGTACTAGTAACCAGGTCCATATGGATGGCTTGCCCTGATTCATCAACCTCATAAAAAGTTGGTGGGAAGAGGAAGAGTCTGTAGAGGCAGTGGTCAAAGAAGGTTCGGTCAGCCTCTCCTGTCTCTATAATGTCAAAACGATGGAGGAAATTTTCCCAGTTCGCTTGGGCATTTTCTTTACAGCTATTAAAATCTTCTTGAGGTAGATTAATCAGAGCTTGAGAAGGAGAGATAAAAGAAGTCGCTAGCTGAATATCTGCATGACTGTTTGCTAAGTCAATTCGCCAGTCTCCATCTTCTTTGCTGACAGCAAGAATATCCGTATTCATTTGCAGGGCAGTGAACAGTATCAGTGGATTTTTGTTGGTTTCAGTTTTACCTTCTTGTCGCAGGGCAAGAGTCCGCTTATTTACTTGTTCTACTGTCAGTTCATCTGCTGCGTGAAGGTAGAGGGAGAGGGCTTTGCCTTGCTTTTGCTCCAAACGAATAGAAGCGCCGTAGCAAGTCGGGGTAAGCTGGATTTCAATCTGATAGCGAAGGGAGAAAATCTTTAGATAATGAGGCTGGAAAGTAGCCTTATCCCTATCATAGGAAGGCTGGCGATGGAAGAGGCTGTCTCCCCCAAGTTGACCGGTGATAGGTGTCAGAAGGAGCCAAGAGTAGTTCCCCAATCCAAAGACTGGGCTGGTGGGTTAATCGAATCCCCTGAAAGATGGGCAAATGCGGATCGAAAAACCAAGAACCCTCCTGGTCGCTGGTCTGGGGCACAAAGTAATTCATCCCAAAAGGCACGCCTGTATAAGGCAGGGTATTTCCCCGAGAAAGGCATGCTTGCTGGCAGTGCCAAAACGGGTATCGATGGTTTCAAGTAGTGGTTTCAGGGTATTTCCTTCAGCTGTTTTTCTACATTATATCAGAAAAAGAGGGCCTTTAGAAAAGGAGTTTTAAAGATAACTATTTTGTAGAAAATGACTATCATTTGTGTATGTATTTTCTGCCTTAAAAGCTATATACTGAAAATGAAACTTGTTTGAAAGAGGAAATTGCACGATGATTTATTCGAAAGAAATTGTTAGAGACTGGCTGGATGAAGTAGCAGAGCGGGTCAAGGAACATCCAGAGTGGGTAGATGTATTTGAGCGTTGTTATACAGATACCTTGGATAATACAGTTGAGATCCTAGAAGATGGTTCAACTTTTGTCTTGACTGGGGATATTCCTGCCATGTGGCTTCGGGATTCGACAGCTCAACTCAGACCCTACCTGCATGTGGCTAAAAGAGATGCCTTCCTGCGTCAGACCATTGCTGGTTTGGTTAAACGTCAGATGACCTTGGTGCTTAAGGATCCTTATGCCAACTCCTTTAACATTGAGAAAAACTGGAAGGGCCACCACGAGACTGATCACACAGACCTTAATGGCTGGATTTGGGAGCGAAAGTATGAAGTGGACTCGCTTTGCCACCCTTTGCAGTTGGCTTATCTCCTTTGGAAGGAAACTGGTGAGACTAGCCAATTTGATGAGACTTTTGTCGCAGAGACTAAGGAAATTCTTCATCTCTGGACAGTGGAGCAAGACCACAACCATTCTCCTTATCGTTTTGTTCGAGATACAGACCGTAAGGAAGATACTCTGGTAAATGATGGCTTTAGACCTGCCTTTGCGGTGACAGGTATGAGCTGGTCAGCCTTTCGTCCGAGTGATGACTGCTGTCAGTATAGCTATTTGATTCCGTCAAATATGTTTGCAGTAGTTGTCTTGGGGTATGTGCAAGAAATCTTTGCAGAACTAGACCTAGATGATAGCGAGAGTATTATTGCTGACGCTAAACGCTTGCAGGCAGAGATCCAAGAAGGCATCGAAAACTACGCCTACACTACTAACAGCAAAGGTGAAAAGATTTATGCCTTTGAAGTGGAAATGCTAGCATCATGGATAATCCAAACGTACCAAGTTTGTTGGCTGCGCCTTATCTGGGCTACTGCGATGTCAACGATGAGGTGTATCAAGCCACACGTCGTACCATTCTGAGCCCTGAAAATCCATACTTCTATCAAAGGAAATACGCTAGCGGTCTCGGAAGTTCTCATACCTTCTATCGCTATATCTGGCCCATTGCCCTCTCTATCCAAGGATTGACAACAAGAGATAAGACTGTGAAGAAATTCTTACTCGATCAGCTGGTTGCCTGCGATGGTGGTACAGGTGTCGTGCACGAAAGCTTCCACGTTGACGACCCAACGCTTTACTCACGTGAATGGTTCTCTTGGGCCAACATGATGTTCTGTGAATTGGTCTTGGATTACCTGGATACTAATACTCTTCGAAAACCTCTTCAAACCACGTCAGCTTCGACTTGCCGTAGGTATGGTTAGTTCTATCCACAACCTCAAAACAGTGTTTTTAGCAACCTGCGGTGAGCTTCCTAGTTTGTCCTTTGATTTTCATTGAGTATAAGGAGCTCGCTTTAGTTTCACCGATTCGTGTCAGAATCACAAATTTACATTTAAAACGTTAAAAAATTTAAGTTAGAATGAGGTTTTACTTCATGGAAAATGTTGTCGTACATATTATCTCACATAGTCACTGGGACCGTGAGTGGTATCTACCTTTTGAAAGCCACCGTATGCAGTTGGTGGAGTTATTTGACAATCTTTTTGATCTTTTTGAAAATGACCCTGAGTTCAAGAGTTTCCACTTGGACGGCCAAACGATTGTCCTTGATGACTACTTGGAAATTCGCCCTGAAAATCGCGACAAAGTCCAACGTTACATCGACCAAGGCAAACTCAAAATTGGTCCCTTTTACATCTTGCAGGATGATTATTTGATTTCCAGTGAAGCCAACGTCCGCAATACTCTTATCGGTCAGCAAGAAACTGCTAAATGGGGTAAATCAACCCAGATTGGTTACTTTCCAGATACCTTTGGGAATATGGGACAAGCGCCTCAAATCCTTCAAAAATCAGGCATTCACGTGGCAGCCTTTGGCCGTGGTGTCAAGCCGATTGGCTTTGACAACCAAGTTCTCGAAGATAAGCAGTTCACTTCTCAGTTTTCAGAAATGTACTGGCAGGGTGCAGACGGAAGTCGTGTCCTCGGTATCCTCTTTGCCAACTGGTACAGTAATGGGAATGAAATCCCAGTTGATAAGGATGAGACCCTAACTTTCTGGAAACAAAAACTGTCAGATGTGCGTGACTACGTTTCGACCAACCAATGGTTGATGATGAATGGATGTGACCATCAGCCTGTACATAAAAATCTAAGCGAAGCCATTCGTGTGGCCAATGAATTCTTCCCAGATGTGACTTTTGTGCATAGTTCATTTGACGACTATGTCCATGCAGTAGAAAGTACCCTACCAGAGCAGATATCAACCGTTACAGGTGAGTTGACGAGCCAGGAAACAGATGGTTGGTACGCGCTTGCCAACACTTCTTCATCACGGATTTACTTTAAACAAGCCTTCCAAGAAAATAGCAACCTGCTAGAACAAGTGGTGGAGCCATTAACTGTCATCACTGGTGGGCACAACCATAAGGACCAGTTGACCTATGCTTGGAAAGTCCTTCTACAAAATGCTCCGCATGATAGTATCTATGGCTGTAGTATTGACGAAGTTCACCGTGAGATGGAGACACGTTTTGCCAAGCTACCGTGTCGAAGACTTGTAAGGTCATGCTGTAGAAGCGAAAATCGAAGATTTGGGAGCTAATTTTGAGTATGATTTGCCAAAAGAAAAGTTCCGCCAGGCAATCTCAGTGGAATCACCCCCAACCGCTATGTCTTTTATCAGGATGTTCTCTGCCCTATCCTTTACCAGCACATAACACCTGAACAGGACAAACCACACTTCGCTCAGGCAGCTGAGATTCTTGCTGAAATCAAAGAAAAAGCAGGAAACTATGCTTACCTCTTTGAAACTCAGGATCAGTTGAAGCAGATTTTAAGTAGTAAAGTGGATGTGGGACGACGTATTCGTAATGCCTACCAAGAAAACGATAAAGAAAGTTTACAACAAATCACCAGACAAGAATTACCAGAACTCAGAAGCCAAATCGAACACTTCCATGTCCTCTTTAGCTACCAATGGTTGAAAGAAAATAAGGTCTTTGGCTTGGATACAGTCGATATCCGTATGGGCGGACTCTTGCAATGTATCAAACGCGCAGAAAGCCGTATAGAGGATTATCTGTCTGGTCAGATTGACTGCATCGACGAGCTAGAAGTTGAAATCCTACCATTTACTGATTTCTACACAGATAAGGATTTCGTAGCAACTATAGCTAATCAGTGGCATACCATTGCGACAGCTTCGATGATTTATACGACTTAAAGGCATCTTTTTCCAAGTCAGAGTGTTTCTCGTGAAACAGAAGAATTATCTAGTTTTAAATATCACAGTTAGACAAACTTATGTTAAAATGACTGAGAGGGAATGTTTCCTAAGAGCAATCCTATCGATTTGCTATTGGAGGTATGATGGTACACTTAAAATTAGTAAAAAAAGAAATAGAGGCTGAAAAGCCAACATCTGTAGAAGCTTGGATCATTTCCGTTAAATTTTAAAAAGGTTGCTACCGACATATACAGATTCCAAAAACAAAAACGTTAGTGGAACTAGCAGATGTTATTTTATGGAGTTTTGATTTTGAAAACCATCATGCTCGTGCTTTTTTCATGGATAACCTTTTTTGGAGTCATGCAGATTCCTTCTTAGCAGATGAAAAAGGCTCTGAGCATACTGAAGCAGAGTTGATTGATAATCTTAAAGAGGTTCTTGCTAAATTGAAAGCAAACGCCTAATAACAAGCCCATTAAAAGTCTCCAGATTAGGAACTATCGTTGAGTTCCCTAGTCTGGAGATTTTTCAATATACTTCGTTATTGGACGGTTACTTTTCTTCTGAAAATACTAGCGTCAGTTGTCCCAAAGTTTAGTGTCAGCGCGTCATAACAAGGTATCTATCATTAGGTTAATAGCGATAAAGTAGACAATTGCTGTAGGTCTTTTGTTTGATAGTGGTGATAAAGCTTTAAATCTGCTACATAATTTGTGGAGTTTTTTTTCTATAACTAGTAGCCTAACCTAGCCTTCAAATAGGAGTATACTAATAATGTAATCGTTATCAAAAGTCTAAAAAGGAATTTTTAGATGGATTCCAATTCTTGGCTCAGTTTAAAGATAAAATCCTCCAAGCGCTCTTTATCTCAGTTTTTGTAACAGTAGTCGGGACAGTGACTAATGTCTTCATCACGATAACTTATGCCTACGCCCTCTCACGGACAACCTTTAAGTACCGCAGATTCTTCACGATCTTCGCTCTTCTTAGTATGTTGTTCAATGCTGGTTTGGTACCAGGCTATATCGTGGTGGCTCGTTTGCTTCAACTTGGTGATACGGTTTGGGTCTTGATTGTTCCAATGCTCCTCTCACCATTCAACATTATCTTGATGCGTTCTTTCTTCAAGAAGACCATTCCAGAAGCCATTCTCGAATCCGCTCGTATCGATGGTGCCAGTGAAGCACGGATCGTCTTCCAGATTTGTTTGCCATTGTCACTTCCAGGTATCGCAACCATCACGCTTTTGATAGCTCTTGGTTTCTGGAACGACTGGTTCAACGCCCTTCTTTACATCAAGAGTGACAACTTGTATCCATTGCAATATTTGCTCATGCAAATCCAGCAAAATATGGACTACATCGCCAAAGCAGTCGGCCTATCTGGTCAACTGGGAGTCTCTCTTCCAAAAGAAACAGGACGTATGGCTATGGTTGTCGTTGCAACTCTTCCAATCGCGATTCTATATCCATTCTTCCAACGCTACTTTGTTAAAGGGTTGACTATCGGTGGTGTGAAAGAATAGCACTTGCTGAGAAATACCGTTTCTCCCTTCCCAACTTCATCTTAGTGATTGAAGTAAAAGTCATTAAATCGTTTATAAGTTTAAAAACAAAAAAGGAGTTTTTATCATGAAAAACTGAAAAAAATATGCTTTTGCATCTGCTAGCGTAGTCGCTTTGGCTGCAAGTCTTGCTGCTTATGGAAACCTTACAGGTAACAACAAAAAAAGCCGCTGACACTGCTTCAAGTGAAAAAACTGTTCTTAAAATGTACTAAATCGGTGACAAACCAGATAACTTGGATGAATTGCTAGAAAATGCCTGTTATTACATCTTCTGGTGCTAACTATGATATCACTTTTGCAACTAACTATGTCGTAAATGCTCAAAAAGGTGCTTATGCTGACTTGACAGAATTGTACAAAAAAGAAGGAGCAGATCTTTACAAAGCACTTGACCCAGCTTACATCAAAGGGAACACTATAAACGGTAAGATCTATGCTGTTCCAGTTGCGGCTAACGTTGCATCATCTCAGAACTTTGCCTTTAATGGCGCTCTTCTTGAAAAATAGGGTATTGGCATTTCAGGTGTCACTTCATACGAAACACTTGAAGCAGTCCAAATCAAAGAAGAAGCTCCAGACGTAGTACCATTTGCAGTTACAAAGAACTTTATCCCATCTGATAACTTTGACTACCCAGTACCAAACGGTCTTCCATTTGTTATCGACCTTGAAGGAGACACTACTAAGATCGTAAACCGTTACGACGTTCCTCGTTTCAAAGAACATTTGAAGACTCTTCACAAATTCTATGAAGCTGGATACATTCCAAAAGACGTAGCAACAAGCGATACTTCATTTGAACTTCAACAAGATACTTGGTTCGTTCGTGAAGAAACAGTAGGACCAGCTGACTACGGTAACAGCTTGCTTTCACGTGTTGCCAACAAAGACATCCAAATCAAACCAATCACTAACTTCATCCAGAAAAACCAAACAACACAAGTTGCTAACTTTGTCAGTTCAAACAACTCTAAGAACAAAGAAAAATCAATGGAAGTGTTGAATCTCTTGAACGGTCTTGTTTACGGTCCAGAAGGCAAGAACTGGGAAAACTTGCAGGTAAAGAAAACCGTGTACGTGTCCTTGATGCCTACAAAGGAAATACTCACATGGGTGGATGGAACACTGGTAACAACTGGATTCTTTACATCAACGAAAACGTTACAGACTAACAAATCGAAGATTCTAAGAAACAATTGGCAGAAGCTAAAGAATCTCCAGCGCTTGGATTCATCTTTCACACTGACAGTGTGAAAGATGAAATTTCAGCTATCGCTAACACAATGCAACAATTCGATACAGCTATCAACACTGGTACTGTAGACCCAGATAAAGCAATTCCAGAATTGATGGAAAAATTGAAATCTGAAGGTGTCTACGATAAAGTATTGAACGAAATGCAAAAACAATACGATGAATTCTTGAAAAACAAAAAATCATAAGATCAATTGATTACGTGTATTCATTCCTAATTCCTAAAAATGTGATCACTGCCTTCCTCAGGTTTATCTGGGGAAGGCAGTGATTTTTTGGAATGAAAAATAAACCAACTCCTATAATTTAGGTATAGTTGGTCTTTTTTGTATAGAAGGGCTATTTTATGAGGAGTATTGGCTCTGTAATAAATCACTCTTATCCCAAGTATAGAACTTCATCACAGAGACATTCGATATCTTGCTCTATATGAGAAGCTAGAATAATGAGTTTACCCTTTTCTTTTAAGTGGAGTAATTTTTCTCGAATTTTTTGAACAGATTGCTTATCAAGTCCGTTCATTGGCTCATCTAAAAGTAATATATCTGGATTTTCCATAAAAGCCTGTGCTAGAGCTAATTTTTGTTTCATTCCTAAAGAGTAGTGCTTTACTTTTTTAGAGGAACTAGGATCGAGTCCGACATCTATCATACTCTGGATAATTTCTTTCTCGCCTATTTTATTTTTGATTAGAGCTAGTTGATGTAAGTTATCAAAACCAGAATAACCTTCCAGAAATCCTGGAGTTTCAATAATAACACCTACACTGGGTAAGAAGGGAAAGTCGATTCCAAGTATGCTTCCATCTAATTTGATTTCTCCTTCAGTTATAGTTTCTAATCCCGCTAAACACTTGAGTAAAACTGTTTTTCCTGAACCGTTATATCCAACAATTCCGTATATATTTCCACTGGAAAATTCAAAGGAAAGGTCTTCAAAAATTACATTGTGTTTATAGTTTTTACGAATAGATTTTAAATGTAAGTCTGTCATATCTATTACCTCCTTATTTTTTTCATCACTACTAGGATTATGACGAGCAAAAGGTATAAAAGTAGGATACGAGTAATTATTTCTGGTAGGGATAGTAAACCAGAATGGGCTTCGTATTTAATATAATGAAAGTCTAGCCAAGTTAAAGGAGATAAAAATTTAATCCAGAAACGTGAAGCTTCTGTAATAAATAATTCTACAATAACTAATCCACAGGCTAAGGTATTTCCTAAATTAGAATAATGACTATTGAAAACGAAAATCACTCCCCCAATCAATATGAACATAAGGAATAACAATAAGAATATTTGAAAAAAAGCTCTATAGGGAGAATAATATTGTAGTATAATTGAGCGTAAATGTGTCATGCCATCAACGCCTTCCGGAAATGAGATACGCCCTTGAGCTAGGGAAGGTAGGAGACGTCCCCAATGATTTGAAAAGTGTAGTGTAGGGAGAAAAGTGATTAAAATGCTGATGATTTGGTAAATCGAAGCGATTAAGCTCGCGATAATCAGATAAATAAACTGGCAGACCATCCACTTTTTCTGTCCGATCTTTAAGATCAACCAAAACTGGAAAGTATCTTTTAAAGGAAGATTGCTAAATAGTAGTATGACAGATAAAATAGCAATCGCAGTGAACCATTGACTCGTGAAGAGAACGGTTACAATGCTGATAGGATAGGTTTCTTCGAAGTGATTAGCTAAGTTAAAAAAAGGTAGCATTAAAATCAAAGTATAGAGGTGAAAGAAAATTAAGATAGGCAACAATCGTTTGAAGGTGAATTGTTGTTTTAAGAGAATAGTTACCACACGTATAATCTCCATAAGATTACTCCTTATCATAAAAATGCCAATGCTTTTTAAGAGCTAGTCGAATGATTTCTATTGACAAAAGTGCCCATAGAATTAAGAAAATATAAGGATAAAGTAGCGAAAAAATGTTTCGAAAGTTTTCGTCACCTACTTGAAAATATTCTAGACCTTCTCGTAAATAATCATCTGTCGTTAAGACGATATGTGGTAGAGTAAAAAAAGGGAGAACTCTCTCTAAACCAAATTGTGTGAGGACAAACCAGGCTGTACTTGGAAGAAGATAGACCATTAACACATTAGGGTAAAAAACGGAGAGAACCCCACCTAATAGAGTAAAGAATGAAAAATAGAGTCCAATTAGACTAATGAGAAAGAAGTAGAAAAGGAATATAAATCCTTGATTTAACAACCACTGATTGCTAAAAGTAGATGAGTAGTGAGAATTAGTGAGGGGAAAATAAAATGAGAGGAGAATTAAAAAACAGAATCCTAAGGTCAGTCCTACAAAATAAGAACGGAAAATTAACCGTTTTACGAAGAAAGAAGCGTATTGTCGCAGAGACATACGACTAAGTAAAAAAGGGAGTCTATTTTGATGGTAGTCTTGTGAAAAGTCTGTTACTACAGTGGAAGCTGCTGTTAAGATATATAATGACATTGCCAGATTTCTAGAGAAAGAGGACATGAAATAATCAAGGACTGCTAGTGAATTTCCTCCGTCTAATTTTATTGTTAGATCTGTATAGGACATCATCAATGCAACTACTAAGGAAAAGAGTAATCCAATCCAAATCCTCCAATCTTTTAGCGTATATTTAAAGGGGAGAAGTAGTTTCATCTAACTTACCTCTTTCCAGTTTGCGGGATCGATAACTACTTTATCTATACGATCTTTTTCTTTGATTATAAAGATTAGGAAGGGACGATAGAGATTTCCTCCATAGAGTTCTTTTTCTTGAGTGGGAATAGGTATATACTCGATTGTAAATGACTCAATATAAATTGGACTGTCCAAAATCAAATTTTCGTATTTTTCTTTTAAAACATCTAATCCTTTTTGGACAGAAAGAGTAGCCATTTTATCTGTTTTTTGAGTTGGTAAGATAACACCAGCTAAGTCAATTTCTTGAATCCCTGCTTGGGTGATGATAAAGTTTAGGTCAGGACCATGAGCAAAATTAATCTCTCCGGATGAACCTAGCTGAGTTTCGCCATCAATAACTCTTTTACTAGAAAGTTTTGGAAAAACAGTAATATAATACATATCTGTCAGATTGTTTTTGTCTATCTTTGTTCCTTTTAATTCTTTGGCATTTCTTTCGTAGGTTGGGAGATACTCAAGGAGTGTTTCTTTTGAGATAGCGTAGATGAGATAATCATAATCGTCAAATCCTAATTGGAGGGTATTTAGAAATTGCTTAACCTTGTTAACACTATCTTCTTTTGAAAACGGAAGTTCTTCTTTAAAGTCGGTTAGATTTAGATTATTTTCAATAGCGTCTGATCGTAGGTTGTCGAAAACACTTGATAGATCTGATATTTGATCAGATGCTAAATGAATCCATGATCCAGTTTTATTGACGGTAATATCTGCTCTAGTCTTTCCTTTTTGGAGTCTGGTTAAAGGATTCTTATCGGCAATAATTTCACTAATTTCACTATCCCTTCCCATAAAATTTTGGATAGCTGTTACCAATGTTTCTTTGTCTCCTTTTTTTGAATCCCAAAAAGGTAATTCTTCTTCATAGGAGGTATCTATCTGGTCTGAGAGATAGATTTGCTCTGTTATCTCTTTATAACCTTCTTTTATGGGAAGATTTTCCTTATTTAACTCAGTTGTTTGCTTTTTGCTATATTGACAAGCTGTTAAAAAGATAAAGGGAAGAATAAGTAGAAATAATAGGTATTTTTTCATAGTAAAAAGCTCCTTTAAAAAAGGAGCAGAGACATAATACTTTTTAGATGATGCCTCTACTCTTAGAAGGGGGGTGTTAGGCTAGTGAGCGCTCAAATGACACACTAGCGAATAACCCAATGTTTGCTACTTTTGTTTTGAGACGAATTAAGGGTCAAAACGTCCTGTTATATTTGAATCAAGCCAACCATATTTAGAGGCGTTGAGATAATAATAGCGTCCAATTGTTCCATAACCATTGTTATAGCGAAGATTATAACGACCATTTGAATCAGCTATTTTCATCTCAGTTGCAGGTTCATCCTCAGCAGCAGTCCAAGCACGAATTCTGACCTTTTTTCCCCAACCAAGACCACCTGTGATATTAGCAACAGCAGGGGAGCCGTCTGTTTTTTCAGTTTTTCGGCTACTGACGGAATAGTCTTCGCGTGTAACATGAAGATCAAAATACACCACCCTAGCAGAAACAGTCTGACTAGTTAAGGGGAGTAAGCAGGTGACCCCCAGTCCTAATGCGATGCATTTTTTCAAATTTGTCATCACACTACCTCCTTTATATTTTAATGAAATCGTTCTCATTTATATTATACTATTTTATTTTTAGAGTGTCAACTCATAAGATAAATTTTTACTAAAGAAAAAACAATACGATGAATTCTTGAAAAACAAAAAATAATCAACTAAATTGATTTCGTGTATTCATTCCGAATTCCTAAAAACGGAATCACTGTTTTCCTAAGGTTTATCTGGGGAAGGCAGTGATTTTTTTGAAACAAGGGCATAGATATTTATGTTTTCTCTTTTCCTTATTTTAACCATTCAGGGAATCCCAAGAACCATTTAGGATTTGGGGGAATATGATTTATACTCAATGAAAATCAAATAGCAAACTAGGAAACTAGCCGCAGGTTGCTCAAAGCACTGCTTTGAGGTTGTAGATAAGACTGACGAAGTCAGTTACATATATCTATGGCAAGGCGACGTTGACGCGGTTTGAAGAGATTTTCGAAGAGAGATGTCTCGAGTTTACAAAGGAGAGTTCACATGAACAAGTATCGTCTTCTTTTTAAAATGAGTGCTGTCTTCTCTTACCTATTTTTCGTATTTGGCCTTTCTCAGCTGACGCTTATTGCTCAAAATTATTGGCAATTTTCTTCCCAGATAGGTAATTTCTTCTGGATTCAAAATATCTTAAGTCTACTATTTAGTGGAGTCATGATTTGGATTCTGCTTAAGACAGACCATGGCTATCTCTTCTGCGTTCCGAGAAAAAAAGGCTTTGGTCTTCGATTTTGACAGTACTAGCGCTAGTGCTCTATATCTCTTTTAACGTTCAGACAGCTAAACATGTTCAGTCAACTGCTGAAGGTTGGGCTCTACTGATTGGTTATAGTGAGACTAACTTTGCTGAGCTAGGTATCTACATATCCCTGTTCTTTTTAGGACCGCTGATGGAAGAGCTGATTTATAGAGGATTACTTCAACATGCCTTCTTTAAACATTCGCGATTTGGTCTTGATTTGCTTCTTCCGTCCATTTTATTTGCTCTCCCTCATTTTTCAAGACTGGCTAGTCTGTTAGATATCTTAGTCTTTGCAACATTTGGCATCATCTTTGCTGGTTTGACCCGCTATACCAAGAGCATTTATCCTTCCTATGCGGTTCATGTGATCAATAATATTGTAGCGACCTTGCCATTTTTGCTGACTGTTTTAGATAGGGTGTGGTAAAATACTGGCAGGCGAGTTAGGGGTTATAGTTTTTCAATTTTATAAGTGAATTTCAGGAGGAAAATGAGTATGACACCATTAAAATGGTTTGCTGGAGGCAGAGAAAGGCGTTGTGAAGCCATGACTATCATAGATTATCTACTGGAAGATATAAAGGATGAGCATCAACTTACTCCCTTGAAAAATCAGTTAGTTATATATAAAAGACGACTAAGGGACGACGGAACCTCTACTCCATTTATTCTGAGCCAAATGAACGTTGATATCTCACGTGTGTTGATTGACAATAAGCTGGGTTTGTCAGAAAGTCAAGCTAAGCAAATCAAAAAATTGAGAGAATTGTCGGCGATTCGCTATGGTTACTGATGAAGTGCAGGGACAGGCCCCTTTCTCCAATTTCCGGTCAAATAAATTGCATTCGTTTTCCCAAGTGGGTATACTAGTATAGTTAGATGAGAAATTCTGAAAATTTAAGAATAGAAAAGAGAACAAATCTTATGGCAAAAGATATTCGTGTCTTACTTTACTACCTTTATACTCCAATTGAAAACGCAGAGCAATTTGCTGCAGATCACTTGGCTTTCTGTAAATCAATCGGCCTTAAAGGTCGTATCCTAGTCGCTGATGAGGGGATTAACGGGACCGTTTCAGGTGACTACGAAACAACTCAAAAATATATGGGCTACGTTCACAGCCTCCCAGGCATGGAAAACCTCTGGTTCAAGATTGACGAAGAAAATGAACAAGCCTTCAAGAAGATGTTTGTTCGCTACAAAAAAGAGATTGTCCACCTTGGTTTGGAAGACAACGACTTTGACAACGACATCAACCCACTTGAAACAACAGGTGCTTACTTGTCTCCAAAAGAGTTCAAAGAAGCCCTTCTTGATGAAGATACAGTTGTCCTTGACACACGTAACGATTATGAGTACGACCTAGGACATTTCCGTGGGGCTATCCGCCCAGACATCCGCAACTTCCGTGAGTTGCCAAAATGGGTTCGTGATAACAAGGAAAAATTCATGGACAAGCGTGTCGTGGTTTACTGTACAGGTGGAGTTCGCTGTGAGAAATTCTCAGGTTGGATGGTCCGTGAAGGCTACAAAGATGTCGGTCAATTGCATGGAGGAATCGCTACTTACGGTAAAGACCCAGAAGTTCAAGGTGAGCTTTGGGATGGGAAAATGTACGTCTTTGACGAGCGTATCGCCGTTGATGTCAACCATGTCAACCCAACCATCGTAGGGAAAGACTGGTTTGATGGAACACCATGTGAACGCTATGTCAACTGTGGAAATCCCTTCTGTAACCGTCGTATCTTGACATCAGAAGAAAATGAAGACAAGTACCTTCGTGGATGCTCACACGAGTGCCGTGTTCACCCACGTAACCGCTATGTTTCAGAAAATGAATTGACACAAGCAGAAGTGGTGGAGCGCCTAGCTGCTATCGGTGAAAGCTTGGATCAAGCAGCTACAGTATAACATCAAACAGCCCTTAGGGGCTGTTTTTCTATGCTTTTTATCTAAAAATCTAAAATTTGTTTCTGTATCTTTCAGGAAAATAGGGTATACTATGTATAAACGATTTCAAAGGAGCCCAGTTATGACGAAAACATTTTTTATTCCAAATAAACAGAGCATTTTAGGAGAACAGGAAATTTTGACTGCCAAGTCTATCTTGGCCTTGGTAGAGGGCTTGGAGTCACACAGTTATGATGCGGTCTATCTCCGTCAGCCCCTCAATCGTCTCGAGTATATCGAGTGTGAGATTGTAGGTCAGTCGCAATTTCTCTTCAAGGTGAACTATGCGGATAGCCGAAAAGGCTATCAAGTGGTGATTCCAGATTTCCTTACCAGAGCGGACTGGGAGATTGTAGAAGCTCTCCTCCAAGCCCTATCGAGTAAGTTGGGGCAAGTGGTAGAAGGGTTAGAAGAGTTTGAGTTTGAAGCTTATTTCCGACAAACGATCAAGCATTATCTAGCTGACAAAGCAGCTCGTCTAGTATATTGCCAAGGGCTCTTGGCCCCTATCTATCTCAACAAGGAATACCTCGAGAGCTTTTTGGCTGAGGATGGATTGGCACGTTTTGAAGAGTTGGTCAAGAAGGTTCAAGGATCTGATGCCTACCTTGCCAGTGTGAAATTTTACCCAGACGCCCAAGGTAAGGTGCACGGTATCTATCACCTAGCCCAGGGAGTCAAGACGATTTTGCCAAAGGAAGCCTTTGTACCAGCTCCTTATACCGAGCAGCTGGCAGGCAAGGAGCTTGTTTGGGAGATTGACCTAGTGAAGATTTCTGGTGATGGCTCAAAAGCAGAAGACTATGAAGCCATCGCTCGCTTGGATTATGAAAAATTCCTAGAGTCACTACCAGAAGCATTTTACCAGCAATTAGATGCTAATCAATTAGAAGTACAACCCATCCTAGGACAAGATTTTGAAGAATTGACAACCATCAAGTAGCCATTGTCCAAAAAAGAGTAAGCATAAAAATCCCTGTCATCAATAAATGGCAGGGATTTTGGTTAAAAGAAGGTCAGGATGCGAAGGTAGTCAACTGTCAGCGCGAGTTCTGCAATGAAGAAGGGTAAGAGAATAGCGCCGTCAAGTAAGACAGCTAGTAAGAAACGATAAAATGGGTCAAGGCTACTGGTCTTACTTGGCTTGCTAATCACAAAGAGATTGCCAAGGGCAAAGATGACCATGCTTAGAAGAGTGAGGATGCCAGCAAATCGCAAGCCACCAAAGAGTGCAAAGAAACTTGCTAGAGCCGTTAGGACAAGTGGAATAGCAAAGAGTCGGCTGTAACAATCGTAAGCTTCTTGGAATGTGAAGTCGCTCTCCTGGTCCAGTACACGTCGGACAGTAAAGCCTCCCAAAATGATAGAAAAGTAAAATAGAGCGCTAGCGACCAAGATGGAGAGTCCAGCAAAGAGATCTAAAGGAGGGAGCTGGTTAGGTAAATTATTGGCAATAGAAGCTATACAGCCGTAGTAGAGGTGCTTGATATGATAGATACTAAAGAAAAGGTTAATTGAGGATAGCAAAGTGAGTAGGCCAAAGACACTGTAACGCTGCTTTTGGTCCGTAGTCTTGCTAGCAGTTGGTTCTTGGATAGCATCCAGTAGCCAAGTCCAAAACAGTGTGATTTCTTCTTTGAATCTGGCTGTTTTACGAGGGTCAATATCTGGGATATAGGGGCTTTCTAAAGCCTTGCTGAGGGTGCTTTTTTCTTGGTTGCGTTCCCCTTCAGCTTCCCCTTCTCCCTGTCCCTCGGTTTGGGTTTCCTCAATCATTTCGGGAGCTTCCTCCTTATGCGTTTCCAACTCTTTAGGTGAGACAGAAGTTTCTTCGCTTGCTTGTGCTTCAGTTCCCGTAGTTTCGGTCTCGTCGGGTTGGATTTCCGATTTCGTCTGAGGTGATTTCTTCTCAAGATCGGCACTTTCAAACCATTTTTGTGTCATATTGGAACCTCCTTTTTTATGGTTGTTTTCTATTTTTAGACTGGCAGATAAAAGCGTTTTTGTCAATGATTTCTAGATGGAGTAGAGTATTCTTCTTCCTTGGAGAGGTAGATATCTTGATTGGCTTTTATAATGAGCATATCCTTAACATCTGCTTTCTCAATTTTATAAGGGTTGGCAAGTTCATTTTCTTTTTGTTTAGGATGTTCTCTGTATGCTTTACAATAAATACCGCTATACTTAGAAGAAATGTCTAGATTGATACGATCGAATTCTGTCTTAGAAAGAAAGAGTGTTAAGTCGTTATGAGAGTCTAGCTCAACCTTACCGTGGATCGTAATATTCTCAGCATAGATATGTTCTTCTTCGGTCTTGACCTGACTATCTGTCAATTCGGTATCAAAGATATTGATAATACGAGGTGTCGTTAGTGTACTGTTCTTGATAGAACTTTCTGTTATTCTTAAGAGATAGCCTTTTGTTTTGATGGTTGCATTTTCAAGGGTCGCTTGACGGATAGTGGTTTGTCCACGATTGGCTGAGACGGTGATAGCTTGCAGCCTTCTTCCTTTAGGGAGGGAGAGAACGACTTCGTCAAAACGGTGAGAATAACTGCTGGCAATACGAAGTAGGCCTTCGATTCCTGAACCGAGAAAATGATGTTGGGAGGCTTGTTTATCAGTGACGCTCAGTGTTTTGTCACTCATGCCAGTAGTTAGATCGTGACGACCAGACACTGATGGATGATAGGTGATGTGGATCTTGTCATCTACAGACTCTGTGATGGTCAGGCTGTGTTCCTCGAGGGCTAGATCAAGTTTTTCCACTTCATTTCCAAAGGTCACTTCTTCGATACGATTGTCATAGACGGGGTCTTTTGACATGGCAAGCAAACTTTGAATACCGTTGGACTGAGCGCCTACAATGATCATGATAAAACCAAGAATTGTAGAAACCACACCAAAGATGAGAAATCCTTTTGTCAATTTACGCATGTCTGTCACCTCTCTTTCCTTTTTTAAGAATCCATTGCACCAAGCGGACGATTAGGAGGCCAAAGAAACGGGCTACATAGGAGATACCTAGTAGAACAAGAGAAGAAGCACCGATAGAAAGCAAACCGGCCCCAAAAATCAAGATAAAGGCAGATTTGACTTCTACTAGGACACTAAAGCTCTCTACGATAAAGAGTCCGCCCAGCAGGATACCCGTCACCGAAACGGTGAAAAAAGCTAGAATGACGGAGACAGCCGCGATAAAAAGCCCGATAATGGTTAAGATCATTGCAATTCCAACAGGGATTCCGATAGGGGCTGCTAGTAAGGCCAGGAGGGCAATGTGCAGCAGTTGGCGGTCATTCTTTTGAGCAGGTGCTTCATTGACTTTTTTATCGAGAAGATCAGAGAGGATATCATGGGCAGCTTCTTTTGGTGTTCCTAGACTGGCAATGAGTTCCTCTTCGCCCTCTGGTCCTGCATCGTCAAATAGTTCCTTAAAGTAGTCCATGGCTTCGATGCGGTCAGCTTCAGGCAGTTTATGGAGATAGGTTTCTAACTGAGTCAGATAGTCAGTTTTTGTCATGGCGGATACTCCCTTCTATGATGCCGTTGACGGTGTCGGTATAGAGCGTCCACTCTTCCTTTAGAGAAACGAGCTGCTCTACGCCCCGATTGGTCAAGGAGTAGTATTTGCGCATACGCCCCTGAAACTCTCTAGAGTAGGTGGTCAGAAAGCCACTGGCTTCCAATTTTTTGAGAATGGGATAGAGCGTAGATTCTTTGATATTGGCGATGAGCTTAATGGTCTGACTAATCTCATAACCATAAGAATCCTCCTGCTCCAGTACAGCCAAGATGAGAAACTCGATCAAGGCAGAGGATGTTGGGAAGTACATGGGAAACCTCCTTTTTATTATATAAAATTTTTTTATATATTCTTTTCAAATATATTGTATCTCAAGTTGAAAGCTCTGTCAAGAAGTATGTGTAAAAATTTTATATATAAAAAACTCCTAGTAAAAACTAGAAGTTTAAAGAATTTTATCAGCCCGATCCACCATAAAGAGTGAGACAGTCATGATGATGTCAACGACAAGTAGAGCAAGGACAGCTGGAATCCAAGATTGGAAAAGTTCAAAACTGTAACCAAACAAGGTAGGACCAAAAGCTGCTAAGATGTAGCCCCCTGTTTGCGCTAGTCCTGACAGCTGAGCTGTCTTTTCAGGAGAACTGGTTTTAAGAGAAAAGCAAACCATGAGGTAGGGGAAGAGAGCACTGCAGGCCGTTCCAATCAAGAGATGGACGACTAACCAGTAGAGGAAATTATTGGTTGGATACAAGAGCATGGCAATTCCTGTCATACCAGCGATAGAGATAATTGCCAGCATGATTCGACGGTGGCCGTCTGACAGATGAGTTGCCAGACTTGGAACAGTCATTGAAAAAGGAATGCTGATCAGTGAGAAGATAGAAGCGAGGAGGGCCGCATCTTTATTAGAAAGACCAGCACTAATGGCTATCGTTGGTAGCCAGGTCATGCTTGTATAAAAGAGCAAGGACTGAAGACCACCAAAGATAATGATGGCCCAGACATCTTTACTTTTTAGAATATTTTCTTTGACTTGTTTTTCTTTTTGGCCTTCTAGGTAGTGGTTGTGGCGATGATTTGGCAACCAGACTAGCAGAGTGACCAAGCAGAGAAGACTGAGAACGAGGATGAGGCCCTTCCAAGAACTAGCTTGGGTGATAGGGACGGATAGATAAGAAGCGATGGCAGTTGAAATCCCCATGGCAGTGACATAGAGCGTTGTTAGGAGACTGATTTTTTGAGGCTGATTTGCCTGGATCATACTTGGGAGGAGTACATTGAAGATCGCAATGCTCGCTCCGATGATCAGAGTTCCCAGATAGAGAAGGGGAAGATTGAGGATACGAATGACAGAGCCAATAGTTAAGAGGAGCAGACAGTAGGTAAAGAGGAGTTCTAGTCCGATCTTTTGCGCCAAGTGACTCGCAAAAGCAGAGAAAAGAGCAAACATCAAGAGAGGGAGACTGGTTAAAATCCCAAGAGAACTAACCTCAACTCCTAGTCCCTGAGCGATATCTCCTAAAATGGTTGGAAGAGCAGTGAAAGGAGAGCGTAAAACAGTCCCGATTAAGACAATTCCTAGGATAAAAAAGAGTGATTGTTTTTTCATAAAAACCTCGAATAGATGATTTTATTAACAGCTTATTTTAAGGCTTTTTCTATATAATGTCAAGTAATGACAGCTAAGAAAGTTCGATTGATTTAAGCGAGAACAGAGTGAAAGGAGATACATTTCTTTACTAGAATTTTCCTTGATTTGATATAAAAATAGGAAAGTGAGAAAATTTGTGATAAAATAGTGGAAGGAAATCTATATATTGGAGAAAAACGGTGCCTGAAAAGCAAAAAATGAGCGTCTTGATGTCGGTCTATGTAAAGGAAAAGCCGACGTTTTTGAGAGATGCTATCAAAAGTGTTCAAAATCAAACCTTGAAACCGAATGAACTTGTTCTTGTTGAGGATGGATCCCTCACGCCTGAGCTCTATCAGGTGCTAGATGAAGTGGAAGCTCAGTCAGACATTCCAGTGAAACGTTGCCCCTTAGAGCAAAATCAAGGTTTAGGCTTGGCTCTTCGTTACGGTGTTTTGCAGTGCCAGTATGACATTATTGCCCGCATGGATACGGATGATTTAGCCGTTCCGGATCGTTTTGAGAAACAGCTTCAACTAATGGAGAAAGAAAATCTCGATCTCTTAGGTGGGCAGATTGCAGAGTTTATTGACAATCCAGATGAGATTGTGTCTTATCGTCGTGTCCCAACTCAGCATGCAGACATTGTGTCTTATCAGAGAATGAGAAGCGCTTTTAACCATATGACAGTCATGTTCAAAAAGGACATGGTCCTCAAAGCGGGCAATTATGAAGACGGGCTTTACATGGAAGATGATCTCCTTTGGCTCAATATGATTACGGCAGGTGCCAAGACTGGCAACCTAGATCAAATCTTGTGTAGGGTTCGTGTAGGTGCAGGAATGTTTGAGCGTCGAGGTGGCTTGCGTTACCTTAAATTCTACCGTCAAGCTCGCCAACGGATGCTGGAACGAGGGCAAATTTTTTACATGGAATATGCTAAAAGTATGTTCATTCAGGCAATTGTTGCACTTTGTCCAGGTTTTGTACGTCAGTTTATCTTTGCCAAACTTTTAAGAAAGAGCAAGTAAGACCTGATAGATTGAACGATTCGGGTTATCATAATAATAGTATCATCTGACTCTTTTAAGGAGGAGTAAATTTCTATGAATAAAAAACTCACAGATTATGTGATTGATCTGGTGGAAATTTTAAATAAACAACAAAAGCAGGTTTTCTGGGGAATATTTGATATTTTCAGTATGGTGGTTTCCATTATTGTATCTTATATCTTATTTTACGGCTTGATTAATCCAGCACCTGTTGACTACATTATCTATACGAGTTTGGCCTTCCTGTTTTATCAATTCATGATTGGTTTTTGGGGGTTGAACGCGAGTATTAGTCGTTACAGCAAGATTGCGGACTTTATGAAAATCTTTTTTGGTGTGACTGCCAGCAGTGTCTTGTCATATAGTATCTGCTATGCCTTCTTGCCACTCTTCTCCATTCGTTTCATCATTCTCTTTATCTTGTTGAGTACCTTCTTGATTTTATTGCCACGGATTACTTGGCAGTTAATCTACTCCAGACGCAAAAAAGGTAGTGGTGATGGAGAACACCGTCGGACCTTCTTGATTGGTGCCGGTGATGGTGGGGCTCTCTTTATGGATAGTTACCAACATCCAACCAGTGATTTGGAACTTGTCGGTATTTTAGATAAGGATGCTAAGAAAAAGGGTCAAAAACTTGGTGGAATCCCTGTTTTAGGCTCTTATGATAATCTGCCTGAATTAGCCAAACGTCATCAAATCGAACGTGTTATCGTTGCGATTCCGTCTCTTGACCCGTCAGAATATGAGCGTATCTTGCAGATGTGTAATAAATTGGGTGTCAAATGTTACAAGATGCCTAAGGTTGAAACAGTTGTTCAGGGACTTCACCAAGCAGGTGGAGGATTTCAGAAGATTGATATTACGGACCTTTTGGGTCGTCAGGAAATTTGTCTTGACGAATCTCGTCTGGGCGCAGAACTGACAGGTAAGACTATCTTAGTCACAGGGGCTGGTGGTTCAATTGGTTCTGAGATCTGTCGACAAGTTAGCCGTTTCAATCCTGAACGCATTGTCTTGCTCGGTCATGGGGAAAATTCAATCTACCTTATTTATCATGAGTTGATTCGTAAATTCCAAGGGATTGATTATGTCCCTGTCATTGCAGATATTCAGGATTATGATCGTCTTTTACAAGTGTTTGAGCAGTATAAACCAGCTATCATCTACCATGCTGCAGCTCACAAACACGTTCCGATGATGGAACGCAATCCAAAAGAAGCCTTCAAGAATAATATTTTTGGGACCTACAATGTTGCCAAGGCTGTTGATGCAGCCAAGGTGCCTAAGATGGTCATGATTTCGACTGACAAGGCGGTCAATCCACCCAATGTTATGGGTGCGACTAAGCGCGTGGCAGAGTTAATTGTCACTGGCTTTAACCAACGTAGCAAATCAACCTACTGTGCAGTCCGTTTTGGGAATGTTCTCGGTAGTCGTGGTAGTGTGATTCCTGTCTTTGAACGTCAGATTGCTGAAGGCGGCCCTGTAACGGTGACAGACTTCCGTATGACGCGTTACTTCATGACCATTCCAGAGGCTAGCCGTCTAGTAATCCATGCAGGGGCTTATGCCAAGGACGGAGAAGTCTTTATCCTTGATATGGGCAAACCGGTCAAGATCTACGACTTGGCTAAGAAAATGGTCCTTCTAAGTGGGCACACGGAAAGTGAAATTTCAATCGTTGAAGTTGGAATTCGCCCAGGCGAAAAACTTTACGAAGAACTCTTGGTTTCGACCGAATTGGTTGATAACCAAGTCATGGATAAGATTTTCGTTGGTAAGGTTAACGTCATGCCTCTAGAAGCCATCGATCAAAAGATTGAAGAATTCCGTTCACTCAGTGGAGAAGAGCTCAAAGAAGCGATTATTTCCTTTGCAAATGAGACAACCCATGCTGAGTAAGGGTGGCTAATCAATTAATTATAAATAAAAGGCCAAGGTTCTGTTTGTACAGGACCTTGGCCTTTTTACTCTGTAGTTTTAAATCGTTGTATTATTTATAGTTGCTTAATGATACCGTCAATGGTATGGGCAATCCAGTCAGGTTGATAGCTGAGTAAATCAGCCTCTTCTCCAAATCCCCAAGTGACAGCGAACTTTTTAATGCTAGTCTCTTGGGCTCCGATCATATCAAACTTGGTGTCCCCGATGATGAGAACTTGGTCTGCAGGGAGTCGATGCGTCTGTAAGGCGTAACGGATGACATCCGCCTTGTGAGGTGTTTCAGGACTGGAACCATAAATGCCATCAAAGAAATGATGGATTCCTAGATTTTTAGTCATATCATGAGCAGTAGGAGTATTCTTTGTTGTGGTAATATAGAGAGGGTAGTTTTGCGAAAGCTCTTGAAGCAATTCTGTTATTCGGGGGAAGAGTTGCGCTTCGTGGATTCCTTTTTTCTTGTAGTAAGAACGATAGATTTGAACGGCTTCCGAGATTTGCTCCTTGGGAAGACATGTTGCAAAACTACTTTCAAGGGGCGGTCCCATGAAACCACGAATGGTTTTGGTATCAGGGCTCGGAACTCCTAGTTGTTCAAAGGTATAGGTAAAGGCATTGTGGATCCCGATGGAACTGTCAACCAGGGTTCCGTCTAGATCAAAAAAGATTGCTGAGATAGAGGGCATAGTTTCTCCTAATAGATATAGATAATCTTATTCTCCGAAGATTTCTTTTTGTAGGCGGCGACCAGTAGGAGTGGCAGCGAGTCCACCCTCAGCCGTTTCACGAAAGGCAGTTGGCATGCTTGAACCCACTTGGTACATGGCATCGATAACTTCATCCACAGGGATTTTAGATTCGATACCTGCTAAGGCCATATCTGCCGCGATAAAGGCAAAGCTGGCTCCCATGGCATTGCGTTTGACACAGGGAACTTCAACCAAACCGGCAACAGGGTCACAGATAAGACCCAGCATATTTTTAATGATAAAGGCGATGGCTTGGCTAGCCTGATAGGGGGTCCCACCTGCAGCCAATGTCAAGGCTGCGGCACTCATGGCAGAGGCAGAGCCGACTTCTGCCTGACAGCCACCTTCAGCACCTGAGATAGAGGCATTGTTTGCGATGACTAGTCCAAAGGCACCGGCAGCAAAGAGGAAATCCAGCTGTTGCTCGTGGCTGAGGTCTAATTTTTCAATAGCAGCAGTGAGAACGGAAGGGAGACAGCCAGCACTTCCTGCGGTTGGAGTAGCGCAGACCAAGCCCATTTTGGCATTGTGTTCGTTGACTGCGATGGCATTTCGGGCAGCCGAGAGAATTGTATAATCTGATAAAGTTTTTCCGTTTTCGATGTAGTGGTCCAGCTTGGCAGCATCCCCACCTGTCAAGCCACTACGAGATTTATTTTCATTGAGACCGAGCTCGACAGAGGCTTTCATGACTTCCAGATTGCGTTCCATGAGAAGGAAGACTTCTTCACGTTCGCGACCGGTTAATTGATATTCTGTTGCAATCATGAGTTCTGCGACATTTCCTTGAAAGTCCAGTTCTGCCTGATCGACCAATTCTTTGATAGAATAAAACATGCTTCCTCCTATTTAAAGAAATTGACATTGTGGAGATGAGGGATTTTGCGAATTTCTTCGATGGCCTCATCACAGTTGCGACTGTCGACTTCGATAATCATAATGGCTTTTTCACCAGCTTTTTCACGAGTGACATTCATCTGGGCGATATTGATACCATAGCGTGAAAGAGCCTCCGTTACAAGGGCAATCATACCTGGAATATCTTGATGAACAATGATGATGGTCGGTGTATTCATATTGAGAGAGACGGCAAAGCCATTGAGTTCGGTTACCTGAATGTTCCCTCCACCGATAGAAATACCAGTCACGCTGATGGTCTTGTGAGCATTTTTGACGGTAATTTTAGTGGTGTTTGGGTGGGGAGCATTGCTGTCTTTCTGAATAGTCCAGACAATCTTGATACCACGCTTGTGGGCAATCTCCAGACTGTTTGGAATTTCAGGATCATCTGTATCCATGCCTAAAATACCTGCAACAAGGGCTAGGTCTGTCCCGTGACCACGATAGGTTTTGGCAAATGAGTTAAATAGTTGGAATTCGACTTCTGTCGGAGTATCATCAAAAATGGAAGAGACAATCTTTCCAATACGAACAGCACCAGCGGTATGACTACTAGATGGGCCAATCATGACTGGTCCGATGATATCAAAGACAGATTGAAAACGAAGTGATTTCATCAGTTTCCCCTTATAAAAATTCTTATCTCTATTATATCAAAGAATAAAGGTCTTGGCTTTAATTGCGGATGCAAACCTTTCTAATACCTCAAATATCATAAAAATAGTATCGTTTATGACAAAAAACACCTTATTTAGGGAAATAAAAAATAATTTTGTAATATTTCTATATAAAAGTGTCAAGAAATAGTAATATTTAAAGGGTATGATAGAACTATAGAAAGAAGGAGAATTTTCGAATATGAAATCAATAACTAAAAAGATTAAAACAACTCTTGCAGGAGTAGCTGCCTTGTTTGCAGTATTTGCTCCATCATTTGTATCTGCTCAAGAATCATCAACATACACTGTTAAAGAAGGTGATACACTTTCAGAAATCGCTGAAACTCACAACACAACAGTTGAAAAATTGGCAGAAAACAACCACATTGATAACATTCATTTGATTTATGTTGGTCAAGAGTTGGTTATCGATGGTCCTGTAGCGCCTGCTGCAACACCAGCGCCAACTACTTATGAAGCACCAGCTGCCCAAGATGAAGCTGTTTCAGCTACAGTGGCAGAAACTACAGAGGTAGAGGAAGAAACTCCAGTAGTAAGCGAAACAGTTGCTGCAACTGTAAGCGGATCTGAAGTAGAAGCTAAAGAATGGATCGCTCAAAAAGAATCAGGCGGTAGCTACACAGCTACAAACGGACGTTATATCGGACGTTACCAATTGACAGATTCATACTTGAACGGTGACTACTCAGCTGAAAACCAAGAACGTGTAGCAGATGCCTACGTTGCAGGACGTTATGGTTCATGGTCAGCTGCTAAAAACTTCTGGCTTAACAACGGATGGTATTAAGAAATAACGAACAGAATAATATGAAAAGGTCGAGGAAGCCCCTCGACTTTTTTATATTTCTTTCGGTTGGTAATAGGTCTCCACTTCTTTTTTGAGATGAGACAGCATGGAGGTCTCATCGGTTAGTTCCAGAAGGGAGAAGCCTTTTTGGATAAGCTTAGCATCATCTCTACAAATCCCGATACGGACATAGCAGATAGCAAGCCTATCGTAGCTTTTCTTGTTCTTGGCGTCCTCTAGTAAAGTATAGCAGATTTGTTGGCACATGTTTTTGTCTTGATTGTATAGATAGAGTGTAGAAAGGTTTAATAGAATTGTCATTCGCAATTCATATAAATGTTGATAGTTTTTATAAACTTCTAGGCGTTGCAATATTTTTCCAGTGATGAGATGGAGGTATTCAATGGGAAAACTGAAAAGAATGGTATTGAGGATTTTCAGGTCATTTTCATACCATGTGTCTTGTTTTTCAATTTTTCTCCAAAGTTTTTTGACAACCTGTTCTACGTGATCTGATAGTTCCCCTGTCCCGTGTTGACGGATATAAATGACAACTTCAAGCATATCTCTGATTTCTTCTATAGGGAGATCGTGGTGGGTCTTGAGGTAGTCTTGGCATTTTTGAAATAAATTGACAAGATCGCTGGTCCCGATAATGGAACGCATATTGAGATAGGTTTGCATGATTTCTGTTCGTTGGCTCGGCTGATAAAGTTGACAGATATAGCCAAACTCTTCAAAACTCATATTGATTTGACGGAGAAGAAATTCCATATTTTCATATTTTGGGGTTGTCTTACCACTTTCGATTTTTGATAAGCTAGTTCTTGAGAGAACACCCCTACAGACCTCTTCTTGGGTCAGCCCCTTTGACTCACGTATTTCTTTATAGACCTTTCCGAAATCATAACGCATGATTTCCTCCTTTTCGTGAAAAAAGTTAACAAACAATAAAATCCTATTAAAAATATTGTATCATAATAACAGGAATAGTAAAAAAGAAAACTAAAATAATGTGTGAAAAAAGTTAACTAATTTTAAAATAGAGTAAAGAAGAGGTATACTATAGATACAAAATACAGATAGGAGGGAAAGAGTATGAATAAAAAAGTTTTTCGCTTTTTAGTTATTCTTGCTTTCTTATTCAGCATTGCTACGGTTTTCCCATGGAAATGGCTGATATAATGCGCTAGTTGTAAAAATGAAAGGAAGGTGAGTCCAATGGATTATTTTTAAATAATGTATAATAGGGGAACTGAAATTATATTTTTAAATTGCTTTTATGGCAATTGAATAGAATAACCGATAGACTGGAGGTAGAAAGATGTTTAATAGATTGAGTAAAAGTTTAAGTTTGTTGATGATTATTACGATGTTGAGCGCAGTGTCAATACCTAGCTTTGTGGCTTATGCGGATGACAATTCATCACCTAGTATTCAGTTGACTTCCGAAGAAAGAGAAATAGCATCTGAATTTCGTTATTTATTTGAAATTGCTAGTAACTTGGATGAAAATGGTAATCGAGTGATTGATATGGATGCTTTACAACAGACTTATGGTAAAGCACAAGCTCCTTATATAGCGGAGGGAATTCGAATATTATCGGATCCAAAGGAAACAGATATAGTTCTGCAGAATATGAAGTCTGATTTTTATTCTAGGAGTTGGATGAGTTGTATGCTGGATTCAACTATAGACTTTTTGGGAATAAATTTATTAACAGATATATTCGGTGGAGGTCTGGGAGGGCTATCAGGACTTATTCAAAAGAAAGCGTGGCCAAAGATTGCAAAATTGGTATTAAAATCTACCGTAAAAACTTCTGGTGTGGCAATTGCAGCTACTTTGTCATGGTATAGTTTAAGATGCTTAAAACAATAAAATATACAGTAACGGTTTGTACTGTCTTAGCCTACATTATTTGGTTTTGGATGAGAATAAAAATAACTGATTTAATTGGACTTTTTATTGTAACACTGATGACTGAAAATTTTATTTTTTATTTTTTCAATGTTAAAAAGAAAAAATAAGACTCTCTCTTGTTTACTAAAGTTAATAATCTAAATTTACCTCATCTCAATTAGCTAAATTTAATGTAGCTGTTGTAGCAGGAGTAGCATTAAATGCTATCTCTTGTTGGGGAACTTAGTTCACATATAGTAGGAAAAGTATTTTATAGTAGATTGAATTAGGAAGAGACAACGGTCTTGTTCTAATTTCAATATACTATAATATAAGTTGTCCCTGCCCTATGTTGATTAGATTAAGTCGTGAATCAGGAGGTTAAGTAATGAACTACAATTTAAAATATCTTTTATCAGGAATATTTGTCCTAGTCTTTATAGGTTTCCTAGTCTGGATGCGTTATTTTAATCAGAAGAAGGAAGAAGAGCATTCGGATGTGTCTTTTGAAGCGAGGTTAGATAGTGAGGTCAAGGACTTATATAAACAACTAGGATTGGGTGAGGAGCCTCATTATTTCTTAGCCTATCGCTACTTACATCCTTGGTTTGATTTGGCGATTTTACCACCAGCAGTTGCAATTTTCTTAACTAAAATAGCGCTGGTGATGGTAACTCCAGATGAACTATTGATAAGAAATCTTGGGAATGGGATGACTTTCACAAGTGAGCATCATCGTGATTTGCGACAAGGACTTATCCGCACTCCAAAATCAGAGATGAAAGAATTTGAGATTCGCAACTGGAAAAGAGTTTTTGTATTGGGTGATTTTTTGACAATCAAAACAAGCCAGCATAGCTATTATTTACAGATTAGAGATGATGGACTTCAAAAAGGAAGTCTTTCTACCAAACATTTCTCAGACTTGAAACGACAAGATTTTCTAAGATTATTAACAGATAAAAGAACATTCTGATAGACAATTGCCCTAGCGGCTTATTGTAAACTTTACAAATTTGGTTTGTAATTTTTTTTTTATAAAATTCACTTCAATTACTTGACAGTTATTATATTCTCACTTATTATATAGATAAAAGGATGGGAGAGGAGTTTAAAAACTTGAAAGCGCTATCCATATTGTTTGTTGGGCTGGTTCTTGAGTAATAGTTAGAGTGTGATTAATACTACTCTGGTTGTTCAAGGACCTGATACAGAAGCGCGCTATTCTCCCAGTTAAGAGTAAGTTCGTTGTTAAAAAATGAAATGAGATAGAAGGAAGGTGAGTCCAATGGACTATTTAGTGATTACATAAGATTTTCTGTGAATGTTAATTTTGTTTTAAAGTAGTTATTCGATAAATTTAAATTAAGTATACTTCTGATTTTTAGTTTATCACATTTGGCTTCACAGAAGTTTTAATAAATGATAACATTTAAATGGTTATCCTGTAAACGGAATAATAGAGACGATATTAGCTGATATTAGCTATAGTAGATTAACTCTATAAAGTAAATTACCATAAATAACTGAAATCAATCGTTTTCAATATTCGATTTGAATGATACTTGTTTCTTGTTTTGATACACAATATAAACTTAACGTTGCTTATTTTGTTAGATTTTTTAAGAATTATGGAGAATAACATGAAAAAATTAATAACATCGTCTATAGTAGCATTATCATTATTTGGAGCAGTGACTCCAACACTTGCTAATGCATATACGATTTCTAATATAAGTAGTTCAGATAAGGTGGATGAATTTACTTCCGCAGATATAAATATAATTACAAATTACGGACAGTATTCATATGATAAAAAATTGACAGAAGTTGCTTTGAAATTAGAAAATTATTTTTCGAAAAATGAATATGGAGATCCAGTTTTATACGCAACTAAAGAACAGTTAATGGAAGACTTAGAGATTACTGAGCAGGAAGCCGAAGATATATTATCTATTGCAGAATTAGATGTTAGAAAAACTCAATTTAGAGGATTTGTCGGTTTGTATATTAATCTTGGACCTAAAATTAGAAGTGTGAATGGATGGGCTGCTGCGGCTTTTGCAGGTGGTTATGTTGGTTGGTATGCCAAGGAATTAGCAGCGGCAGGACTGTGGGGAGCTGGTGTTGCTGCGCTTGTAACAGCTTCTGCTGCAGCATTAGTTAAATGGGGTGTTGAAAATGGTGTAACTGTCTTACATCTAGGAGATCACATACCTGGCATTAGTTTGTCTTATAACGTATATATTCCATAATATGACTCATTTAAAATTTTATATCAAATCTGTTCTTGGTTCATTGGTATTTTTTATCCTTTTAATTCTTTTTATTAAAAATATATATTACCCTGCTTTAAAGATGACTATTGAAGTTATTCTGACATTTTCGATAGGTAGTCTTTGTTATTCCATTTTTTGTAAAACAAATCGTGCTACTTTTCTGCCAATCTCGGTTGTCTTATTTTTGCTGACTCTCTATTTGCTGGGAGGATAGTGTTTTAGCAGGAACTTTGTCAGTTTACACTTTTCTCTTGGAGAATAGCTTTCTTCTCTTAGATGTCGTTTCCACTCGCGACTAATACTAGCCGGATGACGATGGAGCAACTTAGCAATTTGAGAAAAATTTAGGCCTTGCATACGGTAAATGAGAATACTTTCACGCTCATCTACGGTAAAATGATGGTAGCTCATAAGATTTCTTTTCGTAACTAGTTCGTTCAATTCTATTTTATTAGAAAATCTTATGAGTTTTTATTGTGCACTTATATTGTATATTCAAGGTATAAAAAAGTATATCATCTGTTGTTATTGATGGCTATTTTCTTCCCTTGGGGATGACTCTTATAAAATTTTGATTAAGTAAAAGAAAGGAGAGTCCAATGGACAATTTTTAGTCTATTCCTACAATTTATTGTCTATCATTTATTGTAAGCTAACTTGTTGCAAAATCAATAACATAGCAACAAATATAGCTAAATACGAGAGGTCTATGATGAAATATAGAATAATTGATGTATTTTTTGTTTTGTTGTTGATGTTAGAATTGATTCTTGTGTTCTTGATAATTACACAAAACATAAATATTTTTAGATTTGTTTGTTGCAGTGGCATGATATTAGGTACAGTATATAACTGGAGAAAAATTAGGAAATTATAAAGGAGTTTGCATATGAAAAAGGTTACAAAATTTTTTAGTTTACTACTTACTGTGCTAATTATAAATTTCGCAATTTCGCCGGTGTTAATGGTTTATGCAAAAGAAATGATTTTTCACTTCAATTACTTGACAGTTATTATGTTTTCAATTATAATGTAGGCAAAAGGGTGGGATAGGAGTTTAAATATTTGAAAGCGCTATCCATATTGTTTATTGTGCTAATTCTTGAGTAATAGTTAGAGTGTGATTAATACTACTCTGGTTGTTCAAAGACCTGATACAGAAGAGCACTATTCTCCCAGTTAAGAGTAAGTTCGTTGTTTAAAAATGAAATGAGATAGAAGGAAGGAGAGTCCAATGGACTACGATACTTGTTGACAAATTACTATAGCTGTTTCTACGGAATAGCTCTCAATGATAGGAGAAATAAATCATGAGAAAATTAGTTAAAATTGGTATTGCATCTTTAATGGTATGTGGTATACTTGCTTCTACAAGTGTTTTGGCAGTATGGGTTGATGGTGGTCAATGGAACTATGGAGTAGGTTGGACAGGAACTTTTGGATATTCTGATTATTTACATTCTACTCGCTCTCATACAGCAACTGTTAAAGATGGAAGTAAAATCTCTAAAGATCGTGCAGATGCTGAGGTATGGGCTCGGGCTTCAATCGTCAAATTTCCACCAACGGGAATGGAATATTTCTATGGATTTTAATTAAAATTCTCCCTCCCCTTTTGGAGAGGGAGTTTCTTCACGGGAGGTATCTCTATGAAAAAAATCAGTCATCTTTGTGTGTTTCTGCTGTTGCTGTGTACCACTTTTTTTGTTTTTAATGTAAACTACACACGTGAAGCGGTTCGGATTCGGGAAATGGGAAAGACTGTAGATTCTTTGGATTTGTATTTGAAAGATATTAACGAACCTGCAGCGTCTGTTCTTCGATTTTTTGAGGATGTATCAAAGGAGTACAAAGTCTCCATCATCAAAACAGACAGTGGTGATGAGGTAATCAAGTCTGGTGTTTTTGATAAAGATACCTTCCCCTACCAAGAGTTTGGGATTTCTTCTCTTGATTTTACTACAGATGGTGACGGAGTCTACAGTAATAGAGAAGTTTCCAATAAACTTGGTACGATTCCGACCTTTCTAAAAGCCAAGCCTATTCAGCTTATGACTTTTCAAACCTATATCAAGGATACATCTCGTAGTTTAAATGGTCGCTATACGATAACTTCTACACAAGAGATGGATAAGGATAGGATTGTACAGAAATGGAGCGATTTTTTCAAGATAGACCAGGCTACCTTACTAGAGCCTACCTATAAAAGTGCAGTGGAAGTCATAAATCGAGATTTGCTTTTATCTGCTATTGTTTTTGTCTTGGCTATTTTACTTCTTATGTTAGTAACAGTGTATCAGCCGATGATGGAGATGAAACGAGTGGGGGTTCAAAAGTTACTTGGTTTTCAAAGTAGGGCGATTTTAGCTGGTTTTGTAAAGACTAATTTTTATCTTCTCTTGGGTGGAAGTCTTATCATTGACTTGGGACTATTTTTAATGCTGGATTATAGACCAAAACTTCTATTCCCAAGTTTACTCTTATCCCAAGTCCTGCTTTTACAGTTGTATTTGTTCATCAGTTGGCTGACCTACCTGATGATTCAGAAAATAACAGTCAGCTCTATGTTGAAAGGCTTTTCATCTGTCAAACTTGGTCTCATCTTCAATTATGTGATGAAAATAGGAACAACTATTTTACTGACGACCTTACTGATTGGGGTGGGCAAAAGTCTAGAACAAGAAAACAAAGAACTTGCTTATCAGCAACAGTGGGTAAGCCAAGGCAATTACCTGACCTTAGAAACCTTCAAACTCAGTGATAATCTGTGGCAAGAAGAGCTAGCAGGGTCAGGGAAATCTACAGATTATTTCTACCAATTTTATCAAGACTTGCTAGTAAAAATACAAGTAAATTATGTGCGAAGTGCAAGTCTTCCTATCAAACCAGTCATCAAAGCAGAACAAGTGCAGCAGTACCAACTGCCTGATGAGGTAGATGTTTACTATGCAAATAGCAATTTTCTAAAGAGCAAGGGATTCAAGTTACCAGATACCGGCACTAAAAAAGTTATTTTGATGCCAGCCAGTGATAAAGGACAAGAAGGCAAGAATCAGTTCTTGGGAAAATCCATCGCCTATCTTTCTATGAGGTATGAAGATCAGCAAAAGCAAACAATAGAAGATATGGATGTCGAGATTGCCTATTATGAAGGAGATTGGTCTTTCTTCCCTTATAATAATGATCGAAAGGAAAATCTCCACAATCCAATCATTAGTCTGGTAAATGATCAAGACATGATGTGGGAAGAAAAGACTCGCTTGTCAACGACAGGTTTAAACAACCCGATGAAAGTTGAAAATACAGAACAAAATCAAAAAGTGATTACAGAGTTAGTCGATAACTTATCTGATGGTAGCTATTTAAAATTTTCATCGATTCAAGCCATTCAACAAGAGAAAGTAGATTCTTATCGAGATGCAGTTCGAAATCTTAATATACTCTTTGCTTTGTTTGGTCTCCTTAGCATGATGATTTCCTACTTCTTACTAGTAACAACTTTCTTATTGAAGCGAACAGATATCATTACCAAGAAGTTTATGGGGTGGAAACTGGTCGATCGCTACCGTCCTCTCCTCGTTCTGCTCTTGCTGGGCTATAGTCTTCCTCTTCTAGTCTTGATTTTCTTTGCCTATGCGCTCTTGCCGCTTCTACTGTTTGCAGGTTTTACATGTTTGGATATACTATTTGTGCTAGCCTTGGCTTCTAGGATGGAGAAAAGAAGTCTAGTAGAATTATTGAAAGGGGGCATCTTATGATTGAGTTAGAAAATATTACCAAAGCCATTGGGGGAAAAGTGATTTTGGATAACTTGTCTCTCAGGATTGATCAGGGGGATTTGGTAGCCATTGTTGGCAAGAGTGGTAGTGGGAAGTCGACCTTGTTAAATTTATTAGGTTTGATAGATGGTGATTACAGCGGACGGTATGAGATTTTTGGTCAGACAAATCTAGCGGTTAATTCTGCCAAGTCACAAACAATAATCCGTGAACATATCTCTTATCTATTTCAAAATTTTGCCCTGATTGATGATGAAACGGTCGAGTACAATCTCATGCTGGCGCTGAAATATGTGAAATTGTCCAAGAAAGACAAGCTCAAAAAGGTGGAAGAGATTTTAGAGAGAGTAGGTTTGTCAGCTACGTTGCACCAAAAGGTCTCCGAGTTGTCTGGTGGTGAACAACAACGAATTGCAGTTGCTAGGGCCATCTTAAAACCCAGCCAGCTGATTTTAGCCGATGAACCAACAGGTTCTCTGGATCCTGAAAATAGAGATTTGGTCTTGAAGTTTCTCTTAGAGATGAATCGCGAGGGGAAAACAGTTATTATTGTGACCCACGATGCTTATGTAGCCCAACAATGTCATCGTATCATTGAATTGGGCGAGGGAAAATGAGCTCGTTCAGCTCCTTTTGATGACTGACTACTCATGTTTCTCAGAGAGAAATAGCATAAATACGCCTAGGAATGACATTTTTATGTAGTATTTCTAGGTTTTTTTGTTTCAAATTGAAAATTTTTTCAATTTAGGCTTGACAAAGGATGAAGATAGGTGTATTATTTATACAATCAAAAGGAATAAACATAAAGGAGGCTTTGTTATGAATAAGATGAAGAAGGTGTTGATGACGATGTTTGGCTTGCTTATGTTTCCCTTATTATTTGCTTGTAGTAACACTCAATCCCAAGGTGTTGAAGCCGTCAAGCCCAAAAGAAAATTGGTTGTAGCCCTTAATCCAGAGTTTGCTCCATTTGAATACCAAAAAGTGGTTGATGGGAAAAATCAGATTGTGGGTTCAGATGTTGAGCTCGCCAAAGCCATCGCAGAGGAACTAGGTGTAGAAGTGGAGTTCTCTCCAATGAGTTTTGACAATGCACTGGCTAATCTTGATTCAGGAAAGGCCAATCTTGCCATATCAGGTATTTCTAAAACAGAAGAGAGAAGTCAAGTTTACGATTTTTCAATTCCCTACTACACTTCGAAAAATAAGGTTATCGTAAGAAAATCTGAATTAACGAATTACCAGTCAGTGAAGGATTTGGCTCAGAAAAAGGTTGGAGCGCAGAAAGGTTCTATCCAGGAAACTCTGGCCAAAGAAACCTTGCAGAATTCTTCTCCCGTTTCACTTCCTAAAAATGGAAATTTGATAACAGATTTGAAATCAGGGCAACTAGATGCGGTTATCTTTGAAGAACCAGTGGCGAAAGGATTTGTAGAAAATAATCCTGATTTAGCCATCGCAGACCTCGATTTTGAAAAAGAGCAAGATGATTCCTACGCGGTCGCCATGAAAAAAGATAGTAAAGAATTAAAAGATGCGGTTGACAAAACCATCCAGAAATTGAAGGATTCTGGGGAATTGGACAAATTGATTGATGATGCTTTTAAAGCCTCTATCGAAAAATAGAAAGAAGGAAGAGAAATGAGTAAGGAAAAAGTTATTTTAGCCTATTCAGGTGGATTGGATACATCAGTTGCTATTACATGGTTAAAAAAAGACTATGATGTGATCGCTGTTTGTATGGATGTGGGTGAGGGAAAAGATTTGGAGTTCATCCATGATAAAGCTCTCAAGGTTGGGGCTGTAGAGTCTTATGTCATTGATGTTAAGGAAGAATTTGCTAATGACTATGTATTAGTGGCCCTTCAGGCTCATGCCTACTATGAACAAAAATATCCCTTGGTATCTGCTCTTAGTCGCCCTCTTATTTCAAAAAAACTCGTTGAAATAGCTCATCAGACGGGGGCAACTACAATTGCCCATGGTTGTACAGGTAAGGGAAACGACCAAGTTCGGTTTGAAGTATCGATTGCAGCTTTGGATCCCAATTTAAAGGTAGTTGCGCCTGTTCGCGAGTGGAAATGGTCTCGTGAAGAAGAAATCCAATATGCAAAAGAAAACGGCGTTCCAGTTCCAGCTGACCTTGACAATCCCTACTCTGTCGATCAAAATCTATGGGGACGTGCAAATGAATGTGGTGTCTTGGAAAATCCTTGGAACCAAGCACCAGAAGAAGCATTTGGAATTACGTCTTCGCCAGAAGAGGCACCAGACAGTCCAGAATTTATTGACATTGAGTTTAGTTGCGGGGTGCCCATCTCCCTCAATGGAGAGAAGATGAAAGTGGTGGATTTGATTCAAAAACTCAATGAAATAGCTGGAAAACATGGGGTCGGACGGATTGACCACGTGGAAAATCGCCTAGTCGGTATTAAGTCCAGAGAGATTTATGAGTGCCCAGGTGCTGTGACTTTATTGGCAGCTCATAAGGAGATTGAGGACTTGACTCTTGTGAGAGAAGTGGCTCATTTCAAACCCATTATCGAGAATGAGTTGTCCAATCTCATATATAATGCCTTGTGGTTTAGCCCAGCAACTCAGGCTTTGATTGCCTATATCAAGGAGACACAGAAAGTTGTCAATGGAACTGCAAAAGTTAAACTCTATAAGGGGAACGCTCAGGTAGTGGCTCGGAAATCTCCAAACTCTCTTTACGATGAAAATTTGGCGACTTATACTAGTGCGGATACTTTTGACCAAGATGCGGCTGTTGGATTTATCAAGCTTTGGGGGCTTCCGACTAAGGTTTATTCAGAAGTTCAGAAAAATGTTGAGTAGTGACGCGATAGAAAGAGACGACAGGATATGCCGAAAAATACAAAATTATGGGGTGGTCGATTTGAAGGCACTGTGGAAGATTGGGTAGAACAGTTCGGTGCGAGTATTTCCTTTGACCACCGGCTGGCAAAATTTGATTTGATGGGTTCCCTAGCTCATGTTCAAATGCTTGGACAGACTGGCATTTTGAGCTTGGAAGAGGCAGAGCAGATCCAAGATGGTCTGCAAGCTTTGTTGCGAGATTTAGAGGCAGGAGAGCTTCATTTTGATATTGCAAATGAAGATATTCATATGAATATGGAAGTGTTGCTGACAGAGAAAATCGGTCCTCTGGCTGGGAAACTACATACAGCTCGCTCTCGGAATGACCAAGTCGCAACGGATATGCACTTATATCTAAAGGAGCAGCTTGGCCATGTCTTGGATAAGTTGGCGAATCTGAACAGTGTTTTGCTGGATTTGGCTGAAAAACATGTGGAAACCATCATGCCAGGCTATACCCATTTACAACACGCCCAACCGATTAGTTTTGCCCACCATCTCATGGCTTATTATAATATGTTTCAAAGGGATAGCGAACGCTTTGCATTTAACTTGAAACATACGGACCTATCTCCCCTGGGTGCGGCTGCCTTGGCGGGGACAACTTTTCCAATCGATCGTCAATTATCGAGTGATTTATTGGGCTTCCAACAACCCTATACCAATTCCTTGGACGCAGTGAGTGACCGTGATTTTATCTTGGAATTTCTATCAAATGCCAGCATTTTGATGATGCATATGAGCCGTTTTTGTGAAGAAATCATCAATTGGTGCAGTTTTGAGTATCAGTACATCAGCTTGTCTGATAGCTTTTCAACGGGTTCGTCTATCATGCCCCAGAAGAAAAATCCTGATATGGCCGAATTGATTCGAGGGAAGACAGGACGAGTTTACGGGCACTTACTCGGACTATTGACCGTCATGAAGTCTTTGCCTCTGGCCTATAATAAGGATTTGCAAGAGGACAAGGAAGGCATGTTTGATACAGTAGAAACGATTTTAAATTCTTTGGATGTGTTAGCGGGTATGCTATCGAGCATGCAGGTTAATCATGCCAAAATGCAGCAATCTACAGAGAATGATTTTTCAAACGCGACTGAACTGGCAGATTATTTGGCAGAAAAAGGCCTCCCCTTTAGAGAAGCGCATGAAATAGTAGGGAAATTGGTTCTAGACTCTATCAAGCATGGTAAAAACATCCAAGATTGGGATTTGGAGGAGTTGCAAGCCTACCATCCCTTGATTGAAGAGGATATTTATATCTACTTGCGTCCAGAAACCGCTGTTCAGAGACGGAATTCCTTAGGAGGAACCGGCTTTGAGCAAGTTAAATATCAGATTGCAGTTGCTAAGCAAGCGAATGAAAGTTTAAATTTTTGATGAATAGTTGAATGGTGAAAAATAAAGACTCAACCTTCTTTAACAATGAGAAGAAGGTTGAACTTTTATTTGATTCAGGATAGACTTGAGTTAGTGATTTTGATTATTCTTTGCAAGAAAGTGATAGCTGTTTAAGGTGTTTGTTTATTGTCAAAGTGGCAATCAGGAGTTTTTTTGTTCATTATTAAGTTTTTGCTATAATAATTCGTGTATAAGCAAGAAAATATGTCAATGACTTCTTGCTTTTATTTACAGTGGAATTAACTTCTCCCAATTTGTTGTTTTTCTAAAATAATCTCAAACAATAAGGTTCCAATTAAGTTAAACATTAAGCGAGAACGTAGTTTTTCTCTTTTTTTCGGAGTGTTATAAACATAAATGATGGCGTCACTGACTTGTGAAAGAAACTCATTCCCTAAACTAGTTATTGACAGTATTTTAGCTCCCCTTTGCTTGGCTGCAAATATACTTTGATTGATTTCTTTATTTTTTCCACTGAGTGAGAAAACAATCATGACATCTTGAGGAGTAATAATATCAGCAATTCGCTTTATTGAATAATGTTCGAAGTAATCATTCGACCATAAATTTACCAACTTTAATTTCCTATTAAAATCAGACATAGCCATATAGCTAGAACCGACACCGATACAAAAAATACGACGCGCCATGATAATTTGATCGGCAAAGTAAGTAAAATCAATTTCTGTACAAATGGACATTGTTTGAGCAAACTCAATAGATAATAGTTGTTTTAATTCCTCGAATGAAGACAGATTTTCGATATTAGGAGAAGATTTTTGCATATCTTTGGACAACTGTAGTTCATAACGCAAACTATTGAAAGTGTCATAACCTAATTTTTTGCATGCCCTTATGATTGTGGATGAAGATAAAAAAGTATCATTACAAATTTGTTTTAATGTAATCTTATTTAGGTTATTTTGTGTTAATAAATAATCAATAATTAACTGTTCATTTGCAGATAACTGGTCGTAGTTGTTTTTAAGATTTTCTAAGAACATACATGAATTCCTTGTGTAAGTTTTATGATACAATTTTACTGATTTAGTAAAAAAAAGTCAATACAGGAAAAAAGTTGAAAAAATAAAATAAGGAGATCCAAAATGTTATAATGTGTTTGTTTAATACAAGGAGGTTTTAAGATGAAAAAAAATAAATTCATCTCAGCGTTCGAGCAGTTTGGACGATCTTTTTTACTACCTGTTTCAGTATTACCTGGTGCTGGTATTATTAAAGGAATAGGAACTGCTTTTACTAATTCTAATACTTTGGAGATGTTTCCTTTCCTAAATAATTCAATTCTTCAATTCGTGATGAAGTTTTTTATCGCTTTAGGAAATACAGCATTTGATAACTTACCTATCATCTTTGCTGTGGGAGTAGCTGTAGGTTTAGCTAAACGAGAAAAAAGTTCAGCAGCCTTGTCAGGATTATTAGGATTTCTAGTTTTACATTATATTTTAAATTTTTTATTAAAGACAAGCGGTACACTTGTGAATACTGCAGGACTAGATTCAGTGCAAGCTAAATTATTGTTAGCAGGTGCTATGCAAACGAAAGTACTTGGAATTCAAACAATAGATTTAAGTGTATTTGGAGGTATTATAGTTGGTATTGTTGTCTATTTTGTTCATAAATGGGCAGTAAAACAAGAACTACCAACTATTATTGGGTTCTTTAGCGGTCCTCGGTTTGTACCAATTGCAACTATGGTCGCAATGTCTGTTGTTTCTATCGTTTTATTCTTTGTTTGGCCGATAGTTCAAAGTGGAATCAGCGTACTTTCTGTAGGAATTTTAAAATCAGGACCTATAGGTACTTTTCTATACGGTTTAGTTGAGAGAGCGCTGTTACCATTTGGTCTCCATCACGGTCTCAATTGGCCTGTTCGAACAACAGAACTAGGAGGTTCATGGCTCATTGGAGGGGAACAAGTGACAGGTACGGTTAATGCCTATTTGGCTTCACTTGCAGATCCTTCAATTACTTCTATAGATCCTTCAATTACCCGTTTTAATGGTGGTAAGTTTGTTTACTTTATGTTTGGTCTTTCTGGGGCAGCATATGCCATGTACAAAACAGCCGATCCTAAAAAGAGAAAATTGGTTGGTTCACTTTTATTTTCTGCTGCTGCAACATCTTTCTTAACAGGTATTACTGAACCAATTGAATTCACATTCTTATTTGTAGCTCCTGCCTTGTATGCAGTACATGCTGTGTTAGCTGGTACATCTTTATTTGTTATGCATCTTTTGGGTGCTGGAGTAGCGACACCAACTGGCCACGGATTTATAAACCTTGTTATTTATGGTGTTTTACAAGGTCCTAAGACTCACTGGTGGCTTGTATTTCTTGTAGGTGTTCCATGCTTCTTTATTTACTATTTTGTTTTTAAATTTATGATTTTGAAATTTGACTTTAAGACTCCAGGTCGTGAAGACTCAGAGGAAGTGAAATTGGCTAGCAAAGAGGAAGCGCGTGGTAAATATGGTTTGAAAATCCAAAATGTCGGCAAAGAAGATGAACCTAGCGTTTCACTTGATAGTCTATCAAAAGAAGATAAATTACGCCAACAAGCATTTGGCCTTATTGAAGCTCATGGGGGAGCAGAAAATATTGTAGATGTTAATGCTTGTATAACTAGATTACGTATTGATGTAAAAGATAAATCAGTAGTTGATAAAGATATTATTGTGAGTAAATATGAAGCGATGGGATTTGCAGAGAATGGAATGCAGATGCAATCTATTTATGGTGCATATGCGAATGTGCTGAAAATGGAAATTCAGGACATTCTTGGCATAGGTGAATAAGTATGGCTCTTAAGATTTTATGTATTACTGACTTAGATGGAACATTTGTTAAAGATTCAATAAGAGTTTCTAAGAATGACTTGACAGCATACCACTCTTTAAAAAGGTTTTGTGATTTTGCGATTGCGACTGGGCGCTCAATAAAGGAAATTGAATATATCACTAAAAAAAAGAAAATCGATATTCAATATTATATTGCCTTTAATGGTGCACTGATAGCAAATACGCATCAAAATGTAATTTTTTCAAATCCAATTCAAAAAAAAGATGTTGAGCAACTATTGGAGTTTTTAAAAAAAGAAAATCTTGTTTTTGATGCTTTAGATGGTATTCAACGTATTGGGAATTTTGCACATGAACATATTGAGCGGTTATGGGATATGAGAATAGTTTGTCCAGATAATCCGTACGATAGTTTGAGATATAAAGATATTTATAAATTTAACATTCGTCCCACTAAAGAGCAAACAACTGATTATCTAAATATTTTGCGCGAAGAGTTTCCGAGTTTGGCATTTTTTCAATCAGGAGAAACAAGAATCGAAGTAACTTCAGAAGGCGTATCCAAAGGTTCGGCAATCCGAAGAGTTTCTGCAGACTACGATTTACTAGTTTCGTTTGGAGATTCAGGTAATGATGTTTCGCTTTTTGAAAATTCAGACATTTCATATTGTATGTCTAGTGCGCCGGCAGAGGTAAAGAAGTATGCGAAATTCGAAGCGGAGAATTTTTCAAGTGCCGTAACACATTTATGTAAGTTTATAGAAAGTTCCTCTCTACTAAAATAAAATTAAAGATACCATAAAATACTAGGATTTGCGCTGATGATTCAGGCGCTGATCCTCAAAAAGTTAGACTTTCTCTGTCTAACTTTTTTGTATTTTAGATAAATCAAATTAATGAAATGAGAACTATTTTGTTCTTCTTGTAGTTGCTAGTGAAAAATAAATGTTCTCTAACAATTATTTTGGAAATTGCAGTGTGTCTTAGTCTAGGTTCAATCAATTGTAATGTTCGATATTAAACCTGTGTCTATGTATTAAACAGTGTATATAGATTTTAAATGCCAAGTTTTCTGAGTTCAACTTTCCTTATGCTTTTTATCAGCCTCTTCCTTGTCTTCTCCAACCAAGCGTGTTATAATGAATACGGCTCAAGCGACCTTCAATCGTGAAGCACACACGACCTTCAATCGTGAATAAACGAATAGATGGGAGACTTACTATGAGTGATAACTCTAAAACACGTGTTGTCGTGGGGATGAGTGGTGGTGTTGATTCGTCGGTGACGGCTCTCTTGCTCAAGGAGCAGGGCTACGATGTGATCGGTATCTTCATGAAGAACTGGGATGACACAGATGAAAACGGCGTCTGTACGGCGACCGAAGATTACAAGGATGTGGCTGCGGTGGCAGACCAGATTGGCATTCCCTACTACTCTGTCAATTTTGAAAAAGAGTACTGGGACCGCGTTTTTGAGTATTTCCTAGCGGAATACCGTGCAGGACGCACGCCAAATCCAGACGTTATGTGTAACAAGGAGATCAAGTTCAAGGTCTTTTTGGACTATGCCATGACCTTGGGGGCAGACTATGTAGCGACTGGGCACTATGCTCGAGTGGCGCGTGATGAGGATGGCATCGTTCACATGCTTCGTGGCGTGGACAATGGCAAGGATCAGACCTATTTCCTCAACCAACTCTCGCAAGAACAACTCCAAAAAACCATGTTCCCATTGGGACATTTGGAAAAGCCTGAAGTTCGCAGACTCGCAGAAGAAGCAGGCCTTGCGACTGCTAAGAAGAAAGATTCGACAGGGATTTGCTTTATCGGAGAAAAGAACTTTAAAAACTTCCTCAGCAACTACCTACCAGCTCGACCTGGTCGCATGATGACTGTGGATGGTCGCGATATGGGCGAGCATGCAGGCCTTATGTACTATACGATTGGTCAGCGTGGTGGACTTGGTATCGGTGGGCAACACGGTGGTGACAATGCACCTTGGTTCGTTGTCGGAAAAGACCTAAGCAAGAATATTCTCTATGTAGGCCAAGGTTTCTACCATGATTCGCTCATGTCAACCAGCCTAGAGGCTAGCCAAGTCCACTTTACTCGTGACATGCCAGAAGAGTTTACGCTCGAATGTACGGCTAAATTCCGCTACCGTCAGCCTGATTCTAAGGTGACTGTATATGTCAAAGGAGACAAGGCAGAGGTCATCTTTGCAGAACCGCAACGCGCGATTACACCAGGACAGGCAGTTGTCTTTTACGATGGCGAAGAGTGTCTAGGTGGCGGTTTGATTGACAATGCCTACCGCGATGGACAAGTTTGTCAGTACATTTAGATTGACAAATTTTCTCAATTTGCTACAATAATAAAAGCAATAGAAATGATGGTCAAAGCTCATGGATGTTGCAGGCTCTTTTGTCCTGCACTTCTTTGGAGTTTTGACTGTTTTTGTGTCGTTTAGAGGAAAGGACAAAAATGACTCAACAAGACTTTCGGACAAAAGTGGGAAATACTGTTTTTGGCGTTCGGGCGACAGCCTTGATTCTTCAAAATGGCAAGCTCCTAGTTACCAAAGACAAGGGTAAATATTACACTATCGGCGGTGCGATTCAAGTCAATGAAAGAACGGAAGACGCAGTAGTCCGTGAAGTGAGGGAAGAACTGGGTGTCAAAGCTCAAGCTGGGCAACTAGCTTTCGTGGTTGAAAATCGTTTTGAACAGGACGGTGTTTCCTATCACAATATCGAGTTTCATTATTTGGTGGACTTACTTGAGGAAGCCCCATTGACCATGCAGGAAGATGAAAAATCGCAGCCCTGTGAGTGGATTGACTTGGAACAGCTCCAGGATTTCCAACTAGTTCCAGCCTTTTTAAAAACAGCCTTACCAGATTGGGACGGCCAACTAAGACACATTCATCTTGAGGAATAGGAGAGAAACATGATGGTTAAGCTTACTGCTCATGTACTTGTTCATAGTGGTGGTGATTATTTGCTCATTCAGCGTTCGGAAATTAAAAGAGGAGAGCCCAACGTTTATCCAACTTACTGGGATATTCCTGGTGGCGGGGTTGAAAAGGGTGAACTTCCGCGAGATGGAGCTCTTAGAGAATGCATTGAAGAAGCGGGAGTTAGGCTAGATAGCAGTTCGCTCAAACTTCTTCACGAAGATAGTCAACTGGATACCTCTAAGGATACGGTCTTTACTCGCTTAGTTTATAAAGCAGAGTGGGTTGAGGAGAAGCCAATTATCAGATTAGATCCTGAAGAGCATACACACTTTAAATGGGTTACTATGGATCAAGCTCTAGAGGAGGAGAAGTTAGTTCCTTATTTGCGAGAAATTTTTGAAAGGTTAAGAAATGACTTATAATTTTACAGAAGAATACGATATTATTGTAATTGGTGCGGGGCACGCTGGGGTCGAGGCTTCCTTGGCTGCCAGCCGTATGGGTTGTAAGGTCTTGCTTGCGACCATCAATATTGAAATGCTGGCTTTCATGCCTTGTAATCCCTCTATCGGAGGTTCTGCCAAGGGGATTGTTGTGCGTGAAGTAGATGCCCTTGGTGGTGAAATGGCCAAAACCATTGACAAGACTTACATCCAGATGAAGATGCTCAATACAGGAAAGGGTCCAGCTGTCCGTGCTCTTCGTGCGCAGGCTGACAAGGAACTATACTCTAAGGAGATGCGCAAGACAGTTGAAAATCAAGAAAATCTGACCCTTCGTCAAACTATGATTGATGAGATTTTGGTGGAAGACGGTAAAGTTGTCGGTGTTCGTACAGCGACCCATCAAGAGTATGCTGCAAAGGCCGTTATCGTGACGACAGGGACTGCCCTACGTGGGGAAATCATCATTGGAGACCTCAAGTACTCATCAGGGCCAAACCACAGTCTAGCTTCGATTAACCTAGCTGACAACCTCAAGGAATTGGGACTCGAAATTGGTCGTTTCAAGACAGGAACGCCTCCACGTGTCAAGGCTTCCTCTATCAATTACGACGTAACAGAGATTCAGCCGGGGGACGAAGCGCCAAATCACTTCTCATACACTTCATGTGATGAGGGCTATATCAAGGACCAAGTGCCATGCTGGTTGACCTATACTAATGGTACCAGTCATGAGATTATCCAAAACAACCTCCACCGTGCGCCTATGTTTACAGGTGTGGTCAAGGGAGTAGGACCTCGTTACTGTCCGTCGATTGAGGACAAGATTGTGCGCTTTGCGGATAAGGAACGCCACCAACTTTTCCTTGAGCCAGAAGGGCGTAATACAGAGGAGGTCTATGTTCAAGGCCTATCAACCAGTCTGCCTGAGGATGTCCAGCGTGAGCTGGTTCATTCCATCAAAGGTTTGGAAAATGCTGAAATGATGCGAACAGGTTATGCCATTGAATACGACATGGTCTTGCCGCACCAGTTGCGTGCAACACTTGAAACCAAGAAAATCTCAGGACTTTTCACAGCTGGTCAAACAAATGGAACGTCAGGTTACGAAGAGGCGGCAGGTCAAGGGATTATCGCTGGTATCAATGCGGCTCTGAAAATCCAAGATAAGCCTGAATTGATTTTGAAGCGTAGTGACGGTTATATTGGGGTCATGGTTGATGATTTGGTGACCAAGGGAACCATTGAACCTTACCGTCTCTTGACCAGCCGTGCTGAATACCGTCTCATCCTCCGTCATGACAATGCCGATATGCGTTTGACAGAGATGGGACGCGAGATTGGACTTGTTGACGATGAACGTTGGGCTCGCTTTGAAATCAAGAAAAATCAATTTGACAATGAGATGAAGCGCCTAGAAAGTATCAAACTCAAGCCAGTCAAGGAAACCAATGCTAAGATTGAGGAGATGGGCTTCAAGCCGTTGACAGACGCGGTGACAGCAAAGGAGTTCCTTCGCCGTCCAGAAGTTTCTTACCAAGATGTGGTGGCCTTCATCGGACCAGCTGCAGAGGACTTGGATGATAAGATTATCGAATTGATCGAAACAGAAATCAAGTACGAAGGCTATATTTCCAAAGCCATGGACCAGGTTGCTAAGATGAAACGCATGGAAGAAAAACGCATTCCAGCAAATATTGATTGGGATGATATTGATTCTATCGCGACAGAAGCCCGTCAGAAGTTCAAACTCATCAATCCAGAAACCATCGGCCAAGCCAGCCGTATTTCGGGAGTAAACCCAGCAGATATTTCTATTTTGATGGTGTATCTTGAAGGTAAAAATCGTAGTATTTCTAAAAATCAAGAAAAGAAAGCATAGAGAAAAACAGCTCCGAAGACGGGGCTGTTTTGTTGATTTATTCTTCTTCGTCTGGTGTGAGGATCATCGGGATGATAATCGGTTCACGCTCTGTATTTTCATAGAGGAAGGGGCGAATAGCGTTGACAATGGCACCATTGACTGATTGCACGCTAGCATCCTTGTTTTTCAGTGCGATACGAATGGCATTGAAGAGGATACGCTGGCTTTGGCGAATCAGGTCGCCAGACTCTCTCATGTAGACAAAGCCTCGGCTGAGGATGTCTGGACCAGACAGAATCATCTGCGATTTGAAGTCAACAGTTGCGACTGCCAGAACGACACCGTCTTCAGATAGATCACGACGATCTTTGAGGACAGCTGCGCCGATTTCACCAATACGATTTCCATCGACATAGATATCTTGGGCGTTGAAATGACCTGCGATACGAGCTGAGTCAGCAGTAAGGGCGAGCACATCACCATTGCTCATGATAAAGATGTTGTCCTTTTCAACACCAGTATCCACCGCTAGTCCAGCGTGGACTTTTTGCATGCGGTATTCACCGTGGACAGGCATGAAGTATTTTGGCTTAATCAAGCGGAGCATGAGTTTTTGCTCTTGCTGACCACCGTGTCCAGATGTATGGATATTGTTAACCTTACCGTGGATAACTTCGACACCAGCTTCAGAAATGATGTTGATCAATTTATTGACGCTAGTAGTGTTTCCAGGGATTGGGCTAGAAGAGAAGATAACCGTATCACCGGGTTGGAGTTGTACCTGACGGTGGGTTCCGTTAGCGATACGAGAGAGGGCTGCCATCGGCTCACCTTGACTACCTGTACAGAGGATAAGAACCTCGCCTGCAGGGTAGTCTTTGATTTCATTTGGCTCGATAAAGGTTCCCTTAGGAGCTTTGATGTAGCCAAGCTCGATACCGTTGACAATGGCCTTTTCCATAGAACGACCAAAGACAGCAATCTTACGTCCAGTCTTAACAGCAGCATCTGTTGCTTGCTGGAGACGGAAGATATTTGAGGCAAAGGATGCAAAGATGATACGTCCTTCGATGCCTTGGATAATCTTCATGATGGACTGACCAACGACTTTTTCAGAGTTGGTAAAGGTTGGGACTTCTGCATTCGTCGAGTCCGAGAGAAGACAGAGAACGCCTTCTTCCCCAAGGGCTGCCATACGGTGTAAGTCCGCTGGTTCACCAACTGGTGTAAAGTCAAACTTGAAGTCACCCGTACAGACGATTTTCCCTTGAGGTGTATGAATGACAATCCCCAAAGGCTCTGGAATAGAGTGAGTCGTTCTAAAGAAAGTTGCCTTAAGATTTTTAAAGGTCAACTCGGTGTTGTGGTTGATTTCGTAAAGTTTGGCGTTGCGCAAGAGGCCGTGTTCTTCGAGTTTTCCACGGATCAAAGCCAGGGCAAGTGGTCCAGCATAGATAGGGACATTTGCTTGCTTGAGCAGGAATGGAATCCCACCGATGTGGTCCTCGTGTCCGTGTGTGATTAAGACAGCCTTGACGCGGTCGATATTGTCTACGATGTAAGAGTAATCAGGAATGACGTAGTCGATACCCAGCAAGTCATCTTCTGGGAATTTAATCCCAGCATCGACGATGATAATCTCGTCTTGGTATTCAATCCCGTAAGTGTTTTTCCCGATTTCTCCCAGACCACCGATGGCAAAAACGCCGACTTCTTCAGGTTTAAGAGTGTAGGTCATATTAGAACTCCGTAATTTCGAAGGCGCCAGTTTCTTTTTCGTAATCTAGCAATTTGTCAGACAAGAGTTCGATATACTCGATATTGTACTCTGGGCGATTTTCTTCGACAAGTTGGCGAGCAGCGATACGGCCCTCAAGTTCTGAGCTAGCATCGATGTCTAGGTAAAGTGCGCGTGTTGTTTCACGGCGTGGGCTACGTTCTTTTGTTTCTTGATAAAAAACTTTGTAAATCATATAGTTCCTTTCTATTTACAGGTCAGCTTATTCCAAACTTTTAGCAGAGATTTACTTGATTTCATTCCATTTTGTGTCTAGATTGACCTTGATTCGTTACAATTATTTCAATTATACCACAAAATGAAAAATTAGTAAAAGACGGGAACGAGAAAGTCATATAAGCACCAAAAGGTAAGCGCTTGCAAAAACAAAGAAAATGTGTTACATTGATAATGTAAGTGAAATTTATCGCTTGTCATAATTCCATATAGTTTTAAGTCAAGGAGGTTGCCCTATGTATAACTTATTTGCTTTTGCTATCGGAGCTCGCTTGGTAGCTTTTATTGTTTTTGTTGCTTGCGTTTATGGAGGGAATCTTCTGTTTGCCAAACTGGAACAACGACAAAGCAAGTTCTTGTGGAAGATTACCTTTGTGACTCTCTACTCGCTTTTTCTCCTCCTCGTAACCTATGTCGTTTGGTTCGTATTTTACTTCGGATTAAATGCTTAGATGCCCTGCCCATGTTGGGGCATTTTTGTTTAGGGGCAAAAGATAGTAAATTCATGATACGAAAATTCCACCCCATCTATCAAGATGAGGTGGTCTTTGCATTTTTCTAAAATGACATGACAATAGAATTTTCAGAGCTTATTAGTTTTATGTTAATGATTTTTCTGTTCAAAAATAGAGTTGAAGCATAAAAATAAAACAATACAAACAGATAAATCGAATGGTAAAGGGATAGTAGTAATGTTTAAGTCATTGAGAATACTGAGCAAACTGTAAGAGATGAAGAAGATAAAATTTATCCTTCTAAAAATGTAATTTTTATCTAGCATGACTTACCCAAACTTTTTACGGAGATCTTTCCCAATGGTATAACCTGCCATAAATAAAGCAATACCAACACCTACACCAAAACCACCCTTGATTTCTTGCAATTCCTTATTAGAAATTTCACGATAGTTGTTCAAATCTTTCATCATATTAATCTCCTCCTAAAAAATAACCAGCTGCCAAACCAGAACCTACAAGTGCTGTTCCACCTGCAATAGCTTTCCAAGATACTGCTACTCCAAAGACAACCAAGGGAGCGAGACCACCATCAATATCTGATAATTCGTTTTCAGATAAGGATAAAAATTGATTGTCAAGAACGTCAAAATTTGTCATTGAACTTTCCTCCTTTTTTCTTGTTCACTTATATATTCGGAAAAGATAGGAAAAATGTAAAATTTTTTAAATTATTTTTTTGCTAAGTGTAGACACTATTGTTTGGGAATAAAGAAAATTCCCCATGTGCCAGCTTTTGTAGTATAATAGTAATCAAAAAAGATAGGGGTGTGTTATGAAAGTATTAGCTTTTGATACGTCCAGCAAGGCTCTTTCTCTCGCTATTTTAGAGGATAAGCAGGTTCTTGCCGAGACGACGATTAATATTAAGAAGAATCACAGTATTACCCTCATGCCTGCTATTGATTTTTTGATGGCAAGTTTGGATTGGATGCCCAAGGATTTGGATCGAATCGTGGTGGCGGAAGGGCCGGGTAGCTACACAGGCTTACGAATTGCGGTAGCAACTGCCAAGACCTTAGCTCACACTCTGAACATCGAGTTAGTTGGTATGTCTAGCCTCTTGGCTTTGGTGCCCTACCAACAAGAAGGCTTGTTTGTCCCTTTAATGGATGCACGTCGCAACAATGTTTATGCAGGGTTTTATGAAAATGCTCAGCCTGTCTTTCCAGAAGCACACCTGTCCTTTGCGGAAGTGCTAGAGAAGGTCAAGGATGCTGAACAGATGACCTTTGTTGGAGAAGTTTGTCCCTTTGTGGAGCAGATCCAAGAACAGCTACCACAAGCTAGCTACCAAGAAACCTTGCCAAATGCAGCTAATCTTGCTCTTTGGGCATGGGATAAGGAAGCAGACTTCTTGCATGACTTTGTGCCGAATTACCTCAAACGAGTCGAGGCTGAGGAAAACTGGCTCAAGAACCACACCGAGTCTGGCGAGTCTTACATTAAACGCCTATGATAGAAATAAAACGAATCCAACAGCAACCTGACCTGGCTCAAGCCATCTACGCTGTTATGGTAGCTGTTTACCCAGTCAGTCCTTGGACGCTGGAACAAATCCAAGCAGACCTGTCCCAAGACCAGACTTGGTATGCTCTAGCTTATGATGAGGCAGAAGTGATTGGCTTTCTAGCTGTGCAGGAGAATCTCTTTGAGGCAGAAGTTCTGAAAATCGCTGTCAAAAAAGCCTATCAAGGTCAGGGAATTGCGTCAGCTTTGTTTGCAACATTGCCGACAGACAAGGAGATTTTCCTCGAAGTCAGAAAGTCAAACCAACGAGCGCAAGCATTTTACAAGAAAGAAAAGATGGCGGTCATCGCTGAGCGAAAGGCCTACTACCATGACCCAGTCGAGGACGCCATCATCATGAAGAGAGAAATAGATGAAGGATAGATATATTTTAGCATTTGAGACATCCTGTGATGAGACCAGTGTTGCTGTACTGAAAAACGACGATGAGCTCTTGTCCAATGTCATTGCTAGTCAAATTGAGAGTCACAAGCGTTTTGGGGGCGTAGTGCCGGAAGTAGCCAGTCGCCACCATGTCGAGGTCATTACAGCCTGTATTGAGGAAGCCTTGACAGAAGCAGGGATTACCGAAGACGATGTAACAGCCGTGGCGGTCACCTATGGACCGGGCTTGGTCGGAGCGCTGTTAGTTGGTTTGTCAGCTGCCAAGGCCTTTGCTTGGGCTCATGGACTTCCGCTGATCCCTGTTAACCACATGGCGGGCCACCTCATGGCAGCTCAGAGCGAGGAGCCTTTGGAGTCCCCCTTGTTAGCACTTTTAGTAAGTGGTGGGCACACAGAGTTGGTCTATGTTTCTGAGGCTGGTGACTATAAGATTGTTGGGGAAACGCGGGATGATGCGGTTGGTGAGGCCTATGATAAGGTCGGTCGCGTCATGGGCTTGACCTATCCTGCAGGTCGTGAGATTGACGAGCTAGCTCATCAGGGACAGGATATTTATGATTTTCCTCGTGCCATGATCAAGGAAGACAATCTAGAGTTTTCATTTTCTGGTTTGAAGTCTGCCTTTATCAATCTTCACCACAATGCCGAGCAAAAGGGAGAAAGCTTGTCCACAGAGGATTTGTGTGCTTCCTTCCAAGCGGCAGTTATGGACATTCTCATAACTAAAACCAAGAAAGCCTTGGAGAAATATCCTGTTAAAACTCTAGTTGTGGCAGGTGGCGTGGCAGCTAATAAAGGCCTCAGAGAACACCTAGCAGCAGAAATCACAGATGTCAAGCTCATCATCCCAGCTTTGCGACTTTGCGGAGATAATGCAGGTATGATTGCCTATGCCAGTGTTAGCGAGTGGAACAAAGAAAACTTCGCAGGTTTGGACCTCAATGCCAAACCAAGTCTCGCTTTTGATACCATGGAATAAAGAGTCAGCTTGAGGCTGGCTTTTTCACTCACTAAACCGTCAGAATATTTTGACAAAATCACAAAAATAATGATATAATATGTAAAGATTAGGAGATGGCAAGATGATTGAGAGAATGGAATTGGGAGAATTTTACAAGGAATTGCGCTTGGCTAGAAAGCTCAAGCAGTCAGATGTGGCTTGTGCTGGACTGACTGCATCCCAGCTATCCAAGTTTGAACTAGGGCAGTCCATGCTGTCTGCGGATAAGCTGATCCTAGCTATCCAAGGGATAAATGTAACCTTCGATGAGTTTGGTCACAAGCTCAATAACTACCAAGAATCTCCACATATGCGATTTGGTAGAAGGATTGTGGATCGCTTTGCCCATCAAGATATAGCTGGTTTAGAGCAATTGTTGAAAGAAGTCGAGCAAGAACAGATGGCGCAGACTTATCGTCGCTTGAATGCCATCGTGATTAAAGATGCTATCCATTCACTAAATAAAAGCTACCCACTAGAAGAGGAAGATAGCGAGTTTTTGACTACCTACCTCTATGCTATCGAGTCTTGGACCTGGTTTGAACTCTATCTCTTTTGCAATACCATGCCTTTCTTGAGCAATCAAGATCTGATCTTTTTATCCACCTCTTTACTTGAAAAATCCAAGGAATTTAAAGAGTTGGTGCATAATAGACTGTATATGAAAAGTGGCTATCTTAATATCATCTCAGAACTTATGGAGCGCAAGCTATTTTCTTATATTCCAATCTTTGAAGCCGAGTTGGAGAGTATGCTCCGACCATATGATGTTTTTGAAAAAGTATCGTGGCAGTTTTTAAAGAAGATGAGTGTCTTTCTTCAAACCAAAGGAAGCAATCAAAAAGAGATTGAACACTTTATCCAATCTCTACAAATATTAGAAAATCCACAATTAACAGCCCTTTTTGAATTGCGCTTGCAGCAATATAAAGAACTTATCGATTAGTTAGAAATGGAATGATAATAACCCACTCTGAAATGAGTAGAAGCATTAGTTGAATTTTTCTTTTCTTCATATCGTTTCCCTCCTTGTTAATAGCATCTTTATTATACCAGTGAAAGAATCAAATCCACCAAAATCGCAAATCTGAAATTTCTATAAGAAAAAATGTCAAATATGCGATTTTTTAAAATAAGCCAATTTTCGTGTTATACTGTCCTTGTAAAGCACTTGAAGCAAATCCTAGGTCGCAGAAGTGGTTTACAAGTAAAAATAATTGGAGGAAAAAAATGTCTGCAGTACCATGTTCATTTCAAGGGCATCGTTTAGGTGGTCGTTAGTTAAATGCTACCAATTTACAGGAGATAAAAGATAAACTTTGGATTAGATATAGTGGATTGAAATCAAAATAAATATGTACGGTAAAATTTTAAAATGATGTATATCTTCTTGAGAGTATAGAAGATATTCTATGATATGATTTGAATAATACCTGTAAAAACGAGTATTCATCTCTCATCCATACATTTCAAAAGATAAAGCCTGTAAGTTGTTACAATTTGAGCTGGTTTTAGAAATGTATAAACTTTATTTGTTTCATATTTTCATTCATTGTATGGACCAAAAAATATGAGTGAAAAGTATTCATATTTATAATTTTGGAGTTTAGGAAAATGTTTTCCAAACTCCTGTTTGTTGTTTATATTTCAGTAATTTTTTATTAGGAGGATATAAATGAGAATAAAGAGAACTCTTCAACCGTATGTATTTAAAGATAAAATAAAATTTGGTTTTGGTAATGTCTCTCTTGAAAGGGAGATTGATTTTAATGAAGAGAACATCAATTTAATAAAAAAATTAGATAATAATATTGACATAAAATTATTGTCTAGTGGGGAAAAACAAGTTGTTGAGTCGATGATATCTATGGGATTAGTGACTAGTAATCGATATGATAATTCTAAATACTCCCGAAATATTAATTTCTTTGAGTGGGTTGATTTGTCAGAAAATTTAGACCCTAGTAAGTATCAGGATAGATTATTAAATTCAACAGTTTTAATTGTTGGTGTAGGGGGTATTGGATCAACAACAGTCGAAATTTTAGCTCGACTGGGTGTAGGTAATTTCATACTAGTAGATTTTGACATTGTGGAAGAGTCAAATCTTACTAGACAAGCATCCTTTAAGAAATCTGATATTGGTAAGCTAAAAATAGATATAATAAAACAGCATATTCAAGAGATTTCTGATTCAAATGTTACAACTATTTATAGGAAGTTAGAGTGTCAGAATGACTTAGAAACTATTTTTAAAGACTATAATTTTGATATTGCTTTATGTTGTGCGGATACTCCTAGAATAGATATAGACTACTGGTTTGATGATTTAGCTCATAAATATACGAGACCTATTATTGTTGGCTCCTATGCATCTACAGTAATAAACTATCTGCATATTATCCCAGGTGAAACTATTTCATTGAGGGAATTTTATAGGGATTTTATGATAACGGATGATCATATTTTGGATAGTAGGATACCGTATAGTGTTATTTCTCCAATATCATATATGGCTGCAGCAATCATATCTTATAAAGTATTAGATGCTTTAACAGGATTATTGAATTTAACGAATTATATTCAAATTGACTGTATGAATTTTGAGGTTTATAAGCGTGATATCAAGAAAATTTAGCCAAAATTTTATAAATTTAATATTAGGTAGATCGTCTAGGAACATTGCAGATAGTTTTTACTTTATTGCTTTATCGATAGGGTTAGTAAGTGTATATCATATTGAGGCAGGACAGTTATCTCTATTTACTCTAATTGGTTTTATACCAAATTTACTTGCTGTTTTCTATGGAAGTTTTATAAATAAAATTCAGAGAGATAAAATTTGGCTAGTGATTTTCCAGATTATCCAACTGATTATAATTTTGATTACAATTCTGTGTTTGAGGTATCATTTTCATGTTATGTATATATATGTATTAAATTTTTTGTTCGCATTATCAACTAATTTATTAAATACACTGCAGATGAAAATTGTTCCAGAAACTTTAAATAATGATGACGTGCTAATAAAGAAATCTATAGACGTTCAATACTTGGCATCAAATGTGTTAGATATTATTAGTAATTTAACTGCGTCTCTATTATTAGGGCTTCTATCTTATTTTGTTGTTTTTAATTTAAGTATTCCGTTTTTTGTGGCTGCTATCTATTTTATGATAAAAATCAGATTGCTTGGTTCTAAAAACAATACTAAAAGTGTTCAACCTGGAAAGGTGGATTTGGAAAGCAATTCTTCTTTCCAATTTTTGGAAACTATTTCTGCTTTTCGAGAATCAAAATTTGCCTCTTTTATAGTAGTTACAGAATCAATTTTAAGTGGGGGTACAGATCTACTTTTAACTTTAATGCCACTTTATCTTTTATCAGAAGGCATACCTATTCAATATCTAGGTTTGGTACTAGGAGTTCAAAGGTTTGCAGATTTGATAGGAGCAATTTTGGCTCCTAGAATGAGAATTCCGTATAAAATGTTTTTCTTTATTGATTATACTGTATCTGGATTAGCACTCATATTAGTATTTATTACTCCATTTCCGTTAATTAAGTTGTTGTTATTTTTTTTAGCATTTATAATAATAGGTATATCAGGAAATATGTTTGAAAAAATGATTTACTCAGAGTATAGATATGACACTATGGGGTTAATATATTCGACTAATTCAAGTTTATATGCTTTATTTGCCATTCTATTTTTGATTATTCCCCAATTTTATACAGATATAAAAATTTTGGGTATTTTAATAAATGGGTTTACACTATTTATAGGAATTTATTTATTAGTTATTTGTAATTTTTTCAAAAAGAAGGATACTAATTATTAAAAATTATTTTATATGGATACTGGTATGATTATTTGAAAAGAACTTAGAAAAAATTGTAAGAACTTCTGTAGTTTTTCTGTGAAATACATATGGAACTATAATAAAAAACAAGTGTTATTATTAAAGTATAGGAACTGATTGTATAGTAGCATAAGTGTTTTATGATTTCAGGGGTGTTGTTTCTAACAACTAGATTGATTCATAACTCAAATCTTGCCGTTGTATTTTGATAGAATAACTAAGAAAGTTTGGGCACGTTTATCGTACCAAATATATTTTACAATTTATACTATAGTGTTGTAGAAGCTGATATAATTGAAGGAGTGTAAATATGTTAAATTTACAATTTGCAGAAACAATGGAATTGACAGAAGCTGAATTGCAGACAGTTTATGGAGGAGAGAAACACCCTCCATTGGCCTATATTGGAGGAGGTGCTCTATGGCAAAACTACTTTAACTTTGCTCCTCCAGCTCCTGCAACTAGACGTCGTTATCGATGTTTAAAACCCTTGCCTTTTCTTGGGTAGGGGGCTGTCTTTATTTCATAGTATAGGAGAAAATAGAATGAAAAAGATAATCTCACACCACTACTTTATTATAGTTTTTCTACTAGTTATTGCTGACCAGAAGTTCAGTGTTCTAGTTTTACGTAGCGACCTTGTTGCTGGGCTATCTGACTTTGGCTATTATTTGTCGGATATGATGTTGAATTTTCTTGTGGTTTTATTTGCTCTTATTGCTATGATTTGGTCGGGGAAATGGCAGAAAATCAACAGTAGAAAGTTTAAAGGATCCTATCTTTTCTATTCCTTCCTAGCTCTGCTTGCTTTTGTTGCTTGGAATTTCGTTACCTTTTTTCTTTTCCCGCCTACTCGAAATGAAATTTCTTATCAACATGCTGCTCCTACTTTTACAGGGGCTACAGCATTTTTGATGTATTTTTTCTATCCTGTGATTGCAGGTCCCATTTTTGAAGATATGATTTATCGTGGATTGGTGATGACAGCTCTGGAGAAAGGAAAGAAATGGGGACTAGATGTACTTGGTTCCGCTGTTTTATTTGGGGTCGCGCACATTAGTAATCACGGTTGGGTCTTGACAGACTTTGTCTTCTATATGGGTGGTGGTCTCATATTTGCAGTCTTGTTTAGAATGACAAAGTCAATTTATTGGCCTATTGGACTGCATATAGTCTACAATGGCATTGGTCAGATTTTGATGTTATTACACTAGGATTTAAAAAGATGAAAATTTCAGAGTATTTGATTTTGGTAAAAAGTTTTGAATTACTATGAGGAAACTTTTATTTGAAGCTGAGCTGGAGCGCATGCTCCGTCCATACGATGTTTTTGAAAAAGCATTGTGGCAGTTTTTAAAGAAAATGAAGATTTTTCTTCAAACCAAAGGAAGCAATCAAAAAGAGATTGAACACTTTATCCAATCTCTACAAATATTAGATAATCCACAATTAACAGCCCTTTTTGAATTGTGTTTGCAGCAATACAAAGCACTCATCGATTAGTTAGAAATGGCAAAATAATAATAATCTCAGCAACGATTGTCAATAATGTTAAAATTTGTTTCTTCATAGTTGCTCCACTCCTAATTAGTAATAACTTTATTATATCAGGGAAATAATCAAATCCACCAAAATCGCAAATGTGAAATTTCTATAAGAAAAAATGTCAAATATGCGATTTTTTAAAATAAGCCAATTTTCGTGTTATACTGTACTTGTAAAGCACTTGAAGCAAATCCTAGGTCGTAGAAGTGGTTTACAAATGAAGATAATTGAAGGAGTGTAAAAGATGTTAAATTTACAGTTTGTAGAAACAATGGAATTGACAGAAGCTGAGTTGGAAGCAATTTATGGAGGAAGGGTATATCCTCCATTGGAATCTGGTGGAATGGGCGGTCTATGGCAAAACTACTTTAACTTTGCTCCTCCAGCTCCTGAGACTAGACGTCGTTATTGATGTTTAAAGCCCTAGCCTTTTTCTTGGGTAGGGGCTATCTTTATTTCATATGCAGGAGAAAATAAAATGGGAAAGATAACTTCAAAACACTACTTTTTTATAGCAATTCTACTCGTCCTTGCTTATCAGTACCTTAGTGGTCTAGTTTTACGCAGCGGCCTTGTTACTGGGCTATCTGACTTTGCCTATTATCTGTCGGATATGACGTTGCATTTTCTTGTCGTTTTGCTTGCTTTTTTTACTATGGTTAAGTCAGGAAAATGGCAGAAAATCAACAGTAAGAAGTTTCGCTGGTCTTATTTGTTTTATTGTGCCTTGGCTTTTCTTTTGTTGTTCCTTTGGAATAGGGTTACCTTTTCTCTTTTTCCACCTACTAGAAATGCAGTTTCTTATCAACGTTACGCTCCAACTTTTACAGGGGCTACAGCATTTTTGATGTATTTTTTCTATCCTGTGATTGCAGGTCCCATTTTTGAAGAGATAATCTATCGGGGATTGGTGATGACAGCTCTGGAAAAAGGCAAGAAATGGGGACTAGATGTACTTGGTTCGGCTGCTTTATTTGGGGTCTTGCACGTTAGTAATCACGGTTGGGTCTTGACAGACTTTTTCGTTTATATGGGTGGCGGTCTCATATTTGTAGTCTTATTTAGAGCAACAAAGTCAATTTATTGGGTCATTGGACTGCATATAGCCTACAATAGTATTGGTCAGATTTTGATGTTATTGCGCTAGGAGCTGGTTAGTAGCTAAAGACATGATGAGGTGTGCAGTGAAAAAGGCTGTGTAGGCTATCTATATGATATGGTATAGACTGGGCGCACCAGGATTTATTAGGATATTTTGAAATAAAAATTCCCATTTGAACTTAAAAAGGAGTTGTGATGAAAGTATTTCTTCAAAATAGAGATTTTAGGCAATTAACCATCAACCAGTGGATTTCAACGGTTGGGGATACGATTTTTTATCTGGCCTTTTTGAATTATGTGGCAGATGCCTCTTTTGCCCCTTTGGCGATTTTACTCATCACGATTTCAGAAACCCTTCCTCAAGTTCTACAAATCTTTCTGGGAGTTTTAGCGGATTTTCAACATCATCGTGTCTTGAAATACACAGTTATTAGTTTTGCGAAATTTTTACTTTACTCTATAGTGGCTTTGTCCCTTTCAGGGCAGTCCTTCTCCGTGCTATTAGTAGCCTTTATTTGTCTGATTAACCTCTTGTCTGACACATTGAGTTATTTTTCAGGCGCCATGCTCACTCCGATTTTCATTAGAATTATTGGGCAAGACCATCTGGCAGAAGCTATTGGCTTTAAACAGTCAACTGTTAGCTTAGTAAAAACAATCAGTAATATTTTAGGAGGAGTCTTATTAGGTATTCTATCCATCCAGTTTATTTCCTTACTGAACACTTTTACCTTTTTAATCGCATTTTTAGGTATCCTCTTCATAAAAAATGATCTCTTGAAAGTAGAAAAAACGATTAGCTATCAAGAAGGACTCTCTATAAAATGCTTTTGCCAGCACTTAGTTCAATCATCTAAATTGATCTGGAATATGAATCAGGTACTCTTGGTTTTGTTTATTATCTCTATTAGTCAAGCAGTGATAAATGTTACAGTTCCTGTTTCTACTCTGTTTTTGAGGAATCAACCCTTTTTGAATTTACAAACTGGTCAATCTCTTGCTTTGTTATCAACACTAGAATTGTTAGCACTTATTGTCGGAAGCCTTGTAAGTGGCTATCTGAAAAATACGATTTCTATAAAAACGGCTCTATATGCCTCAGTCGTCATCCAGTTACTCCTTATAGTGGGATTTGCTACAGTTCATTTTGGTTTGATTCTGCTTTTCAGCTCCTTGGATGCCTTCATCGCAGGGTTACTCTCTCCTAGATTGCAAGAACTTGTCTTTAAACAAATACCTGAGGAGTCAATGGGAGCGGTTCAATCCTCTATTGGTGCTATTACGGTTGTTTTACCAAGTCTATTCACAATCGTTTTCGTAACGATTGCTACAAGTTTTGGGACTCTAGCAGTCAGCTTTATTCTACTACTATTACTCCTAACCGCATTTGTCATGCTCTTGAATATTCGTGAAAGTATTTAGTGGAGAATTTGTATAATAGGTGTTTGAGACTGGATTGCCAGTCTTTTTATGACTGCCAAAATCAGCAGACTTTTTTCTCTTTCCTGAATGTGTTATAATAGTCCATGCTGTGACTGGAGCCTTTTCAGCCCACCTATTAAGACAATACGAGGAGAAAGATGAAAGAAAAAGGATTCTGGGAAGGTGCACATGCAGCCATGCCAACGGCCCTTGGTTATGTCAGTATCGGGCTGGCCTGCGGGATTATTGGTGCGCCCTATGTGACGCCTGTTGAGATGGGTTTGATGAGCCTCTTTGTTTATGCTGGGAGCGCCCAGTTTGCCATGTTGGCCTTGATTGCAGTGCAGGCACCTGTAGCATAGCAGCTATTGCCATGACGGTTTTTTTGATTAATTTACGTCTCTTTTTGTTGAGTTTGCATGCGTTGACCTATTTCTGTCATACCAGTCTCTGGCAAAATATCGGTATGTCTAGTCTCTTGACGGATGAGACTTACGGCGTTTTGATGGGCGAATTAGCCCATACAGACAAGGTCAATCCTATGTGGATGCACGGAAACAATCTCAACAGCTATGTGGCTTGGTTTGTGGGGACAGTAGTCGGAACGGCTCTGGGTGGTCTGCTGCCAAATCCAGAAATCTTTGGATTGGATTTTGCCCTGGTTGGGATGTTCATCGGAATTTTTGCTTCGCAATTCCAGATTATGCAAAGACGGATTCCTGTCCGCAATCTGCTCATTATCCTAGCAGTTGTTGCGGTGTCCTTCTTTTTACTCTTGACAGTGGTGTCTCAGTCACTAGCTGTTCTGTTTGCGACCTTGCTAGGTTGTACTATGGGGGTGGTCTTAGATGGTCAGTAAGTATCTTTTATTAGTAGTCATTTTCTCTGGCTTGGTGGCTTGGTGACTTGGATTCCCCGTATGACTCCCTTCATCTTGGTCAAGTATAAGGGCTTGCCTGCGATTGTTGAGCATTTTTTGAAATTCTTGCCTGTTTCCATTATCTTTGCCTTGATTCTTTCAAGCGTAGTGACAGGTAAGGTTGGGAACCTTCCTCAAATCAAATGGCTGGACTTCTTAGCAGTCTTTCCAACAGCTTGGGTAGCCTTTCGCTACCGCAATCTAGTCGGAACAGTTCTCTTTGGAGCGGTCTTGATTGCAGTCTTGCGTTTGGTCTTTTAAATTGGCCATAAAGAAAACTTATCACAGATATAGATATCATATAATGGCGCAAATGGTCTTTTTCTGTTAAGATTATAAGGTATTCTATTTTGGAGGAAATGAAATGAAAAAAATCGTTAAATACTCATCTCTTGCTGTCCTAGGGCTTGTTGCTGTAGGTGTTCTAGCAGCTTGCTCAGGTGGTGCTAAGAAAGAAGGAGAAGCAGCTAGCAAGAAAGAAATTATCGTTGCAACCAATGGATCACCAAAGCCATTTATCTATGAAGAAAATGGCGAATTGACTGGTTACGAGATTGAAGTGGTTCGCGCTATCTTTAAAGACTCTGACAAGTATGAGGTCAAGTTTGAAAAGACAGAATGGTCAGGTGTCTTTGCAGGTCTTGATGCTGACCGCTACAATATGGCTGTGAACAATCTTAGTTACACTAAAGAACGTGCGGAGAAATACCTCTATGCCGCACCAATTGCACAAAACCCTAATGTCCTTGTAGTGAAGAAAGATGACTCTAGCATCAAGTCTCTCGATGATATAGGTGGAAAATCGACGGAAGTCGTTCAAGCCACTACATCAGCTAAGCAGTTAGAAGACTACAACAAACAACACTCAGATAATCCAACTGTCCTTAACTACACTAAGGCAGACTTCCAACAAATCATGGTACGTTTGAGCGATGGTCAGTTTGACTACAAGATTTTTGATAAAATTGGTGTGGAAACAGTTATCAAGAACCAAGGTTTGGACAACTTGAAAGTCATCGAACTTCCAAGCGACCAACAACCTTACGTTTACCCACTTCTTGCCAAAGGTCAAGATGAGTTGAAAACATTTGTAGACAAACGTATCGAAGAACTCTACAAAGACGGAACGCTTGAAAAATTGTCTAAACAATTCTTCGGCGACACTTACCTACCAGCAGAAGCTGATATTAAATAATTTTTTGAAATCATCCATTCTGAATCAGGTGGATGATTTCTCAGTTTTTAGGGATATAGTTTTAAACTATATATCTGCCTATCTAATAACAATTTGTGCAATTGAAGAAAGTATGAGATACTAGTACGGTATTATTTTTAAGGAGAAAGAATCATGAAAATCAAAAAATGGCTTGGTGTAGCAGCCCTTGCTACTGTCGCAGGATTGGCTCTTGCAGCTTGCGGAAATACAGAAAAGAAAGCAGACAATGCAACAACTATTAAAATCGCAACTGTCAACCGTAGCGGTTCTGAAGAAGCGCGTTGGGATAAGGTCCAAGAATTGGTTAAAAAAGACGGAATTACCTTGGAATTTACAGAGTTCACAGACTACTCACAACCAAACAAGGCAACTGCTGATGGCGAAGTAGACTTGAACGCTTTCCAACACTATAACTTCTTGAACAACTGGAACAAAGAAAACGGAAAAGACCTTGTAGCGATTGCAGATACTTACATCTCTCCAATCCGCCTTTACTCAGGTTTGAATGGAAGTGACAACAAGTACACTAAAGTAGAAGACATCCCAGCAAACGGAGAAATCGCTGTACCGAACGACGCTACAAACGAAAGCCGTGCGCTTTACTTGCTTCAATCAGCTGGCTTGATTAAATTGGATGTTTCAGGAACTGCTCTTGCAACAGTTGCCAACATCAAAGAAAATCCAAAGAACTTGAAAATCACTGAATTGGACGCTAGCCAAACAGCTCGTTCATTGTCATCAGTTGACGCTGCCGTTGTAAACAATACCTTCGTTACAGAAGCAAAATTGGACTACAAGAAAGCACTTTTCAAAGAACAAGCTGATGAAAACTCAAAACAATGGTACAACATCATCGTTACGAAAAAAGATTGGGAAACATCACCTAAGGCTGATGCTATCAAGAAAGTGATCGCAGCTTACCACACAGATGACGTGAAAAAAGTTATCGAAGAAACATCAGACGGTTTGGATCAACCAGTTTGGTAATAAGAAACAGGGAGGTGGGAGAGAGAACTCCCCCTCTTGCTTTTGTATAGAGCACGGATTGTAAAGAAAACTATAGGTTCATAGAAAGGTAGAGAGAATATGGTTTTTCCTAGCGAACAAGAACAGATTGAAAAATTTGAAAAGGATCATGTAGCCCAGCATTATTTTGAGGTTTTGCGTACCTTGATTTCTAAGAAATCAGTCTTTGCCCAGCAGGTTGGACTTAAGGAAGTCGCAAACTATCTGGGTGAGATTTTCAAGCATGTTGGGGCTGAAGTCGAGATTGATGAGACTTATACGGCGCCCTTTGTTATGGCGCATTTCAAGAGTTCGCGTCCAGATGCTAAGACCTTGATTTTCTATAATCACTATGACACGGTGCCAGCGGATGGGGATCAGGTCTGGACAGAGGATCCCTTTACGCTTTCGATCCGCAATGGCTTCATGTATGGGCGTGGGGTTGATGATGATAAGGGTCATATCACAGCTCGTTTGAGTGCTTTGAGAAAATATATGCAGCACCATGATGACCTGCCTGTCAATATCAGTTTTATCATGGAGGGAGCGGAGGAATCGGCCTCGATAGACCTAGATAAGTATCTGGAAAAGCACGCTGATAAACTCCGTGGTGCAGATTTGTTAGTTTGGGAACAAGGAACCAAGAATGCCTTGGAGCAGTTAGAAATTTCTGGTGGAAATAAAGGAATTGTGACCTTTGATGCCAAGGTAAAAAGTGCGGATGTGGATATCCACTCTAGTTATGGTGGGGTTGCGGAATCAGCTCCTTGGTATCTCCTCCAAGCCTTACAGTCTCTTCGCGCTGCAGATGGCCGTATCTTGGTTGAAGGCTTGTACGAAGAAGTACAAGAGCCAAATGAACGGGAATTAGCCTTGGTAGATACCTACGCTCAACAAAATCCAGGGGAAATCAGCCAGATTTATGGATTGGAGTTGCCTCTCTTACAGGAGGAGCGGATGGCCTTTCTAAAACGTTTCTTTTTCGAGCCAGCGCTTAATATCGAAGGAATCCAGTCTGGTTATCAAGGTCAGGGTGTTAAGACTATTTTGCCTGCAGAAGCCAGTGCTAAACTAGAGGTTCGTTTGGTTCCTGGCCTAGAACCGCATGATGTTCTGGAAAAAATTCGGAAACAGCTAGACAAAAATGGCTTTGATAAGGTAGAATTATACTATACCTTGGGAGAGATGAGCTATCGAAGCGATATGAGCGCGCCAGCCATTCTTAATGTGATCAAGTTGGCCAAGAAATTCTATCCACAGGGCGTTTCGGTCTTGCCGACGACAGCTGGGACAGGACCTATGCATACGGTCTTTGATGCCCTAGAGGTGCCAATGGTGGCCTTCGGTTTAGGAAATGCCAATAGTCGAGACCACGGTGGAGATGAAAATGTGCGAATCGCCGATTATTACACCCATATTGAATTAGTAGAGGAGCTGATTAGAAGCTATGAGTAGAGATATTATCAAGTTAGATCAGATCGATGTGACTTTTCATCAGAAGAAGAGAACCATCACAGCGGTCAAGGATGTGACCATTCACATCCAAGAAGGGGATATCTACGGAATCGTTGGATATTCTGGAGCAGGGAAATCAACCCTTGTACGGGTGATTAACCTCTTGCAAAAACCATCAGCAGGGAAAATTACCATTGACGACGATGTGATTTTTGATGGTAAGGTCACCTTGACAGCAGAGCAGTTGCGTCGCAAACGTCAGGATATCGGGATGATTTTCCAGCATTTCAATCTGATGAGCCAGAAGACAGCAGAGGAGAATGTAGCCTTTGCCCTTAAACATTCTGGACTCAGTAAGGAAGAAAAGAAGGCTAAAGTCGCTAAGTTGTTGGACTTGGTTGGCTTGGCAGACCGTGCTGAAAACTACCCTTCACAGCTATCTGGAGGGCAAAAACAGCGTGTGGCCATTGCGCGTGCCTTGGCTAATGATCCAAAAATCTTGATTTCAGATGAGTCAACTTCTGCCCTTGATCCTAAGACAACCAAGCAGATTTTGGCTTTGTTGCAAGATTTGAACCAAAAATTAGGCTTGACGGTTGTCTTGATTACGCATGAAATGCAGATTGTCAAAGACATTGCCAACCGTGTGGCAGTTATGCAGGATGGGCATTTGATTGAAGAGGGGAGTGTTCTTGAAATCTTCTCAGACCCTAAACAACCTTTGACACAAGACTTTATCTCAACGGCCACAGGCATTGATGAAGCCATGGTCAAGATTGAGAAGCAAGAAATCGTGGAACATCTGTCTGAAAACAGCCTTTTGGTGCAGCTCAAGTATGCAGGGGCTTCAACAGACGAGCCACTTTTGAATGAATTGTACAAGCATTACCAAGTAATGGCTAATATTCTCTATGGGAATATCGAAATTCTTGATGGTACTCCTGTTGGAGAATTGGTGGTGGTCTTGTCAGGTGAAAAAGCAGCGTTGGCAGGTGCCCAAGAAGCCATTCGTCAAGCAGGTGTACAACTAAAAGTATTGAAGGGAGTACAGTAAGATGGAATCATTGATTCAAACCTATTTACCAAATGTCTATAAAATGGGTTGGGCTGGTCAGGCAGGCTGGGGAACGGCTATCTACTTAACTCTTTATATGACAGTTCTTTCCTTCATTATCGGAGGCTTCTTGGGGCTGGTGGCAGGTCTCTTTCTCGTCTTGACAGCGCCAGGTGGTGTCTTGGAGAATAAAGTCGTATTCTGGATTTTAGACAAAATTACCTCAATTTTTCGTGCGGTTCCCTTTATCATCCTCTTGGCAATCTTGTCACCACTTTCTCACTTGATTGTTAAAACAAGTATCGGGCCAAATGCAGCCCTTGTCCCACTTTCTTTTGCAGTCTTTGCCTTCTTTGCCCGTCAGGTGCAGGTTGTCTTGGCTGAACTGGATGGTGGTGTCATTGAGGCGGCTCAAGCTAGCGGAGCGACCTTCTGGGACATCGTAGGTGTTTATCTATCCGAAGGTCTTCCAGATTTGATCCGTGTGACGACTGTGACCTTGATTTCCCTTGTTGGGGAAACAGCCATGGCCGGAGCAGTTGGAGCTGGTGGTATCGGTAACGTAGCCATCGCTTATGGATTTAACCGCTACAATCACGATGTGACCATCTTGGCAACCATCATTATCATTTTGATTATCTTTGCAATCCAATTCTTGGGAGATTTCTTGACCAAAAAATTGAGTCATAAATAAAAAAGAGTAAGGTAATCTGTACATCATTCATAGGAGTTTGAGGTATAGTCAAGACTTAAAATTCTCTGTACTAGCTACTATCAATCGTTACTTTTATGAGTTAGAGAGTTAAGAATTGTGGGGAGTCAATATGCAAAATCTGGGAGAAGTTTTTAAAGAATTGAGAAAGAGTCGGAATGTATCTCTACAGGAGGCGACGGGAGGAGAGTTTACTTATTCCATGCTGAGCAAATTTGAGCGCGGAGAAGCAGACTTATCATCTATGAAATTAATTACTGCCTTAGATAACATCCACTCTGATCTGAATGAATTTATGTACTTGGTACGTGGTTTTTCTCAGAAAAAGGTTTTGGCTTTTCAAGAAAATCTTTGGGATTTATATGACAGAGGAGGAATTGATTCTCTCCATTCCTTGTATGAAGAGACGACTCAAAAGTATAGATCAAGTGGTGAAACAAGCTATCTTTTACAAATGATTCGTATCAAAAGCCTTCTTGTGTTTTTTGATTCAGAAATAAGAGCAACGGATGAAGAACTGACTTTTCTCTATGACTATTTTTTTACTATTGATATCTGGGGAAATTATGAATTAGAACTATTTTCAACGATTTCTACTTTGTTTCCTCTGCCCCTCTATTTTAAATATTCTAGGGAGATGTTACAAAAGACGGATTTATTAGGCTCTTTACCTAGTAACAAAGTTGGTATTGATACTATTTTGATTAATGGACTCTTTAAAGCGATAGAGGAAAAGGATAAATTAAAAGCAGATTATTTTATCTTTCAGATTGAAAAACGAGAATTGCCAGAATCTCAAGCTTATCTTAAAATCATTTATATGATTGCTAAAGGGTATTATGATACTATTTTTAAAGTAGAAAATAAGGGTCTTGAAAAAATCCAGAGGGGCATTATAATCTTACAAGATTTAGAATATGTAGATGGTGCAAGATACTATGAAAACTATTTTGCAAATCAGCTCTCAAATGAAGATTTGTAATATATTCTCATTACATCGATTGACGAAAAATAAATGGGCTTGTAGATGGAGTGATAAATAGCAGTATCTAGGAGCTAGAGTTCCTATTTTCAGAAAAAATATATTACAAAAAAGTGGGGAGTCCCGCTTTTTTTGTTAGACTGATTTCAATAGAATACTCTTTGAAATGTGAGAAAGGCCTGCTATGAAACTATTCTTAAAACATCATTTATTTAGAATACTGACCTTATCAAGGTTTTTGAGCTCAAGTGGAGCTTATATTTATAATCTGGTATTTATCGTTTATGCTGCGAGTCTACCCTTTAAAAATATAGCTGTATTTATGGCGAATATGATTACGATTTTACCTTTCTTATTTACTTTTTATGTTGGGATTAAGGCTGATCATACTCGGAATAAAGCAGGGACAATTATCTGGGTTGGTTGTGTGCAAAGTCTGCTATTTCTTTTGATTGCTAGTGTGATTCATGAACAGAACTTCGTAACGTTTGCTTTTATCTGTATGGTTAATATCTGTTCGGATATTTTATCAGATTATACAGCAGGCCTTCGTATGCCGATTATCCAGCATAATATTTCGGAAGATAAGCTCTATGAAGCTTATTCCTTTACTCAGTTTGTCTCCTATTTATCAAATCTAGGAGGTCAAGCCTTAGGAGTGTGGTTACTCACAACAAGCCACCAAAATTTTTCTTTTGTTGCGATTGTGAATGCTGGCTTCTTTTTACTATCTTCTCTTATTTTGTTCAAAAATAGAAGAGAATTGACGCATTTGTCTGTAAGTGTAGAGGATAAGTCGATTAGTTTACTTCAACAAGTTAAGGCAATCTATGCGGACATGGATGATATCTTTAGACAGAGAGAAAGTAAATCTTTGTTTAAAATGATTCTTGTCATTTTAGTAATGAACACTTTGGGAGGAGCTGTTGGAGGTATTTATCACTTTTACTTATTAGACCATACTATCTATCATCTCAGATATGCCCAAGCCCTATTTTTAATTGAATGTGTTAGCTTGGGAGGAGCTATTCTTGGTAGCCTAACTCCCCATGATTATTTTGGGAAATTGTCGTTTTCAAGTTTGCTATCGCTCAATGCAATTCTGTTTGTCTTACTTGCTACTGCTAATATTTTAGATTTTTCTCCTCTAGTAGGTGTTGTTTGCTTAGCCTTTGTCATGTATTTGATGTCGAAATCAATGCCTAAATTAGATACTCTGTTACTGTCTAACTTGAGCGCGGATGTATTAGCTAGAAGTAATAATCTCTTGAGTATGATTTTTTCTTTAACATTACCCTTGGGAATGTCTGTATTTTCTTTCTTAGCTTTACAAGATATCAGGCTTTGTTGGTGGGTGTTTTTGGTAGTGAGTGTGATAGGGTTGATTTTATCACTAGAAAAAAGAAGTTTTTCGGGTAAAAAATTTTAACCTAGGAAAATCAGGCTTACTAGAAGGTCTTCCAGATTTGATTCGTGTGACGACTGTGACCTTGATTTCCCTTGTTGGGGAAACAGCTATGGCGGGAGCAGTTGGTGCTGGTGGTATCGGTAACGTGGCCATTGCCTATGGGTTCAATCGTTACAATCACGATGTGACCATCTTGGCGACTATCATTATCATCTTGATTATCTTTACAATCCAGTTCTTGGGAGATTTCTTGACCAAGAAATTAAGTCATAAATAATGGAAGGAGCCCAACGGGACTCTTTTTTGTTTTCTCACCGAAATGCAAGAAGAGTAAAGTTTCTTTTTAGAAATATGCTATAATAAAGAAAGACCCCTCAATTAGCAAATCGGAAAGTTTGCTGTAGGAGGGATGATAATGTAAAGGAGTTTGACTGGTATGAATTATTTCGAGGGGAATGAGTTTTTCCTTCTCTTGTTTGTAGTTTTACTGATTGGTTTTGTGGTAAACTTTTTTGAAAAACGTAAGGACTACTATGTTTTGATGCTCTCCCTCTTATTTGCAGGAGCTATCTATGGTAAGAGTCGAGCGATGATGGTCTATTTGCTTGCCTTTGTCATTTATCAATATTTTCTGGTTTTTCTAGCGCAGAGGATAGAGGCAAAGCGGCTGAAGCCACTGGTTTTCCTTTCCATTCTTCCTTTAGTAATCAATAAAGTCTTTGCCCTGACTTCTCTGCATTTGTTGGCCTTTATTGGAATTTCTTACATGTCCTTTAAGACCATTCAGATCATGCTAGAAATATCGGATGGCTTGATTAAAGAAAAAATCAGTGTAAAAGATTATCTACAGTTTTTGCTCTTTTTCCCAACAGTTAGTGCTGGTCCGATTGATCGGAGTAGGAGATTTTTAAAAGAGATAAACGAGGTCATGCCCCGAAAAGAGTATCTAGAGTTAGCAGGGGACGGTGTGTATCGTATCGTTCTAGGCCTTCTTTACAAGGTTGTTTTATCAACCTATGTTTACCAGATGTTACTTGCTCTAAATAATACTGGCACAGTCGTCTATTCAATCAAGTATATGTACCTCTATACCTTGTATCTGTTCTTTGATTTTGCAGGCTATAGTCTAATGGCCGTTGGAAGTAGTAATATTCTAGGTATTCAGACACCGATGAACTTTAACAAACCTTTCTTGAGTGTCGATATCAAGGATTTTTGGACCAGATGGCATATCACCTTGTCGACCTGGTTGAGAGATTTTGTATTCTCAAGAGTATTGATGCAGGTTATCAGGAAAAAATGGTTTAAAAATAGACTACACAATGCAACCTATGCCTATATGGTCAATATGTTGGTTATGGGTTTTTGGCATGGTCTTAGTGTTAGTTACATTGTCTATGGTTTTTACCATGGTGTCTTGATAGCTGGATTTGAAGTGTATCAAAAGAAAAGCAATTTTTATAAGAAACTTTAGTCTCTTTTTTGAGTGTTTTCTTATAGGTTCTTAAATCTTCGCAAAGTCTTATGTTTCAAGGCTTTGCGTTGTTTTGTAGATGGAAGATTGTCACATATGTTCTTGTAACTTTGTGTTTTATGCTACTGAAAAGTAGTAAAACGAGTAGTACGTTCTGTTTTAAGTGAGATGTTTTTTCATTTCATTTACTGCCATATCAGAATTTGTGTGTGCATAATAGTTGAGCGTCATGGATATGTTTTTGTGCCCCATAATATATTGCAAGGCTTTGGGGTTCATTCCTGTATGGGCAAGTTTGGTGCAGAATGTGTGTCGCAAGCTGTGGGCAGAAAATGGGATGGGAAGTATTTCTTGGGGATGTTGTTTATTGTATTTTTTTGCCATCCTTCTGAAAATACTGGCATAGTCCATAGCGGTTCTTGGTTGTCCGTTTCTTGTGGTAAAGAGAAAGGTTGTGATACCAAGGTTGCTTTTGCGTTGGTTTAATAGGCTATGGATGGCTTCATGGACGAGCGTGCTCATTGGGATTGTTCGTATTCCTGCGGCTGTTTTTGGTGGCGTGATAGAATACTTGTTTTTCTCATTTTTCAGTAGTTGATGATTGACGTGGATAAGTCTTTGATCGAGGTCAATATCTTTGATGGTTAAGCCACATAGTTCTGAGATTCGTAGACCAGTACCGAGGAGAATAACGACATCGTTGTAGTATTTTCGATAGACTTTATCTGTTGTGAGGAAGGTTAAAAGATTTTTTTCCATCACGGCAGATAGTGGTGTTTTTGGTTTACGGTTATCTTCTAGTAAGTCGCTGATAGGAAAGTCAAAAGGATTGTTTCTCACATATTCTTCTTGTTGCGCCATGTAAAAAGTAGCTTTGAGGGAACGCTTGTAGTTGCTGATCGTTTGGTAGCTATACCCGTGTTGATTCATGCGTAAGACCCATTCTTTGGCGTTCGCTGTTTTTACGCGAGAAATCAGGGTGTGCCCTAGGGGGTCTTTTTTTAGGGCTTTAGCTAGTTGTAAGCGTCCTAGTTTTGTTGCTTCTCGAACATTTGCTTTATATCGCGTGTATTGGTGGTATAGCTGGCATACTGTCAGGTTTTTTGTGCGAAGATAGATTCCGTCTTCTAGTTCTTTGAGAATGATTTTTTCTTTTTCTCGCAGAGATATATCGGTTTTCTTTCCTCGTGGCGTTCTATCGGTTGCTACTAACGTCCATGAATAAACAAATGTTGTTTTCCCGTGTGCATCCACATATTTGTATACATATCTTCCATCTTTTCGTTGGCTCTCTCCTGTGCGAAGAAGGCGATTTTTATGATCTCGTCTTTTTTCTGACATTCATTATTGCTCCTTTCCTATAAAACGGAAAGAGCCTTGATATGCTACATCTATTATAGCATAAACAAGGCTTTCTTTTTAGAGTGTGTCTGTTGTGTCAATGAATTGTTCAAAGAGTTTTCTTTTAATTTGGATACGGTTTCCATTCATGATGACCCAATCAAGGGGAGGGTTGTGTTCCGCGAGTTTTCTTAGTTTATTTTCGCCGATGCGAAAATATTGGGATGCTTCTTCGATTGACAATGTGTATTTTTCCCAGAGAGGAATATCTGCTGTTTTAATATCAACCACTTCTTTCTATAGCTTAAATTTGATAACTGCTTCTAGCAGTTTCACTTGTAAATGAGATTTCATGATGGTATCGACCGTGTATTCTCGTCGCCCATTTTCGTAGAGGAAAAGATGGGTACACAGTGTATTGATATAGGCATCAAAGTGTTGCAAAACTTCTTGAGAAGCTAGGATGTCTCCTTCGCTCGCTTGGCGTATGGTGTGATAGGTAATCATTGTGGTTCTCCTTTCTCTAATAAATTTTTGAGAAGATGAAGCGCATGATTTCTCTGATATTGAATTGTTGATCGTGGCTTGGAAAGGTATTGTGCGATCTCTTTATCTGTCCAATCAGCAAAATAGTAAAGTAGAATGATAGCTCTCAGGTGTGTGTCCAGTTTGGAAAGTCCATCAGCTAAAAAGCTATCTTTGACGGAGAACTCCATCCCTTTGATGGTGAAAATACTTTCTTTGATGAGGCAGTCATAGGATTCACTTAGTGCGTTGAGTTCTGCTTCTTTCATGTCAGAGAATAGTTTTTCATGCTTGGCATATCGTTGCTGTTCGCGATAGTAGTCTGTAATGGCGTTGCGTAGCGTTCTTCTGCAATAGGCGCAAAACATTCTGATAATGTCATCTTCGTCACAGTTTTTATATTTTTGGCAATTGTTCATGGGGTCTTCTCTCCTTTTTTATTCAATTAAGACACGAGAAAAAGAGAGGTTTTGCCAAGAAAATTAAGGAAATGTATAGATAGAAAAAGAAATGGCAAGTCTTGTTTATGCTAGAAAATGCTGATGGGGGGGGGTAAAACAAAAAGAATAGCACCTCCGCGAGAGAGGTGCTATTCTTGGGTATACACGATGATATTTGAAAACCAAATAGTGTCTTGGCATCAACACTTGCTAGTAAGTCTAGCACGCACTCTTAGAATATTCAAGTTGAGAAATGCGTAGAACTTTTGATGATGCTCCAGTGGAGAATCGCTCCAGCGCTGGGTGAACAATGCGAATGAAATAATTCCAAAGTAGTCGTTTTGGAGACGGGACGAAATCCATCAAGTCACGGAAACGTGGAACAGTGATTTTTCGAGTATGTAAACAGGCTAATATCCCGTATGTCGTGCCACGTGTTACGGCTTAACGCGGTGCGAAGGTGTGCCACTTAGCCACAAAACAATGAGTATTGTTTTATATGAGTTACATACATATACCGCCACAGACAATTGCTAATAATTTTGTCCAAGTTGTATCGAACGAAGCGACCGACCGATGAACATAGGTCAATTTTCGATGAGCTTGCCTCTATCTATAGAAGCCGTTAATCACAAACGATTGATCCTTATGTTGTCACGATAGATGAAGCGGTTTTCTATAGTTAGAGAAAGGCAAGCTCTCTCACTCAGCTCCCTCCCAATGAACCTTGTGTGTCGTGCGTCACAATAAATGTTTACAGCTTGCATTGCCGCAGGACTACTTTTAGAGATGTGGAAGTCATGGCTTGATAGGGTTGGTGCTGCTGTTGGAGATGCTATGATTTTTAGATCAGTAGTCAAGGACGGTGGCGCGCTCATAACTATTTGCCGTGATAAGGAGAACATTGCTATTAATAGCGTGATTGCCACGTGTCTTGCTCTATCGGATATACAGTTTGCAGCACAATGGAAGCAACGCTGACAAAAATAAGAAATTCAAGTCATCAAAATTGGGTACATAGTCCCATATTTATATATATCTTTTTTGATATATTTATACATACCAATACTTCAATGAAAGGAAATGATTGTGAAAGATATTTTTATTAATTCTCCGAAATTGAGTGAGAATAAATGTAGCGCTTATTCCATTTGGTCTGGACTTGTTTCTATTCTCCTGTTTTAATGTTTAATCAAATTTTAGGCACTTCCCAATTTGATCTAACATCTAATCCATATAGAAAAATTCGCAATACTCTTTTTTGGTCACATGAATAACTGTTTAACGTTCTTTGGATACTATTATAACCTACTGTAAGGGTTTTTAGATTGAAAAAACCGCTGAAATACAGTATAATAGATAAATAGAATTCTATCATTTAGGAGGGAGTAATATGAGTATATATCAAGCAACACCGTGGAGTTTTACTATTGAGTTTGATGAATCTAAGGCTCGAGATCACGGATATGATATTAACGAGCTGTATGATTGTGTTGATAAAAATGTGCAGCGTTATGGTTTAACCCGTCTTAGCCGTGGTACATGGAAAGCTAACGAAAACGATAGAGTAGAATCTCAATGCCTCGCTTTGTCGCTACTGTCTAAACAGGAATGGGTTATGAAGAATATTGCTGCATTGACAGCCTTTGAAAATAGTACAGAGCCTATTGATTATGTCAATATTGTTAAAGAGCTTTTCCCAGAACGAATTTATGCGTAAGTGATTATGATGAATGGAGATAATTGTCGAAAAGCCTTTCATTTTGATTTAGATCAAGCTAAATTAAAAGAGTTTTATCCATCTGATAGTCCGAATGGGTATAAAAAAGCGTGGGCTGATATTCGGATATTCATGGAAGATCATGGATTTGTACATACGCAATATTCAGGCTATGAAACGGTTGATATTATGCCGTATTTGAAAGCCTATGGTGTTATAGAGAAATTAAATGAAGAGTTTCCTTGGTTTCTTAAGTGTGCTCAGGTTGCAACATTGACTGAAATTGGGAAACGTTATGATGCGATAGAACATCTTAACGAGCAATTAGCAGATAAGGATAGTGCTTCGCTTCCCGATTCTAAGTCTCATGTCTCGTTGTTAGAAGAGATGAAAAATGCTCGTGCAGCATCTAAAAAGCTGTCAAAGGATAGATCATCTCATCCCGATGAGCATGAGAGATAACTTGTGCTATAATACATGTGTCGCTTATTAAAGTGACGTTCCCCTTAGATTCATAGTTACACAAATAAATCCCCCACGAAAGATGTTTTCGTGGGGGATTCTTTTATCTGTGCTAGTTGTTAGATGTGAGTTTGTTTCTGGACGTCAGAATGAACGCACCTACGCTACTGAGGAGGAGTGATGCTATGATGATTGTTGCCCAATGTGAGCCTGTGTTTGGCAGTGGTGGGGTTGCCACGTGTGCGTTCCAGTCATCATGGTCTGTCACTTCTTTGTCTGTGTAAACAGACTGTCCTGTAACAGTGGCTGTATTTGTGTGGCTGCTTCCAGCTTTTAGCCCCGTGAGAGACGCTGTGCAGATCATTTTCTCGTTCGGCTGCAAAACGTCCATAGCAGGACAAGAAAGGTCTTCTACAGCGCCTTCTCCCTTGATTGTTTTGTCGGTTAAGGTAATGTTTTTCAGTGGAACATCGCCTGTATTAGTAATCGTGTACGTGATGCTGATAGGGGTGGCTGCGTTGTCGCTTTTAATTCTAAGAGCCTCACTGGCTGTGTCGCGGTCACCGTTGTTCATACCAGAGTTGGTATCCCATTTTTCTACATCAATAGCAGGATTTTCAGGGGTTTTCGTTTCTACTGGTTCTGGTTTGCGCTCCACCTTGTTGTATGTCTCTACGAACGTGTTGGTGACGGTGACGGGGAGGATTCGCTCCATCTGCACATATATAGAGAATGCTTGCTCGATATCCATGCGCGTATTAACAAGGTTCAGATACTTGTGTGTTGCTGTAACCGTAATGATTCCGTCTTTTTCGGTAACGTCAAAAAGGTCTGTTGTCTGCATGGGATTGATACCGCGTTGGAGTGCCACATAAGCGTTGATAACTTTCTCGTCAGGGATTCTAGAGATACTTAGTGCGGATCGTGCTCCATGTTCATCCTCGATGATGCCAGTGGTGATTTCTGCAAAGAAACCAAAGTCATCTGTGCCTCGCGTTCCTTGGGTAATGATCTTTAGATAACTCTTATTTTTACCATTGTTGTAAGCCCCAAGCGCTTTGGCAAGCTCATCGGTCAGCTTGATGTCGTGAATCGTCAGATTCTTAAATTCTTCCGTTGCCGTATAATCAATGACTGTGGCTCCATCAATCTGGTCACCAGCTTTGGCAATCAGCTTTGTACCATCATAGAGATCACGGTTAGCGATTGCTATCCAGTTACCTGTAAAACGGTCAGCCTTCTCGTCATAGTCATCAACGATTGACCATGAGGTTGCTTTGTCCGCACGGTTAGCAGGTAGCACGGATGAATCAAGACGATAGTTAAACATAGAGTTGAGTTTGATTTCGCCCTTGTTCATGGATTCGCCCCCTACGTTAATGGTCACATCTTTATGGGGAGTGATTTCTTTTTCAGGGTTGGAGACGATACGAGTTTTCAATACCATGTTTTCCATGTTCTGCAAGGCTGTGTTTTCAATCACATACCCATCGGTGACTTTTGATACAGTGGTGGGTAAATATACCCAGTACTGTTTGCCTAGTAGGTTTTGGTCAATGATGGGGTCGTTGATGGGGTCTATTGCAGCGTCTGCGTATTCTTTCAATGATTCTGGTTGTGTGGCGGTGATTTTTTCTCCGTTTCGATTGATGGTATCAATGAGTTTGGCAAACACATAGGCAATGCTATCTTTGACTTGAATGTTGAAGGCGTCTGTCACGTTGGTGCCTGTGTCTTTTTCAACGATTTTGATGCCGTCTTCGTCAAGTGTCAAATATTCTTCATCATAGTCGTCAATCATGCCTAGTTTGTGCACGTCATAGGCGAGTTTATTTCGCGCAGGTGTAGCGTCCATTGTCAGACGGTACATGATTGTTTCTCCACCGACAACAGTTTTTTTGTCAATATCGATGAGGTCGGTGTTCAAATCCTCTTTGTCGGGTTTGGGTGCAGGAATGGTGACTTTCGGGATATTGGTTTGAGTGCTGGAATTATTGATAATTTCAAAGGCTTGATTAGAAAGAATTGTGCCAGCTGTTACTGTGGGGGATACTGTGCCCTCAAAGCGGAGCAGCAGGTCTCCTTTCTCTTTGAGCATGAGTTGGGAATCAATCCACTCTTGTGTGAACGTTGCAGTGAATGCTGTGTTTTTTTCATCAAAAGAGAGGGTGTAATTCTTTTTTGAGATAGGTTTGTTTGTGCGAGCATCATAGAATTCGATGCTGGTTTTATCTAGTTGAAAGTTCGGGTCATAGTCATCTTTCACTTCAAATTTTTCTATAGGGTGGGCAAGTTCGTCTTTTGTTTTGGGAAAGTCTACATCCACGTTCACAAGGTATTCTATCCATTGGTTGGGGAATACTTGTTGCCCGTCAATGCTTGACTGGTCGCCATCTTGCCGCGCAGAGGAAAGGACATCTTTACTGGGGTCGGGGTTCCAGATGAATACGGGTGGAATGTTTGTTGGTTTTTCCTCATTGTTGTAGCGTTCGCTTCCTTTATTGTGGAGAACAACAGTCTCGCCGTTCGTGTCTGTTTCTGGCGTGACGGGCTTAAAGACACCTGTGATAATGAGCTTGATCGGCATATCTGCCACGAGGCTTCCCGTAGTTTGTAAGAATGATTCTTTGGCGGTAGCTGTGGTGATGCCGTCATGCACAGTAATGGTGAAATCTTTTGTGACGTCTTTCCCATTTGCATATACACGGGCTTTTGTTCCGTCTGTGAAGTCTACATAGGTTTGTGCTCCTGTCCAGTCATCTGTGATGACATATTCGTCTAGTGGTGCGGTGAGCTTGGCTGGAATGTGACCATTCACAACGGCACCAACGGTGTCTCCGTGTAGGAATAGTTTTTGGTCGGCAGCAACGTTGTTTGTCCAGTTTTTATCTTGTGCTGCGAGTGCTCCTGTTTCGTCTAGTACCCATACTTTGTCGGGTGTGGGTGTGACTTTTTGGGTTGTTTTCTCGTCAGTGGTCATGCATTCTTTTAATTCTTTTGTATAGCAGACTTTGCCTGTGTCTTTAATGGTGTAGTCTGCACCTGTTGGTTTCGTATAGGTGGGGACTACGAGGGTGTAGTTTCCTTGGTTGTCGATATTGTTGAGGGTTGCGGAAACGGTGACCGTATCTTTGTGGGTGCGGTCGATTGTGATGGTGGCTTGGGTTTTATTCCCTGTAGGGTCAAGCACATACACGTTTTCTTTTATGTCTGTATCTTTGCTGCCGATCCATACGTCTATGGTGTGGATGGTGTCTGTGATGGTCATGGATGAAAGATAGCCGTTGGAGTGCGCGGTGATGTGCGCGTCGTAGGATTGTGCTGAGGCAAGAACGTCTGTCTGTAAGGGTGTTGTTGTGTCGCTCTTATAGAGTTCTTTGTCGGGTTGTTTCGGTTCAGCTGTCCATGTTTCGCGTGGGTCGCGGTCGGTGGTGTTGATGGCTGTTTGCATTTTGCCTTGCTTGTCAATGGTCACATCGAACCAGAAGGTGCCTGTTGCCCACGATGTCCAGTCGAAGTCTGCTGGTGTGAATGTGGGGGATGTGGTGTCGCCACTGTTGGTGATTGTGACGGTTTTGTCTACTTTTTTCTTGGCTTGTCCTTCGGGTGAATCCCAGATGAGGGAAATTGTTGCGGTAAGGTTTTCTCTGATGGATGATCCGTTTGCGGATGCATGGATTGTGTCTGTGACGGGTTCGGTAGAGCTAGCCATTGTGAATGTTGTGGCTTTATCGGTTGTGACCGAAAGCTGATAGTTTTGCGGCGGCTCTTGAGAGTTGAGTGCAACACACGCTGCAACACTTGAATTATTCATAGAGGCAATTGCTTCATTTTTACCTTGTTCAATATATCCTAGATATTTTTGATAGCCTTCAGCTCCGCCTGTTTGAGATTCCGTGAGAACATCTGCAGAGCCGTTGGTTTTCCATTGATTATAAAAATCTTCTACTTCTGAAGGTAGAATCTGAGCATATCCTTTCCATATACCAGAATTTGCCCCCCAAAACAAAGCTACAACACGACTTTTTCCATCAGGGTTAGGGTTGCGGTTTTCGGCACGTTCTAATGCGCTAGTACATGCCTTTGTGACGGCATTACGAAGTATAGCGCCGTCCGCATTGTTAGCACTTTCACCATTAGTTAATTTACCAGAGATAAAGTAATCAATAGATGCTTGCATTGTTCCTTGAGATGGGGTATTTCCATCTGGAGATACCCCATCATAAAAAACGTAATATAGATTTCCGCGACCGCCAGCAGAAAAACCTCCACCGCTACCTGCTCCACCACCGCCATTAGCAAAAGCTATAGATGATATAGCCCCATTGCAGAATAGCGAAACTACGATAAGAAGAAGTAAGCTAACTTGACTTTTAATAGTAAATTTCATGAAATGTCCTTAATCTATCTAGTAAAAAATATAACTAGTCAAATTATTGTAACATTTCAAATATTAAGTTTGTCTATCTTTGTCTATCTATATGGAATATAATTCGGTTTCACATCATGTCCGCTTGGATTACTGAATGTACTTGGCGAGCCGTCTGGGTTTATTCCACTGGAGTAGTCCCATCGTTCAGAACCAGTAGAAGCTGATTGTGAATTATTACTGTGCTGGTAGCTATTCTTGTAGCTAGCTGCGTGGGCGGCTTCTGATTGTTGCTGTTGTTGTTCGTAGGCGTGGTTGCTTTCTGTTAGTGCAGAGATTTTTTCTTTGAGGGTAGCGAGTTGTTGCGTGAGGTTAGTGGTTGCTTTTTTCACGGCTCCAAGATTTTTTGTATCGACGGTTTCCTCTATAGTTTTTTGTGCGTCTGCCAGCGCAGCGGATGCTTCTTGACGAATAGCATCATTAAGAACTTTTCCGTCTGTATCGGAGATAAGAGCTGCAAGGCTTTCAATAATAGTTTTTTCCTCATCGAGTGCTGTGTTGTAGTCGGCTACAGCTTTATCTAAGAATGCAATCTCAATTTTCTTGATCGCAGCTTCTATATCACTGTTGAGGGAAACAAAAGTTTTATCCTGTTCCTCAGATTTTTTAGTGGCATCATGGATCGTATTCGTTGATCTCAGTTGCGTAATAAATCCTTGTGGCTGTTGAATTTTTTCGCCCACGCTAACAGATTGTGCTTTGTTGATAAGCTCAGTTGATTCGTGATAGAGAGCTGCATTGTTTGTGCAAGAAAAGTTTCTTCATCACCAATCATTGTTTCTAACTTTTTGGAATTTTCTTGAACAACAGAATACTGCTTGTGTGTGGCAGAATTTTGGTTCTCATAGTTTTTCCAAGCAGTCGCATATCGGCTATACAACACACCGATACAAGAAGCAGCTATGACAGCAACAGCTGCAATAGTTGCCACAATAATTTTCGTTCTCTTATTCATCGTATCTTCTCTCCTTTATATAAAGATGGTGATACTCATTCATACGCTTCATTGCCTACCGTAAGATAATTACGTAGATTATCACAGTGTTCGTCAATGTATTGATGAAAGGCATCAAACGAAAAGTCTTGATGCGAACAGTTCATTTTTTCGCACAGGATTTTTCCGATAGTACTATAGGTTTGTTCTTGTTCTTCCAGATAATTTTTTTGTTCCATCAAGCGATGTAGTCGCTCTTTTTCGGCTTCAATTTTTTTGTTGATGGAATCAAGAGATGTGATTTTATGTGCCACAATATATCCAATCTGTGTCGATGGTGTACCTAATATGTGCAAAAATTTTTCTTGTGCAGTTGCTACTATTATAACAGAAAAAGCTACCTTCATGATAGAGATAATTTGATAAATAGAAAAATATCCTGATAGAATTATAGCAATCAATCTTTACAACATCTATGTATAGAAATGAGTGTTACTATAACTATATATAATGAAAGGATGGTCAATAAATCCATATTTATATAACGCAACATAGAGAAATTGAATAATAGATAATTTTATATATAGAAAAGGTTGTGCAATGTCGGAGTATCAAGAATTAGAATTTTTAGAGGGAGTGTTTACTGACTTACGTATCAAGGTTGAAGCTCTCCTTGTGCTTGTGAAAGATGGTCTTTGTGGTGACGAGCTTAATATGCACAGTATCAAATACTTGGAAGGACAAGTCGTTGCCTACAATAAGTGTATTTCGATTGTGAAAGATTCTCTTTCTTCTCATAATAAAACCCATAATAAGGAAGTGTGATTGTATGGAAAAGTTTGAGCAATATGACGCTAATAAAAATTATACGTCTTATCTTACTGGCGACCGCCGACTCATCAGTGTAAACATTCCTGTGGAGTTGCATTATTCGATGTTGGTGCACCGTGCTGAGACTGGTGAGAATATGACGCAATTGATTTGTCGTCTTCTTGAGACAGAGCTGCTGAATAATAGATGAAGAAGAGCATTGTATTCTTGTTCAGAAGACAATGCTCTTCTTTTCTTTCCAAAGAACTGCTTGAGCGGGCTATTTTTACGGGTGGCGTCACCCGTGGAATATCCCGCTCAAGCTCTCCTACACACTGGGGTGTGTACTCACAAGCAAGATGTAGGAAGCGTATATACAATAGCGGTACACCGCTCTTTTCTATACTCTTCCATCTTGCTCTGCGAGGCTTTTTATTTGTCACTTCTAGGGTCGCTTGTGGTGGCTTTGAGGAGCCTGAAAAGAACACGTGTGTACGTGTTCTTTTAGCTTGGCATGAAACGTGTTTTGGGTCGTGTTGTAGATAGAGCAGTGGCGGCACTGCTCATGATTTTTATTTTTGTTGGAGAGAAAAATATTTTTTGAGGAAGGAAGTTTTTGGATCATGGTGGCGAGAGAGTCGAATGTTTTGATTCGTGTGAGTGAGAAAGAAAAAAGTATTTTAGTGAGCAAAGCACGCAAGGCTGGTGTGAGTGTGTCTGAATTTATTCGAGCGACTTCGATTTATTCTGATGATTCTCAGATACAGATTATTGATGTGCAGCCATTGCGTGATTTTCTTTTTGAACTGACGAAGCAGGGAACAAATTTGAATCAATTTATGAAATTTTTGAATACGTATGGTGTGGAAAGATTATCGGTGCGTCAAGCACAAAAAGTTTTAGACGATGAGAAAAATCTTTTTGAGCGAGGAAAAAATATGTTGATCGGTGTGCACAAAGAGTTAGAACGACACAACATTTATCTCAGAAAAGAGTAAGAGGAATGACGATCATTAAGCAACAGAGCGTTACTGGTGGAACGTCCCATCAGAAAAATTTGCGTAACTATATCAACAATGACGAGAAAGTTATTTTTCGGGCATCGCAAAATATGGAGATGTGTTCAGATATAAAGCAGTGGTCATCGTTCATGAAAAATACTCGTGAGATGTTCGGACACAACAAGGCATCGCGTAAAGGTAGAGACGGAAAAGAAGCAAAGAATACAATTTTGTATCATCAGATTCTTGGGTTTAATCCAGACGAGTGCAACATCAACGGTGGACAATTATCACCACAAGATTGCATGAAGTACGCACAAGAATATGCTCAAAAATATTACCCGAATCATGAAATTGTGTTCGCTCTGCACAATGAATACTGCACAGAAGATGCAACACACCGCTATGCCGTGCATATGGTAATTAACCGTAGCGACCTTGCAACAGGGAAAAGATTAGATGAAGGATTGGGTGTGAAAGCCAAAAAAGAACGCGCTAATCGTGTTCGTTCTATGGATGAAGCGTGGGGGTTGAAACAAGTTGAAGAAGGAAAAATCAATTCGGCTATTCATCATCGGCAGCGGTCGTGTGTGGAGAAGGAGCTAGAGAAAAAAGGGATTTTTCCTTACAAAACGAATCTTCGGGAGTTGGTGCGTATTGCTGGACAGCAGGCTACAAGTCTTGTGGATTTTCGTGCGTTGTTAGACGGTTGGGGTGTGGATACGGAGTTTAGAAATGGGCGTATGTATGCAAGGGATAGAGATAATGCTCGCTATTCTTTTTCTGTGCTTAAACTGGATGCACATCTAGAATCTTTTGCTAGAGATACAGATAGAGAGCATGAACAGTTGGATTATGTGACTAAAGTAAAGAATGATTATCTGATGAACATTCGATCTTTGTATGTGGCATATCGAAAAGAGTTGCAAGGTTTGCCAGCAGATAAAGTGGCTGCTTTTCCTAAACTTGTCTTTCCTAAACCGCCTAAAGATATTGCTAATGATAGTAGTGTGAAAAGAGAAATCCTTGCCTATTGGCGTGGTGCAGATGAGCTACGTAGGGCGCGTTCTTCTCAGAAAAGAGGCAGAGGTTATAGGGCTAAGTATTCGACTGGATTAGCGCAGGACAGAACACAGAGGATAAATAAGGTTCAGGAAGTGAAGCAAACAAAGTCAAGGAAAGATCGATAGTCTAAAGTCATGTTGCTAATGCAGGAATAGCGTTTCAAATATTTATGACATACGTATAAGGAGAGCTGATGGCAGTGAATTATAGAGATGTAGAGATAGATGATAAGGAGAAAACTGGCACAAAAAAGTTATCTTTGACGGAAGAAGTAAGCCGAGCACGCAAGGCACGGAATAAACTCGCTTATGATAAGCGTCATGGTGAGATGAATCTTGAACGTATCGAGCAACTGTTAAGTGAGCAGAAGGATAGTCAAGAGAAACTGGTGATGGAATTTCGGCATGGTTTACAGGAGCTTGAGAAGATCAGGAAAGAGATGAAGGATGTGTCATATTTAGCAGAACAAATGGCAATAAGTGGTGTGAGTAGAGCTTCTGAACAAGCGGAGAAACTGACTTTGCAGCATCTGGATGCTATTCAGGATCAATATGTAATGTATGTGCAAACGCTTGTGGAACAGGCTCAAGTGCGCACCCAAAAACTGCGTAAAAGTGTAGATAAACGTCCGTTGTTGTCTGTAATAACGATTCTTTTGTTATTGATGAATGTGGTGCTTGGTTATGTTATGTGGATAAAATAAAAGGAAGCGTAAATGTTTTGGCGCTTTTTAGATTGTAGGCTTTAATAATGGAAAAGAGTTTTAGATATGGCAAATGTTACTTTATATTCTAAGGACAACTGTGTGAAATGTACGCAAACAAAGCGTCTCTTTGATCGCTATGGAATAGAATATCAGGAAGTAAATCTTTTGAAACATCCCGATCTGATTGATACTTTTAAGAAGAAAGGGTTTCTTGAAGCCCCTGTGGTTATTGCGCCACATACGTCGTGGTGTGGTTTCCGTATGGATGAGATTAAAGCTCTCTATCGCGTTTTACAGAATACGCAGCAACAGCTCTCTGTGCGTTCAATTACAAAAGATGTAAAGAGTTCTTCTAAAGAATTGGCGAAAAATAGTGTGTCTTGGGGTGAAACGGAAAGATGACGTTTAGTGTAGCTTCATTTTTTGCAGGTGTAGGTGGAATAGATTTAGGATTTGAAGAAACACGAGAATTTAAGACTGTATATGCAAATGAGTTTGATTCATATGCCAGCGAAACATTTGAAATGAATTATTCAACGGTTAAAGTTGATCGGAGAGATATTCGCTTAGTTCCTGTTGAAGACGTCCCTGTCATAGATGTTATTATTGGTGGTTTTCCGTGTCAGGCATTTTCTATTGCAGGATATAGACATGGGTTTGAAGATAAAAAAGGACGTGGAGAACTGTTTTTTGAATTACTGCGAATGGTGGAAGGTAAGAAGCCTAGAGTTGTATTGTTTGAAAATGTAAAAAATTTAGTTGGTCATGCTCATGGAAATACTTTTGGAATAATACGAGAACAACTAGAATTGCTTGGGTATCATTATACATATCGAGTACTGAATGCAATGAATTATGGAAATATAGCGCAAAACAGAGAACGTGTTTATATTGTAGCCTTTAGGGATAAAAAAGATTTTGATAAATTTCGTTGGATTCTGCCTGTTCCATTAACAACTACTGTAAAAGATATTATAGATTTTGAAACAAAGGTAGACGATAAATATTACTATACTGAAGGAAAGTATAAAGGCGATATATACAAGTTGTTGGTAGAAGCGACAAAAGATGATGATATTGATCGTCCAGCAGTATATCAGTGGAGGAGAAACTATGTCCGTCAAAATAAAAGTGGCGTAGTTCCAACCTTAACTGCCAACCAAGGTGAAGGGGGGCATAATGTTTGCATTATAAAAACAAAGCATGGATTGAGAAAGATGACTCCACGGGAATGTTTTAATACGCAAGGATTTCCAATAGACTATAAATTACCTAAAAATCAAGGCGAGGCTCGTTTATATAAGCAGGCAGGTAATTCAGTATGTGTGCCTGTGATAAATCGAATAGCTGTAAATATTATAGAAGCTATTAAGTAGAAGGTGTAATTAAGAAAAAGGGCATTAACCGTAAAAAAGTTAATGCCCTTTTTGTTTTGATAGATACGATGGATTCTACATTATTTTATTGAATCTATTTTTGTTATACATTAGAGAAATCCGTCAAAATCGGGATCGTCATCATACTCATCTTCAATAGTTAATAATGCGTCGTCTGCTTGTGCTAGTTCTTGGTCGCGGATGCGTTCAAGGGCTGGCAAGGTGTATCCCATGCTGGTGGCTATGTTTTCGTCATCTTTGTCGGGATGGGCGTTTTTTAGATAATCGAAGATAGATAGTGCACGTTTGTTGATGGATATAACTCCGATATCGGAGTAGCAGAGTTGTTCCATAGCAAAGAAGCGTTCTCCGTTAATGAGGTCATCACCTTCGCGCCAGAGGATTTTTTCGCCATCTTTTTTTAGCCACACGAGTTGAGCAAGCTCATCAGCGGATACAAGCAGCATAGCGTATCCGATGTTTCGCCTTGTGATGGGGATAGCTGTTTCTCCGATGACTGTTGTGTCGCTACAGCCGTTTGTGTCATACCAATGGGCGGTGAGAATAATTCCCTGTGTTTCTATCTGATCGAGGTGTAAAATCCAGTTTGTCAAGATATTTCCTTTGGGGAAAATATCTTGTGATACAAATGTGGAGGAATCAAATTCTTCATACTGATGATTTTTGTACAGTACTTCAATTTTCATAAGTTAGCTACCTCGTAAAATCTGTTTATTTCGTCTGTGAATCTACGATGGGATAATCTTGGTTTTTTTGTGATAGGGCACTGGATGCACTGCGTGCACCTTTTGCCATAGAAGAAAGACTGCTGGGATGAAGTTTTTTTGCTTCGTCACGTTCTTGATTTTTTTCTTCTTTATAGTTCTGGAGCTGTTGTTTAATTGCTTTAACTAAATCCCACGGATTTACTTCAAACTGTTTGTAGGGATATTGTTCGCTATCTTTCTTGCCAGTCCAAATAGAGATTGGTTCGTTGCTCTTGAAACCGAGTGTGACGTGTTCACCGTCTAGATGTTGTTGTGTCATACGGTCGTTCATAAAAACAGAGCACGAGTATCCGCTCACATCAATCCCGTTGATGTTTGTGCCTTTGGGGATGGATACGTATGCTTTGTCATATTCTCGCCCATCTTTAGCAGTATATGTGTATGGTGTGACAAAGGCACATGGGATTTTAACGTGTGCAAAAGTTGTGCGCTTGGCTGCTTGTGGGTTGTCGCCTACCCACTGGTCGAGTTCTTCTAAAGAATTGAACTGTTGTTCTTCCAGCTTCATTTTTCCTGTATTTTCCGTCATTGGTTTCTCCTTTTCTTTGGTTATTAATTCGAGGTTGTTTATATCTTTTTCAGTTACTGGTTCTATAAAGGTTTCTTTGTATAGATTGTCTAGGGCGTCACCATCCATTTCATCTATTCTTTCTCCTTCGTATTCTTCGCCGTATCGTTCTATGAGAGCAGGTTCAATATCAACATAGGGTGGCAATAGGTGAGGTGCCCATTCTTTCTTGATTCCTTCAAACATTTCATCTTTTGTCCAGCCGAGTTGATAGAATGTACCCCAGTTTCTCGTATCGCGCCCGTCGCCATCATCAACAATCCAGCAGTCTTCGTCAAGTAAATAAAGGTCGTATCCGTTTTCTGCTCTATCAACCCCATAGTGGATGCCATTTTCTGTAATCACATACTCAAAGTAAGGACCGTCGTATAATGGTTTGTAGTTCTCTTCTATTGTGAATGCCATGCTATTCTCCTATTTAGTAAAGTGTGGTGTGAGTTTTCCGCCTTTCCTAAGATTAAGTTTACAGTTAAATGGTTTGCCTGTCTTTGATATACACCCTGTCATGGAGATTGTTTTTCCTGAAAGTAAAGCGGCTGCTTGTGTGGGGGTGATTTTTTTGTGAGCGAATGAAGAGATCATGAAGGTGCAACCATTGTTCACCCATGTACCATCGTCTTGTTTCGTATTTTTGGCACCGCTACAGATATAAAAACTTTTGTTGTTGTGTTTAGATTTCTTGTGAAGAACATCCTGACCGCACAGAGGACATTTTCCAATAACAGTGGCTGAGCTGGTGACGTATTTTAGACTAACGCCTTGGTAGGCAGAATCTTGATGCTGGTGAAACACGTCTACAACACTGTCTTGTAAGTCGTTGATATTTGCTGTGCCGCCAGCGATGTCTTGTTGGATGAGCCACCAGTGTGCGGTTGTGTCGGCACCTTTAATTTCGTTAGGCAGCAGGTGATAAAAGGTTCGTGCTTTTTCTGTGGAGCGTATTTTTCCTGCTTTTTCTTCCAGATAGCCGCGCTGTTTAAGTTTTTCGATTATTGCTGCACGGGTTGCTGTTGTGCCGATACCGCCGTGTTCTCCTTTTTTGCCGTCGTCTTTTTGTTTCAGAATGGCTTTAATATTCGGATCAGAAACATATTTTGCGATAGATGCCATATCAGAGATGAGTGTCCCCTCAGTATATGGCTTGGGTGGTGTGGTTTCTTTTACAAGAATTTCACACACAATATTCTTTAGTTGATAGTTTCCTTCGTCTAGCCAAGGATTCACGGTTACAGTTTCTTTTTGACTGTCTCTGTTTCCAAAGGTTGAAAGATACCCTGCGTCTCTGATCTTCTTTGTCACAGCTCTCATGTCACCATTTTTTACAGGAAAATTGCTGGTGCTGACATCATAGATGGCTGGTGGAAGGAATTGCATAGCGTAGCGCTCTACAATGGCGCTATAAACTTTCTTTTCGTCTGGTGTCATTAGATTTGCGTCGATGGCAACTTCTTGGGGGATTATCCCGTGATGTGCGGTCACGTTCTTGTCGTTAAAGGCTTTTGGATGAAGAGAGAAATCTAGTTCCCATTTAGCGCCTATATTGCACATAGCTTGGCTTAATACAGCCTTTGCCTGTGTGAAATGTTCTTCTTTCAAATATTGCGAATCAGAACGGTTATACGTAATAGCTTTATACTTATCTCTTAGGCTCTGCGTAATATCTTGTGTTTTGGCAGCACTCATACCAAAACGCTTTGACATATCGGCAAGAAGAAGGGTTAGGTTATATGGAAGTGGTGGATATTGTTTTGCCTCCGTTACTGCGGTTGAAAAAGCTACTGTGGTGGTGTCTAAGGCTTCTTTTAATTCAGTGAGAACTTCTTTATCAAATATGTGTTTTTCTCCTGCAAGAAGTTCTTTGTTTGGAATAAAACTAAAGGTCAAGGTTTTACCGTTTACGTTTCCGATAGCCTCCAGTTCATAAAATTCTTGTTTGACGTGATGTTTAATGGCTTCGTCACGATTGACCACAAGACCTAATGTTGGGGTTTGTACTCTTCCGACACTGAATAGTGTGCCTAAGCGGATGCTGGCAAGCCTTGTTTCGTTAATGCCAAAGCACATATCTGCCATTTGGCGAGCGTATGCAGCATCTCCGTCTTTTCGGCAGGATTCATTAGGGATGAGTTGTTGAAAGGCTTTAACAATGTTTTTTTCAATATTGTCATTGACGTAAACACGCCAAACTTTTCCTTGATAATTCAGATAGTCAAGTAGTTCGTCTATAATGAGTTGTCCTTCTTCGTCAGGGTCGCCTGCATGGATGACACAATCAGCTTCTGGTAGCAGTTGTGCGATTTTTTGTACTAAGTCGTGTTTGTCTTTTGTGGGGCGTTTTGTCCAGTTGTGGCTGTAAATCGGTAGGACGTCAATTGTCCACGGTTTTCCCCATGTCGGGTTGATATTTTCTGGTTCTACCAGTTCTAGTAAATGCCCTGCACAGCCGATCACCATATAGCCGTTCCCACTGATGGGTAAGGGGGCTGTTTCGGAGACCTTTTTACCACAGATGGCACGGGCAATATCACGGGCAAGCATTGGTTTTTCTGCAATGACTAGTTTCATCGGTTATTCTCCTGTTTTTTGATAGAATCTTTAGCACATGAGGAAAGCGAAGAATGAGATAGTTCTTTGGCTGCTTGACGCACTGCACAAGCCTCGCTGGCAAGCGATATAACAGGCTTTGGTGCTTGTTTTTCATTGACAATGCACTGCGGTTTTCGTATAATAGCATCAAAGAGGTTAAGTCTTGAGTAGTCCCCGAGCAATTGGCGTTCGGATAGGCGCTCAAGTGCTTGACCTCTTTCTTTATTGAAATATAAAATCCTATCTGGGGTTAATGCAGACTTAAAATAGCGGTCAAAATTATTTTTACCAAATACTGTTAAAATAAGATTTGTTTCTATTTCTTCTAATTGATAATTACCACTAGCGTCAGGTTTAATGCTGGCAATTAAGGGGAGTTTATCTCCGTCTACTTCACATAAAACCATAAGCATGGCATCATCTCTTGAGGGATTATCCGCAAGAATAACAGGGGATGCAATTAAAGATGGAAGTCTTTTGATTGTTTCAAGGGATAAGCCATGCTTATGAGGATTGCTAAATGTTTTAGTTTCAAGTGCTAGTCTCAAATGTTTTTGGGTATATAAAATTGGTTTTTGTTCAAATCCAGCATCTAATAAAATCTGTGGAGTATTGCAAATTTTAAGATACTCATGAAGATTATATTTCCCGTAGAGAACTTCATCTACTTCTTTACCAAAGCGTAGATATTCTCTGCACTTATCCGCATATTCTTCTAGGGTGAGCGGTGTTTCTGTAGTGATTTTTGGATGTGTAGTCAATTTGATGTAGTTGCCAAATTGCTTGGTTGTGCTTTGGCTTGTCCAACGCTCACTATCAGGCATATTGATAGAGTTCTCGTAAGCAAAAATAGTGTACAGCGTTTCATCTAATCTCATCGGAAGCCTTCCTTATTAGGTTCATGTTAATGGGGGGGAATATCCCCCCCATTGTGTTGGTGTGAGAGCTTATTTTTCTTGCTCGTTCATGCGCGGATCTATGACGCTCTTTTGAGTAGAGTTTAGTTCTTGGCTTGATAATTTAGCGTTGGCAGTAAGTGTAGAAATGGAGTTTTTTGGTGAATCATTGTCGCGAGCAGTGAGCATTTTTTTCTCATACTGGTTAATGTCAGACAAAGAAAGCCATTCAGGTTTTTCAGGAAGACCATTGTATAGTTCTCGCATCTTATCTATTTGTCTTTCGATTGTGCCTGCCCATAGATGTTTTTGCGCAACTGTCATATCAACGCTGTTTTCTAGGCAAGCGCCTAAATAATAGTCACAATCAGATTTCAAACGATCCAAGAGTGCATATGGAGATAGGTTTGTTTCTCTTGATGGCGTGCTTGTATGTGGAAATGGGTTCCATTGATTTTCGATGTGCTGGTCTCGCAGGTAGTCTTCCCAGTCTTTTTGGAAGGCTTGATCGTATCCGAGTTCTGCAACTGAACGAGCAGTAGCGGTGCTCATAATATAAGGGTTCGCTTGCGTAAAATTATTATCAATGATGTCTTCTGCCATTTTTTCAGCAAGTTCAGCATCATCGAATTGTTTGTCAAAGGTTTCACTGAGTGATACTTTAATCGTATCGAGAAGATCATCGAGAGAGGATTGTATATCGTCAAAGTCTGAACCGATATTGGTGATTTTATCCGCAATATCGTCACTGACCATATAGACCCCATAGGAATATAGTTGATGAGCGACACCATAGGAAAGGATGTCATCCATATGGTCATACAAATCTTGTTCGTAGCAGACGTATTGTGCCAGTTGTGTCATTTTTATCAGGTCACCTTTGGCACCGTCCAGAAGTCCCTGCGAATCGGCTTCTTCTAGCCATTCGTAATTTTCAGGCAACCATTTGAGTAAATCGGAATAGTAAATATCAACATTGTTATCAGCTATCTCGCTAAAGGCATCGGATAAGTCTATAGTATTATCGTAGTCGGTGACTTGTTCTCCATACATGCCACAGTCAAATTGTGTCATGAGTTTTTTAAGTGAAACGAAACCTTCTGGTACGGGAGGGTTGTTATATGCCTCTACTGCCTGTTTTTCTGTTTCTAAAACTTTTACTTTCTCTGATATTTCGTCGTGATACTCGTCAAGCATGTGTGAAAGTTGGGGTAGTTGATGTTGATAAATAGGGTATCCATCATTGCGACATAACCACTCATAGTATTCTTTGCAGCTGTTAAAAATGTTAAGGATTTTAGAAACAGGTGTATCTGCTGTAGTGTATCCAAACTCAGAAGCAAAATCATCAATGGAATCGTAATCGTTGTAGCTTTGTGCATCTTGTACAATCGATTCGATAATATCCATAGTGGTCGGTGCAGGTTGTGATTGGTGTTGCTGGAAGGTCACGGGAATGCTTGACTGTCCGTATGTTAATGTGCACGAGTATGCCGTGTGTTCAGGGCTAAAGTCGCCTTGACTAACATGGTTAATATCAAGTCGAAAATCTGTTAGAAGTTGTGCAATATCATCTATATTATCTATGTTTCCCATAAAGTATCACTCCTCTTTTATAGTTGTTATAGAGTACTTCTATTTTAGTAAGAGAACGGTTATTTATTATAATTTAGGCTCCAAGGATTTCTTTTGCCCATGCACCAGACTTCACCAAGCCCAATAGTAGGAAAATTGTGACTGCCAATGTGGTTAATATTGCAAAGATACCAGTCCCAAAGGCGGTAGACGCTTTTGGACCAGTAGTTAAAAATTTGCTCATAAGCCAGCTAGTGGAAATGGAACCCGTAGTCGCTGTCGTATCTCCTATTCCAACAAGAACGACTGATGATAAAATAGATGGGAATGCGACGAGCAAGAAAATCATTATGACTCCTGCAAGTGAACAAGCGGCGAAATTTTTAAGAAAACTGATCCCTGACTGTCGGGTTTCTTCAAATCCTAAAAGTGAAAGGGGAATGGGTGCGAAGGCAGCCATAACATAAAGCTGGAAGGCTCGCCCGAAAGAGATGACAAGAGTTACTATAAAAGCTATAATCCCTACGAAGAAAGATATTGCGGCACACAAAACAAGCATGAAACAAGAACCAATATCTGCGTTTTTAATCACTTCTTCATCGTATTTTACTGCTGATGTAAAGGCGGCGCCTGTAGGATTTGCTGAACCAAACGCAGATGACAAATGATTAAATTCATCAAAAATTGCAACTAAAATGTCTAGCGAGTTTACAATGAGCCAGTGAAATATAACATAAGTGACTGCAAGTATAACAATATCCTTAATAGCTGGAAGTGTTGCAGTGGCGTCCATACGTTGGCTAATTTTTACGAGTTGCACCAACATAAAAAGAGCTAAAATAGATTCCGCAAGTGGAATGACAACTGTAGAATGTGCGGTTTCTACTAAATTCCAAACCAGCTTGGTTCCAAACAAATTGTTAAGTGAACCTGAAAGATATGTTGAATTGGTTGCACCACCAATGACAAAAAAGTAGCCGTTAAATAACCATCCTGCAAAAGAAAGTAACATTTCTTTAAGCATGTATAATATAGCTCCCAGAGGATCTAACAAAAAATTCATAGAAGTTCACTCCTTTCTTTAATGAGAAGTAATTTACATTTTGAATGTGTATGTATTGGCTTCTTTGTCGTATATGACTGTGATAAGTGCGGCTTGTGGTGTTTTTGCCTCTTCGATAGATGTGCCTAAAAAGAATGCACTGGAAGTTGTCCTATTCTCTGTATCAAAATTAAGATTGATGCTTTTTGCCCATACCGCAGTCGTCATTGTGGGGTAGTGAGTGGCAGTCCATTCACCTAGCTTTTTTGCTAGCTCCTCTTGATCTCCAAGGAATGATGATGCGTGCGTGTCTAATTCTTCAATGGTGATGGCTTTTAATTCTTCTACACGGGTGTATGGCGTGTGTAGTTGCTTAAATAGTGTTGTGGAAAGAAGTGTTGCGTTTCCTTTTTCCTGCTCATTTTTGGCTTTGGTTTGCGTAAATGTTGCGATGTGGGATGTGTTGTTTACATCAAAAACAACGGTTCGTATGTCGGTGTCTGACCCGTTAGTTCCAGTATTCATTGCGGAAATAGCATATGGTATTTTTTCGGTTGAGTTATTGATCGTTTCTTCATAATAATTCTCATGGAAAGTTAAAACGTTTTTACCGTCCTGTGTTGTCCACGGTTTTTCGGAGAGAATGTGTATAAATTCTTTGGTTTGTGTGTCGTAATTTTTGATAAGTTCTTGCTGCTTGTCGGTTAAGACAATATCGGTGTCATTTCCATTGTGCTGTGCGCTCTCTGTTTCTGCTTGTGTTGCGCGAGTTGCATTATCTGCGCGGTTGTGTGCTACTTTGAGTGCGTTTGTGATGGAAAATCCGATGAAGATGATAAAAAGAAAAATCGCAATGAGAGCTATTTTCTTGTTTTTTTGATAAATGACCCGAACTTTTTCATAACAAGTACCTTTCTTATATTGATTATTTTCCTGAAACACTTGGTGGGTAGCCCCATCCAACGGGGGAGTATTGACCGAAGAGGGAAATCCAGTCATCAAGGCTAATGGTTTCTACGGAAAGTGAATTGTGCATGACTTTCCCATCCCCGATGTAGATTCCTACGTGACCATATGTCCATCCGTCAATGTTTCCTGAACTAGAGCGTTCTACGGCGACAACCATGCCAACTTTTAATTGTGAACGATCGTGATTATTTGCGAATTTACGATACATATCATTGGCGTTTCCGCCAATATATCCAAAACCAGCATTCTGATAAACAGAGGAAACCCATGCGGCACACCAGCCAATTCCTTGGAAAGGTGTCATGTGTGCAGCAGAAACGATTTTTTGTTGCGTTTCAGATGATGCGTTGAGTTCGCCTCCTCCGCTGGAAGTTAATTGGTCATAGAATTTTTGGGCGGCCGCATATCTGTCAGGATAAGAGGATCGTGCCGCCCACGCAGCTGGACGTTCATAGCAGGCAAGAAAAGCATAGGTGGAAAACGCTAAATCTGTACTGCTTAAAAAAGCAGAATAGGAGGTATCTTTGCCAATAAATTGTGGTATTCCTGCTGCATAATAGCCAGTGGAATGTAATGCTGTCCCCCATGAAGAACGCACTTGGTTGATAAAGTATTCGGTTTGAGCAGAAACGCTATCCATTTCTTTTCCATTAGCGGTAGCCCAATTTTTGAAATTTGTATAATTTCCTGCACCCGGAGTAGTATCGGTAAATTGGAAAAGCCCATAGCCATATTCATAGGAAGAACCGTTTCCGTGATATTCTGCTGTGGGATTCCATCCTGATTCTTCTGAAATATTACCCATGATAGCAGCGATTTGAATATCTCTAAAACCTTGGGTGCGTAAGGCTTGCGCAACTTCCAACTGAACACCACTGAGCGAACCGAAAGAATTTGATTTGTTTGTACTAGACGAAAACAAAGTAGTAAGTAAGATGATGCCAAGCAAGAATGCAAAAATAAACAGGAGTATAGGTGCTGCTATGAGCGCTATTTTCCCCAAAATAGGTTTTCCGATGGAAAGAAGCGTCTTTTTTACAACTACTTTCTGTATGCTTCGTTTGGCAGCTGTTTTGTAGACCTTTTTCTTGAAGTATTGTTTGGATTGCTTGGACGCTTGCTTTTTAGTAACAGATGTAGACTTTGTAATGGTTTCCTTTCTTGGAGTTTTGGCAAGCGTTGTTTGCCCAGTGTGGGCTATAGAGGAAGGAGGAGTGGTTATCTTCTTACCGCGCAGAGATGTGAGGTAGTTTTTGGCTTTCCTTGCACTTTGATAGGTTCTTTTGCCTTTATAGTAAAGATCATCTGCCCCTTCTAACTCGCTGTCTTCTAGCAGCTTGTTCGTCATTTTTTGGAGGGGAATAGAGAATGCAGTTTTTCTCACAAAGGATGATTTTTTTGTCGCAAAATCCATTTCTTCTGTAATGTCTTCCGCATACGGCTCTCTCTTAGAAGAGCCGTATGCGTGAGATGCCGAGGGATGTCGTTTATCAACGATTCCTGTGTTGATGGCATCTTTTTGTTCGGTAGAGACAATGCTTTCTCCTGCATTGAGTTTTTCTTGTGCAGTTGTCACAAAGTCGTCTAGTCGTACCATGTAGATACCATCCTTTCAGGTTGATGTTGATTACTATCAATGTTTTCTTGCTCGCCGTGGGGTTACATGCGTTTTTTCTGTTTCGTTCGGGTTGGTGCTAAATAGGTCATAAAGGACGTTTCCTTGTGGGAATTTTCCTCGTATAGGTACGCGCGCATTTCCTGCAATAAGTAACCCGTCACCAGCCTCAGCGCTTTCATCAATGCATTCTTCTTCTTGCTCTGAGAGATTCAATAGTTCTGCCCATCTCATACGGTCGAGAGGGGATTGTTTAAGAAGCATAAGGAAGTCTGCGTTAAGCACGATGTTTTGGGCGTGCTTGTTGTTGAGCATGGCAACAGCATTCTGCGTGATGCCTGTGAGAAGAAGCCCGAATTTTCGCCCTTCATTTGAGAAGCGAGAAAAATAGTTGAGTACGGTCGGGTAGGCAAAGAGGGATTGCATTTCTTCTACATAGAGCCACGTGCGCACATTCCGCTTTTGGTTGAAATACATACGATTGCGTACTGCCTCGCATACGTTAATCAACGCAAAAACAAGCATAGAATCTGGTAAATCTTTAAGGTTAAAATCAATAATACGGCTGTTAAAGTCTGTATTGGATTGATGGTTGAAAAAATCCATTGCCCCTTTAACAAAACGTTCATAACGGAGCGCAATGTTTGCGGCTTGGGGTTCTGGCTGTTCCCGAGCAATATCATAGAAGTCTTGCAGTGTTGGTGGAAGACAATCGTCTCGCTCAGCTGCTCTGTCAAATGCTAGCTCGACACAGCGTTGAATAATGGACTGGTCAGCTTCTGACAAATTTTGTCCTGCTTCTGCCGCAGAAGCTCCTGCCTGCGCAAGCATGGCATCAATCTTGAATGCGATTTGCTCACTGCGTCCTAAATGTTCGACAGAAACCGTATCGAATGGGTTGAGATAGGTGTGCGATCCTACACCGAAATGATAGGTGCTACCACCATAACGTTCGGTGATTCCCGTGTATTCTCCTGCACGGTCAATAATGAAGATTTCATCGGTCGGATTGGAGAAGATCGTTCCTGTCATTTCTGTTTTGACAAACATACCTTTACCTGAGCCTGTTTTACCACACACAAATCCCATCGGGCTTGTTAGGTTTTTCCTATTGCACAAGACAAGATTCTTGGAATGCTTGTTTTGCCCGTAGTAGTTTCCACCGATATCATCTAGCTCTTGGGTGGCAAAGGGCACGAGCACCGCTACTTGAGCGGTGGTGAACATACGGGAGATTTCAACGTGGTTATGCCCAAGTGGAAGTATAGAGTTGAGACCTTTTCTTTGACGATACTCATAGGTATCTACTTCGATTGAATTTTGGCGGGCAGTTGAAATGATGCGCATCACCTGTGTATCGAGGGCTTCTTTTGATTCCGCATAGGTATAGATAAGACCTGTGAAAATGTAGAGCCGCTGGTTTTTGTTTTGCAGGTGGTCAAGGACGTCTTTTGTCTCGTCTTTAGAGTATTTCAATTCTTGTGGGAGAATAGAAAAGTCGTAGCCTTTGTTTACGGCAGAGCGCTGTTCTTCGATGATTTCTTTGTCAATCCATGCGCTCCTTGTACGCACAAAGTTGATTGCTTTTGATTTTTCCATAGGCTGCACAAACCATGTGACTGCCATAGGGATCGGTAAATCTACGATGTCGGCGAGTGCACGATCTGAGAGTTCTGAACCGAACTTTTTCATGACGAGTACTTGCCCATAGATACCGTTGTCAAGTTTGAAGCAGTCGGTGAAAAGTCCATCGGGCTTGAAGTCAATCTGCGTTGGCGCGATACAGTCTTTGGTGGTTTGAATGCTTTTTGCCGAAATGTCTTGTTGGTAATCAAAATAGAATGGTTTGTATGGGTTTAGGAGCGAATGTATAGCGGACAAACGTTCTGAACCATTCATTAAGTGTGCTTTTGATCCGATTGAAGAAAGAATACGGCTACTTTCTGTTTCAATACGGGAAAGCTGGTGTGCCGCATCATCTGCGGTTTCTGCATTGATGGAATATGTGAGATAGCGATGTCGGCGAATGTTAGAAACGCCTTCTTTGACTTTATCATTTAATATATCGTTAAAGACTGACGCATCATGTGTGGCTGCATCATTTCCTTGTGTGTCGGGATTAAAAAATCGCCTGTTTCCAACTTCTTCTTTCAAAAGCGGAGTGTTGATAACACTCATCTGTACCAAGGTGTTTGCACCAAACTGGTCATATAGACGGGTTAATCCTGAAAACATGGCTTTTTGCTGCTCGTCACGGACGGAATGGTAGGATGTGTCGTCAAAAGAAAGAGAGGCTGAGAATAAGCCTTCTTCGACTTCACAGATACCATCTTGATGCATGGCGTTGTACCCGATGTAGGAAAGTACATCTTTGGCGCTCTCTCGTTTTCTGCGCAAATCTGCGGTTTTGTCGGAGAGTTCTTTATCACGATCTTTCAGCTGTGATTTGACGGAAACATATTTTTTCCTTGATTCTTTCGCCTTGTGAGCAAGCTCTTTTTCGGCTTGTTTTTTCTCTTTGCGTGAGAGTTTCTGCCTATCAGTGTGCTTGGTGGGCATAAGTGAGATTAGTGCCTCAGTATCAATTGTTTCACTGGGGAAAGAGGAATGGCTGTGCACCGACTTGTTTGTGTGCACAAAGTCATCAATGTTAGAGATGGCGGTGTTTTCTTGCTCGCCGTGTTCGTCAGATAATGACGCGGTGTGCTCTGGGAGCGTAGGCTTCGATTCCTTTAAGTCCTCGTTCTTTTCGATATTGCTTGTCATAGATTTTTCCTTTCTTTCGGCTCGTGTGTTCAGGTGTGCGCACAAGTCCAGATAGATACAGTGATGGGGTATAGAAAATGCGGTCAGTGCTGAGCTTCGCTTTTATCCATAAAGGTAGGAATTGTTCAAAGGGCATTCCTTTGGGGCGAAAGAAGCCACACAGCCAAAAGGGAAGAGAGACGGCATAGATGAATATCATGCAGTCTCCAACATTCCAGCCAAGTACAAAATAGATGTATAGTGCTGTAAGGACGGAGCTTCCTAGCGCACCCACTAAAGAGATGAGGGTGCGCATGGTTAGTTTTCCAACTACTTTTGGCTGATATTCGGCGATGTTTTTATGAACGACAACGGATAGCATAAATAATCACCTTCTTTCTTTAGACATTTGCCCACCCTGTATTGAGAGAACCGAAGTAGACTGCTGCACCAATGACGATAGCGCCGCCAACAATCATGGCGATTGCGCCTGAGAGCTGACCGCCACCGCCTTGCATCCCATCTTTAATGGTCATGCCTAGGTTAATCAGTCCAAAAACGATCAGAACGCCACCGAGGAACGTGATGCCTTGGGTCAGTAGGGTAATAACGTTGTTAAGCATAAGAATTTTCTCCTTATTATTGTGTTTGTTGTTAGTTTTGGGTTAAAAGCCAGTAAATCCGTAGAGGATAGCAAAGGCGGTAATCACAGCGCCTGCGGCGATCATGCCAATGGCTTTGCGTTGTTCTCCACCACCGCCTTGCATCCCATCTTTTAGTTGAAATCCGAGATAAATCAATCCGATCAGCAAGATAGCATTTCCACAATATGCGATAGGCTGAACTGCTAGTCGGACAAGTGCTTCCATAAAAATAGTCTCCTTTCCTCATGCTTTTTATTCCTGTACAAACATTACACGGTTGAGAGGCATTTTATTGCCAAATAAGATAGTCTTTTTTTTCTTCCATATAGCGAACAAAGTCAAAACTTGTATTGTGAAGTGCGTTGGGGTTGCGTTTGTCTACAATATGACAATATCTGGGATGTTTTCTAAGGTCATATTTGGTATCCATGAGTGGGTTTGTTCCTGCTATCAACAAGATGGCTTTTTTTCGTGACATTTTGCCTATTTCTGCCGCATCAATAAGGTCACGCCCACTTATCTGGGTGTTTTTTGAAGAACTAGAGGATTGCCCACTAGAGGAACTGTAGGTTTTTTGACGGATGGTTTGTTTACCAATCATTTCAGATATTTCTTTATTGGTGGAGGGTGATTTTCCCCCTAAAAATAGCGTTGTGTCGCAACAGTCAATAATGGTTTTGGCTTTTTTATCATATTTGGATTCGAGTTGCGCAATCGACTGTAAGATGATGCTGATTCCAATGTTGCGTGAACGTGTGACAGCGATTGTTTCTTCAATTTGTGGAATAGTACCGATGTTGGCGAACTCATCGAAGATGAAATGAACGGGTGTGGGCAGTCGCCCATCATAGTCGGTGAGAGCTTTTCGACAAAGCTGATCTATGCATTGCCACATCATAATGGCAAAAAGAAAAGAGAGTGTTTTATCTGTGTCTGAAAGGATGCCGAAAATCACACTTTTCGTATTTTTATCCCCTAGAGTATCTAACTCCATATCGTCTTTTGTCAGTAGTTCTCGTACACCAGTAGTTGCGATAGGGGCAAGCCGTACATTACAGGAGATGATAATTGATTTGAGGGTTTTTCCAGCCGCAACCTTAAAGTTTTTGTAGTTCATTAAAGCAAAATCTTCATCAGGAGATAGTCCCCCTTTTTCTGCTGGTTTTACACCGTCTGTGTTTCTGACGAAGGGGGAATCTTCCCATGCCCACGAACTGGCATTTTGTTGTTGGGCGAACTCTCGGGACAACCCACTCGGTGTAGGTAAAGGAGATGATTGTGACGTACTGGTGTTGATGTATTGTTTGCCTTCTTCAATTTGTAGGAAGATTAAATCTAAAGGTGATTGAAAGTTTTCGTCATTTTCACTAGCTTCTGCCAAGGATAGTAATGTTAAGAGGCTAGAGAGGTTGTAGTCTTCTTTGGGAAACCAGTCTCGAAGTAGGGCAATGAGGGCTGTGTAGAGCATTTTTTCAGAGTTTTCCCAAAATGGGTCACTTGATTTACCATCCCCGTTGGTGTTCATGATATAGCAGTTCACAAAAGATAGAATATCTGTGTCTGTTGTGACGTATTTTAGCGGATTGTAGTGCATGGATTCGTTCAAGTTGATGGTATTGAACGATTTCACTTGGTATCCGTGATCGGTGAATAAGAATCCTGTATCTTTTAAGAGTGTTCCTTTGGGGTCAGTAATAAAATAGTTTGTATTGAGTTGGCAGGTGTTGGGGATCACATAGTTACGGGTTTTTCCTGAACCTGAACCGCCAACGACAAGAACATTGAGATTTCGATCAAGTTCTTGGTTAAATGTGGGACGTGAGAGCGCCAGCCCAAAGTTTTCTGTGAAGAGAAGATTGTTATCTTTCCTTGTGGTATCAAGGAATTGTTTGCCTTCTTTTTTTGTGCCCCATCTGGCTGAACCATTTTCTTCGCCTACACGGAGCACTTCCATGTTTTGTATATAGTACACCCATGCAAGCCAGAGAAGAATGCAGAGGGTAAGTCCTACGAGCAGTGATGCCGTATGGGTATCGAGGTGAAATGGTGTTTTCCAGATGAGAGGAAACATTTCTGTGAATGCTTGGGATGTATGTTGGCTAACATCTCCGTCATAGGAGAGGAGCGTTTCCGTGTAGCGATTCCCTAGATAAAAGACAATGATAGAGACAATGAGTGTTGCAATGGCAGAAACTGCCAGTTTTTTACTGGTTTCTGGATGCGTGCTTGTTTTTTGGCTGGACATAATATCCCCCTTCTTTGTGACATAGTGTTGGTTAGCGAACGGGGTTAAGTTTGTCGGAAATATCCGTGATTCTTTCTTTTACCTGACGTTCTTTGGCGAGTTCTTTGGCTGCTTGACGGGCAGCTTTAGCTTGCGATTCCAAAGAATAGGGTGGGACTTTATCTGTGGTTTTCGTGGCTGTGCTAGCTTTGGTCACGGACGATGGAATATCGGTATTTACTCCCTCACGTTCTATTCTGAGCGTTGTAGCATTGGTATCCATTCCATCGTGAGATGCTATTCCTTGGTTAATATCGGCTGTTTCGCCTTTGACATCTAAAGAACCATCGCTATTGTTATCTCTATCTTCTGTGAAGTGTTGTTCTAGAGTGTCCATAGTGGCATCAATGTCATATTTATTTTTTAGTGTCTCGGCGCTGACTGACCAGTCTCTTTTTTCGTGACTGTAGGGGAGTAGTTTTCCGTCTTTTCCAAGGCGAGCTTCGTAGAAGAGATGTTCGCCTTTAACGCTGGTTGTTAGTCCAAGGTTGTCTTGGGCGAGAAGTTCTTTGAACTCTTCAAAGTTTTTCGCTGTTTCTTTAGCAAAAGAGACTTTTTCTGCTATGTGTGCAGTGCGGTTAAGGGGATCGTCATGTACCGCTGTGTCGAGAGATGGAAGTTCTGGTAACTTTTTTATCAGACTGAGATTGTTAAAAAGTTCAGGAGTGGGTTCGATGGGTTTTATACGCTTAATGAACTGTTGCTCATAGAGCGCGGTCATCAGTGTGCTGAATTGAGGGATGTTTGCGAGGAGTTTAGGTAGGTCATCTTTAGCAAATTGGATGTATCCGTTTCCTTGGTTGTCTGTAAAAGACATCAGATTCGTTCCGTTTTCTTGGCAGAGTTTAGCGAAATATGCGCTGTCTGTATAAGAGCCGAAAGAAAGGATGGCGAGTTCTTTGGTTGCCTGACGCGCAGCATATTGGTTTGCTTGTGCAGCATCCATGCCGAGGCTGATTCCGTGCTGTTTATAGAATTGGGCTTGTTTTTCTGCAAGAGCCTGTTTGTGCTTTTGATATCCTTTAGAAAGAGCTTGTTTTGTGGCATTTTTCATCTCCCTGAGTAGAATATCGCCGATTTCGTCACCAAAGTCTTGTGCCATGTGAATTTCTCCTTTGTTATTATCATGTTCTTGTAAAGAAACTTTACCAGTAGATTGTTGTATGTGATAAATGTTCCTTTGTACTTTTTACACGATGAGTGTCAGAGGTAATGCCAAAAAAAGAAAAAGCTAATCAGCATTCATACTAAAAATGGTGGTTAGCTTTTCATATCAATTGTTCATGTTCACAGTCGCATATCAAGGCTCAGTGTTTCAAACGTAGTAAATTGGTAGTATATTTTGTTGGTGTTGTGCTCTATAGCCTTGCGGTTACAGTGTTTGGAGACTTTTAGCTTATTTTTATTATAAAAATAAAAACAAAAACTGGTATAAGCTACTAAGTTGGTTTGTGACCATGCATTTGGTTATGGTTGGTTTCTTTATCTTTTCAGGTGAACCCTATAAAATCTTGCTTATGATTTTAAAGAGATAAGAGATTGAAAAGAAGTCTGCCAGATCGAAGGGATAGGATAAAACGAGATGATTAAATTAAAAGCATTTTTACTATCGCTTGTGCTCGTAATTGCGACGCTTGCCCTTTTAAATGTGACATATGTCAAGAAGATTGATGATTATTATAAAGTCAAGGATAACAGTATTCGTTATAGCACCTCGTATGAAAAGTATAAAAGTAGAGATATTTTAACAAGCAATATCACTCCCAATACACTGGTTTTATTGGGCTCATCCGAGTTGGTTGCGACAAAGGATGAAGATTATCATCCCAATAGAATTTTTAATTACAACGATTTCAATATCATGCAGATTGGGACTAGTTATTCTCAAAATATCATTCAAGCCTCTACTTTAGCCTCTATTGAAGGGTCTATGAGTAAGCGAAAAGTGGCTATAGTAGAGTCGGTTCAGTGGTTTGAAAAAGATGGGATTCATCAAGATGCTTTTTTGAATAAGGCTTCTCAGGAACATATTTTCCACATGCTAGATAATGACAAGATTAGTAAGGAAACGAAAGAAAAACTGATCAATCGGATTATTGAGATTACCAAGGGGAACAAGCAACAAAATGACATCTACAAAAAATACAAAAGTTATTTCATAGATGGAAAAGGAACCATTGTTGATAAAAAACTACTAGAGTTTGAGAACGCGATGTATTCCTTTAAGCTCAAACGAAAATTTTATGAAAATCAAGAGAAATCAGATTATCCCTCATCAGGAGACAAAACCCCAGACTATGATTGGGAAAAAATGACGAATCGGTTTGTGGAAGAGGTCAAAAAGAAAACAGACAATAACGACTATGCTGTTGATAATAACTACTACAATACTTACTTAAAAGACCGCTATGCATCACTGAAAGATTCTAATAAAGATTTGAGTTATCTGGAGTCACCAGAGTATTCAGATATGGAACTTTTCTTGACAGTTGCTAAGGAATTGGGCATTGAAGTTGAAGTTATTATTTTCCCAGTAAACGGGAAATGGAGCGACTACACTGGTGTCTCAAGAGAGATGCGAGAAAAAACTTATAAAAAAATAGAAGATGTCGCAAAAAGCCATGGTGCAACGGTACTAAACTATGGAAACAGAGAGTATGATGATTACTTTTTATTTGACGTGATGCACGTTGGAGTGAAAGGATGGATGGAAGTTGAAAAAGAACTTTACAAATTTGCTAGCCAAGCTAACTAACACACAGCGTTTAATCTTGTGGACACTATTTTTCTATACGGTTATCTTAAGCATCGTGGTTTACTGTTTTGTGACCGATTTTTCGAATATTCAAGAATTTATCTATAGTGAATTCTAAGATTGTATACAAAAGGCCCTGGAACTAGGCATTGCTAGTCTTCAGGGCTTTTACGTTACATTTTATCGGTGATTTTTGCCCCATCACAGCCCCCATCAAGGCACCTAGGAGGATGCTTACGACAAAGAGCAGGATTTTGTCTAACTCGGGAGCGACCATGATACGGTCAATGTATTCTTGTGACTTTCCACGCGCGAGTAAGGTGGCCATATAAGCTTTGGGAGCAATCCACATAAGCAAGATTGGACCTGTTGAGCTGAAGGCGAAAATAAGGAAAGAAAGGAAGTTCTTTGTTTGGCCCTTGTATTTTCCGAGCCTAGCTACTCCATCTGCTAGGAGACCACAGATAATTCCAGGAAGGCACCGGCGCCGTGTTTAGTCCCCAAGAAAAAGAGGGCAATAACAAGGCCGATAGTGGTAATAGCTCCAAAGCGCGGAACTTTTGCGACCAGAATCATATAGACGCTACCGCCGACAAGGGCAGTAAAGGCAGGCGCATAAAACATATTTCCAGTTTGGTCAAGGAGATTGCCCAAAAGGACACCAATCGTCATGCAGAGGAAGTCAAGAACTGCAAAGAACAGTGTAGTTAAGATAGATTTCTTCATGAATTGTCTCCTGATAATTTTTTCACAATTCTCATTCTACCACGGTTTGATGGGATTGTAAATGGGGAGAAAGTGTGATTATTTGCTTGTCAAACTAAATTTTTTATAGATTTTTTATAGATTTATTAATAGTAGATGATTAGATTGTTTTACTGTAAGGCTTAAATAAATTCAATCTTCGCATATCTACTGAACAAACAACGCATTAAGGCCGCCCAGCAGATCCTACTTTCAACCAGTGACAGTATCGAAGATATTTGTTATGCTGTTGGTTACAGTAACCTTGGATATTTCTATAAAGTGTTCCGAAAATTGTGTGGAAAGTCTCCCAAAGCCTACCGAAAACAGGTAGAAACGATGCTATAAGATTTGTATTCCTTTACAAAAAGTGCTATAATATAAACAATATTATTAGGAGGTTCTATCATGAAAAAGAAACCGATTTATCTATGGATCTTGTTAGTTTTATCAGCTTTCATTTCAGCTACGTCTCTGTTTGGAATGTTGAGTCCCTTGCCTAGCAAAGAAGTCCTTCGTACTGCTCAGAAACAGGTTGCAGGGGTCAGTGCTCAGCAATTAGAAGACCAGCTTAATTACACCTATAGAGTAGCAGAATCAACTCATTCTATTTTTAATATGGTCTTGATTGTGCTATCTGCTATTTTAGTGGTAGTAGCGATTGTGTTCCTTGTTCGTAAGAATTTGCAATATGCAAACTATACTTATGTCGGCTATGTTTTGCTAGCCATTATTGGTTCGATTTATAGCTATGTGACTTTACAAGACGCTGTGCAGTTAGTTCACGATGAGACCATGCGTTTAGGGATAAGTGTTATTTCACAAGCCGTTAGCATTCTCTCTATCGTCATCAATGTTCTCTTCCTAGCTCTTGTCTTTTACAAGATATGGCGTCAGCAAAAAGCCTTGGCAGAAGAAGAGGAAACAGAAGATGCTGTGTAAGTATTGACAAAAAAGAACTATCAAGTTACAATCTTGGTAGTTCTTTTTCGATTATATAAAATTATGGAGGTACATATGAAGACAATTTCTTTAGTTTATATCAGTTTGAGTGGCAATACTGAGAGTTTTGTGACACGCTTGAAAGACTATCTCTTGTCCCAGTACAAAGGGATTGATATCCAAAAGATTCATATCAAGGATTTGGTCAAGGAAGGCCAAGATTTCTATGAAATGGACCATCCCTATGTCGCTTTTTTGCCGACCTACCTCGAAGGTGGGAATGGCGTGGATAACGGAGATGTTGAGATTTTGACGACACCCGTTGGGGATTTTATCGCCTATGGTGACAATGCTAGTAAGTGTTTTGGCGTGGTTGGTTCCGGTAACCGCAATTTTAACAATCAATACTGCCTAACAGCCAAGCAGTATAGCCAGCGCTTTGGCTTCCCGGCCCTAGCAGACTTTGAAATGCGTGGTACGCTGGGAGATATCAAACATGTCGCAGCAATTCTTGCGGAGTTGTATGAGTTAGAGACAAAAAAATAAAGTAGTACTGATGAGGAGCAGTTGAGATTTTCAACTGCTTTTTGTGTATACAAAAAGCACCCCCTAAGGATGCCATTTTATAAACTATCCTGCTTTTCCGATGGCAAGTGCATAGATAAAGAAGATAGCGAAGCCAAAGAGAAAAATCAATCCTGCGATAGCGAGGAGTTTTAGCCAAGAAGGAAGAGGTTTATTTTCACGTGTCACCAATACATAGTTCAAAAGAGCGAAGAATGGTGTTGTCAGGAAAGAACCGATCATGGCGAAGCGGAGCATGGTTGAAACCTGACCAGCAAAGAACTTGATGATGACGATACCGATGATAGCGGTAATGGTCATCCAGATGTTCAAAGATTTGCTATCATCCTCTTTTTGACTTAGCAAGAGTCGTAGGGAAACCTGATTAACGCGAGAATAGCCATCGATAACAGTAATGACTGTTCCAAAGATACAGAGAAAGGCGATAAAGGTAATCAAATAACGGGACCATTCTCCAAGAACAGAGGCATACATACCCACGAATTGAGAAATGTATTTGGCTGAAGCAGCTTCAACTGCCTGCCCTGTAGGATACTGAATGAGTGCTCCGAGTGCTACAAAGAAGACAGCTAGGATAGCAGTCCCAATGTAACCAACATTAAAGTCGAAAAGAGCGTCTGCTGTATTAAAGTTGACAGTCTTTTTCTTTTCAGCAGACCAGAGTGAGTTGATGGCTGAAATTTCAATAGGAGCAGGCATCCATCCTAGGAGGGAAACGATAAAAGGGAGGGCTGCCATTTGCCAAGGTGTCTTCTCGACAAAATCAGAGCTGTATTCTGGATGCTTAATTGCTGCAATGATAACTGCAAGAACTGTTGCAATGGTCAAAGAGGACATGATCCATTTTGCCATACCATCCAATAGTTTATAGCCACCAAAGAGTAGCATGCCCCAAATGACCGCAACAAGGATAAGGGACCATTGAGTGATGCTCAGACCGATCATTGGAAAAGCGCTAGCGATGATGGCTGAGCAAAGGATAGCGACCCCGGCTGTGTTGACCATAGCAGAAAAGACATTGAGGATAAAGAAAATCCAGAGATAGAACTTGCCTTTTTCAGCGTAGCCTTCGACCAAGGTTTTACCAGTATCGGTAGTATATTCTGCACCAAAACGGAAAAATGGATATTTAAAAACATTGGCCAAGATAACCAAGAGGAGTAGTGACCAACCATAAGAACCACCAGCTTGAGTGGAGGATACGATGTGAGAACCTCCAACGGCGGCAGAAGCCATTAGGATACCTGGCCCCATTGCCTTTAGTTTGCTTGTCCAGGTTGACTGGTTTGATAAAGTAACTTGTGACATAATAGATGCTCCCGTTTTTGAATTTTCAGAATAATCTGAATAGGTAGCTTCTATTCTACAAAAAACTTAAAAGAAATGCAAGAATATTTTGAAAAAAGTTAGAAAATCCTGAAAAATTTACAAAAATCATATAAGAATAACTGTGGCTGTTTCAAGGGGATGATGACTAGGGCGAATAAAAATCCGAGAAGTTTTCTTCTCGGATTTTGGTCATTTTAATTGATCTGTGATGTCTTTTGATAGCAAGATTCCTAGATGGTAAGTTTTATTGATGTAAGCAATGACATCATTGATGTTTTCAGTCTTGTGAATTTTCTCTTTGATGTCAGCCTTAAATATTTCATCCTTCAAGAGTTGCTCTTGGTAGAGCTTTTGAAGTCTTTCCTTCTCGTACTTATTGAGCAGAAAAAGGAACACCAAGCTAATTACAACGAGGATATAAGCATATTGGCTCATAGGAAATCTCCTTGTATGATAAAGAAATAGTAGTGAATAGGTCGAATTAGTGAAGCGCCTAACCAAATCACCATAGTTACGACGTCATGTTCTCTAAATCGATTATATTTAGAGAACATGACTAGTGAAGCAGTTAGCTAGTCCGTATATAAGTGGCTAGCGTCTAACAATTAGGAACTTTAGTTCCAATTGTTAGTACTGAATCACATCTTCTCTGGCGCTTCCACTCCAAGCAAGCGAAGGGCTTCTTTGAGAACGACTGCAGTTGCGCAGCTGAGAGCTAGACGGCTGTCGCGTTCTGGGCTTTCATCCAAGATGCGTGTATGTGCATAGTACTTGTTGAAGGCTTGGGCCAAACTAATCGCAAATTTCGCAATGATAGAAGGTTCAAAGTTATCCGCCGCACGGTTGATAATACGTGGGAAGTCTTGGATGAGTTTAATGATTTCCCAGCTTTCAGTATCATTCAAGCTATAGTTGCCAGCTGTTTCAGGTTTGAAATCCGCTTTACGTAAGATAGATTGGATACGAGCGTAAGCGTATTGAACGTAAGGTCCAGTTTCACCTTCGAAGGATACCATAGCCTCTAGGTCGAAGTCATATCCGTTTGTACGGTCGGTCTTGAGGTCATAGAATTTTATGGCTCCAACTCCAACAGCATGAGCTACCTGATTTTTATTTTCTAGTTCAGGATTTTTAGCTTCGATTTGGGCCTTGGCACGGCTAACAGCCTCTGCAATAGTAGGCTCTAGCAAGATGACATTCCCTTTACGAGTAGAGAGTTTTTTCCTTTCTTTTGTAACCAAACCACAAGGAACGTGAGTAATGTCGTCACTCCAGTCGTAGCCCATCTCTTGCAAAACAGCCTTGAGTTGTTTAAAGTGGGCAGATTGCTCTTGACCAACGACATAGATAGATTTAGCAAATTGATATTCGTTTTTACGGTAAAGGGCAGCGGCCAAGTCACGTGTGATGTAGAGAGTTGCACCGTCAGATTTCTTGATAAGAGCTGGGTGTTCAATTCCATATTTTTCAAGATTCACAACTTGGGCACCTTCTGATTCAACAAGAAGGCCTTTTTCAGAAAGGATATCTACAACTGCATCCATCTTGTCATTGTAGAAGGCTTCCCCGTTGTAGCTGTCGAATTCAACCTGCAATTCATTGTACAGGCGGTTAAATTCCACCAAACTTTCATCACGGAACCATTGCCAAAGTGCGAGAGCTTCCTCGTCTCCATTTTCAAGTTTACGGAACCATTCGCGTGCTTCTTCATCCAAGCTAGGGTCATTTTCAGCTTCAGCGTTGATGCGGACATAGAGTTTAAGAAGTTCATCGATTGGATGAGCTTTTACAGCTTCTTCGTCGCCCCATTTTTTGTAGGCAACAATCAACATCCCAAACTGTTTACCCCAGTCTCCCAAATGGTTGACCTTGACTGTTTGATAACCGATTTTTTGGAAAATATGTGATAAGCTATCTCCGATAACAGTTGAGCGCAGGTGACCAATAGAGAATGGTTTAGCGATATTGGGACTAGACATATCGATAACAACATTTTCTTGTTTACCAATATTTTGATCAGCATAGTGTTCTTTTTGAGTGATAACAGATTGCAATACTTGAGCAGAAATGGCAGATTTATCAAGGAAAAAGTTAACGTAAGATCCTGTTGCAACAACTTTTTCAAAGGCTTGGCTGTTAATTCTTTCAGCCAGTTCAGCAGCAATCATTTGAGGTGCTTTACGTTCGACTTTTGCAAGAGAAAAAGCAGGGAAAGCAATGTCTCCCATTTCTGAGTTTTTAGGGGTTTCCAGTAAATTTAAAATAGCCTCTTGGTCCAGGCTATCAATGACGCTAGCCAATTCGCTAGCAATCAATTCTTTTGTATTCATTAAGAGCTCCTTTTTGGACTTTTCTACTATTTTATCACAATTTTAAAGAAAGAAGAAAAAATTTTTGAAATCTCCTATTTTTTTGGTATAATATAGTTATAAAAATAGTTATAAATATTCACATAAGAGGATTTTATGAGAAAAAGAGATCGTCATCAGTTAATAAAAAAAATGATTACTGAGGAGAAATTAAGTACACAAAAAGAAATTCAGGATCGGTTGGAGGCACACAATGTCTTTGTGACGCAGACAACCCTGTCTCGTGATTTGCGCGAAATCGGCTTGACCAAGGTCAAGAAAAATGATATGGTGTATTATGTACTAGCAAATGAGACAGAAAAGATTGATTTGGTGGAATTTTTGTCTCATCATTTAGAAGGTGTTGCAAGAGCAGAGTTTACCTTGGTGCTTCATACCAAATTGGGCGAAGCCTCTGTTTTGGCAAATATTGTAGATGCAAATAAGGATGAATGGATTTTAGGAACAGTTGCTGGTGCCAATACCTTATTGGTCATTTGTCGAGACCAGCACGTTGCCAAACTCATGGAAGATCGTTTGCTAGATTTGATGAAAGATAAGTAAGGTCTTGGGAGTTCCTCTCAAGACTTATTTTTGACAAGGAGAGACGGAAAATGGCGACAGAAAAGCTATCACCCGGCATGCAACAGTATGTGGATATTAAAAAGCAATATCCAGATGCCTTTTTGCTTTTCCGTATGGGTGATTTTTATGAATTATTTTATGAGGATGCGGTCAATGCTGCGCAGATTCTGGAAATTTCCTTAACTAGTAGGAATAAAAATGCAGAAAATCCGATTCCTATGGCGGGTGTTCCCTATCATTCTGCCCAACAGTACATTGATGTCTTGATTGAGCAGGGCTATAAGGTAGCTATCGCAGAGCAGATGGAAGATCCTAAACAAGCAGTTGGGGTTGTGAAACGAGAGGTTGTTCAGGTCATTACACCTGGGACAGTGGTCGATAGTAGTAAGCCGGATAGTCAGAATAATTTTTTGGTTGCCATAGACCGTGATGGTAATCAATTCGGCCTGGCTTATATGGACCTGGTGACGGGTGACTTTTATGTGACAGGTCTTTTGGATTTCACGCTGGTTTGTGGGGAAATTCGTAACCTCAAGGCTCGAGAAGTGGTGCTGGGCTATGACTTGTCTGAGGCAGAAGGACAGATTCTCAGTCGCCAGATGAATCTGGTGCTTTCTTATGAGAAAGAAGGCTTTGAGGACCTTCATTTACTGGATTCACGATTGGCAGCTGTGGAGCAAGCGGCCTCTAGTAAGCTACTTCAGTATGTCCATCGAACCCAGATGAGGGAATTGAATCATCTCAAACCTGTTATCCGCTATGAAATCAAAGATTTCTTGCAGATGGATTATGCGACCAAGGCTAGTCTGGATTTGGTTGAGAATGCCCGTTCAGGCAAGAAGCAAGGCAGTCTTTTTTGGCTTTTGGATGAAACCAAAACAGCTATGGGCATGCGTCTCTTGCGTTCTTGGATTCATCGTCCCCTGATTGATAAGGAGCGAATCGTCCAACGTCAAGAGGTAGTGCAGGTCTTTCTTGACCACTTCTTTGAGCGTAGTGATTTGACAGACAGTCTCAAAGGTGTTTATGACATCGAACGATTGGCTAGTCGGGTTTCTTTTGGTAAGACTAATCCAAAAGACCTCTTGCAGCTGGCGACTACCTTGTTCAGTGTGCCACGGATTCGTGCGATTTTAGAGGGGATGAAGAAACCTGCCCTGGACTACCTTATCGAACAGTTAGATGCCATCCCTGAGTTGGAGAGCTTGATTAGTGCTGCCATTGCTCCTGAAGCCCCTCACGTGATTACAGATGGGGGTATTATCCGGACGGGATTTGATGAGACTTTAGACAAGTACCGCCGAGTGCTCAGAGAAGGGACTAGCTGGATTGCTGAGATTGAGGCTAAGGAGAGAGAAAACTCGGGCATCAGCACGCTTAAGATTGATTACAATAAAAAGGATGGCTACTATTTCCATGTGACCAATTCGCAACTGGGAAATGTGCCAGCCCACTTTTTCCGCAAGGCGACGCTGAAAAACTCAGAACGTTTTGGAACTGAAGAATTAGCCCGTATCGAGGGCGATATGTTGGAGGCGCGTGAGAAGTCAGCCAATCTAGAATACGAAATCTTTATGCGTATTCGTGAGGAAGTCAGCAAGTACATCCAGCGTTTGCAGACTCTAGCCCAAGGAATTGCAACGGTTGATGTCTTGCAAAGTCTCGCAGTTGTGGCTGAAACCCAGCATTTGATTCGACCGGAGTTTGGAGACAATTCACAAATTGATATCCAAAAAGGGCGCCATGCTGTCGTTGAAAAGGTTATGGGGGCTCAGACCTACATTCCAAACAGTATCCAGATGTCAGAAGATACCAGTATTCAGCTAATCACAGGGCCAAACATGAGTGGAAAGTCTACCTACATGCGTCAGCTAGCCATAACAGCGGTTATGGCCCAGCTAGGCTCGTATGTGCCAGCAGAAAGTGCGCATTTGCCGATTTTTGATGCCATCTTTACCCGTATCGGAGCAGCCGATGATTTGGTTTCAGGCCAATCAACCTTCATGGTGGAGATGATGGAGGCCAACAATGCTATTTCGCATGCGACCAAGGATTCCTTGATTCTCTTTGATGAGTTAGGACGGGGAACTGCGACTTATGACGGGATGGCTCTGGCCCAGTCCATCATTGAATACATTCATGAACATATCGGAGCCAAGACCCTCTTTGCGACCCACTACCATGAGTTGACTAGCCTGGAGTCTAGTTTACAACACTTGGTCAATGTTCACGTGGCAACCTTGGAGCAGGATGGACAGGTCACCTTCCTTCACAAGATTGAACCAGGGCCAGCTGATAAATCCTACGGTATCCATGTTGCTAAGATTGCTGGTTTGCCAGCAGCACTTTTAGCAAGGGCGGATAAGATTTTGACTCAGCTAGAGAGTCAAGGAACAGAAAGTCCTGCTCCTATGAGACAAACAAGTGCCGTCACTGAACAGATTTCACTCTTTGATACGGCAGAAGAGCATCCTATCCTAGCAGAATTAGCTAAACTGGATGTTTACAACATGACACCTATGCAAGCTATGAATGTCTTGGTCGAGCTCAAACAAAAGTTATAAAAAGAATCCCACTCATGCATTTGCGAGTGGGATTTTTCTCTATTACTTTCTATGCTCCAAGAGTTGATTGATGTGGTCAACTTTTCTAGCTTCTCTTTTATAGAGAATAGCCCAGATGATGAGGTAGACAATTGTGAACTCAAGTATGAGCTGGAGATAGAAGGTCCAGTGGAAGGGGAACCAACCAGCCAGAGTTGCTAATGGGATAAAGCCTACTAGCATGAGGAAAAAATGAGTCAGAGTGGCACGAAGCATGCTCCAGTCACGGCTGAATAAGCGGTTGCCAAAGTTGAAGAGCATACCGATAGCTGCCCAAATAAGTGTACAGTAGAGCAAGACCAGGGCACCGTGAACCTGATGCTGAGCCATCACTTGGCCGATGAGAGAGTAGGGATTTAGTGGGGAATAAGTACTCGGTGCATAAATGAGTGAAAAGAGGATAGAGAGGATGAGACCGATGAGGACACCAGCAGCTGCGTCGTGAAATACTTGTTTTTTCATAGTTCTAATTTCTCCTTGATGGTTTTTAGGTAGCGGCGTGAAGAGTAGGTGAAACTTTCGTTTTTTAAGAAAATTTCAACCAGACCGTTGGGCGTGAGCTTGAGATGAGAGATGGAGTTGATATTGACGATTTCTGATTGGGAAATTTGGATAAAAGTGGTCGGTAGAATTTCAAAAACTTGATAGAGCCGCAAATCAACGCTGTAGGTCTGAGATGCAGTTTCTGCTAGAACCTTTCGATTCTCGATATAGAAGCGTTGAATATTGCCAATCTCAACTAGATAGACTTGATCTTCGATTTTCCCTTTAATTTTTTCTTTGAGATCCAGATTTTCTGCAAATTCAATGACTTTCTGGACTTTTTCGGTTTCTCGAGATGCTTGGACAATCAGTTTTTCCTCCTCGTAAGTTTCACTAATTTGTAGCTCTACTTTCATAAATTTCTCTCCTTGTCTTTCATACAAAATTGTGATCACTTCTTGTACGCCTTTATTAATACTCTTCAAAAATCAAATTCAAACCACGTCAGCGCCGTCTTGCCGTACTAAAGTACTGTCTGCGCCTAGCTTTCTAGTTTGCTCTTTGATTTTTATTGAGTATACCACTATTTTATGCCCCCTGGCAAGGGACTTTGTCTATGTGGAGGGATTTGGAGTCTATGTGGCGCTTGATTTTTCTGTCCTATTTGAAATATGGTATAATAGCACTAATCAATTGCTAGGAAAATAGATACAGAAAGGGGCTGGAAGAACTAGGGGAACAGTTGGAATTAGAAGGTGATAGGTATGAAAAGTGGCGTTGAAGCTGGATAAGTTTATAAAGCGTTTGAATGAAGAAATGGAAAGTAAATAAGTTGACGATGAATTATAAAAATATATTTTATCTACAATTTGCATCTTTTGAATCATTGATTTGAATTTTAGATTTAATCATGTTACAATTAAAACTGAAATCAAATAGAAGAGGAAGATGCAAACGTGGGTACACTATTAGCAACAAGATTAAAAAATAGACGGAAAGAATTAAAAATGTCTCAGCGAGAACTAGCTGAAGGTATCTGTAAACAGGGGCAAATCAGTCGATTAGAGAGCGGAGAGTTTACCCCTGGAGCAGATTTCCTGCATGCCCTTGCTAAGAAGTTAAAAGTCAGTATGGATTATTTTTTTGATGAGCAGGTTGTAGAGAAAGTTGAGGAGTTATCAGAATTTAAGAAATTAGCACAGACCTTTATTACAAATCGCAATTATGAGTCTTTGAAATATATATATGAATTGGAGAATGTGAAAGCTCACCGCCTATCTTTAGCAGATAAAATCTACATGGAATGGATAAAATCTCTGATAGATTTTTATTTTTACGGACAGAAAGAAGATGCGATTGTACGATTAGAGGGGGTATTATCACAGTTAAGTGTATCTGATTTGAACTATCTCCAAGTTTCAAACACCCTATTCAATTTTTACTATGATATTGGAGATTTAGACCGTTTCAATAAAATTCGTGAAAAACTAGAGTATCAAGTAAATCAACTCAATTTGAGTACAATCGAAGAGTTAGAGCTATCTATTAAGTTTAACTACAACGTTTGTCGTTATCTATGGTTACAGAAAAATATTGAAGAAGCTATTACTAAAATCACAGCTACGATAAAACAATGTAAGGCTTACAGAACGAATTATCTTTTGGCTGATTTGTATTTATTAATGGGAAATGTAAGTGAAAATTTTTCTTCTAAAAGTTCAGTGAAAGAATATTTTGAGACAGCATATTTCCTATACAAACTTGAGGAGAACATGTCAATGACTCTGAAAGTTGAGCATTACATTGCAGATATAACAGAATAATGCATACGGTGTTCAAGTGAGCACCATTTTTTAAATTCAATCAAGATACAAAAACGTATATATAAAAAAATAATAAAAAAAGATTATAAAATACTTGACAAGTTAATTTTGAAGTGATAAAATAAATGCAAGAAAACAAAAGGAGAGGTATATGAGAAGTTTGTTTAGGAAAATAGTTGCTGTATTAGCTATTGGCTTAATTCTGTTGGGACTTACGAGAACACCTCAAGTTCATAAGATGGCTAGAGGGATTGATCCTGGTCCTGCGAATGGAAAAGTTCTCTAACTGTTCAGACTAATCTATAATGACATTATGAGGTTTGATAAGATTTCTCCTCACCGGATAAAAATCTTAAATTTTATAATAGAGGGAGAAATTAAATTGAAGTTTAAGAAGAAGAGCTTAAAGCCTAAGAAAATTCGTTTTGTACTAGGTTACAATGGCGGTGATAAATAAGTACAAGTATGTATTTGTTTTTATTAAGAATCTAAGATTAAATCTTAGATTCTTAATTTTTTATTAGATTTTATAATATTTATTCTAAAAATAATAGACAAGTATAATTTATATTATATGATATACTCATCTGATTTACTTTTAAGCTACTTAGTTGAAAACGAAAAATTGATCAGAATTCGTTAGATTTCAGTAAATCTGGATAATTATTGTATTGAGTATGAATATTTTGAAAAAAGAAGAATTTTATGTATTTGGAGAAGAAAATGCAAATATTAATTTCTGAAGTAAATGTAACTAGTTTTGGAATTACAAGAGAAATTTTAAAGAAAATGGATTTTAATTTCTCAAAAATGGGTAGCGAAGAAGCTAAATTTTTAATTTTTCCAGAGTTACCTAGAGGAGGTGAGCTAAGTTTAACTGCTCGTCAAAGTTATGATAGCCAGTTAAGGTATTCGATGTTACCTAGAGTTGAGGACATCATGAAGAAAATTGTAAATCAACTTAGAGAACATTTAAAAATTTTAGACATTGAGCTGAGTGATTTAAGTTATTTATCAGAAGGTGATCAATTCATATTAAAGGAACTATCAAGTCATGTAAAAATAAATATTAAAATTACTCCAATAAAAAAAAATACGTTATGTATATGAAGATATCTTTCTCAATCAATCAGCAGAGGAATTACATGAATTAGGATTAAAATATTTATCAGCAGGTGATTTATGGGCTTCTAAAAAAATATTTACTTACTTAGTAAATAAATATGATAATAGACGAGATGTTTTCAAATTAGCTACAACTTATAATATGTTATTGGAAACAGAAAAAGCAGAATACTACTACAACCTATACAAACATGATGGAAAAGTTGACCATATTGTGGCAGCAAACTATATGCTTGCAATGCTCTATGCACGCCATCATCCTAAATACCTTCAAGATGATCAAAAAGCTATTGTATTATTGAATGAAGCGTATGATTTAATTAAAGATAAAGTGACATTAGAGAGTATTTTTAATCGAAATGGGTATGCCCTACTATTATTTAAAACGGGCAAAGTAGAGGAAACAATCATATTATTAAAACGTTGTTTAAATCAAATAAAACAATTAGATACCTCTAGTTCTTCGGTTGTTCTTCATGAAAGTGTACTTTGGTTTAATTTATATCAGTGCTATGTCACTATAGGTGACAATAGTAATTCTCGGAAAACTTTTTATATTTTGAAAAATATGGATCCGCTTTTTATTGAGTACTATCTAGAATATTCTAGAAATCTTTTAGAGACAGATGTCGAAAATTTTCTAGAATTTATAGAAAGTATGCCACATCATTCTAATAATTTTGCTGAAAAATATTCGCTCCTAGGCTACTATTTTAGAGGTACTGCGAAATCATTAGAATATTTTAGTAAAGCTTTTGAATTGTCAAATAGAACGTTTTCTTTTTGGTACGATATAACTTATGAACTAACGGAGTTTAATCTTTACAATGAAGCATACAATAATTTACCTTTATTGAATAATAAATTGTATGAGCTGAATGATGAAGATTTACTAAATTATATTTTAATTTCGGCAGAAATTTTTTATAATTTAGACAGGTTGGCTGAATTTAAACGAACTATAGAGATTGGGCACAGAATTTTTCCTGACTCAGAAAGTATTAAAGAAATTATAGAGAATGCCGAATGAAAAGATATAAAACTCTATTTATAAAGTATCCTGATTCCTTCCAGTTTTTAGTTTTTAATATTCTGTTTTATTTATCAATGTCACTTTCTAGGAGTGTTCATTCAATTTGGTTTGATTTGAATGGAAGTTTACTGAATTATAGTATTTCATATTCAGCAATGGCTTTTTCAGGAATGTTTGCTGGAATTCTAGGCAGAAGAATCAATTATTTTAATTTAAGAAATCTGATAAGAATAGGAGTAATACTATATTCTATCGGTTTATTATTGAGATTATTTCCTAATGATTGGTTGATATCATTAATCTCTGGTCTTATCTCAGGTATTGGAGCGGCAACAATAATTCTTTTATTGCGAACATGGGCTGTCGGAATAGGAAAAGAAAAAGACAGAGTAGTTACGATTTCCTTAAAAAGATTTTCCAGCAGTTTAGGAACTTCTATTGGAGGGATATTGTCAGGCATTTTGCTATATTGCTTAATATATTTTTTTCATAGTATGGCGTATCCTATTGTTTTAGCTTCGGCAAGTATGCTATGTTTAGTAACTTTCTTTTGTATTCCTAAAATTGACAGTTTTGTTGATAAGAGTGAAAGAGCAGAAAGAATCTTAGAATCTAGTAATTACATGAAAAAGAGAATAATCTTTTTTGGTATCTTCTCAGGTTTAATTGCTAGTATATTTTCTCCTTATCTACCCGTTATTTTAAGACGTCAAGAAATATCAGAAGTTTTTATTGGGCCTGTTCTAACTATTTTAAGTCTATTAACAATTTACTTCTCTTCCATATTTTCAAGTAGAAAAGTAGATAATCATAAACAAGGATATTATACTTTGTCCGAGTTATTGATTTCGATACTTACTTTATTATTTAGTTTTCATTTAAAATATTATTTAGTAATAACTATATTGATTATTAGAGTATTTTTTGTAAACCTATCATCAATTACACAAGAGTTAATGGAATTATCAATTTATCCAAAGGAAAAAATTTCATATTTCTACGGCATTTCTCAAACTTCCTATTTTATAGGTGATACTCTGGGAGGATTTATTGGAGGTTGGCTATTTAACCAAGATATGAAATACAGTATTTATTTGTTTTCTGTGTTATTATTATTCAACGCTGTGTTATTTAACAGATTTTACTTACGGAATAATAAAAATTCTTAAGGGCGCCTCTAAAAAACAGAAGATTAAAATACAGTAAAAAAATCAACTAAAATAGTCCCAAAGTAAAGAAATACTTGAACCTATTTTAGCTGGTTTTCTTTTTTTCTCACCTCTAATTAAGGATTATTCTATTTTAGGGTATACTCCCCCATGTTTTCAACCCTAATCATTGGATTTGTTCGAAACGACAGATATTATACAACAAATTTGTCAAAATCACATTCGTTTTTGTACGCGCTAATCCAATTCCTCTAAAATGACTTCCTTTCATCGTATTTTTAATAACACCAAAAACATGTTCCACACGACAGCGGATACGAGAAATAGACTGATTGATACGCTTATCCAAATCAGTCAAGGTTTTATTTCGAAAAGCACTATCATCAAAGATCGGCACCTTACTCTCACACAACTCTTTCAAGACGCGAGAATCGTGAACATTGGCAGAAGTAATCTCAAATTTCTTGATTAGTTTTGATTTTTGGTCGATACTAATATTCAATGAAAATCAAAAAGCAAACTAGGAAGCTAGCCGCAGGTTGCTCAAAACACTGTTTTGAGGTTGCAGATAGAGTTGACGTGGTTTTAATTTGATTTCCAAAGAGCATAATATGATTTTTATAACCAAAGTAAGTTGGTTCTCCCTAGTCCATCCTGTATCCCTATCTTTTTGAGAACGCTTCGCTGTATTCCAATCTGTCGGAATCTTTCCTTGTTTGATTTGTTGATTCTCTTCTCGTGTATTGCGTTGTTTAGGGGATTCTACAAATGGGGCATCTGCTATCTGTCCCTGATGAGCTAATAAGCCTTTTTCTGCCAGTGTTAGATAAAATTGCTCAAATAATTCTTGTTCTTTCCCTGATTTGGTCAAGCGTTCTCTATACAACCAGATGGTTTTTGCATCATGGACTTTACATTCATCACAACCTGTGAAACGACGAAATGACAGACGATGAAAGAGTTGATATTCCATCGTATCATCTGATAAATTATGGAGATGTTGGATCAAGAGCACCTTAAATATCATGAAAAAATCATGCGGAGGGCGTCCGCCTTTTGATGGTTTCTAAAAATATTCTCAAGAATCGGTCTAAATTGCTCCCAATCCATTACCTTATCTAAGCCTTCCAATGGATTGCCCATTGAACTCAATTTTGATAGTGTTTGTTCATCATCTATAAAAAATTTCATCGCCTAGCCTAGCTTACCTCTATCTCTAGTATCTCATGTTTTACGATTTTTTGGGGTTTTTAGAGGTGCCCTTAAATTCGTTCATTAATGTTACGAGACTGGGCAAAAATTAGTTTCTAAATAAAACCACACAGTGATTTCAGTCTTGAATCCAATCAAACTGAAAGAAACACTATGTGGTTTTTGAATAGTGGATGTTTTAGAGGCTAGATTCTTGGTCAATTTGGTGAGATTCATGGTAATCGCCCAATAACGAGGTATATTGAAAAATCTACAGACTAGAGAACTCACTGATAGTTCCTAATCTGGAGATTTCTTATTTGCACTTTTCTTGTACAACTTTAGTCCATGGTAAATAAGCCTCTAAAACATCTTTATTTACGAGAGCCTCCTCGCCTAGATTTCTAGTTTGCTTTTTGATTTTTATTGAGTATACCACTATTTTACGACCTCTGGCAAGAGCTTTTGCCTATGTGGACAGATTTGGAGTCTATGTGGTGGAGCTTTTCTGTCCCATCTGAAATATGGTATAATAGCACTAATCAATTTCTAGGAAAATAGATACAGAAAGGGGCTGAAAGATGTCTCATATTATTGAATTGCCAGAGGTGCTGGCAAACCAGATAGCGGCAGGAGAGGTTATCGAACGTCCTGCCAGTGTGGTTAAAGAGTTGATAGAAAATGCCATTGATGCTGGCTCTAGCCAGATTATCATTGAGATTGAGGAAGCTGGTCTCAAGAAGATTCAAATCACAGATAATGGTCATGGAATTGCCCATGATGAGGTGGGATTGGCCCTGCGTCGTCATGCGACTAGTAAGATAAAAAATCAAGCAGACCTCTTTCGGATTCGGACGCTTGGTTTTCGTGGTGAAGCTCTGCCCTCTATTGCGTCTGTTAGTGTGCTGACTCTGTTGACGGCGATGGATGGCGCAAGCCACGGGACTAAGTTAGTAGCGCGTGGGGGAGAAGTCGAAGAAATTATCCCAGCGACCAGTCCTGTAGGAACCAAGGTTTGTGTGGAGGACCTTTTTTTCAACACGCCTGCCCGCCTCAAGTATATGAAGAGCCAGCAAGCGGAGCTGTCTCATATCATTGATATTGTCAACCGTCTGGGCTTGGCCCATCCTGAGATTTCTTTTAGTTTGATCAGTGATGGCAAGGAAATGACGCGGACAGCAGGTACTGGTCAACTGCGACAAGCTATTGCAGGGATTTACGGTTTGGCGAGTGCCAAGAAGATGATTGAAATTGAGAACTCTGACCTTGATTTCGAAATTTCAGGTTTTGTGTCCTTGCCTGAGTTGACTAGAGCCAACCGCAACTATATCAGCCTTTTCATCAATGGGCGATATATCAAGAACTTTCTACTCAACCGTGCTATTTTGGATGGTTACGGAAGTAAGCTCATGGTAGGTCGTTTTCCACTGGCTGTCATTCACATCCATATCGACCCTTATCTAGCGGATGTCAATGTGCATCCGACTAAGCAAGAGGTGCGGATTTCCAAGGAAAAAGAACTGATGGCGCTGCTTTCAGAAGCCATTTCCAATAGTCTCAAGGAACAAGCCCTGATTCCTGATGCCTTGGAAAATCTTGCCAAATCGACCGTGCACAATCGTCAAAAGGTGGAGCAAACTATTCTCCCACTCAAAGAAAATACGCTCTATTATGAGAAGGCTGAGCCTACAAGACCAAGTCAAGCTGAGGTGGCTGATTATCAGGTAGAATTGACTGATGAAGGGCAGGATTTACCCTTCTTTGCCAAGGAAACCTTGGACCAGTTGACCAAGCCAGCAAAACTGCATTTTGCAGAGAGAAAGCCTGCTAACTATGATCAACTAGACCATCCAGAGCTAGATTTAGCTAGTCTTGATAAGGTCTATGACAAGCTGGAGCGAGAAGAATCATCTAGCTTCCCAGAATTGGAATTTTTCGGACAGATGCATGGGACTTATCTCTTTGCCCAAGGGCGAGATGGGCTCTACATCATAGACCAACATGCGGCTCAGGAACGGGTCAAGTATGAGGAATATCGTGAAAGCATTGGCGATGTTGACCAGTGCCAGCAGCAACTCCTAGTGCCCTATATCTTTGAATTTCCAGCAGATGATGTCCTCCGTCTCAAGGAAAGAATGGCACTTTTGGAGGAAGTGGGTGTCTTTCTAGCAGAGTACGGGGAAAATCAATTCATCCTACGTGAACATCCTATTTGGATGGCAGAAGAAGAGATTGAATCAGGCATTTATGAAATGTGTGACATGCTGCTCTTGACCAAGGAGGTTTCTATCAATAAATACCGAGCAGAGTTGGCTATTATGATGTCCTGCAAGCGGTCTATCAAGGCCAACCATCGTATTGATGATCATTCAGCTAGACAGCTTCTCCATCAACTTTCTCAATGTGACAACCCCTATAACTGTCCCCATGGACGCCCTGTTTTGGTGCACTTTACCAAGTCAGATATGGAAAAGATGTTCCGACGCATTCAGGAAAATCACACCAGTCTTCGTGAGTTGGGGAAATATTAAACGAATACTCTTTGAAAATTTCTTCAAACCAGGTCAGCTCTATCTGCAACCTCAAAACAGTGTTTTGGGCAACCTGCGGCTAGCTTTCTAGTTTGCTATTTGATTTTCATTGAGCATAAAAGGAAAACTATGTACGAATATTTAAAAGGAATCATTACCAAAATTACTGCTAAATACATTGTTCTTGAAACCAACGGTATCGGCTATATCCTGCATGTGGCCAATCCTTATGCCTACTCAGGACAGGTCAATCAAGAAGCTCAAATTTATGTGTATCAGGTCGTGCGTGAGGATGCCCATCTGCTTTATGGATTTCGCTCAGAAGATGAGAAAAAGCTCTTTCTCAGTCTGATTTCGGTTTCTGGGATTGGTCCTGTATCAGCTCTGGCTATTATCGCTGCTGATGACAATGCTGGCTTGCTTCAAGCCATCGAAACCAAGAACATCACCTACTTGACCAAGTTTCCTAAAATTGGCAAGAAAACAGCCCAGCAGATGGTGCTGGACTTGGAAGGCAAGGTAGTTGTGGCTAGTGATGACCTTCCTGCCAAGGTCGCAGTGCAAATCAGCGCTGAGAACCAAGAACTGGAAGAAGCTATGGAAGCCATGTTGGCACTGGGCTACAAGGCGACTGAGCTCAAGAAAATCAAGAAATTCTTTGAAGGAACGACAGATACAGCTGAGAACTATATCAAGTCAGCCCTTAAGATGTTGGTCAAATAGGAGCAGAGCATGACAAAACGTTGTTCGTGGGTCAAGATGACCAATCCGCTCTACATCGCCTATCATGATGAGGAGTGGGGGAAGCCCCTCCATGATGACCAAGCATTATTTGAGTTGTTGTGTATGGAAACCTATCAGGCAGGCTTGTCTTGGGAAACAGTGCTCAACAAACGCCAGGCTTTCCGAAAAGTATTTCATGGCTATCAAATTCAAGCAGTCGCAGAGATGACCGACACCGAATTGGAAGCCTTGCTGGAGAATCCAGCTATCATCCGAAATAGAGCCAAGATTTTTGTTACACGCGCTAACGCCCAAGCCTTTCTACGACTACAGGCAGAGTACGGCTCTTTTGATGCCTATCTTTGGTCTTTTGTTGAGGGGAAAACGATCGTTAACGATGTTCCCGATTACCGCCAAGCCCCAGCTAAAACACCCTTGTCTGAAAAATTAGCCAAAGATCTCAAAAAACGAGGTTTCAAGTTCACAGGACCAGTTGCCGTCTTGTCTTTTCTACAAGCAGCAGGCCTAGTTGATGACCACGAAAATGATTGTGAGTGGAAAAGGAGAAATTAGTGAGTAAAAAGATAGAAGAAGTAAAGCAAGAGAAACGATCACGTGGGAAATTTAAACCAGAGATGCGTAATTTATCAGCTGATGAAGTAAGAGAGATATTATTGAAAAAAATCTCAGAAGAAGAACTTTCAGTCCCAGTTGATGAGAAGGATTATCAGTTTACTAGAAAATATTGATTATCGTAAGGATAAAGTAAATGTTGTGTCGCTATTTAGTGGTGCCGGAGGATTAGATTTAGGTTTAGAGTTGGCCGGATTGAGTAGCGTCGTGGGGGAAAGTAAAGCTTTAGAATATTTTAATTCAGATAAAGAAAAATTTAATCGCTATCGCTCTAAAAGTATTTTTCATACAGTTTATACAAATGATATGTTTAAAGAGGCGAATATGAGTTATAAATTGAATTTTCCTAATCATATCATTCAACATGAAAAAGATATCCGAAAAGTTGCATATTTTCCAAAGTGTCAGATGATGATTGGAGGGTTTCCTTGTCCAGGTTTTTCAGAAGCTGGACCACGTTTGATTGATGATCCTAGAAACTTTTTATACATTCATTTTATTAGAGCGCTTATCCAAACTCAACCAGAATTTTTTGTAGCAGAAAATGTCAAAGGAATGATGACGCTTGGAAAAGGAGAGGTTTTAAAACAAATTGTGGCAGATTTTGAAGCATCTGGCTATACAGTCACTGCTCATTTAGTAAATGCTAGAGATTACGGAGTTCCGCAATTAAGAGAACGTGTTTTCTTGATTGGTGTTCACAAAGAAAAGATTGAAAAGAAATATGGATTTTATTATCAACTTCCTACTCCTAGCCATGGCGAAACTAATGAAATCAATTTATTAGAAGAAAAATTACCTTTTGTGACGCTAGAAAATGCTATAGGTGATTTACGGAGTAATCCTGGTCCGTATTTTGAGGGAGAATACTCGACAATTTATATGAGTAGAAATCGAAAAAAAGCTTGGTCAGAGCAATCTTTCACAATTCAAGCCTCGGGTCGTCAAGCTCCACAGCATCCAGATGGTCAACCAATGACTAAAGTAGACAAAAATAAATGGATATTCAATGGTAGTGTGAATAGGAGATTATCTATAAAAGAAATTGCAAGGATACAAACATTTCCTGATTGGTTTGAATTTTCTGATGGAAATAATATGAAAATGAAGAAAAATGGAAGACTTGATAAGATTTACAAACAGATTGGGAATGCTGTTCCAGTGCTATTAGGAAAAGCTATTATGCAACCTATATCAGATTTTATATATAAAGAAATGTTAGAAAGGGAGTAATATGGCGAATATTTTAACTGCTGTTATAAATGTCATAAGAAGCCGTGAAGTTAATCTTAAACAGACTTATGTTAGCTCCAATAGAGCCAATTCAATGGGAGATGCTCTTGAACAATATGTTGTAGATAGTTTTGCTGACACAATTTTGGAGAGTGACGAAACAGAGAGGCTCTTGAAAGTAAATCAGGTATTTTCCTATTTGGGGAATGATTCGAATCCGCCTGATGCGATGTTGAGAGAAGGGGCGGCGATTGAAATTAAGAAAATTGAAACTCGGCATGCACATTTGCAACTTAACAGTTCAAGTCCTAAGGCGAGATTATATGTAGATGATGTTCGATTGAAGAAGTCTGCTCGAGAAGCTGAGAATTGGAGTGAAAAAGATTTTATCTATTCAATTGGATGGGTGAAGAATCAACAGTTGAAAGAATTAGCTTTAATAGATGCCTCGATTTATTGTGCAGATAAAGTTGTTTATCAAGATACATTTGAAAAAATAAAAGAAGGAATTGCGACTATTCCAGATATAAATTTTGCTCCTACAAACGAGCTTGGTCGCGTAAACAAAGTAGCCCCTTTAGGAATTACCAGTTTATGTATTCGAGGTATGTGGTTATTGGAAAATCCATTTGCTGTTTTTAATTACATCTATGAGCCGGTTCATGATAGAAATTTTAATTTGTTTGCTCTAGTATCTATTGAACATTTTGAGAAATTTAGTAATAAAGATCAATTACTGACTTTGATGGGAGAGGTACCAGAACTATCTGTTGTAGATGTAAAAGTTAAAAATCCTAATAATCCTGCCCAGCTGATTGATTGCAAAAAGATTACATTCTACATTTGATTGTGAGTGGAAAAGCGGTCATTAGTGAGTACAGGTAACTAGCATATCTGAGAATATAGAAAAAAGCTGAGAAACTCTTCCCAGCTTTATTTGTTATAGTCAAAGTGGATGACTTGCTCCTGTGCATCTACATAGGCGTGAACGCCAAAGGGAACAATAGCTCTTGGAGTTGCGTGTCCGACATTCAGATTATAGACAATCGGGATATTGCTGTCAATGATATCCAATAGTACTTCTTTATAGTCGTCATAGAAAGTTTCATCCATAGGTTTCCCGACCAAGAGTCCGCTGATGACCTCGAATATCCCAGTGTCCTTCAAAGTCCGCAACATCTTTTTGAAGTCTTCTGGCTTAGGTTTTTCTTCGCTTGTTTCTAGCAAGAGGATTTTTCCTTCCCAGTCTGACAAGTCAGGGAAGAGTTTGTACTTTTGGCAGAGGTCCGTGCTATCTGCGTATCGAGAATTGTCAAAGATATCGTAGAGAGATTCGAGGCAACCACCGAGGACTTCCCCTTCGAATTTGGCATTTCCTTGCAACAAGACAAAACCAGTATTTGCATGACTGACACGAGGTGTTCCCAGAGCCTTGGGACTGAAGTCAGTTCGTTCCTCATACCAAACGTCACTAGGGCGGATTTCTGAGATTCTTCCCGTCTCGATCAATTCTTTAAAGTAGTGAAGGCTATAGGTCAGCATTTCCTTATCCAATTCACAAACGTCTGCCAAAAAGGATTGACCATAAAAAGTTTTAACACCTAGTTTATGCAACATGAGATGGTTCATGGTTGTATCTGAGAAGCCAAGAAAAATCTTCTGTTTGATAACCTTTTCTAGTTGGTTATTTTCAAAAAGGTAGGGCAACAAACGATAGGTATCGTCTCCACCGATGGCACATAGGATCATGTCGATGCTATCATCAGAAAAGGCCTGCATTAAATCCTCCGCACGCGCTTCAGGGTGGACCTTGACAAAGTCTAAGCCTTTTAACGAATGGGGCAAAAAGATAGGATTGAGTCCCAGATTCTTGAGACGTTGGACACCCAAGTCCACTTCGTGTTTGACAAAATCCTCTCCGGTAATGCCACTAGATAAACTAACAATACCAATAGTAGAAACCATATCTTATCCTCCTAGAAATAGATTGATACTCTTCGAAAATCTCTTCAAACTGCGTCAACGTCGCTTTGCCGTATGTATGGTTACTGACTTCGTCACTTCTATCCACAACCTCAAAACAGTGTTTTGAGCTGACTTCGTCAGTTCTATCTACAACCTCAAAGCAGTACTTTGAGCAACCTGTGGCTAGTTTCCTAGTTTGCTCTTTGATTTTCATTGAGTATAAGCCTATTTTATCACAAAAGATAAGAGAAAGCTATGTGGGTTTCCAGAAGAATGCTTTTAAATCAGGAAAGCAGTAAAAAAGCAACCGCACCTGCAGTTGCTTTTATCATTCTTCTTAATAACGTGTTGGTCCTGCACTTGCACTGCGGATGTTCAAGCGTTTCTTGAGATAGAAGCGAAGGGCTAGGAGGACTGCTCCGATAATAGCTAGTGGCAATGGAGCAAGTACTGGGTTAAGGCTAGCTGGTAGGAAGCTTGTTGCAAAGAAGACAAGCAACCAAAGGAACATAGAAGCTAGGATAACTAGTACAGATTTCCAGAAAGGTGGACGTTGACTGCGGTCCATATCTGGTCCATAGTATTGGTAAACAAAGTAGTACATCAAGTAGAAGGCAAACCCACCAACCAGTCCAACTAATAGGAGGGTAATCAAACCATAGCCGAGAGCTTGATCTGCGGCAAAGAAGGTTGTGAGGGCGCTGACGAGGGCAAAGAGGCTGGTGATGAAAAGGGCTGAGTCCATAATCATGAGTTTTGGATCGTCATTTTCTTTTGGATGCTCTTTTTCGTATTGCTCCTTGACAGTGAAACTATGAGCCCAGTGGGTTGGTGCGCCGTAAAGGGAACGAGCGGTCGTACCTTTGGCTTGCTCTTCAAGGATTTGTGGAATAACTTCCTCAAAAATAGCCTTAATTTCAGCGTCTGTCTTACCATCTTTGATAAATTGTTGGGTAGCGATGTGGACAAACTCTTGGTTTTTCTTAGTTAATTTTTGTAAATCAATCTGAGACATAGGGATTCCTCTTAGAACCATTTTTTATGGATGAGATAGAGAGTGAGCGAGACACTTATAGCAAAGGCGATAAAGACGATTAACCAGAAGGCGTGTGGCTCACCGTTCAGAGGGATTTCATTATCCTTAAAGTTCATCCCGTAGGCAGAAAAGACCATGGTTGGGATGGACATGACGATGGTCACAAGGGCCAAGGTTTTCATAATGTTGTTCTGATTGTTGGAAATGATAGAGGCAAAGGTCTCTGTCATAGAATGCAAGACGTTTCCATAAATGTCTGCCATCTCGATGGCCTGTTGGGTTTCAATCAGGGTATCTTCAAGCAGGTCTTCGTCCTCAAGGTATTTCTTGATATTGCTGGTTGAGCTGGTCAATTTCTTAATCACACGCTCATTTGTTTTGAGGGAAGCCTTGAAATAGACGATGGTTTTTTCCAATTCCATGAGCTCAATCAATTCTTCATTACGAGTTGATTGATGCAGTTGACTTTCGATTTGCTCACTCTTACGGTCGATTGAACGAAGGGCTGTTAGGTAAAGCTCTGCATTGCGATACAGAATCTGGAAGATAAAACGCGAACGCATGAAGGTATAGAAATTACGCAAACGACGGTTGATAAAGACATCGAGGACCGGTAATGGTTCCAAACAAGTAGTGATGATGGTTTCCTCTGTGATGATAATACCAAGCGGGATGGTTACGTAGTAGGTGCGATTATTTCTTTCTTCTGTGACCGGCACGTCAACGATAATCAGGGTGTACTCGTCTTCAATCGTAATACGAGACATTTCTTCCGCATCGAGCGGTGCTCGAAGGTCGGCAATATCAATATCGAAGGCGTTAGCGATTTCGAGTGATTCATTTTGAGTCGGATTGACGAGATTGATCCAAGTACCCGGTTCAAGCGTATCGATCTCTTTAAATTCAGTTGTTGTAGAGAGAAAAACTTGTTTCATACCCCTTATCCTTTCTCATTTTTCAGATTTTTTCACACCGTACTATTATACTACAAATTCAGCCTTTTGGGTAATAGAATCTCACTTTTTTTGGTATAATGGTAAGCAATAATGAACTAGAAAGAACAAAGATGCAAGATAAAATTGTCATTCATGGGGCGCGTGCCCATAATTTAAAAAATATTGATGTGGAGATTCCGCGAGACAAGCTAGTTGTTGTGACTGGTTTGTCAGGGTCTGGGAAATCCAGTCTGGCCTTTGATACCCTTTATGCGGAGGGACAACGTCGCTATGTAGAGAGTCTATCAGCCTACGCTCGCCAGTTTTTGGGCAATATGGAAAAACCAGATGTGGATGCCATTGATGGTCTCAGCCCAGCTATTTCCATCGATCAAAAAACGACTAGCAAAAACCCTCGTTCGACCGTGGGAACCACGACTGAAATCAATGACTATCTGCGTCTCCTCTATGCACGTGTGGGGACGCCTTACTGTATCAACGGGCATGGAGCTATCAAGGCTTCTTCGGTGGAGCAAATTGTGGATAAGGTTTTGGAGCTACCAGAACGCCAGCGCCTGCAAATCTTAGCTCCTGTCATCCGCAAGAAAAAAGGGCAACATAAGAGTGTCATTGAAAAGGTTCAGAAAGACGGCTATGTCCGCGTCCGAGTGGATGGGGAGGTCTATGATGTGACCGAAGTCCCTGAGCTGTCCAAGAGCAAGCAACACAATATTGATGTTGTGGTTGACCGTATTGTCATCAAGGAAGGCATCCGTAGCCGTCTCTTTGATTCCATTGAGGCTGCCCTTCGTATCGCAGAAGGTTATGTCATTATCGACACTATGGACGACTCTGAGTTGTTGTTCTCTGAGCATTATGCCTGTCCAGTTTGTGGTTTTACTGTCCCAGAGTTAGAGCCTCGTCTCTTTTCTTTCAATGCTCCTTTTGGCTCTTGTAGTGAGTGTGACGGCTTGGGCATCAAGCTGGAGGTGGATACTGATTTGGTAGTGCCAGATGCCAGCAAAACCTTACGTGAGGGAGCGCTGGCACCTTGGAATCCTATCTCATCTAACTACTATCCAAATATGCTAGAGCAGGCTATGACAGCTTTTGGAGTGGATATGGATAAGCCTTTTGAGGACTTGTCAGAAGAGTATAAGAACTTGATTCTCTATGGGTCAGATGGCAAGGAATTCCATTTCCACTATGAGAATGAATTTGGTGGTGTGCGCGATATTGACATTCCTTTTGAGGGAGTTGTCAATAATATTAAGCGTCGCTATCACGAGACTAATAGTGACTACACGCGCACCCAGATGCGTCTCTACATGAATGAGCTGACCTGCGGAACCTGTCACGGCTATCGTCTCAATGACCAGGCCTTGTCTGTCCGTGTGGGTGGCGAGCAAGGGCCACATATCGGAGAAATTTCAGACCTGTCTATCGCTGACCACTTAGACTTGGTGAGCCAGCTAACCTTGTCTGAAAATGAAGCCATCATTGCTAGGCCTATTCTCAAGGAAATCAAGGATCGTTTGACCTTCCTTAATAACGTGGGTCTTAACTATCTAACCCTGTCACGTTCGGCAGGAACCCTTTCAGGTGGGGAAAGTCAGCGTATTCGTTTGGCAACTCAGATTGGTTCTAACTTATCAGGTGTCCTTTATATTCTAGACGAGCCGTCAATCGGTCTTCACCAGAGGGATAATGACCGTCTGATTGCCAGTCTCAAAAAGATGCGTGATTTGGGCAATACTCTCATCGTGGTGGAACACGACGAAGATACCATGCGTGAGGCGGATTATCTGATTGACGTTGGTCCGGGTGCCGGTGTTTTTGGTGGAGAGATTGTTGCTGCAGGAACGCCCAAACAGGTGGCTCGCAACAGCAAGTCTATCACTGGTCAGTACTTGTCAGGAAAAAGAGCGATTCCAGTGCCAGCAGAGCGCCGTTCCGGAAATGGTCACTTTATCGAGGTGACGGGAGCGCGTGAGAACAACTTGCAAAATATCACCGCTCGCTTCCCACTAGGAAAATTCATTGCAGTGACGGGGGTGTCAGGTTCAGGGAAATCAACCTTAATCAACAGCATCCTCAAAAAAGCCATTGCCCAGAATCTCAACCGCAATTCAGACAAGCCTGGTAAGTTTAAGACGATTACAGGGATTGAGCATGTAGACCGCTTGATTGACATTGACCAGAGCCCTATCGGACGGACTCCAAGGTCTAACCCTGCTACCTATACGGGAGTTTTTGACGATATACGTGACCTCTTTGCCCAGACTAATGAAGCCAAGATTCGAGGCTACAAGAAGGGGCGTTTCAGTTTCAACGTTAAGGGTGGTCGTTGTGAAGCCTGCTCAGGTGACGGGATTATCAAGATTGAGATGCACTTCTTGCCAGATGTTTACGTGGCTTGTGAAGTTTGCCATGGGACTCGCTACAACAGTGAAACCCTTGAAGTTCACTACAAGGAAAAAAATATCTCGCAGGTTTTGGACATGACCGTCAACGATGCGGTGGAATTCTTCCAACACATTCCCAAGATTCAACGCAAACTTCAGACCATCAAGGATGTGGGGTTGGGCTATGTAACGCTAGGGCAACCGGCTACTACCCTTTCTGGAGGAGAAGCTCAGCGTATGAAGTTGGCTAGCGAACTCCATAAACGCTCGACAGGAAAATCTTTCTACATTCTGGATGAGCCAACGACAGGGCTTCATACCGAGGATATCGCTCGCTTGCTTAAAGTCTTGGCTCGCTTTGTTGACGATGGCAATACCGTCCTCGTTATCGAGCACAATCTGGATGTCATCAAGACGGCAGATCATATTATTGATTTGGGACCTGAGGGCGGTGTCGGTGGTGGAACCATCATCGCAACAGGAACACCAGAGGAAGTAGCGGCCAATGAAGCCAGCTACACAGGACACTATTTGAAAGGAAAGTTACATCATGAATAAACGTGTACAAGCATTTCTCGCTAAAATGCAAGAAAAAGAACTAGATGGAATCATTATCAACAACCTTAAAAACGTCTATTATTTGACTGGTTTTTGGGGTTCAAACGGAACAGTCTTCATCAGCCGTGACCGCCAGGTCTTGGTGACAGACTCTCGCTATATCATTGCAGCCAAGCAAGAAGTAACAGGTTTTGAAATTGTGGCTGACCGTGATGAATTGGCTGTCATTTCAGGGATTGTTAAGGATATGGGCTTGTCTCGCATCGGTTTTGAGGACGAGATTTCGGTCTCTTATTACCACCGTATGCAAACTGCTTTTGAAGATTTGGAACTAGTTCCACAGGCTCAGTTTGTGGAAGCGCTTCGTATGATTAAGGATGAGAAGGAGATTGCGACTATTCGCAAGGCTTGTTCTATCTCAGACCAAGCTTTCCACGATGCACTTGACTTTATCAAACCTGGAAAGACTGAGATCGAAATTGCCAACTTCCTTGACTTCCGTATGCGGGAGCTAGGAGCATTTGGCTTATCCTTTGATACAATCCTAGCAAGTGGTATCAACTCTTCCAAACCCCATGCCCATCCAATGCACAAACCAGTAGAGCTGGGAGAAGCAATTACCATGGACTTCGGCTGTCTCTACGATCACTATGTCAGCGATGTGACACGGACTATCTATCTAGGCCATGTCAGCGACGAGCAAGCAGAAATCTATAGCACAGTTTTGAAGGCTAACCAAGCTCTGATTGACCAGGCTAAGGCAGGATTAGGTTTCCGTGACTTTGACAAAATTCCTCGTGATATTATCATCGAGGCAGGCTATGGTGACTACTTTACCCACGGTATCGGACACGGTATTGGACTAGATATTCACGAAGAACCTTACTTTAGCCAAACTTCCAAAGAAGTCATTAAATCTGGTATGGTCTTGACTGATGAACCGGGTATCTATATTGAAGGTAAATACGGGGTTCGTATTGAAGATGATATCCTGATTACAGATAATGGTTGTGAGTTATTGACACTTGCTTCAAAAGAATTGATTGTTATCTAAAAAATGAGATAAATCATTGACTTTTATATTTTAAAGGTTTATACTGAAAGACGAAAACGGTAGGTGAGGCTACCATAGGGATACGGATGACTACCGCAAAGCAGTGGAGACACTACTCGTTGGTCAACAGTCCTGGTCGCGAAGGCCAAGACTAAGCTCATTTCATTGCCCTATGGAGTTAAAGCTTGAACGAAAAAACAGATAATTAGTTTTTTAATCCTGCCATTTTATGGCAGGATTTTCTACTGTTTTAGAATAGGGAAAGGAGACAGACGATGCAAATTGACGACCACCCAGAACCGCACATACACAGCCAATCGCTGATTTGTGTCGTTCTGCCCTCATAAAGTGATTGGTCTCTGTGTATGAAACACATCATTCATACAGATAGGAGAAACCAATGAAAACTACAAAAGAAAGATTAGCAGCAGCTATTCATACACCTTTAAACGAAACTCTATCTTTTTACAAGGCAAGTCTAACAGGCTTAACTGAGAAACAGATAGAAAAGAATCGTGATTTATATGGTGAAAACACCATCACCAAGGGTTAAGAAGACAGTATCCTTAAAAAGATTTACGAATCTATTATCAATCCATTTACAATCATCCTCCTCGTCATCGCTATAATCTCCATGGTGACCAATGTCTGGTTGGCGAAGCCTGGACAAGAAGATCCGACGACCTCTATCATCATCGTCGTTCTCGTTCTAATCTCTGGTGGCATACGCTTTGTCCAAGAACTGCGAAGTGACAAAGCTGCGACCAATCTATCAAAAATGATTGTCAACACAGCGACTGTCATTCGTCAAGGAGAAATCCAAGAAGTACCTATCGATGATTTGGTAGTGGGTGACGTGGTTAAATTGAGTGCTGGGGATATGATTCCAGCAGACCTCATTTTAATTGAATCACGTGATTTCTTTGTTCAACAGTCTGGTTTGACAGGTGAAAGTGATTCGGTTGAAAAATTGACCTTGACCAAGGCAACAGTTCAACAATCTGATAGTCTGCTAGAAGCAGAAGCGCTCGCCTTTATGGGAACCAATGTCTTGTCTGGTAGTGCCAAGGCTGTGGTTTTAGCAGTTGGTGATGACACCATGATGGGGAAATAGAGCAGACTCTCTATACTTATGACGAGCCCACCTCTTTCGAACGGGATATGAACAGTATCTCCTGGTTTTTAATCCGTTTGATGTTGGTCATGGTTCCCATCGTATTTCTTTCCAATGGTTTGACGGATGGAGATTGGTTAGAGGCTGGCGTATTTGCTTTGAGCGTAGGAGTTGGGCTTACACCTGAGATGCTTCCCATGATCATCACGGCCAGTCTAGCAAAAGGCTCCATTATCATGGCCAAGGAAAAAGTCGTCATTAAAAAACTCAATGCCATCCAAGATCTAGGTGCTATTGATATCCTATGCACGGATAAAACCGGAACCCTTACCCAAGACGAAATTGTCCTTGAATATCCTTTGGATATACATGGAGATTTGGATTTATCTGTGTTGAGACGAGCCTACCTCAATTCCTATTTTCAAACCGGTTTGAAAAACTTGATGGACCGTGCCATTATCAGTAGAACTGAAAAAGAAGCTAAAGAACACGCTATTCTACAAAAATTGGAAACTAGCTTTCAAAAAATAGATGAATTGCCCTTTGATTTTGAACGCAGACGGATGAGTGTCATCGTCAAGGATGAGAACGAAGTTGTTAGTTTGGTAACCAAGGGTGCCCTAGAGGAAATGCTTGCGATTTCAACCCATGTGGAATATAAAGGTCAGATTAGCCCTCTGACGGATGATATCCGAGTGGAAGACCAACTCAATCAACAGGGCTTACGAGTCTCGGGAGTCGCCTATAAAACAGGCTTAAAGGAAGGTTTTGCTTACTCTGTTGAAGATGAAAAGGAGATGATTCGAACAGGATATCTTGCCTTCCTAGATCCACCAAAACCATCAGCAGTACCTGCTATCCAAGCTTTATTAGAGTATGGTGTTCAAACCAAGATCTTGACTGGGGATAATGAGAAGGTAACCCAAGCAGTATGCGAAAAAGTTGGTTTAGACGTTAATCAAATCTTGTTGGGTTCTGATATTGATGCTATGGCGGACGAAGAGTTGGCCCAAACAGTTGAACATGTGACCGTCTTTGCCAAACTCTCTCCGGATCAAAAAGCACGAATCATTTTACAAATTAAATCTAATGGACATTGTGTCGGCTATATAGGAGATGGGATCAATGATGCCCCTTCCATGAAAGTCGCAGATGTGGGGATTTCTGTTGATACAGCAGTAGATATTGCTAAAGAAACAGCTGATGTTATCCTACTTGATAAGGATCTCATGGTACTTGAAAAAGGACTTGTTGAAGGGCGTAAGGTCTATGCCAATATGACCAAATATATCAAGATGACGGTCAGCTCTAATTTCGGGAATATTCTCTCGCTCTTAGTGTCTGGTATCTTTTTACCTTTCCTCCCTATGGCTCCGATTCACTTGATTGTGTTAAACCTAGTCTATGACCTTTCTTGATACCCTTGCCATTTGATAATGTGGATGAAGACTTTTTGAAGCATCCTCATAAGTGGGAAGCCAAGTCTATTACTCGCTTTATGATTTGGATGGCTCCGATTTCTTCTGCCTTTGATATTTTGACCTTCATTTCGCTTTATTTTATCATTGTACGCATGACGACAGGTCATGCCTATGTTCATGGAGCAGAGTCGGCCGTAGGCTTTATTGTCTTGTTTCAGACAGGTTGGTTTATCGAGTCCATGTGGTCCCAGACCATGGTTATTCATATGCTGCGTTCAGCCAAAATTCCCTTTTTACAAAGTCGTCCAGCTTGGCTAGTCCTTGTGACAACCTTATTGGCTGCAGCCTTTGTGACCTTCCTTCCCTATTCTGCAATTGCTAACCTCCTTCGTTTAACCCCTTTGAAACCAATTTATTTCCTCTTTTTGCTTTTGATAATTATTCTTTATATGATAAGTGTTACAATTGTGAAACGAATCTATATCAAAAAATTTAGAAGTTGGTTATAAATTGAATTTGTCAAGAAAAAAGTACGAAAATCGCGGAAAAGTTAAATTTTTTTAAAAATAGGTCGCAAGTCGGATGCTTTTTATGGTATAATAGACTAAACTGATAGTAACATGTAGCGAAAGGGGTAGGTACATGATCAAAATTTATACAGTCTCAAGTTGTACTAGCTGTAAAAAAGCGAAAACCTGGCTCAATGCCCACCAGTTAAGTTATAAAGAACAAAATCTCGGTAAAGAAGGAATTACAAGAGAAGAGTTATTAGATATTCTCACGAAAACAGATAATGGAATTGCCAGTATCGTTTCGTCAAAAAACCGCTACGCTAAGGCACTTGGAGTTGACATCGAGGATTTGAGTGTCAATGAAGTGCTCAACTTAATCATGGAAACACCACGGATCTTAAAGAGTCCGATTCTCGTTGACGAGAAGCGCCTGCAAGTCGGCTATAAAGAAGATGATATCCGTGCCTTCTTACCACGCTCTGTCCGTAATGTAGAAAATGCAGAAGCGCGTCTACGTGCAGCTCTATAAAACATCAAGGCTGGGAGTGACTCCTGGTCTTGTTTGCTCTTTTGTTTTGAAATCATGTGAGGAATTATGAAAAAGTTACTAATTGCTAGTTTTGCTCTCCTCTTTTTGCTTGCGGGATGTGGGCAAAAAAAGGAAACTTCTGTTGCTTCTACAACAGCATCTGAACCTCTCCAATCAAATCTTCCCGTTTTAGACAATGCCGAAAAGAATACGGTTGTCACCAAGACCCTGTTGATGCCGAAGTCAGAAAATGGAACGCAGCAGATTCAGACTATTACCTATAAAGGCAATCAATTTTTGACCTTGACTATTCAGCAAAAACGACCTGTCGGGGATGAACTCAAGACCTTTATCTCTGAAAATGGCCTAGAGGAGACGCAAAAAGCGGTTCTAGAAGCTGAAGAGAAGGATGAGACCATCCAAGAGGCGCGCAAACTAGCAGGATTTACACTGGAAACCAAGCTACTCAGCGAGACAGAAATCCAGACTACAACGACTTATGATTTTCAAGTATTGGATGTCAAAAAGGCATCTCAGCTAGAATATTTAAAAAATATCGGTCTTGAAAATCTCTTAAAAAACGAACCTAGCCAATATATCGCAGATAGAGTGGCAAATGGGGCGACAGAACAATAGAAAATCCAAATAAATAGACTGACTTATTTGTAGAACGTCAGGGAATGTGCTATAATAGTACTATTCTAAGGAAAGAGGGTGTTAGAATGGGATTTACTGAAGAAACTGTGCGGTTTAAATTGGATGATTCCAATAAGAAAGAAATTAGCGAAACGTTGACAGATGTTTATGCTTCTTTGAATGACAAAGGCTACAATCCGATTAACCAGATCGTCGGTTATGTATTGAGTGGAGACCCTGCCTATGTTCCTCGTTACAACAATGCACGAAATCAAATCCGTAAGTATGAGCGTGATGAGATTGTTGAAGAATTGGTACGCTACTACCTTAAGGGACAAGGAGTCGATCTATAATCTATGAGAATTATGGGATTGGACGTCGGTTCAAAAACAGTAGGGGTGGCGATTAGCGATCCCCTAGGCTTCACCGCTCAGGGACTTGAAATCATCCAAATCAATGAGGATCAAGGTCAGTTTGGTTTTGACCGTATCAAGGAATTGGTTGACAGCTATAAGGTGGAACGCTTTGTAGTAGGTCTGCCTAAAAATATGAACAATACCAGCGGTCCGCGAGTAGAAGCTAGTCAAGCCTATGGAGCAAAATTAGAAGAACTCTTTGGTTTGCCAGTAGACTATCAGGATGAGCGTTTGACAACGGTCGCTGCGGAGCGTATGTTGATTGAACAAGCAGATATCAGCCGTAACAAACGCAAGAAAGTTATTGATAAGCTGGCTGCTCAGCTGATTTTGCAAAATTATTTAGATAGAAAATTTTAAGACAGAGGAGAAACTATGTCACACGATCACAACCATGACCACGAAGAACGTGAATTGATTACACTAGTAGATGAGCAAGGTAATGAAACCTTGTTTGAAATTCTTTTGACTATCGATGGGAAAGAAGAATTTGGAAAAAACTATGTTCTGCTAGTGCCAGTTAATGCAGAAGAAGATGAAAATGGTGAAGTTGAAATCCAAGCCTACTCATTTATCGAAAATGAAGACGGAACAGAAGGCGAATTACAACCAATCCCAGAAGACTCAGAAGACGAATGGAACATGATTGAAGAAGTCTTCAACAGCTTTATGGAGGAGTAAAAACGTCCGGGGGACGTTTTTAGCCCAACTCCTAAAAATTGGAAGAGTTGGAACATCCAGTGGATGTTTTTAGCCCTGCGCCAGAAATTAGAAACGCAGGAACGTCTGGGGGATATTTTTACCCTTACGCTAAAAACAAAAAACCGTCAGTAAGTCCGGAGGTTGTTTTTAGTCCACGTTGAAATTCATAGTAGCTAGTGATTAGCTAACCAGGTAAGAGGTTGGGATTTTGTCCCGACCTCGCTTTTTATGTATGACGGGCATGCCGTCAGTCTGTGGTGAAAGTCCACGTAGGGCGTAGTTTCCGACGAACCTCATAGCAACTTGCAAGGTTATCATCGTGAGGTGATGGCGAGAAGAAGCAATAGCAAAATCGTAGCCTGACGTACAGAAACCTAATATCAAGGCTTACATAAAGGATGAGTGGGCATAAAGTCACAAAGTCCAAAAGGCAAACGTAACTGATGTAAGTAAATTAGGCAGGTAGATGAGGAAAGACTGACGACTTATCCCGTGAGGTCTCACAGAGGGAAAACCTAGTAACAACGAACTGTGAGAAGTCAGCAGAAGCCATAGTAGTGGGGAAGTTTCTGTAATGGAAATGGAGCGAAGGGCTGAACAATTCTAAAAGTCAAAGTGACTTAATCAAACTGAGTATATAAGTCCGACAAGAAACATAGTAGCAAAGACGTAACGGAGTGAACATTTCACAGGAGCTAGGACTAATATGTACAAAAGAAAATTAGGAAAGTGAGACAATCTATGGGACAACTAATGAACCAAATATTATCCAGAGAAAATATGAAAATGGCATACAAAAAGGTAAAAGCCAATAAGGGTGCCGGAGGCATAGATGGTATAAGCGTCGAAGATGTTAACAAATACCTCAAAGAAAACTGGATAGATATCAAAACGAAAATCCTGAAAAGGAAATATAAACCACAACCAGTACTCAGAGTAGAAATACCAAAACCAAACGGTGGAGTACGAAATCTTGGACTTCCAACAGTAGTAGATAGAATCATAGAACAAGCAATTGCCCAAGTTCTAATACCAATGTTTGAGCCACAATTTAGTGAACATAGTTATGGCTTTAGACCAGGTAGAAGAGCACAACAAGCAATAGTAGAGCTACTAGAATATCTAAATGATGGATACACATACATAGTGGATATTGACCTAGAAAAATTTTTCGATAACGTACCACAGGACAAGCTTATGTACTTGGTAGGTAAAACGGTGAAAGACCCAGATGTAATATCTCTTGTAACTAAGTATCTAAGAGCAGGAGTTATGGTAAAAGGGAAATACGAAGAAACCACTATAGGAATTCCGCAAGGAGGTAACTTATCCCCTTTGCTTAGTAAGATAATGCTCAATGAACTATACAAAGAGTTAGAAGCACGAGGCTTGCACTTTGTTAGATATGCAGATGACTGTATAATAACCGTTGCAAGCAGTGCAGCTGCAAATAGAGTGATGCATACGGTCACATCGTGGATAGAGAGGAAGCTAAGCCTTAAGGTAAATGCTACTAAATCCAAAGTCACAAAACCAACAAGGCTCAAGTACCTAGGATTTGGCTTTGTGAAAATGAATGGAAAATGGGAAGCCAGACCACATAAAGATTCAATAAACAGATTCAAGAGAAAGCTCAAGAAACTAACCTATCGTTCGTGGTCAGTGCCTATGGACTAGAGGATACTGAGATTAAATCAGGTGATAAGAGGATGGATAAACTATTTTAGGATAGGTAAGATGAAACAAAATATGACTAAAATAGACAAACATCTTCGTAATCGTATGAGGATAGTTATATGGAAACAATGGAAAACTAGCAAGAACAGGATGTGGGGACTAAGAAAGCTAGGTGTACCAGAGTGGATGGCTAGACAATCCGTAGGATTTACAGACTATTATCAGGCGGCAGCCAAAACAGCGGGACTTCGCAAGATAACAAAAGAAATCCTCGCAAAACGAGGACTCATTAGTTGTTTAGATTACTATTTGAATTGAACCGCGGAGTGCCGAACGGCACGCTCCGTGGTGTGAGAGGGAGGAGAAAGTCCTCCCTACTCGATTTGTAATCATACTTTGATGCGGTAGTTGAGTGGACTTTTGTTAAGGAGATATGTATGTTTGAAGTAGAAGAATGGCTTCATAGTCGAATTGGTTTAAACTTTAGATCTGGACTTGGACGAATGCAGCGAGCGGTGGATTTGCTGGGGAATCCTGAGAGGACTTATCCTATTATCCACGTAACAGGGACTAACGGTAAAGGGTCAACTATTGCCTTTATGAGGGAGCTATTCGTAGCTCATGGTAAAAAAGTTGGCACCTTTACCTCTCCTCATATCATCAGTATCCATGATCGAATCTGTATCAATGGGCAATCAATCGCAGATGAAGACTTTATCCGTATAGCTAACCAAGTTAAGGAGATGGAAAAAACTCTTTTAGAAACACATGATCAATTGTCTTTCTTTGAGTTGTTGACCTTGATTGCTTTGCTTTACTTTAAAGAGCAGGGAGTGGATCTAGTCCTGCTAGAGGTGGGGATTGGTGGTTTGCTTGACACGACTAATGTCGTAACATGCGAGATTGCAGTTATTACTTCGATTGGTCTAGATCATCAGGAGACCTTGGGCGATAGTTTGGAAGAAATAGCAGAGCAGAAAGCTGGTATTTTCAAGGCTGGAAAGAAGGCGGTCATTGCCAAGCTTTCTCCAGAAGCGGAGCTTGTCTGCCAAAGCAAAGCAAGAGAGTTAGATGTAGACCTTTACCAAGCTAGGCGAGACTTCGCTTTGAAAGCTGGGGATTTTTCAAGTAAGCTAGCAAGTTTTTCCCAGCTTGAAATTGGTTTGGAAGGTGCTTATCAGCAAGAAAATGCTTCCTTGGCTTTACAAACTTTTCTTCTGTTTATGGCATCAAGAGAGGAAAAAGTTGAAGAAGAGCTTGTGAGACAGGCCTTGAAGGAGACACACTGGGCAGGTCGATTGGAACGGATTCGTCCACAGATCTATCTAGATGGGGCTCACAATCTTCCAGCTTTAACTCGTCTGGTCGAGTTTATCCAGGAGAAAATCCAGCAAGGTCACCAGGTTCGTGTCCTTTTTGGAGCTCTTAAACGCAAGGATTATCAAGGGATGCTAGGTTATTTAACGGATGTTTTGCCAGAGGTGGAAGTCAAGGTGACTGGCTTTGATTACCAAGGTTCTATAAAAGAAAGCGATGTTTCTGGTTATAAACTGGTTGACTCTTATCGTGATTTTATCAGCGAATTTGAAGAAAATGCCAATGATCAGGACTTACTTTTCGTGACGGGCTCACTCTACTTTATCTCAGAAGTACGAGCGGGTTTGGTGGGAGAGCATGAGATTAGTTGAGCTTCTAGACTTAAGTTGCTATACTGGAGATAGGAAAACTCGAAAACGATTTTAGAAATACATTAGCATAAAAGAAAGGGAATCGCTATGAAAACGAAAATATTCACACTTTCTATTGCTTCTTTAGCAATTCTTAGTCTTTTAGCAGCTTGTGAACCTAAGGAACAAGCACCTACCCAGCCATCTAGTCAACAGCAATCATCTTCTAGCGCTGCAACCAGTGCTAGTCAACCACAGGCACCCTCAAGCCAAGACACGACTGTAGCTCAACCGACTAACATCGATGGTACCTACACTGGAAAAGATGAGAATGACCAGATTACTCTTGTTGTAACAGGTAAAACTGGTACATGGACTGAGGTCGAGTCAGATGGAGATAAGGAAATCAACGTGTCATTATCGGTGATGATGTTAAAATTTACGCGGTTAATGGTAATCAAATGATTATTGATGACATGGACCGAGAGACATCAGACCGAGTAGTCTTAACGAAGCAATAATGAGTAAGTAAAAGTTCCAATGAGCTGAAATCTGTCTTTTTGGAGCTTTTTTTCTTGAAAAAGTGGCTGTCTGTTCTTTACTAACTTTTTGTTTAAAGCGCTTATAAAAATTTGTAAAACTTCTTATAAGGTCGTATACTTATGGTAAATAATCAAATAGCGCAAATACGCAGGAGGAAAATTATATGGCTACATTTTATGTTCCGGCAGTCAACCTTATTGGTAAAGGTGTTGTAAATGAAGTGGGTCCTTATATCAAGGAACTTGGCTATAAAAAGGCACTTTTGGTGACAGATAAGTTCATCGAAGGAAGTGACATTTTGCCTAAGGTTTTAAAACCGCTAGATGCAGAAGGAATCGAATATGTCATCTTTAGCGATGTAGAGCCAAACCCTACTTGTAAGAATGTCACAGATGGGGTTGCTGCTTTGGAAGAGCATGGATGTGACTTTATTATCAGTCTTGGTGGGGGCTCTCCACAGGATGCAGCTAGTTGTATCTCTATCATGGCTACAAATGGTGGAAAACCACAGGATTATGAGGGGCTTCATAAGTCTGCTAAAAAAGGCTTGCCAGTTGTGGCTATCAATACAACGGCAGGAACTTCTGCAGAAATTACCATTAACTATGTCATTACCGATGAAGAACGCAAGGTTAAGATGGTAATGGTTGATAAGAATAGCCTTGCCTTGATTTCTGTCAATGACCCTGAATTGATGATTTCAAAACCTCAAGCTTTGACTGCTGCTACTGGTATGGATGCTCTGACCCACGCTGTCGAAGCCTTGGTAACACCGGGTGCTTATGATGTGACCAAGAAACTATCTATTGGTGCTATTGAGCTTATCAAGGAATACCTTCCTCGTGCGGTAGCAAACGGACACGATATTGAAGCGCGTGAAGGTATGGTCAATGCCATCTTCCTTGGTGGTATGAGCTTTAATAATGCTGGTCTTGGCTATGTTCACTCAATGGCTCACCAACTCGGCGCAGTATATAACTTGCCACACGGTGTTTGCTGTGCCATGTTGCTACCAGTTATAGAACGTGAAAATGCTAAACGTGTACCAGAAGCTTTCCGCAATGTTGCCAAGGCCTTGGGACTTCATGTGGAAGGTAAATCAGACCAAGAATGTGCTGCCTATGCTATCGCTAAAATTGAGAAACTGTCTGAAACAGTAGGTATTCCTAAGAAACTGACTGAACTCGGTATCCAAGAAAAAGACTTTGACTTTGACTACCTTTCTAAGAATGCCTTGATTGATGCCTGTGCACCTGGAAATCCATTTATGCCAACTCTGGAAGAAACCATTGCTCTCTACAAAGAACTCTTCTAAATATCAAGTAGAGTAGAAGAGACTTATTCCTCAAAATACAAATAATATTGGAAAGAACTATCATTTTGGTAGTTCTTTTTAAGCCTCTTACTATCCTAGTTAAAAGTATAAAAAGGGATAGCGCATGATATAGTGAAGGAGTAGTTTAAGAATCTTGCAGTTCTTGGAATGGTTTGAATAGAAAAAGGTAAAAGGTTGCCATCTACCCCTAAACTGAGGTATACTAGTAGAAATATTAGTTTATTAAGCAGTTAAGGAGAATGTTAGAAAAGAAAGGAGATGTATGACAGCTAGAAAAATACAGCTACTCATGTCCAAATATGGTTTTAGCATTACCATTATGTTGGCAGAATTATTTATCGTTTTTGGTTTATTTCTCTATCTAGGGCAGATGGCTCCGATTGTCTGGATTATCCTAGTCATTTTAGTGAGTTTAGCGACCATTGTATCGATTGTCAATCGGTCCATGAATCCTGAGAGTAAGGTAACATGGCTGTTAGTAGCCTTTGTGCCAGTATTTGGCCCCTTACTCTATATCATGTTTGGAGAACGCCGTTCATCTAAAAAAGAAATGAAGCAGCTAAAGCAGCTCCAATCAATGGTTCACCGAGAGGATAATAGCAGAGCTCTCCGTTTGGAGTTAAAAGAGCAGGACAAGTCGGCTTATGGGGTTATCAAATCTCTCCTCAGCATGGACACGAATGCCGATGTCTATAATCGAACGGACACACAATTTTTTGCATCTGGTGAAAGTATGTGGCATCAGATGCTAGAGGATCTCAAAAAAGCCGAGAAGTTTATCTTTCTTGAATACTATATCATCGAAGAAGGTTTGATGTGGAATAGTATTTTGGAAATTTTGGAAGAAAAGGCAGCTCAAGGGGTAGAAGTGAAGCTCCTTTATGATGATATTGGTTGTATGGCAACCTTGCCTGGAGATTATACCATTCACCTTCGCGGTCGAGGAATTGAAGCCCACAAATTTAACAAGGTGATTCCGCGCTTAACCGTCGCCTATAACAACCGTGACCACCGTAAAATCATGATTATCGATGGTCAAATTGCCTATACAGGTGGTGTCAATCTGGCAGATGAATATATCAACCATATCGAACGCTTTGGTTATTGGAAGGATAGCGGTATTCGCCTGGATGGATCAGCAGTTAAGGCTTTTACTAGACTCTTTTTGTCAACCTGGTATATCAACCGTGGGGAAATTAGCGACTTTGACCAATACCATCTCGAGAATCAACCAAAAGATGGGATGGGGCTCTGTATTCCCTACAGTAGCGGGCCAAAACCCATCTACCGATCTCAGGTTGGAAAAACGGTCTATCAAAATCTTATCAATCAAGCTACAGACTACGTCTACATCACGACTCCCTATCTGATTGCTGACTATGATTTAACAGAAAGTATCAAAAATGCAGCTCTGAGAGGGGTAGATGTGCGAATTGTGACGCCTTGTATCCCAGATAAGAAGGTTATTCAGTTAGTTACCCGAGGAGCCTATCCAGACTTGTTATCTGCAGGGGTTCGTATTTATGAGTACAGCCCGGGATTCCTTCATAGCAAGCAAATGCTTGTCGATGGAGAGGCAGCTACTGTGGGAACCATCAATTTTGACTATCGGAGTTTGCTTCACCACTATGAAAATGCCGTCTTGCTTTATAGGACGCAGTCCATCATCGATATTGAAAGGGACTTCGAAGAGATTTTTAAAGTTTCTCAAGAAATTTATCCCCACACCATCAAAACAAGCTGGTATCAAAGCCTGATCAAGGAAATTGTCCAGTTGTTTGCGCCTATGCTCTAACTATCCATCAAGATCTAGCCCAAGGCTGGATCTTTTTTGTTTTCTTACGAATAGATAAGTAAAGGAGAAAACCATGCTTAATCTAGAAGATGATGATTTTATCAGAGAGTATAGAAATAGTCGATTTCACCGTTTTCGTGAAATCGAACGCTTTGCGCTATTGGATAAGAAATTCAGCAAATATCAATCCCAAGCTGACATTCCTGTAAGATTTTGATATACTAAAACAGATAAACTTAGAGGAGAAATTGAATGAATGTATACGGGAAAATAGATGAGAAAAAAGAAGAATCTTATTACCAAGACTGGTTCGTTCCAGAAAAGCGAGAAGGAGCTCCGATTCCCTTTTTTAGTATCTTGCTTTGGAGTTTAGCGGCTACAGCTATTTCTGTGGTTATCCCCCTTATTTTTGGTTTAGCAAGCCCGCAACAAAGTCAGGAACTTTATACCGGTTGGGCCTTGTATCAAAATGGTCAAATATATACAGATTATTTTGGGACTGAGGGATTGCTCTATTACCTGCTTACCTATCTTTCACAAGGCAGTATTCTGATTGCTTTGGTTGAGTGGTTGGCCTTGTTTGGAGCAGGTGTTTTTCTTTTTAAATCTGCGGATACTCTTACGGGCCGTGTAGAAGAAGCCAAGCAGCTTGTGTTTGTGTTTAATTTGTTGGTAGCAGGTCTCGCTTTTGGTGGTGGCTATGCTCTCTTGCTAGCCTTGCCTTTCCTATTTTATTCACTTAGCATTGTTACGAACTATCTAGCTTATCCAAACGATGACAAAGGATTTTTACGTGTTGGTATGAGCCTTGCTCTCGCTTTCTTCCTTGCGCCAATCCCAACAGCCTTATTTGCAGCTACACTAGCCTTGGGAATTATCGGTTTTAACTTAGGCAAAGGTCACTTTGTTCATGGCTTATATCAATTTTTTGCGTCACCCTTAGGCTTCTCACTCTTATTCTATCCTTTGGGCTACTATACAGTATTAACAGGTAGTTTTGGGGATGCCATTAGCCAGGTCTTGTATCCAGTAAATACTCTTAGCCTCTTTTCAAATGCACATTTGCTTGAAAATGCAGCCTTCTACGGCTTACTTGCTATTGGGCTAGGTTCCCTTAGTTTGCTCTTTTCTGGTTTATTCCAGTCAAAGCCAGCTAAGCAGTATTCCCTATCAATTGCTGCTAGTTTGGGCTTATTGCTTTCTTTGGGGCTCTTGGTTTTCTCAAAAGAACCTGTCAATGGTACACGTCTCGTTATTCTCCTTCCTTTCTTGACCCTACTCCTTCTGACAGGGATCAAAGAAAATGTTTCTGATGGAGGCAGTCGTCGTAGAAGAAGACGTGAGAAAAAAACCTCTTTCCTCAAAGGAAATTTCTATCTACCACTGATTGCCCTTGCCTACCTCATTGTTCTCCCTATCGCGAGTCGCTACCTTTCGCACCCGGTGACTTATCAGGAGAGAGAGCGACTTGCTAGCGTAGTCAAACAACAGACGAGTTCTGAAGAGCGTGTCTATGCATGGGATGATCGTCCAGATTTCTATCGTACAAGTGAACGCTTAGCACCGACCTCTCTAGTGACCCCAACACTTTATACTGCAAGTGACGAAAATAAAACCAAACTGATGAATGACCTGAAGGAGAATGAACCGAAGATGATTATGGTCAATCAAAAAGTTGCCTTGTGGTCAGATGTAGAGAGCTGGCTCAGTGAAAACTATGAGCTTGTTCAGACAGATACTAGCGAGTTTAAGCTTTATAAATCCAAATAACAAAATCAATATCTTGTGGAATTTTAAAAATTTTAGGATTTTTACCACAAGATATTGATTTTTATTTTTAGAGTGGTATAATACTTCATAGAACAACATTTTAGAAAAGAGCATGGATATGATTGTATTAGAAGAAAAGCTTGCAACCGTTCCCACCTTGTTCGTTGAAAAACGAGATGGTAGACGTGTAGTATTTGATGTAGACAAGATTGACAAGGCTCTCCACAAGGCGGCGGAAAAGGTTATGGACGTTACGCCTCTAGTAGAAAAACGCCTAAATGGTCTAGTTGAAAGAATCGTTACCGAAATTCACAGTCGTTTCCCTAAAGGTGTGAAGATTTATGAGATTCAGAATATCGTAGAACATGAACTTCTCGAAGCCAAAGAATATGCTTTGGCTGAGGAGTATATCACTTATCGGACACAGAGGGATTTTGAGCGCTCAAAAGCGACAGATATCAACTTTAGCATTCATAAACTTCTCAATAAAGATCAGGCAGTTGTCAATGAAAATGCCAATAAAGACAGCGATGTCTTCAACACTCAACGTGATTTGACAGCAGGGATTGTTGGGAAATCAATCGGATTGCAAATGCTTCCTAAGCACGTAGCCAATGCTCACCAAAAAGGGGATATCCACTATCATGATTTGGACTATAGTCCCTATACACCTATGACCAACTGCTGTTTGATTGATTTTAAAGGCATGTTGGAGAATGGCTTTAAAATTGGTAATGCAGAGGTAGAGAGTCCCAAGTCTATCCAGACTGCGACAGCTCAGATTTCGCAAATCATTGCCAACGTTGCTTCTAGCCAGTACGGGGGTTGTTCAGCTGACCGTATCGATGAAGTCTTGGCACCTTATGCAGAGAAGAATTACCAAAAGCACCTCAAAGATGCGGAAGAATGGGTCTTGCCTGAAAAACGGGATGATTATGCTTGGAAGAAAACCCAAAGAGACATCTATGATGCCATGCAATCTCTTGAGTATGAAATTAACACCCTCTTCACTTCAAATGGACAAACACCTTTTACTTCACTAGGTTTTGGTCTAGGGACTAGTCGTTTTGAGCGGGAAATTCAAAAAGCTATCTTGACCATTCGTATCAAGGGGCTTGGTTCAGAACACCGTACAGCCATCTTCCCTAAACTCATCTTTACGCTTAAAAGAGGCCTTAACTTGGAAGAAGGAACTCCAAACTATGACATCAAACAGTTGGCCCTCGAGTGTGCAACCAAACGGATGTACCCGGATGTCTTATCCTATGATAAGATTATCGAGTTGACTGGTTCTTTCAAGGTACCTATGGGCTGCCGTTCTTTCCTTCAAGGATGGAAGGATGAGAATGGTGGCGTAGAAGTCAATTCTGGTCGGATGAATCTAGGTGTTGTGACGGTCAACCTTCCTCGCATTGCCCTTGAGTCTGAGGGCGACATGAATAAGTTCTGGGAAATCTTCAACGAGCGTATGAATATCGCAGAAGATGCTCTAGTTTACCGTGTTGAACGGACCAAGGAAGCAACACCAGCAAACGCCCCTATTCTCTATCAGTACGGGGCCTTCGGACGCCGTCTTGGAAAAGACGAGAGCGTTGATCAGCTCTTTAAGAATCGTCGTGCGACAGTTTCATTGGGCTACATCGGTTTGTACGAGGTAGCGACAGTCTTCTTTGGAAATAGCTGGGAACACAATCCAGAAGCCAAGGAATTCACGCTGGATATCATTCGCGATATGAAACGTCGGGTAGAAGAGTGGTCTGACCAATATGGCTATCATTTCTCTATCTACTCAACACCGTCTGAAAGCTTGACAGATCGCTTCTGTCGCTTGGATACAGAAAAGTTCGGTTCTATTCCTGATATTACAGACAAGGAATACTACACCAACTCGTTCCACTATGATGTTCGTAAAAATCCAACACCGTTTGAAAAATTAGACTTTGAAAAAGTCTATCCGGAAGCAGGTGCATCAGGTGGCTTTATCCATTATTGTGAGTATCCAGTCCTCCAGCAAAATCCAAAAGCCTTGGAAGCTGTCTGGGACTATGCCTATGACCGTGTCGGCTATCTAGGAACCAATACTCCGATTGACCGTTGTTATAAGTGTGACTTTGAAGGGGATTTTGAACCGACAGAGAGGGGCTTTGCTTGTCCCAACTGTGGTAATAGCGACCCTAAAACAGTAGATGTGGTGAAACGAACCTGTGGCTATCTAGGCAATCCTCAAGCGCGTCCGATGGTCAACGGTCGTCACAAGGAAATCGCTGCGCGTGTGAAACATATGAATGGTTCAACGATTAAAATAGCTGGGCATCAAGTAACAAATTAGAAAGAAATGAAATGGGGAAATACCAATTAGATGATAAGGGACGTGCACAAGTAACTCGTTATCACGAGAAACACTCTAAGGGCGGAGCTGGTAAGAAAGAACGTTTGCTTAGCCTCAGAGAACAATTTTTAAACAAGAATAAGAAAAAATAAAAGTGAGAGTCAACTCTCGCTTTTCTCTTAGTGGGAGGTAAGGATGGAACTACGCAGACCGACAATAGTAGATAGAGAAGCTGTTTTAGACATGATGGCAGAGTTTGAGCAGACCCATTCAGCCCATGATGGGGGCTTTTGGGATGTTGAGGATTTTTCTTACGAGGAGTGGCTAGAAGGTAACCGTAATAAAGAGATGGGAATAAACTTGCCTGAAAATCGTGTTCCTTCTATTCAATTTGTATCATTTGATGATGTAGGTCGTGCTCTAGGATTTTTGAATCTGCGATTGAGACTGAATGAAGGACTGCTGAATTATGCAGGGAATATAGGATATTCTATTCGTCCATCAGAAAGAGGCAAAGGTTATGCCAAGGAAGCTCTCCGTCAGGGCTTGCAAGTTGCTAAGGAAAAGAACATCGAGAAAGCTCTTGTGACCTGTAGCGTGAATAATCCTGCTAGCAGAGCAGTCATTCTAGCAAATGGAGGTCTCCTTGAGGATGTTCGCAATGGCGTAGAACGTTATTGGATAGATTTGGAGTAGAAGGATGACATGGAATACACCAAAACCAGGTGAATGGAAAAGCGAGGAGCTTAGTCAAGGGCGTATCATTGACTACAAGGCCTTTAACTTTGTAGATGGAGAAGGAGTGCGTAACTCTCTCTATGTATCAGGTTGCATGTTTCACTGCGAGGGATGTTATAATGTTGCGACTTGGTCTTTTAATGCTGGGATTCCCTATACCGCAGAATTAGAAGAACAGATCATGGCAGATCTTGCTCAACCTTATGTTCAGGGCTTGACTTTGTTGGGAGGAGAGCCCTTTCTCAATACGGGCATTCTCTTGCCTCTTGTTAAACGCATCCGAAAGGAATTGCCAAACAAAGACATCTGGTCCTGGACCGGCTACACTTGGGAAGAAATGATGCTGGAGACACCAGATAAACTGGAACTCTTATCACTGATTGACATTCTTGTCGATGGGCGGTATGATCGAACTAAGCGCAATCTCATGCTTCAGTTTCGAGGTTCGTCCAATCAACGCATCATCGATGTACAAAAATCGCTCCAAAGTGGGCAAGTAGTGATTTGGGACAAGCTTAATGACGGAAAAGAAAGCTATGAACAGGTGAAGAGAGAATGAAGAAAAAAGACCTGATAGAACAACTGGTTTCAGAGATTGAAACGGGAAGAATTAGGATGCTAGGGATCTACGGTCATGGGGCTTCATGCAAGTCAACCTTCGCTCAGGAATTACATCAAGCTCTAAAGTAAATTTACTAGAAACAGATTCCTGTATCACTTCAGAACGTCACCTAGTAGTACCAAAGCAAGCGCCAGATCAAAAGGTGACAGCTTGTCTCCCAGTGGTGCATGAACTGGCAAGTTTACAGAGAGATATTCTCGCCTTGCAGGCAGGTATGGATGTCTTAACAATCGATGAACCGTGGAAGGCTAGCGAAATTTTATCTGGAGCCAAACCAATTCTGATTGTTGAAGGGATGTCTGTGGGCTTTCTACCCGAGAAACTCTTTGACAAAACCATCTGTTTCTACACGGATGAAGAAACAGAATTAAAGAGGCGTCTAGCTCGAGATACGGCAGTGAGAAATCGCGATGCATCCTTTATAATGGCTAGCCATCAGATGAGACGAGAGCAATATCTACACTACTATAAAGAAACTGAGTCAAGGGCGGACATTCTAGTGAAACAATCAGAAGATAAATGTGAGGTAAAGAGAATTTAATTTATATAGAAGAAAATCCGTAATTTTAGAAAGAAAAATAGGAAAACAGTTTCATTGACCGAATCGAAAATATTCAAGAAAGATGAAGGCCCAATCGGTAGTTGATTTCATCTATAGAGTAACATATAGTGGATTGAAATAAGATATGGACAAATCAACTGGGGAGTGCAAATTAGTTTCTAAAAATGTTTTAGCAGTCGTTATGTACTATTTTAATTTCAATTTACTATAAATCTCAAAAAATGGGGTAAAAACCTCTATTTGTTATGCAAAAAATAGAAGATGGGATAGAGAATCACTTTGATGATTTCAATCATATCTCCTATTCAAATAGTTAGCTCACTAACTTAATGATATTACTGAGTTCAAGTCCCTCGCTTTTAAAATCTTAAGCCTCCCAGTATCCTTGACAATGAGGCATTTTAACTAAAACCAAAGAGTATTCACAAAACTTGCTGTAATAACCTCTTGATTAACATTGTTAAAATTGATTATTCAAAAATTTCCGGAGTTGCCTTTGTTTAACAGTGTTCAATCCCCATATATCTGATACTAACATCATCAACATAACAAGTACAAAAATATATCCCATATTTGATAATGATAATAATGATGAAAAATAGGAGAAGTACACAGTCCTACTGATATAAACTAAATTTAATCCTGTAGTTATTAGCATTGCACTAAGGAAAGATAAAAGAAAAATTAATATATTGTCAAAAAATATTATTGAAAAAATATACTTTTTCTTATACCCCAAGCTATATAAAATAGCTAGCTCTTTTGATCTATTGACTATATACCCTTTATTTAAAAATGCAATTACTGCTCCTATGACCAGAGAAATTACAGTCGAACCAACTATCAATATTCTCACTAAGCCACCATAAATATCACTAAAAGTTCCCGACCTCATATCATATCTGGAAGCTAATCGATACTTAGGAAATAGTTTTTGCAGATTTTTAGAAATAGTCTCTACATCGCCAGTTATTTTTATTAACAGTCCATCTTTACTTGTCCCTACAGCATTTACATAATTATCATAACTATCTATAATTTCTTTACTAGCCTTTGAAGTTTCAGGAGTCAACGATAATATATGTTTGTGATGCTCATATGATTCTTGACTTAAAAAATATTCAAGATTAGATTCTTCAAAATAAGATGAGTAAATTGGATAATTTGATTTCAAACTATTTTGATAATAGGTTTGATAAACACCACTAATTATTACTTTATCATTCTTTTTTTCCTTAGAGTATATATTTGTTGTTTCCAAATCAATTTCTTTTTTAAGAACTTTTTGATAGTCTTCAGTATTGAAATGTTGCAAAACAAAAGTATCTGGTACTAAAACTTCATTACTGTCATCTTTTGGATAGTCACCTGATAACAGGATTATATTCTCCGAATTATAATCTGGAATAAAGTATTTAGGAACATTGAGTTTTTGGAAATTGAATGAAAGTGAAGAAATTTTATTCCAGCCATAGTTAAACTTTCCTATTTTACTAGAAAAATCTTTTTCAGAAAAACTTAAATTTAAACTATTATAAGCATTGTTATAATTAGATTTTACACCATAATTAAATAAAATTACCTTCTCAATTCCATCAATAGATTCAACTTGTTGTTTATCTTTCTCTGAAAAGCCTATCCTCTTACCATCATAAGAACTTTGTATATTATTTTCGGTATAATCTTTTATTGTATCTGTATTGAGTTGCTGAGTAGATACCATTATGACTCTTTCACTTATTCCTGTAAAAAAACGCTCAAAACTAAGTAAAGAAGCTGAACGATACGCAGTAAAGCCTAGTATAAAAATAGATATTATTAAAGTCATAGGAACTATTAGAAGTAATAGCCTTTTCATATTTCGAATTGACTTTAATTTTACATAATCTATAGTAAAGTTAAAGGGAATTTTTCGATTATTTTCGTTGAAGTTATCAGATAACTTTATATTTTCCTCTGTTCTCCTGACTTCTTTAATTGTTTTCTCTTTTATCTCATATACAACATCTGCCAAATTAGCCAACTCTCTATCATGAGTGATATAGAAAATAAGAATTCCACGATTTCGAAGTTTTTGTAGATATTTAAAAACTAATTGGCTAGTTAAACCATCTAAGTTTCCTGTAGGTTCATCTAATAGTAAAATCTTTGGGTTTTTTATGGCTGCACGTGCAAGAGCTACTCTCTGCTTCTGCCCTCCGCTTAACTCAAAGCAAAAATTAGATTTTAAATCAAAAATATCTAATTCTTTCATGATACTTTCGATATCTGAATCCGATGCATTACTTGCTAATTTTAAATTTTCAAAAACAGTAAAGTCTTCCAAAAGTTTATAATCTTGAAAAACTAACCCTATCTTGGATTCTCTTAACCTCGCCCATGTATCTAAACTATATTCTTTTGCGTTTTGATTGAATAAAGTATACTCTCCTTCATATTCCTGATCTAAACCAAACAGAATATTAAACAATGTCGATTTACCTGTTCCACTCTCACCTATTAATGAATAAATTTTATTTGAGTCTTCTACATTAAATGTAACTGAATCCAAAACTATTTTTTCTTTGTATTTTTTGTTAAGATTTGAAATTTTTAACATACCTTTTACTCTCCAGTGACATCTAAAAATAATATGAGAACCTGCTGTAGAATCACGATACTAGTTAATTTTAAAATAGTTCAAATTTATGTCAGTATGATTTTACTATTTTTAATTGACTAAGCACTACGGATATATAATATATTTTCCCCAAAATAAAAGTTGAGTTATTTAGAATAATACTAATGTAACTCAACTGATAGATTTTTGCTATTTTGAAGGGTTAGACATTAGCTTAAAAAGCACTAATATTCAGACACATAAAGTTTTTATGAATCAAACCAAGGTGAATGCCAATATCTACCGTTTATAATAACCTGCCCCTGTCTATCTAAAGCAGGTTGCCCCCAGTAATTATTAGACGCCGATTGATGAGGTCCTATTGTGTGATTACTATAGCCAATCCACGAACCATTTGCTCGGATAACTCTAAAAGTAAAGTGACCTACCTCAGTAAAAGCATTAGTGTTCCCTACTCCTGAAACACCGTTTGCGTCAAATTGGAAATCAGAAAACCATGAGCCTTGTGCGGCAAATGCAGTTAGTTCCAGAAATAAGATATAGTGAAGCAAGAGACAGAAATATTAATGACTTAAATTTCTTTAACATATTTTCCCTTTCTTTTTAAGCAATGTATTTTTTAATTTAAACGAAGCAACAACTTTTTATCAGTATACTTCAAAACATCGATGTGATTATACCTACGATCATTGAATCTAACGACAATATTATCGCCACTAACGACATATATGTTGTTGATGGCTTGCGTTGTATCACCTACCAGGATATTTGATAAATCTGTATCTACTGTGGTTTTTGTAAAAATTGCCTTCGTCTTCATAAAATATAAATAGACATCATTACCTATTTGTATCGCTTGATAATTTGAGATTTGTTCAAAATTATCTAGATCCGCTTTAGCAGATATAGAATAATCTTTATCAGTTTTTATTACTTTTACTTGTAAAGACTCTAGTGGTATAATTCCTCTTGTACTGTCTTGATATACTTTCCAGCTAAAATACCCCCCAAATAGCAAAATAATCTCAATAATTATTAACAGAATTTTTTTCTAACCATAGCTTACTCACATTCCAATCTTATTGAAGAAAATCTAGTTTATAGTTCCCTTTACAACACCTTAACTAATTTCATTCATTGGCGAGAGCTTGCTAAACTCTATAAATTCTCCTCCCTCCTAAAAACTAACATTATTACTCTTAATGAATGAAGGTATAATAATCTTTTATTAAAACATCTTCCTCCTTTTTGTTTTGATCTGTCTTATTTTTAAATTATATTTACATCTCTTATTATACTCTATTATTTTTGATTTGACAACGCTTTCTCTGTTCTGTTTCTTGATTTTTTTGTAAAACTTTTTATCGGAAGCGGTTTTATCCTAAAAAACAAAAAAACAGCAACAAATCCCTTGCAATCGCAGGGGATTTGTGTTATTCTATTATGGTGCTGCAAATTACAGCTTTAGCTTTGATGCAAGAGGTTGCGACACGCTCGGTTGCATTGCCACGCAACACCGCGTCGGTTTTCTTGTGGAGCTAGCCTATTATCTTAATATAGACGAAAAGGAGAAAAAGATGGCAAACAAAAAAATCCGTATCCGTTTGAAAGCTTACGAACACCGTACGCTTGACACAGCGGCTGCAAAAATCGTAGAATCAGCTACTCGTACAGGTGCACAAGTTGCGGGTCCAATCCCACTTCCAACTGAACGTAGCCTCTACACAATTATTCGTGCGACTCACAAATACAAAGACTCTCGCGAACAATTTGAAATGCGTACACACAAACGTTTGATCGATATCGTTAACCCAACTCAAAAAACAGTTGATGCCTTGATGAAATTGGATCTTCCAAGTGGTGTAAACGTAGAAATCAAACTTTAATCTAAAATATAAAAGAGCAGAGGCTGGTGTGTCAATTTAATTAAACACGAGCTAAACTCGGTGTGAAAAAGATAAACTTCCTAGTGTCTGCTAGACACTGCGTCAGTTTCCTATTTTCGCTTTGAGTTTGACGTCCTTTGTATCTTAGACTGGAGCATAAAAAACGCTCGTTAAAAACTTTTTGAATAAAAAATATAGAAAAGGAACTATTTTCTCATGACAAAAGGAATCTTAGGGAAAAAAGTGGGAATGACTCAAATCTTCACTGAAGCTGGCGAATTGATCCCTGTAACAGTTATTGAAGCAACTCCAAACGTTGTTCTTCAAGTTAAAACTGTTGAAACAGACGGATACAACGCTATCCAAGTTGGTTTCGATGACAAACGCGAAGTATTGAGCAACAAACCTGCTAAAGGACATGTAGCGAAAGCTAACACGGCTCCTAAGCGCTTCATTCGTGAATTCAAAAACGTTGAAGGCTTGGAAGTTGGTGCTGAAATCACAGTTGAAACATTCGCAGCTGGAGACGTTGTTGACGTAACTGGTACTTCTAAAGGTAAAGGTTTCCAAGGTGTTATCAAACGCCACGGGCAATCACGTGGACCAATGGCTCACGGTTCTCGTTACCACCGTCGTCCAGGTTCTATGGGACCTGTTGCACCTAACCGTGTATTCAAAGGTAAAAACCTTGCAGGACGTATGGGTGGCGACCGTGTAACAATTCAAAACCTTGAAGTGGTACAAGTTGTTCCAGAAAAGAACGTTATCCTTATTAAAGGTAACGTACCAGGTGCTAAGAAATCTCTTATCACTATCAAATCAGCAGTTAAAGCTGGTAAATAATAAAGAAAGGGGAAATCAGTCACAATGGCAAACGTAACATTATTTGACCAAACTGGTAAAGAAGCTGGTCAAGTTGTTCTTAACGATGCAGTATTTGGTATCGAACCAAATGAATCAGTTGTGTTTGATGTGATCATCAGCCAACGCGCAAGCCTTCGTCAAGGAACACACGCTGTTAAAAACCGCTCTGCAGTATCAGGTGGTGGACGCAAACCATGGCGTCAAAAAGGAACTGGACGTGCTCGTCAAGGTTCTATCCGCTCACCACAATGGCGTGGTGGTGGTGTTGTCTTCGGACCAACTCCACGTTCATACGGCTACAAACTTCCACAAAAAGTTCGTCGCCTTGCGCTTAAATCTGTTTACTCAGAAAAAGTTGCTGAAAATAAATTTGTAGCCGTTGATTCTCTTGAATTTACAGCTCCAAAAACTGCTGAATTTGCAAAAGTTCTTGCAGCTTTGAGCATCGATTCTAAAGTCCTTGTTATTCTTGAAGAAGGAAACGAATTCGCAGCTCTTTCAGCTCGTAACCTTCCAAACGTGAAAGTTGCAACTGCTACAACTGCAAGTGTTCTTGACATCGCAAATAGCGACAAACTTCTTGTCACACAAGCAGCTATCTCTAAAATCGAGGAGGTTCTTGCATAATGAATTTGTATGATGTTATCAAAAAACCTGTCATCACTGAAAGCTCAATGGCTCAACTTGAAGCAGGAAAATATGTATTTGAAGTTGACACTCGTGCACACAAACTTTTGATCAAGCAAGCTGTTGAAGCTGCTTTCGAAGGTGTTAAAGTTGCCAACGTTAACACAATCAACGTAAAACCAAAAGCTAAACGTGTTGGACGTTACACTGGTTTTACAAACAAAACTAAAAAGGCTATCATCACACTTACAGCTGATTCAAAAGCAATCGAGTTGTTTACTGCTGAAGCTGAATAATCTAAGGAGGAAATATCGTGGGAATTCGTGTTTATAAACCAACAACAAACGGTCGCCGTAATATGACTTCTTTGGATTTCGCTGAAATCACAACAAGCACTCCTGAAAAATCATTGCTTGTTGCATTGAAGAGCAAGGCTGGTCGTAACAACAACGGTCGTATCACTGTTCGTCACCAAGGTGGTGGACACAAACGTTTCTACCGTTTGGTTGACTTCAAACGTAACAAAGACAACGTTGAAGCAGTTGTTAAAACTATCGAGTACGATCCAAACCGTTCTGCAAACATCGCTCTTGTACACTACACTGACGGTGTGAAAGCATACATCATCGCTCCAAAAGGTCTTGAAGTAGGTCAACGTATCGTTTCAGGTCCAGAAGCAGATATCAAAGTCGGAAACGCTCTTCCACTTACTAACATTCCAGTTGGTACTTTGATCCACAACATCGAGTTGAAACCAGGTCGTGGTGGTGAATTGGTACGTGCTGCTGGAGCATCTGCTCAAGTATTGGGTTCTGAAGGTAAATACGTACTTGTTCGTCTTCAATCAGGTGAAGTTCGTATGATTCTTGGAACTTGCCGTGCTACAGTTGGTGTTGTTGGAAACGAACAACATGGACTTGTAAACCTTGGTAAAGCAGGACGTAGCCGTTGGAAGGGTATCCGCCCAACAGTTCGTGGTTCTGTAATGAACCCTAACGATCACCCACACGGTGGTGGTGAAGGTAAAGCACCAGTTGGTCGTAAAGCACCATCTACTCCATGGGGCAAACCTGCTCTTGGTCTTAAAACTCGTAACAAGAAAGCGAAATCTGACAAACTTATCGTTCGTCGTCGCAACGAGAAATAATAGTAAACTAGTCGCTTAAGTAACTAGTAAATCCGCCAGCTCGGTAGCGCTCCATAGGAGCGCAAGCCGTTGTGGTACAACATTTAAAGGAGAAAATATAAAAATGGGACGCAGTCTTAAAAAAGGACCTTTCGTCGATGAGCATTTGATGAAAAAAGTTGAAGCTCAGGCTAACGACGAAAAGAAAAAAGTTATTAAAACTTGGTCACGTCGTTCAACGATCTTCCCAAGTTTCATTGGTTACACTATTGCAGTTTATGATGGACGTAAACACGTACCTGTTTACATACAAGAAGACATGGTAGGTCACAAACTTGGTGAATTTGCACCAACTCGTACTTACAAAGGTCACGCTGCAGACGACAAGAAAACACGTAGAAAATAAGGAGAACATAAATGGCAGAAATTACTTCAGCTAAAGCAATGGCTCGTACAGTACGTGTTTCGCCTCGTAAATCACGTCTTGTTCTTGATAACATCCGTGGTAAAAGCGTAGCCGATGCAATCGCAATCTTGACATTCACTCCAAACAAAGCTGCTGAAATCATCTTGAAAGTTTTGAACTCAGCTGTAGCTAACGCTGAAAACAACTTTGGTTTGGATAAAGCTAACTTGGTAGTATCTGAAGCATTCGCGAACGAAGGACCAACTATGAAACGTTTCCGTCCACGTGCGAAAGGTTCAGCTTCACCAATCAACAAACGTACAGCTCACATCACTGTAGCTGTTGCAGAAAAATAAGGAGGTAAAATCGTGGGTCAAAAAGTACATCCAATTGGTATGCGTGTCGGCATCATCCGTGATTGGGATGCCAAATGGTATGCTGAAAAAGAATACGCGGATTACCTTCATGAAGATCTTGCAATCCGTAAATTCGTTCAAAAAGAACTTGCTGACGCAGCAGTTTCAACTATCGAAATCGAACGCGCAATGAACAAAGTTAACGTTTCACTTCACACTGCTAAACCAGGTATGGTTATCGGTAAAGGCGGCGCTAACGTTGATGCACTCCGTGCAAAACTTAACAAATTGACTGGAAAACAAGTACACATCAACATCATCGAAATCAAACAACCTGATTTGGATGCTCACCTTGTAGGTGAAGGAATTGCTCGTCAATTGGAGCAACGTGTTGCTTTCCGTCGTGCACAAAAACAAGCAATCCAACGTGCAATGCGTGCTGGAGCTAAAGGAATCAAAACTCAAGTATCAGGTCGTTTGAATGGTGCAGATATTGCCCGTGCTGAAGGATACTCTGAAGGAACTGTTCCACTTCACACACTTCGTGCAGATATCGATTACGCTTGGGAAGAAGCAGATACTACATACGGTAAACTTGGTGTTAAAGTATGGATCTACCGTGGTGAAGTTCTTCCAGCTCGCAAAAACACTAAAGGAGGTAAATAACCAATGTTAGTACCTAAACGTGTTAAACACCGTCGTGAATTCCGTGGAAAAATGCGCGGTGAAGCAAAAGGTGGAAAAGAAGTAGCATTCGGTGAATACGGTCTTCAAGCTACAACTAGCCACTGGATTACTAACCGCCAAATCGAAGCTGCTCGTATCGCCATGACTCGTTACATGAAACGTGGTGGTAAAGTTTGGATTAAAATCTTCCCACACAAATCATACACTGCTAAAGCTATCGGTGTGCGTATGGGATCTGGTAAAGGGGCACCTGAAGGTTGGGTAGCACCAGTTAAACGTGGTAAAGTGATGTTCGAAATCGCTGGTGTATCTGAAGAGATCGCTCGCGAAGCGCTTCGTCTTGCTAGCCACAAATTGCCAGTTAAATGTAAATTCGTAAAACGTGAAGCAGAATAAGGAGAAGGCATGAAACTTAATGAAGTAAAAGAATTTGTTAAAGAACTTCGTGGTCTTTCTCAAGAAGAACTCGCGAAGCGCGAAAACGAATTAAAAAAAGAATTGTTTGAACTTCGTTTCCAAGCTGCTACTGGTCAATTGGAACAAACAGCCCGCTTGAAAGAAGTTAAAAAACAAATCGCTCGTATCAAGACAGTTCAATCTGAAGCGAAATAATAGACTAGGGAAGGAGAAATTTCAATGGAACGCAATAATCGTAAAGTTCTTGTTGGACGTGTTGTATCTGACAAAATGGACAAGACAATCACAGTTGTAGTTGAAACAAAACGTAACCACCCAGTCTATGGTAAACGTATTAACTACTCTAAGAAATACAAAGCACATGATGAAAACAATATTGCCAAAGAAGGTGATATCGTACGTATCATGGAAACTCGCCCGCTTTCAGCTACAAAACGTTTCCGTCTTGTAGAAGTTGTTGAAGAAGCGGTTATCATCTAATCAAGCCTGAAAGGAGAAAACTGAAATGATTCAAACAGAAACTCGTTTGAAAGTCGCAGACAACAGCGGTGCACGCGAAATCTTGACTATCAAAGTTCTTGGTGGTTCTAAACGTAAATTTGCGAACATCGGTGATGTTATTGTGGCATCTGTAAAACAAGCTACTCCTGGTGGTGCGGTTAAAAAAGGTGACGTTGTAAAAGCTGTTATCGTTCGTACTAAATCAGGTGCTCGTCGCGCTGATGGTTCATACATCAAGTTTGACGAAAATGCAGCTGTTATCATCCGTGAAGATAAAACTCCTCGCGGAACACGTATCTTTGGTCCAGTTGCACGTGAATTGCGTGAAGGTGGCTTCATGAAGATCGTGTCGCTTGCTCCAGAAGTACTTTAATTTTTAGAAACAAACTAGTCCCCTAGCTTCAAGCTAGGGTGCCCTTATGGGCGTAAGAAAAATCAAGGAGAAACCTAATGTTTGTAAAAAAAGGCGACAAAGTTCGCGTAATCGCCGGTAAAGATAAGGGAACAGAAGCTGTTGTCCTTACTGCCCTTCCAAAAGTAAACAAAGTTATCGTTGAAGGTGTTAACATTGTTAAGAAACACCAACGTCCAACTAACGAGCTTCCTCAAGGTGGTATCATCGAGAAAGAAGCAGCTATCCACGTATCAAACGTTCAAGTTTTGGACAAAAATGGTGTAGCTGGTCGTGTTGGTTACAAATTTGTAGACGGTAAAAAAGTTCGCTACAACAAAAAATCAGGCGAAGTGCTTGATTAATCACGAAGGAAAGGAGAAGTATAATGGCAAATCGTTTAAAAGAAAAATATCTTAATGAAGTAGTTCCTGCTTTGACAGAACAATTCAACTACTCATCAGTGATGGCTGTGCCTAAAGTAGATAAGATTGTTTTGAACATGGGTGTTGGTGAAGCTGTATCAAACGCTAAAAGCCTTGAAAAAGCTGCTGAAGAATTGGCACTTATCTCAGGTCAAAAACCACTTATCACTAAAGCTAAAAAATCAATCGCCGGCTTCCGTCTTCGTGAAGGTGTTGCGATCGGTGCAAAAGTTACCCTTCGTGGTGAACGTATGTACGAATTCTTGGATAAATTTGTATCAGTTTCACTTCCACGTGTACGTGACTTCCACGGTGTTCCAACAAAATCATTTGATGGACGCGGAAACTACACACTTGGTGTGAAAGAACAATTGATCTTCCCAGAAATCAACTTCGATGACGTTGACAAAACTCGTGGTCTTGACATCGTTATCGTAACAACTGCTAACACTGACGAAGAGTCACGTGCATTGCTTACAGGCCTTGGAATGCCTTTTGCAAAATAATATAGGAGGTAAATCTAATGGCTAAAAAATCAATGATTGCTAAGAACAAACGTCCAGCGAAGTTCTCTACTCAAGCTTATACTCGTTGTGAAAAATGTGGTCGTCCACATTCAGTTTACCGCAAATTTAAACTTTGCCGTGTTTGCTTCCGTGAATTAGCTTACAAAGGACAAATTCCTGGTATAACAAAAGCATCTTGGTAATTTAAGATATCAAGGGCGTCAAAACTCTAAGTGAAAATAGGAAACTTGACGAAGAAACTGAAGTTTCTAGGAGAGTTTATCTTTTTCACACAGGGTTTATCCCGGGTTCAGTTGGGCTTGCCAATTTGAACACGAGCTACAGCTTTGGTAAAAAAGGATCAATTTGTTTTGGAGCATCGCTCCTGCATCAGATTGCCTATTTTTGCTCTTGGTGTTACGCTCTTTGTATCATGTATTAACTAGCAAGTGCAACTTGCAAACTACTAGTAAGAGGAGAAAAACAAAATGGTTATGACTGACCCAATCGCAGACTTCCTAACTCGTATTCGTAACGCTAACCAAGCGAAACACGAAGTACTTGAAGTACCTGCATCAAACATCAAAAAAGGGATTGCTGAAATCCTTAAACGCGAAGGTTTTGTAAAAAACGTTGAAATCATCGAAGATGACAAACAAGGCATCATCCGTGTATTCCTTAAATACGGACCAAACGGTGAAAAAGTTATCACTAACTTGAAACGTGTTTCTAAACCAGGACTTCGTGTCTACAAAAAACGTGAAGATCTTCCAAAAATTCTTAACGGACTTGGAATTGCTATCCTTTCAACTTCTGAAGGTTTGCTTACTGATAAAGAAGCTCGTCAAAAGAATGTTGGTGGTGAGGTTATCGCTTACGTTTGGTAATATTTAGCTCCCAATTTCTTTGTGACTCTTCGTTATCGTCTCTTGCCTAACCCAAAGTTATGCCTGCGAGACGATGCCTAGATTCACTTTGAAATTGAAACCTAAATGTTCCTTTAAATCGAGGAATCGATTTAACCCCGTGAAAACTGGCCGTTCTGGCCTGACAATTTAACAGGAGAAAATAAACATGTCACGTATTGGTAATAAAGTTATCGTGTTGCCTGCTGGTGTTGAACTCACTAACAATGACAACGTTGTAACTGTAAAAGGACCTAAAGGAGAACTTACTCGTGAGTTCTCAAAAGATATTGAAATCCGTGTGGAAGGTACTGAAGTAACTCTTCACCGTCCAAACGATTCAAAAGAAATGAAAACAATCCACGGAACTACTCGTGCCCTTTTGAACAACATGGTAATTGGTGTATCAGAAGGATTCAAGAAAGAACTTGAAATGCGTGGGGTTGGTTACCGTGCACAACTTCAAGGAACTAAACTTGTTTTGGCTGTTGGTAAATCTCATCCAGACGAAGTTGAAGCTCCAGAAGGGATTACTTTTGAACTTCCAAACCCAACAACAATTGTTGTTAGCGGAATTTCAAAAGAAGTGGTTGGTCAAACAGCCGCTTATGTACGTAGCCTTCGTTCACCAGAACCTTATAAAGGTAAAGGTATTCGTTACGTTGGAGAGTACGTTCGTCTTAAAGAAGGTAAAACAGGTAAATAATGTTGAGTGGTTGATTTTCAACCACCAACCTATTTTCCAACTTTGTGCATAGCACGCGATTTAAAACTAAAGAGGTGAAAACTGTGATTTCTAAACCAGATAAAAACAAACTCCGTCAAAAACGCCATCGTCGCGTTCGCGGAAAACTCTCTGGAACTGCTGATCGCCCACGTTTGAACGTATTCCGTTCTAATACAGGCATCTACGCTCAAGTGATTGATGACGTAGCGGGTGTAACGCTCGCAAGTGCTTCAACTCTTGACAAAGAAGTTTCAAAAGGAACTAAAACTGAACAAGCCGTTGCTGTCGGTAAACTCGTTGCAGAACGTGCAAACGCTAAAGGTATTTCAGAAGTGGTGTTCGACCGCGGTGGATATCTATATCACGGACGTGTGAAAGCTTTGGCTGATGCAGCTCGTGAAAACGGATTGAAATTCTAATAGGAGGACACTAGAAAATGGCATTTAAAGACAATGCAGTTGAATTAGAAGAACGCGTAGTTGCTGTCAACCGTGTTACAAAAGTTGTTAAAGGTGGACGTCGTCTTCGTTTTGCAGCTCTTGTTGTTGTTGGTGATCACAACGGTCGCGTAGGATTTGGTACTGGTAAAGCTCAAGAAGTTCCAGAAGCAATCCGCAAAGCAGTAGAAGATGCTAAGAAAAACTTGATTGAAGTTCCTATGGTTGGAACAACAATCCCACACGAAGTTCTTTCAGAATTCGGTGGAGCTAAAGTATTGTTGAAACCTGCTGTAGAAGGTTCTGGAGTTGCCGCTGGTGGTGCAGTTCGTGCCGTTGTGGAATTGGCAGGTGTGGCAGATATTACATCTAAATCACTTGGTTCTAACACTCCAATCAACATTGTTCGCGCAACTGTTGAAGGTTTGAAACAATTGAAACGCGCTGAAGAAGTTGCTGCCCTTCGTGGTATTTCAGTTTCTGATTTGGCATAAGAAAGGGGATAAAATGGCTCAAATTAAAATTACTTTGACTAAGTCTCCAATCGGACGCATTCCATCACAACGTAAAACTGTTGTAGCACTTGGACTTGGCAAATTAAACAGCTCTGTTATTAAAGAAGATAACGCTGCTATCCGTGGTATGATTACTGCAGTATCTCACTTAGTAACAGTTGAAGAAGTAAACTAATGATTTTTAGGGGATGTGGCAATACTCATCCCCTAAAACTAGATATAGTCATCTAAGATGACGATGTATAGGCGAGTTGATAAGGAAGACAACCTTTTCTCTCTTATCGGCGCTAGCATTTTACAAAAGAGGAGAAAATAATAATGAAACTTCATGAATTGAAACCTGCAGAAGGTTCTCGTAAAGTACGTAACCGTGTTGGTCGTGGTACTTCATCAGGTAACGGTAAAACATCTGGTCGTGGTCAAAAAGGTCAAAAAGCTCGTAGCGGTGGCGGAGTTCGCCTTGGTTTTGAAGGTGGACAAACTCCATTGTTCCGTCGTCTTCCAAAACGTGGATTCACTAACATCAACGCTAAAGAATACGCAATTGTAAACCTTGACCAATTGAACGTCTTTGAAGACGGTGCAGAAGTAACTCCAGTTGTGCTTATCGAAGCAGGAATTGTGAAAGCTGAAAAATCAGGCGTTAAAATTCTTGGTAATGGTGAATTGACTAAGAAATTGACTGTTAAAGCAGCTAAATTCTCTAAATCAGCTGAGGAAGCTATCACTGCTAAAGGTGGTTCTGTAGAAGTCATCTAAGAGAGGTGACCCATGTTTTTTAAATTATTAAAAGAAGCTCTCAAGGTTAAACAAGTTCGATCAAAAATTCTCTTTACAGTTTTTATCATTCTTGTTTTCCGTATTGGGACAAGTATTACTGTTCCAGGGGTGAATGCAAAAAGTTTAGAAGCTCTCAGTGGTTTATCTTTCTTAAACATGCTTAGTCTTGTTTCAGGGAATGCCATGAAGAACTTCTCCGTTTTTGCACTTGGTGTAAGTCCGTACATCACTGCTTCTATCGTTGTTCAATTGCTACAAATGGATATTTTGCCGAAATTTGTGGAATGGGGTAAACAAGGAGAAGTAGGCCGGAGAAAATTAAACCAGGCTACTCGTTATATTGCTCTGGTGCTCGCATTTGTTCAATCTATCGGAATTACCGCAGGGTTTAATACTCTATCTGGAGCAAAGTTATTAACGACAGATTTAACTCCGCAAGTCTTTGTTACCATTGGGCTCATCCTAACAGCAGGTAGTATGATTGTAACTTGGCTTGGGGAACAAATTACAGATAAAGGATATGGTAACGGTGTTTCCATGATCATCTTTGCAGGTATTGTCGCTTCAATTCCTGAGATGATTAAGGGTATCTATGTTGACTACTTTGTCAATATCCCAAGTAGCCGATTGACTTCATCTATTATCTTTGTTGTTATCTTGATTATCGCTGTCTTGTTGATTGTTTACTTTACAACATATGTTCAACAGGCAGAATATAAAATCCCAATCCAATATACAAAAGTTGCTCAAGGAGCCCCATCAAGTTCATATCTTCCATTGAAGGTAAACCCAGCGGGGGTTATCCCAGTTATCTTTGCAAGTTCAATTACAGCAGCACCTGCAGCCATTCTTCAGTTTTTGAGTGCTACAGGTCATGATTGGGCTTGGGTACGTACAGCACAGGAAATGTTATCTACAACATCTCCGACAGGTGTTGCTATGTATGCCTTGTTAATCATTCTCTTTACATTTTTCTATACATTTGTACAGATTAATCCAGAGAAAGCAGCAGAAAACTTGCAAAAGAGTGGAGCCTACATTCATGGTGTTCGTCCTGGTAAGGGAACTGAAGAATTCATGTCGAAACTTCTTCGTCGCCTTGCGACTGTCGGATCAATCTTCCTTGGTGTGATTTCTATCTTGCCGATTGTGACAAAAGATGTCTTTGGTCTTTCAGAAGCTGTTGCTTTTGGGGGGACTAGTCTTTTGATCATTATCTCAACAGGTATCGAAGGAATCAAACAGCTAGAAGGTTACCTATTGAAACGTAAGTATGTTGGTTTCATGGACAAAACAGAATAAAAGCAAGATTACTTTTGCTTAGAGAGTGGAGTATGAAAGTCTGTCTATCAGAGAGATTTTCGTCTCCCCTCTTCTATTTTGTTTTTAAATAGGGGTTGAAATAGATTTCTGCTTCTATTTAAATACAAAATAAGGAGATCCTATCATGAATCTTTTGATTATGGGCTTACCTGGAGCAGGTAAGGGAACGCAAGCAGCTAAAATTGTGGAGCAATTCCATGTTGCACATATCTCAACAGGCGATATGTTCCGTGCTGCAATGGCAAATCAAACTGAAATGGGTGTACTTGCGAAGTCATACATTGACAAAGGTGAGTTGGTTCCAGATGAGGTTACAAATGGAATTGTTAAAGAACGCCTTTCACAGGACGATATCAAAGAAACAGGTTTCTTGTTAGATGGTTACCCACGTACAATTGAACAAGCTCATGCCTTGGATGAAACATTGGCTGAACTTGGTATTGAACTTGAAGGAGTAATCAACATCGAAGTGAACCCAGACTGTCTCTTGGAACGCTTGAGTGGGCGTATCATTCACCGCAAAACAGGCGAAACCTTCCACAAAGTCTTCAATCCACCAGTTGACTACAAAGAAGAGAATTACTACCAACGCGAAGATGATAAACCTGAGACAGTTAAGCGTCGTTTGGATGTCAATATTGCACAAGGTGAACCAATCATTGCTCACTATCGTGCTAAAGGTTTAGTTCATGATATCGAAGGAAATCAAGATATCAATGATGTGTTCAAAGACATCGAAAAAGTATTGACAAATTTGAAATAAAGCGTTTTTCATACTTGCAAAAAATAGCGACAAATGTTATACTGAGATAGTCTGACTTATAATTGTTGCCTCTGTGTCTTGAGGCATCGAATCGAAATTTATGGAGGTGCTTTTGCGTGGCAAAAGACGATGTGATTGAAGTTGAAGGCAAAGTAGTTGATACAATGCCGAACGCAATGTTTACGGTTGAACTTGAAAATGGACATCAGATTTTAGCAACAGTTTCTGGTAAAATTCGTAAAAACTATATTCGTATTTTAGCGGGAGATCGTGTTACTGTCGAGATGAGTCCATATGACTTGACACGTGGACGTATCACTTACCGCTTTAAATAATCGAAAAACTTGGAGGGATAAGAAATGAAAGTAAGACCATCGGTCAAACCAATTTGCGAATACTGTAAAGTAATTCGTCGTAATGGTCGTGTTATGGTAATTTGCCCAGCAAATCCAAAACACAAACAACGTCAAGGATAAGATAGAAAGGAGAAAACATGGCTCGTATTGCTGGAGTTGACATTCCAAATGACAAACGCGTAGTAATCTCATTGACTTACGTTTATGGTATCGGACTTTCAACATCTAAGAAAATTTTGGCTGCTGCTGGAATCTCAGAAGATGTTCGTGTACGTGACCTTACATCAGATCAAGAAGATGCTATCCGTCGTGAAGTGGATGCAATCAAAGTTGAAGGTGACCTTCGTCGTGAAGTAAACTTGAACATTAAACGTTTGATGGAAATCGGTTCATACCGTGGTATTCGTCACCGTCGTGGACTTCCTGTCCGTGGACAAAACACTAAAAACAACGCTCGCACTCGTAAAGGTAAAGCTGTTGCGATTGCTGGTAAGAAAAAATAATATAGGAGGTAAAAGTCTTGGCTAAACCAACACGTAAACGTCGTGTGAAAAAGAATATCGAATCTGGTATTGCTCATATTCACGCTACATTTAATAACACTATTGTTATGATTACTGATGTGCATGGTAATGCAATTGCTTGGTCATCAGCTGGTGCTCTTGGTTTCAAAGGTTCTCGTAAATCTACACCATTCGCTGCTCAAATGGCTTCTGAAGCTGCTGCTAAATCTGCACAAGAACACGGTCTTAAATCAGTTGAAGTTACTGTAAAAGGTCCAGGTTCTGGTCGTGAGTCAGCTATTCGTGCGCTTGCTGCCGCTGGTCTTGAAGTAACAGCAATTCGTGATGTGACTCCAGTGCCACACAATGGTGCTCGTCCTCCAAAACGTCGCCGTGTATAATCATCGCATTACACTGCTTTTCGTTTAAGAGGGAGTAACTAAATGATTGAGTTTGAAAAACCAAATATAACAAAAATTGATGAGAATAAAGATTATGGCAAGTTTGTAATCGAACCACTTGAACGTGGCTACGGTACAACTCTTGGTAACTCTCTTCGTCGTGTACTACTGGCTTCTCTACCAGGAGCAGCAGTGACATCTATCAACATTGATGGTGTGTTACATGAGTTTGACACAGTTCCAGGTGTTCGTGAAGACGTGATGCAAATCATTCTGAACATTAAAGGAATTGCAGTGAAATCGTACGTTGAAGACGAAAAAATCATCGAACTAGATGTTGAAGGTCCTGCTGAAGTAACAGCTGGTGACATTTTGACAGATAGCGATATTGAAATTGTAAATCCAGATCATTATCTCTTTACAATCGGTGAAGGTTCTTCTCTAAAAGCGACTATGACTGTTAACAGTGCTCGTGGATATGTACCTGCTGATGAAAATAAAAAAGATAATGCACCAGTTGGAACACTTGCTGTAGATTCTATTTATACACCAGTCACAAAAGTCAACTATCAAGTGGAACCTGCTCGTGTAGGTAGCAATGATGGATTTGACAAATTAACCCTTGAAATCTTGACAAATGGAACAATTATTCCGGAAGATGCTTTAGGGCTTTCAGCACGTATTTTGACAGAACATCTTGATTTGTTTACAAATCTTACTGAGATTGCTAAGTCAACTGAAGTGATGAAAGAAGCTGATACTGAATCGGACGACCGTATTTTGGATCGTACGATTGAAGAACTGGACTTGTCTGTGCGTTCATACAACTGTTTGAAACGTGCCGGTATCAATACTGTGCATGATTTGACAGAAAAATCTGAAGCAGAGATGATGAAAGTACGAAATCTTGGACGCAAGAGTTTGGAAGAAGTGAAACTCAAACTCATTGATTTGGGTCTTGGATTAAAAGATAAATAAAGGAGGAATAAATGGCTTACCGTAAACTAGGACGCACTAGCTCACAACGTAAAGCAATGCTTCGCGATTTGACAACTGACCTTTTGATCAACGAATCAATCGTGACAACTGAAGCTCGTGCTAAAGAAATCCGTAAAACTGTTGAAAAAATGATTACTCTAGGTAAACGTGGTGATTTGCATGCACGTCGTCAAGCAGCTGCTTTCGTACGTAATGAAATCGCATCTGAAAACTATGATGAAGCAACTGATAAGTACACTTCTACTACAGCACTTAAAAAATTATTCGCAGAAATCGCACCTCGTTATGCTGAACGTAACGGTGGATACACTCGTATCCTTAAAACTGAACCACGTCGTGGTGATGCTGCGCCAATGGCAATCATCGAATTAGTATAAAATCATCAATTTTGTTGAGTGTTATGATGATGGAGTCTTGTGCTCTTAGTCTAGCTCTGGTCTACCGCTGGGACTTCGGTCCTAGCGGGAACACTCATCATAAGTTGGGATAGTAGACGCTTGTTTACGAAATTGTTTTTTTTCTTAAGAACAACTTCGTAAGCAGGCGTTTTTGAGTATTTTAGTTAGAATTATGCTATACTATTTAAGAAGAAATCTGCTGAATGTTTAGGTTTCCTATTTTAAGAAGAATTGGAGTTTGCTTATGAAAGCGATTATAACTGTTGTTGGTAAAGATAAATCTGGAATTGTTGCAGGTGTATCTACTAAGATTGCAGAGTTGGGGTTGAATATTGACGATATTTCTCAGACAGTGTTGGACGAATATTTTACCATGATGGCAGTCGTTTCTAGTGACGAAAAACAGGATTTCACTTATCTGCGAAATGAGTTTGAAAACTTTGGTCAAACACTGAATGTCAAAATCAATATTCAAAGTGCAGCGATTTTTGACGCTATGTACAATATCTAGGAGGTTATCATGGATATTAGACAAGTTACGGAAACCATTGCCATGATCGAAGAGCAGAACTTCGATATCAGAACCATCACCATGGGGATTTCCCTATTAGACTGTATTGATCCGGATATCAATCGTGCTGCGGAGAAGATTTATCAAAAGATTACGACCAAGGCGGCTAATTTAGTGGCTGTTGGCGATGAAATAGCAGCTGAGTTGGGAATTCCTATCGTTAATAAGCGGGTATCGGTGACTCCGATTTCATTGATTGGTGCTGCGACTGACGCGACGGACTATGTCGTTTTGGCAAAGGCTCTCGACAAGGCGGCTAAGGAGATTGGTGTTGATTTTATTGGTGGCTTCTCAACTTTGGTACAAAAGGGTTATCAAAAAGGAGATGAGATTCTCATCAATTCTATCCCCCGCGCTCTAGCTGAGACGGACAAGGTCTGCTCGTCCGTCAATATCGGCTCAACCAAGTCAGGTATCAACATGACCGCGGTCGCTGATATGGGACGTATCATCAAGGAAACCGCAGCACTATCAGATATGGGGGTGGCCAAGTTGGTCGTATTTGCTAACGCCGTTGAGGATAATCCTTTTATGGCGGGAGCCTTCCATGGTGTCGGTGAAGCAGATGTTATCATTAATGTTGGAGTTTCGGGTCCTGGTGTTGTCAAACGCGCCTTGGAGAAAGTTCGTGGGCAGAGCTTTGATGTAGTAGCGGAAACAGTCAAGAAAACGGCCTTCAAGATTACTCGTATCGGTCAGTTGGTTGGGCAAATGGCGAGTGAACGCCTTGGTGTTGACTTTGGAATTGTCGACCTAAGTTTGGCACCTACTCCTGCGGTAGGTGATTCTGTAGCACGTGTCCTTGAGGAAATGGGCCTAGAAACAGTTGGTACGCATGGGACGACGGCTGCCCTCGCTCTTTTGAATGACCAAGTTAAGAAGGGCGGAGTGATGGCTTGTAACCAGGTCGGTGGCTTGTCAGGTGCTTTTATCCCCGTTTCTGAAGATGAGGGCATGATTGCTGCGGTGCAAGATGGCTCTCTGAATTTAGAGAAACTAGAAGCCATGACGGCTATCTGTTCTGTTGGGCTGGATATGATTGCCATTCCAGAAGATACGCCTGCTGAAACCATTGCGGCTATGATTGCGGATGAGGCGGCAATTGGTGTGATTAACATGAAAACAACGGCTGTCCGTATTATTCCAAAAGGCAAAGAAGGCGATATGATTGAGTTTGGTGGTTTGCTGGGGACAGCTCCAGTGATGAAGGTCAGCGGGGCTTCGTCTGTTGATTTCATCTCTCGCGGTGGGCAGATCCCAGCTCCAATCCATAGTTTTAAAAATTAATAAAAAAGAGAGAAGATTTAAGTTGAGTTTAAGGATGACTGTGTATACTATAATCATTAAATAAAGACCTCCTAACTTTATTTAATAGAAATCCTAAACTTTTTCATAATAATCTCCTAGGGAAGCTACCATGAGGGTAGCTTTTCTTTTGGATAATTTACAAATGTTGGCTTTGCTTTTGAAAGCCGAATATTTCTTTGATCCATGATATAATAGAAGAGAATGGAGGATAGAAAATGTCTAAAGTAAGATTGTATTTGGTTCGTCATGGGAAAACGATGTTTAACACCATTGGACGTGCTCAAGGATGGAGTGATACACCTCTGACTGTAGAAGGTGAGTTGGGAATCCATGAACTGGGAATTGGCTTGAGAGAGTCTGATTTGCAGTTTGACCGCGCTTATTCCAGTGATTCAGGTCGCACTATTCAAACTATGGAAATTATTCTAGAAGAACTTGGCTTGCAGGGAAAAATCCCTTACCGCATGGACAAGCGAATCAGAGAATGGTGCTTTGGTAGTTTTGATGGAGCTTATGATGGGGATCTCTTTATGGGATTGATTCCGAGAATTTTCAATGTAGACCATGTTCATCAGTTGTCCTATGCAGAGCTAGCAGAAGGTCTAGTTGAGGTTGATACCGCAGGCTGGGCTGAAGGTTGGGAAAAACTCAGTGGTCGAATCAAGGAAGGTTTTGAAGCGATTGCCAAAGAAATGGAAGAACAAGGTGGAGGCAATGCCCTGGTCGTAAGCCATGGAATGACGATTGGTACTATTGTTTATCTAATCAATGGCATGCATCCGCATGGTCTCGATAATGGTAGCGTGACGATTCTTGAATATGAAGATGGTCAGTTTAGCGTAGAAGTTGTTGGTGACCGTAGTTACCGAGAACTAGGGCGTGAGAAGATGGAAGAAACCTCTATTCAGTCAAAATAGAACTGTTTGCTATAAACTAGAGATTTGATAACCATATCAAGATAAGAAAAAAACAGCCAAGGGATATCCTTTTGGCTGTTTTTGATAGGGAAAAACTAGAGGGTAATACTATTGTTTTTCGAGATTTTCATAAATAGAAGCAAGGAACCTACTGTTAGAATAGTTAGGATAGTCGATAAGGCTGCTGCCACACCGTAATTTCCTCTGAGAACCTCTGTGTAAATGGCTACAGTCATTGTTCTTGTTTTGACATTGTAGAGGAGGATAGAAGTAGAGAGTTCTGAAATCATTGTGACCCAAGATAGAATAGCTCCAGAAATAATACCGGATAGCATCATTGGAGTTGTAATCTTGGCAAAGGTATTAAGACGACTACTTCCTAAACTTTCTGCAGCTTCTTCAATGCTCGGAGAAATCTGTTGCAAGCTAGCTACTGAAGATCGAATAGTATATGGGAGTCTCCTTACAGATAAGGACATGATCAAGATGAAGGCTGTTCCTGTAATCATAAGGAAGCCACTTCCGAAAATACCTGTATTAAATGAAGAGATAAAGGCAATACCGAGAACGGTTCCTGGTACGATATAAGGTACCATACTAAGACTATCGATTAGATTTGTAAATAGGTTGCGTTTACGAACTGCAAGGTATGAGATGAAGGTTGCAAAGACAACAACGAGAATCAAGGCAAGTATAGGGATGCGAATGGTATTGAAAATAGCAGATCCCATACGATTGAAAGCCACCTTGTAACTGTTTAGAGAATAACCTTTGACAAATACCATACCTGATGTTTTTAGGAAAGAAGTATAAATCAAGTAGACTTGAGGTAGAACAGAGAACAAGATAATTCCGTAGACTGTTGCATAAATAGCAGCCATCTTTCCTTTTGTTGTCTTCTTAGGCTCAATTGGATGGAGCGAATTCATGCTGAAACTGTAGCGGTTTGAAATGTATTTTTGGATGAGAAAGATAGCAAGGGCGATTGTAATAGCCATGATTGCTAAGGCTGATGCGAAAGCTGAGTTGCCTCCAACTTCACTGATGAACTGTGTGTAGATTAATACTGGAAAGGTACGGTATCCCTCTCCAATCAACATTGGGGTACCAAAGTCAGAGAAAGCTCTCATAAATACTAGGAGGGCTGCTGCTAGTAAAGTTGGGACTAGAAGAGGTAAAACGACTGTTACAATTCGTTTAAAGCCGAAAGATCCCATGCTTTCAGCAGCTTCCAAGAGGGAGTTGTCAATGCTCTTCATGGTTCCAGCTACGTAAAGGAAAACGAGTGGGAAAAGTTGGAGTGTAAAGACAAGTACAATACCTTGGAAACCATAAATATCAAAACCAGGCAAATGGAGTGTGTTGGTTAGAAATTTTGTAATAACTCCGTTTCTACCAAGAAGTAGAATCCAAGAATAGGCACCTACAAATGGAGCTGACATGGATGCGATGATAATCAAGATTTGCAAAAATTTCTTTCCTTTGAAGTCGTACATTGAAAAGAGATAAGCTAGCAAGGTACCAACAACGACAGAAGTAATTGTTGCAGTTACAGAAACTTTAAAACTATTAATGAGTGTCTCAGAATAATAAGATTTGCTAAAGAATGTAACAAAATTTTCTAAAGAGAAACTACCTTCATTTACCAGTGCTTGCTTTAATACAGTCACAATTGGGTAGACTAAGAAAACCAAGTAGGTAAGGAAAATGAAGAAGGAAGATCCAGTCCATATGTTTAGTTTTTTACGCTCCATGGCTGACTCCTTTTATGAGATTACGCGAACCGTCTTCAGAGAAGACATTGAGTTTTTGAGTATTGATTCTCAAACGAACACAATCTCCTTTTTCTAAATCTTCTTCGAATGTTGATTCTTCACTTACTTGAAGTTTTGGAGCAAATCCAGTTTCAATGAAGTATTCAGTGTTAAGCCCAAGGTAAACACTGTCTGTGATTGTTCCATTGATTGGACCATTTTCATCACGGATAAACTCTTCAGGACGAATGCTGACACGGATGTTTTGTTCGTCAACTTGGTCAAGAGCTGGCATACGAAGAGAATAGCCATCTTCGAAAATTATATAAGCTCCGTCAGCTTGTTTTTCTAAACGAGCAGGAATTATATTTGTTCTACCAATAAATGTTGCAATAAATTCATTTGCTGGTTTATGGTAAAGCTCCTTTGGACGACCAATTTGTTGAATAACACCATCTTTCATAACGGCAATTTGGTCAGAAATTGCCATGGCTTCTTCTTGGTCATGAGTTACGTAGACAGTTGTAATACCAACTTCGTGTTGGATTTCTCGAATAGCTTGACGCATATCTAAGCGAAGTTTGGCATCTAGGTTACTTAGGGGTTCATCCATGAGGAGAACGCTAGGATTAACAGCTAAAGCACGTGCTAAGGCAACCCGTTGTTGTTGTCCACCACTAAGTTTATCGGGCTTTCTATCCGCATATTGAGCAATTTGCATGAGTTCAAGATACTTGTTGGTCTGTTGAATCAATTCTTCTTTTGGAACCTTCTTTTGCTTGAGACCGAACGCTACGTTATCACGTACTGTCAAATGTGGGAAAATCGCATAGTTTTGGAATACCATTCCGATGTTACGTTTGCTAGGTTCCATATTGTTAATCTTAGTATCGTCGAAGTAGAACTCTCCTCCTTCGATACTGTTGAAACCAGCTATCATTCGAAGTAAAGTTGTTTTCCCGCATCCTGAAGGTCCAAGAAGGGTAAAGAGACTTCCTTTTGGAATTGTAATGTTCAAATTCTCAATAACAGGGACATCGTGGTAGATTTTTTTGGCGTTAATAATTTTGATCTCACTCATAGTGAACCTCTTTTACTGTTTAGATTGGATATCTGTAAAGACTTCGTTGTATTTCTTAACGATATCTGATTTTTTCTTGATGACATAATCATAATCTTCAGTGAGTGTTTTAATTTTGTCAATTGGTTTCATATTTTCGCTTGTCTTAGCATTTTTACGAACAGGACGGTTAGTAGTGGTTGTACCAAGTGTATCTTGTACTTCTTGAGAGATAATAAAATCGATAAATTTCTTGGCATTTTCCATGTTTTTGGCTTTTTTAACGATAGCGGCACTAGCAGGTAGGAAGACGGTCCCTTCTTTTGGATAGACAACTTTGATGTTAGCTCCGTCATTTAAGAGTTTAACTGCGGGATCTTCATAAGAGAGGCCAACAGCCATTTCTCCGTCAGCGACTGCTTTATAGACACCAGATGAGCTTGAACCGATTTTACCATCAATAAGTGTGAAGAGATCTTTTACATAAGACCAAGCCTTATCATCTTTGTAACCACCTTGAGCTTGGAGCATATTTGTTAATTGAGCAAAGGCGCTAGAAGAGTTTGCTGGGTCAGCAGTTGCGATTTTTCCTTTTAGTTCAGGTTTGAGAAGATCGCTATATCCTTCGATGTTCATGCCTTTCGTTAAATCAGGATTGACGATTAAAACACTACCATCTAGTGTATAAGGAGTAGAGTAGCCAGTTGTGTTTTGATATTCTTTGATAACATTATCATTTTCTTTTGAAGTATAGTTTTCAAAGAGTTCTCCGTGGGTAGCATATTGTGTATAAGAACCACCAAAGATGACATCAGCTACAGGAGCTTCTTTTTCTGACTCTAGTTTTTTGAAAAGTTCTCCAGTACCAGCTTGAATCAGTTCGACTTTGATACCATATTTTTCTTCAAAGGCAGGAATAGTTGCTCCGATTAAGCCCTCTGAGTTTGGTGAATAAACGACTAGCGAACCGCCGTCTCCTTTATCAGATGAACCGCCATCGGCAGATTCATTAGAAGAACAAGCAGCAAGATCAAAAAGGGCTAGCCCACAAGCAGCATAATACATCCATTTCTTTTTCATGATGGATACCTCCAAAGTTTTTGTTAAATCTATTGTAGAAAAATGTAAGCGTTTTTAAAACTCAAAATTCTATCCTAATAGGGGAAAATTCTCTACAAAAAAAGAAGAATAGTGTCTATACTATTCTTCCAATAGTTTTTAATTCTTTTGGAGAAATATGAAAGTATTTCTTAAAAACTTTCCCAAAATACTTATAGTCTGAGAACCCCACTTGTTCAGCAATTTGGCTAAGTGGATAGTTAGGCTGCTGGATCATTTTTTCAACCGCTTGTTTTAAGCGATACTGCAAGATATACTCGTTCAAGGTAATAGGAAAATCTTCCTTAATAACTTTATATAGATAACTTTCACTATAGCTTAAATTTTCTGCAATGGTAGAAATGGTAAAGTGTTCGGAGTAGTGCTGGTGTACAAATTCGAGAATTTGTTGAATCAATTGGTTTTGAGGATTGATTTTTTGAAGAGAGGTGACAAAGGTCTGATAATCTTGCAAAAATGGATTGTTTTGATGTTGATTCATCTGAAGACGCAGTGTTATTTTTTCTAGACACTCTGTTAATTCAGTGACGTTTATGGGTTTTGATAGGAAGTCTACAGCTCCAAATTGCATAGCTTTTTTTGCATTTTGGAAATCATCATAGCCAGATAGAATTACTTTTTCATAGGAAATAGACTGTGTAGCTTCAAACATTATGAAAGCATCCATGATTGGCATGGTGATATCCGTCAGCACAATATGTGGTTTTAGTTTTTGAATCAGTTCCATTCCTTCTTGTCCATGACTAGCGGTTCCTACGACTTGAATACCTAAGGTAGAGTAGTCTACAGCAATCTCAAGCCATTTTCGAATTAGGTGTTCGTCTTCGACAATGATTAGTTTAAACATGTGCTCTTCCTTTCGTGACAAATTTTACCCAGGTTTCACCTCTAGGGTTCACTCCTAAATCCAATTCAACATTATCAAAGAAGTTATTCAATCGTTTGTAACTATTGACAATACCGTGTTGAGTATGTGGACTGTTCAGGGATTCTAGGATATGTAGGCGTTCTTGTTTAGTCAAACCACCGGCATTATCCATAACGATAAAGGCTAGCTCTTCCTGGTCTTGAGTGATTTTAATAGAGATGACAAGATCTATACGATACTGCCTTCCGTATTTTAGAGCATTTTCTACAAGGGGTAATAGGAAAAGTTTTGGAATGGCTTGGGAATATAGTTTTTGAGAACAGTTAATATGATAAGAAAATTGTTCAAAGCGAATTTGGTGAATCTTTAGGTAAGCTTCGATAATTTCTAAGTCCTTCCCAAGAGTCGTTTCTTTCTCTAATTCAGTCACACTATATCGGAGGATGCGCGTGAGATTTTGAATAAGGTCTTGTGTAATACTAGCATCAATCATACTCGTGATTTTAATGGTTTCCAAGGTATTGTATAGGAAGTGAGGATTAAACTGAGCTTCTAGCATTTTTCTTTCAAAAACCCATTTTTCCTTTTCAATGGTCAACATCTTTTGATGAAGCTCATCCAACTCCTGTAGCATATTGTTGATTTTTTCAGCTATCAGTTCAAATTCATCCCCAGTATGGAGACTGAGTTTCTTTTCTTTTTTCTTAGGAATTGCACGTAATTGAAAGACTAAACTTTCAATAGGACCAGCATTATGAGTTGCGATTTTATGGGCGATTCTCCTAGCCTGCCAAAAATATAATAGAAAAATACAAAGTGTTAGTATGGAAGCAAGGCTAAGTAAACTAGGAATAGGAAAGAATGATTGGAAAGTGTAAATTGAAAAAATTGAATCAACTTTACGTTTTTCAATCAAAAGTGGATTATCAACGAGCCAATGTGTTTTTGAACGGAACGATTTCTCATCAAATTTTTCCAGAGTTGATTGTGTAAATTGATTAGTATTACTAGAGTATATGTTACCAAAGGTATCTGTGATGACGTATTTTGAATTAATTAAAGGGATACTTGATACGAAGTCATTTTCGTTAACAAAAGAAATACTGTAAGCTATTGCTCGTTGATTTTGAATTATGGGCATAATGAAGATGGCATAATGCTGCTTGTCCATGGATAGAGCAACTTTCTCTAAGACGGATCCTTGGGTAGGATTTTTAATTAATAATTTTAAATAATAGGGTGCTAAAAGAGTTTCTTTATGATTGCGATTGGTACTAAATAAAAGTTCGCCAGTATCATCGAGAATGGCAAAATCAGAACTGAGTTTTAGTTGGGCTTTTGTTTCATAAAATAGACTAAATAATTCTCTGTCAGTGTGTTTACCTTCTATAAATTCTGGAACCATCTTCTTATTCATAGTTTCCAACAATTTATAATTTGCTTGTTTCATGTTGTGAACATGTTGAGCGATTTGTTGAGTATCCTTAGCTAGTTGTTGCTTTTGAAGGAAATAGGAAAAACCAAATAAGAGAATGAGAAGTAAGAGAGAAGTGGCTAGGGCCGCTAAAGAACTACGATGAAGAATCTCTTTTTGGAGAGAATTTTTGAAAGAATGGGGCATAATTCACCTCTTTGGGAAGAGTTTGTTAAAGTAAGTATAGCAGTATTAAAAATGGAAGGCAAGGTCAAAAAGAAAATCTGTTAAATTCCCAAACTAAGTTCCACCACTAGTAGAAGTGGAAGTTAGTCTGAAAAATTATAAAAACCAGTGGAAATCCGTGTCAGGCTAAGTTCCGCTGGTTTTACTCATGCTTGATTTCATCGCTTTTGTAGCCGAAAGGAATCGAAAAAAAGAGGGCACAAAATCCCCTTATCTAAAAGCGTTTCAGATTAAGTTCTGCTGTGGTGGAACTTAGAACCTGTATTCACAAAATGATAGAGCCTTTAAAAGCCGATTAATGTGTGAAAGTTTGACAAAAGCAAGCTCTGACGATACGGATTTTTCAACATCCTTAGCTAATCTTCGAGAGTGATTCAACCAAGAAAAAGTTCGCTCAACAACCCAAGGTTTGGGGATGATTTGCCAGCTGGCCTTGATTTTTTCAGAAATACCTACTGGGCAACCAAACTCCTTCACCATCATCTCCTCAGAGCTTTTACGATAACCAGCATCGGCTGAAAAAGTCTTGATGGTTGGGAATTGTAGCATCACTTTGCGAGCCACTAAAAAGCCTGATTTTGTGTCGTGCAAATGAGCTGCATGAACCACCACATCAAGAAGATTTCCCATAGTATCCACAAGGATGTGGCGCTTCCTCCCTTTGACTTTCTTACCGCCATCAATCCCACGTTCCTCTGCAGCATCTGTTGTTTTCACGCTTTGAGAATCAATGATAGCATAGGTTGGAGGGGCTGCTCTACCAGCTTTCAGTCGCTTTTTTTAACCAGTTCCGTCAAAATGGTGTCCCACAAACCGCTCTCTCTGGCACGACGAAAGAAACTCCAGACAGTTAGGGAAGGAGGGAAATCATGAGGGAGCATGCGCCATTTGCAACCTGTTTTAGTGATATACAAGGTGGCGTTCACGAGTTCTCGTTTAGCCCACTTATAGGTGCGATGTTGGGAGAAATAGGGTTCAAGTTTAGCCCATTCTTGATCGGTTAAATCGGTATCATATGCTTTTCGTATCATATCTTTAGTTTAACATTTTTTTGTGAATACAGATTCTTAAAGATTCCAAGTGAGTTGATTCCGCATTGTCCGCGTTGTCAGGCACCTATGAGTATGCACTTACGGATTGATTCAATCTTTGTAGAAACGAAGCGTTGGCACTAAGAACAAGAGAGTCTTCAAAAATTTGTAGAGCTCTATTAAGATAAGAAATTAGTCTTACTAGAACTTGGGGTTGGCTACAATACGCCTACAATTATCAAATATCTTTTTGAAAGAATGAATATTTACTTTCCAAATGTTAGTTTGATTCGTTTGAATATAGAAGACAAACCAAAAGAAGGCGTCATCACGATTAATCAAGACATCAAGAAGGTACTGGCAGCATGGAAAGAGTAAAGAAATTGATCCACTATTTGGCACCAGATATCCCTATACCAGAAAGCAAAGAGGAATGTGATTATCTATTTAAGGCTCTAAAGACAATTTGGGAGTCGCAAGAACTTCCTGCAGATTTTTGGAACTTATAAGATGCATATCTGGCAGAGCAGGCGGAAAAGAAAGGGCAGACTTTGCTTTCAGAACTGGAGGAGGTAGCGCCTAACCTCTATCTCTGGCAAGGAGATATTATGACCTTGAAAGTTGATGCTATTGTTAATGCAGCTAATAATCAGGTTTTAGGTTGTTTCATTCCTCATCATCGTTGTATTGATAATGCGATTCATTCACAAGCTGGTCTGCAGTTGCGCTTAGAATGTTATCAATTGATGAAGGAGCAGGGGTATTTAGAGCCTACTGGGCAAGATAAGTTGACAAGGGCTTATAATTTACCTGCTAAATATGTTCTCCATACAGTTGATCCCATTGTTCAAGGAGAACTAAGAAAAAATGATGAGGAGCTTTTAGTATCTTCCTATCAGTCTTGTTTGAAGTTAGCCTTTGAAAATAGGATTGAAGGTGTAGCTTTCTGTTGCATTCGTACTGATGAATTTCATTTTCCAAATCAACGGGCTGCAGAGTTAGCAGTCAAGACCGTTCGAGATTTTATGATAGGACATCCGCAAATCAAGATTGTTTTTAATGTATTTAAAGATAAAGATTTAAAAATTTATAAAGATATTATTTCTAAATCGAAATAGTTGACAGTTGGAACGGTAAGTGTTACAATAACTTTATTCATTTCAATATCGAAATGAATTGGAGGTGTCGTGAAAGATAGTCATTTGCTAGCCCATCATATTCGTTTGTTGAATGGGCGGATTTTTCAAAAGTTACTGAGCCAAGACCCTGAAGCTCTTTATCGGAGTGAGCAGGGAAAGATTTTAGCAGTTTTATGGAATAGTGAAACTGGCTGTGCAACTGCTACTGATATTGCTATGGCGACTGGGCTTGCGAATAATACGCTGACGACAATGATAAAAAAGCTTGAGGAGCAAAATCTGGTCACCATCAGTCCGTGTGGAATAGACAAGCGAAAAAAATATGTTAAATTGACGGAGCAAGGTTGCTCTCAGAAAGAAGTGGGCCATCGTGTCAGTCAAAAACTAGATGCGATTTTTTATAAAGGATTCACTGAGGAAGAAATTCGGCAATTTGAAAATTATCAGGAAAGGATCTTAGCAAATTTAAAAGAAAATGAGGCATAAATTATGTCAAAACAAGTTAAAAATGCGCAAAATCTATATATTCATGCCATCCAAGACGGGTGTGTTGCTGAGGCTCAAGCTCAGTCTGTAGGAGATACTTATATACAACACTCGACAGGTGTGCCTGACGGGAAAGGAGGGTTTGCGGCCTTCTTTGCAAATTTCTTCGAGCGTCATCCAGAACGTCAGATTAAGATTGTCCGCACTATTGAGGATGGCAATCTGGTCTTTGTTCATGTTCACCAATATCTGAATGGTGGGGAAGCTCAATGGGTGACGACGGATACTTTCCGTGCAGATGAGAATGGACGTATCGTGGAGCATTGGGATGTCATTGATTACTATCGAACACCTGAAAATGGTCAATTAGATCAAATTTTTGGAGATTTTGAGATCAAGAATTTGGATAAGACAGCAGAAAATAAAAAAACTGTTCGTCGTTTCTTGACAGAAATTTTTCAAAATGGGGAACTGGAGCAGTGGAGTGATTATGTGGCAGATGATTTGATTCAGCATAATCATGAGATTGGCCAAGGAAGTGATGCTTATAAAACTATGTGGCTGAACATGGCGTCACTTTCGACTTTATTTTCCAACTCTTAGGACAAGGAAACTATGTGGTTAGCTATGGTCAGACTCAGATTGATGGCCTTGCCTATGCCCAGTACGATATCTTCCGACTAGAAAACGGGAAAATTGTGGAGCATTGGGACAATAAGGAAGTCATGCCTAAGGTAGAAGACTTGACCAACCGAGGAAAGTTTTAAAATGAGGACAAATAATGATTGAATACAAAAATGTAGCCTTGCGCTACACAGAAAAAGATGTTTTGAGAGATGTCAATTTACGGATTGAGAATGGAGAGTTTATGGTTTTAGTTGGACCTTCTGGATCTGGTAAGACGACCATGATTAAGATGATTAACCGTCTATTGGAACCGACTGATGGAAATATTTATATGGATGGCAAGCGCATCAAAGACTATGATGAGCGTGAACTTCGTCTCTCTACTGGTTATGTTTTACAGGCCATTGCCCTCTTTCCCAATCTAACGGTCGCGGAAAATATTGCCCTGATTCCTGAGATGAAGGGATGGACTAAGGAAGAAATTGCTCAGAAAACAGAAGAGCTTTTGGCTAAGGTTGGTTTACCAGTAGCCGAGTATGGACATCGACTCCCTAGTGAATTATCTGGTGGAGAACAGCAACGGGTCGGTATTGTTCGTGCTATGATTGGTCAGCCTAAGATTCTGCTCATGGATGAACCTTTTTCAGCCTTGGATGCTATTTCGAGAAAACAGTTGCAGGTTCTGACGAAAGAATTGCATAAAGAGTTTGGGATGACAACGATTTTTGTGACCCATGATACGGATGAAGCTCTGAAATTGGCAGACCGTATTGCTGTCTTGCAGGATGGAGAGATTCGTCAGGTGGCGAATCCTGAGACCATTTTAAAAACGCCTGCAACAGACTTTGTCGCAGACTTGTTTGGAGGTAGTGTTCATGACTAATTTAATTGCAACTTTTGAGGATCGTTTTAGTGATTGGTTGACAGCTCTATCTCAACATTTGCAGTTGTCACTTTTGACCCTGTTACTAGCTATTTTTATCGCGATTCCCTTGGCTGTTTCTCTTCGCTATCATGAGAAGTTGGCGGATTGGGTTTTGCAGATTGCAGGGATTTTCCAGACTATCCCGTCATTGGCCTTGTTAGGGCTCTTCATCCCCTTGATGGGAATTGGGACCTTACCGGCCTTGACAGCTCTAGTGATTTATGCGATCTTTCCGATTTTGCAAAATACTATCACTGGGCTGAAGGGAATTGATCCGAGCCTGCAAGAGGCTGGGATTGCCTTTGGGATGACTAGGTGGGAGCGACTCAAGAAGTTTGAAATTCCGCTTGCCATGCCTGTTATGATGTCTGGAATTCGGACGGCAGCGGTCTTGATTATCGGTACGGCAACCTTGGCGGCCTTGATTGGGGCAGGGGGACTAGGTTCCTTTATCCTTTTGGGAATTGACCGTAATAATGCCAGTCTAATTTTGATTGGGGCCCTTTCTTCTGCAGTGCTTGCCATTGCCTTTAACGTCCTACTAAAAGTGATGGAAAAAGCAAAATTGCGGATGATTTTTTCTGGTTTTGCCTTGGTGACCATATTACTCGGTCTGTCTTATAGTCCAGCCCTCTTAGCTCAAAAAGAAAAAGAAAACTTGGTTATTGCTGGGAAATTGGGACCAGAACCAGAAATTTTGGCCAATATGTATAAACTCCTGATTGAAGAAAATACCAGCATGACTGCGACTGTTAAACCAAATTTTGGGAAAACAAGCTTTCTCTATGAAGCTTTGAAAAAAGGCGATATTGACATCTATCCTGAATTTACAGGAACGGTGACTGAAAGTTTACTTCAGCCATCACCGAAAGTGAGTCATGAGCCAGAGCAGGTTTATAATGTGGCGCGTGATGGTATTGCCAAACAGGATCATCTAGCTTATCTCAAACCCATGTCTTATCAAAATACTTACGCTGTAGCTGTTCCGAAAAAGATTGCTCAAGAATATGGCTTGAAGAGCATTTCGGACTTGAAAAAAGTGGAAGGGCAGTTGAAGGCAGGCTTTACACTTGAGTTTAATGACCGTGAAGATGGCAATAAGGGCTTGCAATCAATGTATGGCCTCAATCTCAACGTAGCGACCATGGAGCCAGCTCTTCGCTATCAGGCAATTCAGTCAGGCGACATTCAAATCACGGATGCCTATTCAACTGATGCAGAGTTGGCGCGTTATGATTTGCAGGTCTTGGAAGATGACAAGCAACTTTTCCCGCCTTATCAAGGGGCACCACTCATGAAAGAAGCTCTTCTCAAGAAACACTCAGAGTTGGAAAGAGTTCTTAATAAATTGGCTGGTAAGATTACAGAGGGCCAGATGAGCCAGCTCAACTACCAAGTCGGTGTTGAAGGCAAGTCAGCAGAACAAGTAGCCAAGGAGTTTCTACAAGAACAAGGTTTGTTGAAGAAATAGCTTGAAAATGCTAAACTCAACTTCGTTAAACGGCCATATAGAAAAATGCTCAGATAATTTGGTCTGGGCTTTTTTGGTGTCAGAATTAATGATTTTCATTTTTAAATGGAAAATAAGAGGAAATTTTCAGGATTTTCTAATTATTTACTGCAAATACACTTGACTATTCATATAATAGGTATATAATGTGTTGTGAACTACTTAACAAATAAGGATTTTCAGCTCATGTCGACTAAGGATGGAAATCTTGTATATAGACAGTTCAGTAGATATAGAATAGAGCGTTGCGTCCGAAAGTCTATCCAGACACGGCTCTTTAAAAACAAAAGGAGAAATGATGCATACTTATTTGCAAAAGAAAATTGAAAATATCAAAACAACCCTAGGTGAAATGTCAGGTGGTTACCATCGTATGGTTACGGCGATGGCTGATTTAGGAGTTTCAGGAACCATGAAGGCTATCTGGGATGACCTTCTTGCCCATCGTAGTGTTGCCCAGTAGCTTTACCTGCTGGTTTTAGGAAGTTTTCCAATCTGGCTTGAGTTGGTTTATGAACGCCGCATTGTTGACTGGGTTGGGATGATTTGTAGCTTGACAGGGATTATCTGTGTTATCTTTGTATCGGAAGGTCGAGCAAGTAATTACCTTTTTGGTTTGATTAACTCTGTCATTTACCTTATCTTGGCTTTGCAGAAAGGCTTTTATGGTGAGGTGCTTACGATACTCTACTTTACGGCCATGCAGTCAATTGGACTTCTAGTGTGGATCTACCAAGCACAGTTTAAAAAGGAAAAGCAGGAATTTGTCGCACGTAAGCTGGACGGTAAAGGTTGGACCAAGTATCTTTCCATTAGTGTTCTCTGGTGGTTGGCCTTTGGATTCATTTATCAGTCTATCGGAGCCAATCGTCCTTATCGCGATTCCATCACTGATACGACCAATGGGGTAGGGCAAATCCTCATGACAGCTGTTTACCGTGAGCAATGGATATTCTGGGCAGCCACCAATGTCTTTTCTATCTATCTCTGGTGGGGAGAAAGCCTGCAAATCCAAGGGAAATACCTGATTTACTTGATCAATAGTCTAGTTGGTTGGTATCAGTGGAGCAAGGAAGCAAAAAGCTCTTAAAAAAGTAAAAAAGGATCAGATGATCCTTTTTTGTGTTAGAGCAAAATGAATAATACCGTAATGACAATAGCACTCGTTATACGAATAATGTGGTGCGATATATGTTGGTTTTCTTGCTGTCGCCCGTTCCAGTAGGCGCCATAGCAGACGATACTCGAACCCACAATCCATAGTAGAATGGTTGCCAGTGGGACGAAGTAAAAGATAGCTAGAGCCAGAGAAGTGATGCAACTGCCGACCAAGATACACTTGTTTCCCAAACTGTAGTTCTTTTGTTTCATGGCTGAAAAAGCAGCAGCAAGGTGAAGTAATGAGAAGGCGAGAGCTAGTACAATTGTTAGTATTCCTAGAATCATCGAAGTTAACATAGTTGGTTCCTTTCTGAGTTACAGGCTTAGTTATCAAGTGGAGTTGTAGAGGTCATCTCTATTACATCAAGGTAAAATTTCACCACTTGGTCTTCGGTATAGGATTTTCCTTTTTTTAGCCACCAAGTTAGAGTCTCGGTAAAGTTCGTCACAACAAAATGCTGGAGGTAGGAGGCCGGAATGTTTGGATAGGCCTCTTGCAAGTCATCCGCCACCATGGGATAGACGTGGTGTTCGAGTTCCTTGTGTAGCTGGCGGAGGAAGTAGTCGTTTTTGGAAAAAAGGAGACTGGTGACATGATCCTGGTTTTTCTGAAAATGTAAAAAGATATGAGCGAGGTAGTCCTCGGTAGTAAGGTGTTCTTCCCTTTCAAAGAGATGATGAAAGAGGTAGCGACAGAGCTCATCTAAAAGGAGTTCCTTACTTTCATAGTGACAATAAAAAGTAGAACGTCCAACATCTGCTAGGTCAATGATATCCTGAACAGTAGTGGCATCATAGCCTTTGTCGTTTAAAAGTTGTAAAAAAGCTTGATAGATGGCTTTTTTAGTCTTGTTGACTCGACGGTCTCTTTTTAGCATATAGACAGTTGAGACAAACTGTTCAGAACTGAACATAGCTGACAGTTTGCTTCTATCCTTTCTTTAGATTTTATTAGATAATACAAATGAAAGAAGTATGTATATACCCATTATACCAAAGGAGGGAGAGAAATGAGTTCTAAAATATCTATCTGGTTAGCTTTTTTCTTAAATTTAAGCTATGCGATAGTCGAGTTTATCGCAGGAGGAATCTTTGGTTCAAGTGCAGTTCTTGCTGATTCAGTTCATGACTTGGGGGATGCTATAGCCATTGGCATATCTGCCATTTTAGAAACGATCTCCAATCGTGAAGAAGATAGGCAGTATACCTTGGGTTACAAGCGTTTCAGCCTTTTAGGGGCCATGCTAACGGCTGTGATTCTTATGATAGGGTCTGTCCTAGTGATCTTGGAAAATATCACAAAGATCGTTCACCCACAACCCGTTAATGAGGAAGGCATCCTCTGGCTGGGAATCATTGCGGTAGTTATCAATGTACTAGCAAGTCTAGTAGTTCGTAAAGGAAAGACAAAGAACGAGTCAATTCTTAGCTTGCATTTTTTGGAAGATACTCTTGGTTGGTTGGCTGTCATTCTAATGGCGATTATCCTCCGATTTACAGATTGGTATATTCTCGATCCACTCTTATCGCTGGTTATTTCTATCTTTATTCTAACAAAAGCTATTCCTCGCTTTTGGAGCGCACTCAAGATTTTCCTAGATGCTGTGCCAGAAGGGGTCGAGACAAGTGATTTGGAGAAGGATTTAGATGCTCTACCCAATGTCAAAAGTGTCAATCAACTTAGCATTTGGTCCATGGATGGTCTTGAGAACAATGCTATTGTTCACATTTGTATCAAGGACTGGGAACAGATGATGGAAACCAAAGAAGTGGTGCGTCAATTTTTAGAAGAAAGAAGCGTGCAGAATATCACTATTGAAGTGGATAGCAGTCAAAGCAATCATGCGCAACATAGGCGGAAGGTGAGAGAGTTAGAGCAGAAGCATGGGCATCATTGGCACAAAGTGAAGAGTGATTGAGCACCTACGTATTTAAATAGAGTATTTCTTTCCTGTTTAAATATTTTAAAAGTTTGGTCATATAAGGCACGGTATAAACTTTACTTAGTTGTTTGGTAATTAAAAGAATTTTTCTATTAGATGCAAAATGTTTGGCTTGGAGTCAACTCAGAGTTGTATAATAAGATGAATGAGTTATAGTTGCTTAAGAATCTGTATTCACAAAAAAATGTTAAACTAAAGATATGATACGAAAAGCATATGATACCGATTTAACCGGTCAAGAATGGCCTAAACTTGAACCCTATTTCTCCCAACATCGTACCTATAAGTGGGCTAAACGAGAACTCGTGAACGCCACCTTGTATATCACTAAAACAGGTTGCAAATGGCGCATGCTCCCTCATGATTTCCCTCCTTCCCTAACTGTCTGGAGTTTCTTTCGTCGTGCCAGAGAGAGCGGTTTGTGGGACACCATTTTGACGGAACTGGTTAAAAAAAGCGACTGAAAGCTGGTAGAGCAGCCCCTCCAACCTATGCTATCATTGATTCTCAAAGCGTGAAAACAACAGATGCTGCAGAGGAACGTGGGATTGATGGCGGTAAGAAAGTCAAAGGGAGGAAGCGCCACATCCTTGTGGATACTATGGGAAATCTTCTTGATGTGGTGGTTCATGCAGCTCATTTGCACGACACAAAATCAGGCTTTTTAGTGGCTCGCAAAGTGATCCTACAATTCCCAACCATCAAGGCTTTTTCAGCCGATGCTGGTTATCGTAAAAGCTCTGAGGAGATGATGGTGAAGGAGTTTGGTTGCCCAGTAGGTATTTCTGAAAAAATCAAGGGCGGCTGGCAAATCATCCCCAAACCTTGGGCTGTTGAGCGAACTTTTTCTTGGTTGAATCACTCTCGAAGATTAGCTAAGGATGTTGAAAAATCCGTATCGTCAGAGGTTGCTTTTGTCAAATTTTCACACATTAATCGTCTTTTAAAGGCTCTATCATTTTGTGAATACAGGTTCTTAATTTTTTTAGAATACTTAAAGTATCATTATCAACAGGAATTGTACGGATTGATTCTTCTGTTTTTGGGTTTGTCCACCGTTTTCTAGCTGTATCATATCGTCTATAAGTTTTGATTTCTGAATTTTCTCACAACACACAATCCCATGTGAGACCTGCAACCTCTCCTGCACGCATTCCTGTTTTCAGTTGAATCAAAAGCAAATATGGAACAATAGAAGTAGTTAAATCAAGATTGTTTTCTAAATATGTTACTAGTTTTTGATAGTCATCAAAGCTATGAATATATTTTTCATCTTTTCTTTTTTTGGGGGGACGACCTGAAAGAATAACTCCTTCAGAAAAATCTTCGATATTAAAGCTTATCTCTTTTCGCAAATACAATGACATTCCTAATTTCCGCATTCATTCTACTTACATTGTCACGACAATTTGTTTCAGCGTACTTATTAATAAATGCTTGATATTCGCTCGCTTTGATTTTTAATACTGGTTTATCTTTAAAATCATCTTTGATAAACTTACCACGCAATAAATGTTTATTAAATATAGTCCCTGCTTTTCCGAGTGGTTTGATAGTTAATTCTAACCACTTCTCCCATAGAGCATAGAATGTAATATTTTTATCAATTATTGCACCATTAAGCAATTTTAACTCAAGAGCTAGTGCTTCAATCTCTGCTTCTCTTTTTGTCTTAAAGCCTGAATTTGAAGCAAGCACCTTTTTATTTTTATCAAAAATTCTATAATCCCATAAATTCTTTTTTCCTCGTTTTCTGAATGAAACAGACATGATTACCTCTTTTCTAAAGACGATAACCAATATATTATCTTGATTATCGTATCATAAATTAAAGATTTCTGCAAAGTTTTCTTCAAAAAATTGTTTCGTTTTGCTTGCTAAGAAGTAGTACCGTCCGCCCTGATTGTTTGGATATTTCACAAAACCATCCTTATTTTTATCAATATCTATTTTTGAGCGAATATCGGGCTGATAAAGAACATTTTCCAGTAGCCAAGGTCTAGAGACAGAAACTATCTCTAAAACCTCTGATAGACTCATATATTGCTCCTGAGAAGCCTTGTTTTTTAAGTCAAGATATTCATCTTTTTCTACTATAATATGAGAATCAGGCAATTGTACTTCTAAATTGTCTATTTTGATTGAGATTTTATCTCCCATTTTATTTTTCCTTTCATCGTCTTACTTGAATATATTCCATGGCTCTTTTTCTTTCTTTAGTTCATCTTTTTTATTATTTAAAAAAATAATAGTATCAGGAGATGGTTTGTACTTTGTTTTGTAATGAATCAAAACATGCCTGAAAAATTCAGAAATTGCTTCTTTACCGTAAATTTTATCAATCTTGTATAGAAACGATTCTAAACCACTATTTTTTAACAAATAAATGTAAGTAGATAATAAGTCATTCTTCCGCCTTGGTTTTGACCTCAATAAATCAAAATCAGTCGAAACAGATTCCAGCATAACCTTTGAAATATCCCATAATTCATCATTTTTGAAAAATAAATATTTGTCCGTAAAACGTTGAGCAATCAAGTTCGACAATTCTTTGTCGTTTCTACATTTTAAAATATCTAGACCAGTTTGATTAGCGTAAGCCTGCCTGATTGACATTTCAAATCGCACTCAATCATCACATTTCAGGGCTTCGTCATAATAGATACTTTTCTTTTCTCCTGTTCCAGTTTTTATCATAAATTCGTAGTAGTAGAGAGTTTCCTTTGTTTGCTTTGCTACCAACATAGATTGTTTCTACTCTGTTGTTTGTATTAATCGTACTGATATTTGACTGATTTTTTCTCAATTTGATTGTATTTGTAAAACTGTCAACGTATTTTGATTTTATTGTTGACTTGTTTAATTCTTGATGAATCTGATTCACTTTCAAGCCTTCATCTATAAAATCAATCGCAAAATCAATTTTTGAAACTCTACAACTACCGCTAAAATAATTTTCTAATTCAAAAAATTTTTGAACTAATTGACGATACGAAATTTTTTGATTATCTTCGTCCCTTCGTTTCATGTAATGTTTTAAACCTTGACCTGAGAATTTGAGAAGCACTCTCATTCGTGGGCTGTCAGTGTTAAAACATAACAAAATTTCAAATTCATCAAAATTGACAATATAATTGTAACCTGCAAATCCTTTTTCATTTAGCTTGTAATTAACTGTGTATTTTTCTAATTCCAATAATTCATCAATTTTTAAACAAATATTTGAAGCAAACGCTTCATAATTTGACATCATATCGTTAAAATTAGGTAAAAAACAAATGAAATTTCATCAACATCACATTGAATCATATAACATAACTCCTTTTTTTAATTGTTTTGTAGTTGACCCCGTAAGGTGGGATGGGGGCATTACTAGACCTCCATGAATGCTAGTACCCCTTATTTACGATTTTTTCTTAATCGTTGACCGTATAAAAACGCTCGTTTAAATGTACTAATTTTTTCCAATCCGTGCTCATGTAGATTGATATTCCAAAATTTTCTGGGTTTGCTGAACTGTCCATCAGTCGTCATGATATAACCTGAAAATCTGGGCGCATGATTATCAATATTGTCAGTTTCTCCAAATGCCATTCTAGCTAATTCATCCGTTATAGCGCCGTTTGATAGACAGATACGAACACCTAAATTATCTCTAATAGCTGTTGAAAGCAACTCTGAGCGCGGCTGTTGCATACAGATACAAATATAGACACCACTAGAGCGAGACACAATAGACAAGACCAAATCTTGAACCCTTTTTCTCATTTTGGTATCAGTTATACTTGACAACATAGCCGAATACTCTTCGATAACACATAATTTCATTTTCATTTCTTTACCGAAATTCATAAAAGTTGCTCCAGTAATATCATCACGTGCCGATAGATTCGCAATTTCTTTTTCACGTTTAATAACTAATTCCAACAATTCTTCAAAATATGCTAAAATCTCTTCACTGTCTGATAAAATAGCCCGAACTGGTAGAAAATCCCATGAGCTGAACTCAGATTTAACATCTAAGATTGTTAAATCAACCTCTTCATTGAACATGAATACTTGTGCAAGCATTGATTTTAAAAACGTTGTTTTTGAGCTATTTGTATTTCCGACTAATAACAGCTGAGGGGAACGTAGAAATGAGAATGTCAAGCCTTCTTCAACTGTTATTTCAAAATCATTGATTGGTCTTAATTCTGTTATCTTCTTTGGTTTGAGCTGTCTTGCTTTTGCTTCTACAATATCATCTAATAAGTAAATGAACTCTGTATTATCTTCACTTAACCAATAATCTAAAACGATTAGAGAACGATTTTTACCCACTAAACAAGCTGATAACATTTCCGCAAACTTTTCTAAATCGTCTGTAGTTTGGTCAGCTAATTTTTTGATTTTAACCGTGATGTGCCTGTTTGACTTCGAGAAGTCCGCATGCGCTTTACTAACATCTATGAATTTGCTATCAACTTTTCGATTCGCAGTTGCTGAATCTAACAATGCCTTGTGTGTTTGTCGTTCTATCAATTTTAATTGATAATATAAAGATATCGACCCAATTTTTGATAGCTTTAAAACAAATCGACCCAATAAAACAAGATTAACCAAAGGCAAGACAGCTATTCCAATTACTTCTAAATGAAAGCCAAGCTGTGCTTCACTTCTAAAAATACCAATTTCTGTTCCTTTAAATACTAGCCATCGAATAATACCACTACCAAATAGTAACCCAACTCCAAAAAATTGGAGTAGAGTTACTAAACTTGGCAAGGATGGCATTAAATGACCTGTGTTTTTATTTAATTTGTACCGAATCATAAATACCTACAAATTTCTTCCATTTCTGTTAACATTTTGCGACGCATGAGTTCAAAATACATGTATGAGCGAATAAAATCAGTGTAACGTCCATCTGAGTAAACCAAGCTCAAATTCCCGAAAGATGAAACTCGTCCTTGAACTTCAGGATTTATGTATGTTGCTAAAATTTTTCGAAGTTCAATGGGCAGGTCTAAAGCTGTTAAATCATCTAGTTCTTTAAAAATTTCTTTCATATCTATTTCCTCTTCACTTTAAACTAACTTCTTTGACATCTTCAGCCCAAACTTCTATAACATCATAACTTTTATACTTGTTATTTCCTCTTGGATTGACTAGCTGATAAAGATGTCGAAACTGAATTTTATTCGCAATTTCTAAGCTTGGAACAACTAAACTAATCAGTTTAACAGCTCCATCATCTTTGGGCATTGATAAAAACACTTCATAATCAATTGATTTGTCTGAGAATACAGGGGTGTTTTTACCATTACTGTTTTTCTCAAACCCAACGATTGGGAAAAAAGGTTTTAGCTCTGTAACACTAACAGCTACACAAGTTGAGATATTAGTAAGCATTGGAGCGGTACGACGGTCATTTACAATTGAATCGCCTGATTGTTTTGAATTGCTTCCAAATAAGCCTGTTTGAACCAAGTTATTATTCATTTTTGTTGCCTTTACTAGCTTGAAGCTAGTTCTTTCTGTTAAATCTTTCTTGTAAATATATGAACGTTCTTTATTTATATTTTAAGTGTATCACGATTAAGATTGACTGTCGATTGAGCAAAAAACAAATATTTAAAAACGCGCCCGTACAACTATTTTAATCATGTAATATAAAATGAAATTAAGTGATTCATCATTACAAGACCGGTATAGCAAAATTCTAATTGTATTTAGTTGAAATAAAACAGACAACAACACAAAGATATATCATACAACTATTATAATTATGTAACATAAAGCCAGTATATATAAAGAAAAATAGTTGTATGGTAAAATTTTTAAAATAAAATATAAAATTGATTATAATGTACAACCATTTGTGTTATACTCTAAGTATTCTTAATAGAAAGAAGGAAACTCAATGTTTAAAAACACAGTAGAATTTGTCAAACGTGCAACGATTGATGCAGTACCTGCTAAGATTAAAAATTTCAAAGATGAACAGTCGCAAAAAGGACTAAAATATTATTGGTATATGTTTTTGCATGACGAAAGAATTGGAGAAGTATTTGATATGTTTGCATATTACGGCGGAAACAAAGATACAGCTAAACAAAAAATGAGTCGATTAATGAAAGATAGTCGAAGTCATTTGTCTGACAATGTTTTAGAGATGATTGCTAAGAATATGAATTTAAGTGTTTCTGAATTACTATGGGGTAATGAAGAAAACTGGAAGAAATTGCTTCCAAGTCTCTTTTATTTAATTATTTTTGAATCTATTAGCTCATCTGATTTTAAAACAATTAGAGAGCAACAGTTGAAATCGAATATGCTTGAAGTTTTGAAAGAGTCTGTCTTGTTTTTAAGTGAATTAGCTAAAAAAGAAATCGGAGCAGCCTTATCTGATGGTATTGTTGCATTTGATATTTTTGATAAGAATTTATTTAAAGTTATTTCAAGACTTTATCAAAACGAAGTGGAAGAAAAATTTTACAGACTATTTAAAGAATTTTTTATTGAAAAAATATTATTTGAAAAAATTAGATAATAGAATAATTGATTTTGCGGAACGAGTGTATGAAGATGTTATTTTTGATAACAAGAAAACAGAAGATTCGCTAGGGCTTCGGGTTTATCAGACTTCAAATTTATTTTTGAATGCTAATTATAGAGAATATAGAACAAGTATTATACAAAAGAACTTCTTGAAGGAAGTAGTACAAGAAGAGGGGCAAGTATTAGAACATTATTTAGAGGAAGAACAAAGAATGATACTTGAACAAGTTTCAAAATTTGTTAATGGTTTAGATAAGATTCAAAGAAAACAAGATGAACGCTCAGGATATCGAAAGAACAACAAAAATTTATTCAAATATGGATTTGATTTTGTAAAATTTGATGAAGAATATTTTAAAGAATCAGAAGAGAAGATAGAAGAAACTATGTTATCTGCTGAACAAATGACCGCAGATTTGAAAAAATTAGATATGTAAAAAAACAACCGCTAGAATTTTTAGCGGTTGTTTATGTTGTTTAATAGGGTTGCTATGTCATCAGTTATAGCACTTTGAAATTAATTAAAACATTATTTAACTTGATTTAGAATTATATGGAATGCAGAAAGTATTTCTTTTTGTTTATTATCAGGTAAATTTTTTATATTTGTAATTAATTCAACAATCTCAGGATTTTCATCTTTTTTTGTAATGTCAAAGAAAGATGAAATATCACATTCAAGAGCAGTCATAACTTTTTCAAGTGTATTAATTGTTATATTTGTTTCGAGGTGTTCAAGTTTGTAAACATAATTTGTTCCAAGGTCGGCTCGTTCTTCAATTTGTTCTTGTGTAAAGCCTTTTTTCAGTCTTAAAAGGCGGATTCGTTTTCCTACATATTTTCTTAGTGATTGCTTCATGTAATACCTCGCAAACTTAATATTACAGTTTTTTTACTACATATTTTAGTTCTTAAAAGATTGTTTACGACTTTAAAAGGTTGGTTGAATATGCTATAATAAAATAAAAAAACAACTATATATAGTTGTTAATGGAAATTTTTGGAGATTTTATGTCAAACAAAACTATGAAAACCCTCACAACTTCAACAGCTATTGCGCTTGTATTAGTTGGTGCGCCTGCATTTGCTCAAGAAGCTCAAGCGACTTCAGTACCTACTGACACTGCTGTCAATGAACCTGCTCTTGTTGCTAAGTCACAAGTGAAACCACTTGAAAAGAGTGAAGTTCCTGCGCCTTCTACAGTAAAACCTGCTCTTGACGCACAAAAAGCTGTTGTGAAAGAAGATGAAGCTAAGATTGACACAGCTAAAGCTGATGTGAAAGCAAAAGAAGAAACTGTTGCTTCAACTGAAAAAGAAGTAGCTACAGCAACTCAAGCTGTCAAAGATGCGGAAGCAACTGCTTCTCAAGCAACACCTGAAAAACTTGCTGAAGTAAAAGATGCTCAAACTAAGAATGTTGAAGCTCAAACTGCTAACCAAAAAGCAACTGAAGCTACAAATGAACAAATCAAAGCTGAAACAAAAGCTCTTGCAAAAGAACAATCAGACGTGACAACTGCTCAAGAAAATCTTGACCAAGCTACTAAAAATGTCAAATCAGCTGAACAAACCGTTACAAATGCAGAATCTGCTCTTGACGGAACTGGACTTGCAAATGCTGAAAAAGATTTGACAGACGCTCAGAAAGCTGTCAAAGACGCAGAATCTACAGTCGCTGACGCAAAAACTGCGTTCAAAAATGCAACAAAAGCAGATGCAGACCGCGACGAAGCTATCAAATCAGCTGAAACTGATGTTAAAACTAAAGATGATGCTGTCAAATTGGCTAAAGAAAAACTTGCAAGCGCTACAGAACATGCTGACTCAGTTGAAAACAAATTGCAATCAGCTCAAGCTGAACTAAAATCTGCTCAAGATAAATTGGCAAATACAAATACTGGTACTGATACAGTAACAATCGTAGACTTGACTCAGTTCAAGAAAGATAAAGCCGAAGGCGACTCAGACTTCATGACTGACTCTGGCGCTACAGTTATCGAAAACTCTTCAACAAAAATCAGCGAAGCTGATAAGAAACGTGCAGTTGATGCTGAACATTTAACTGAAGAACAATTGTTAGAAGTAGCTCATTACAACTTACAAGTTGTAAACACTATTAGAAAACAATATGGTCTCAAAGAACTTGAATTAAACACTGGTTCAATGAAATCAGCTAAAAATCAAGCTGAAAAATATGTTCAACGTGATAAAACAATCGCTGAAGCTGGTCACTTATCTGGTGATTACTTTGGAGAAAATGCTTCAAACTTAAGAGACGTTACAAATATGTACGAATTGAAGCAAACAATCTACAATGCAGTCATGACAATGGCATTCGCAGACGCACCATCTAAATGGGGACACTCCAATACAACATTCAATATGGCATCAGATTTAGGAATTTCAATTGCTAAATTCGGTGGATACAACACATTGATTAACGTTTATGGAGTTTACACTGGTGAAAAACTAGTTAAAGAAACCAACACAGCCTCTCTCGAAAAAGCTGTAGAAACAGCGAAATCAAATGTTGAACAAGCTCAAAATGCATCAGAAAATGCTAAGAAAGCTTTGACAAAAGCTTCAACTGATTATGCAAGCGCACTTAGCTTGAAAACTGAAGCTGAAAAAGTTCTTGCTGACGCAATGGCTACACCATTGCAAGCCCAAGTTGCTGAAAACAACCTACGTTTGGCAGAAATTGCTCTTGAAAATGCTAAAACTCGTGAAGCTAAAGCTACTGAAGCAGTTAACAACTTCTCAGCAAGTCTAGCTGACAAGAAAAAAGCTCTTGAAAAAGCTCAAGCAGAACTTGAAGGAGCTAAAGCTGTTCAAACAACTGCGTCACAAGCTCTTGCAGATGCTTCAGCTAAACTAAAAGTTCAAGAAGATAAAGTAAATACTTTGAACAAACAAAGCGCTAAACTTCTTGAAGAAAAAGATGCTCTTGTTAAAGAAGCTAAGAAATTGGCTGAACAATTGCAAGCATATTTGGACGCACCTGCTAAACTAGCAACTGCTCAAGATATGAAAGCAAAAGCTGAAGCTAAACTTGAAACAGCTAAAACTGAACTCACTACTGCACAGTCTACTCTTGAAAACTTGTTGTCTGCATACCGTACAGAACACGCTAAGTTGGTAGACTTGCAAACAGAATATGAAGCACTCGTTGACCTTGCAGAGAAAGCTCAAGAAAACGTTGTTGCCAAATTGCCTGATGGAACAGTAATCGCTGTCCCTAAAGTAGCTCCAACTGCTGAAGCACTTCCTGAAGTCAATGTTGACGAATTACAAAAAGCTCTTGCAACTGGTAAAGAAGTGACTTTGGATGCTCAAGGGAATGTTGTTGTGAAGGAAAAATGTGAAACATACTCAGCTCTAGCCGTTAAAGCAGTAGAAAACGAAAAAATGAGTTACTCACGAGTAGAAAAAGCAAAAACTTTACCAAATACTGGAACGAAGGAAAGTAACTTAACGTTATTTATTTTAGCAATTCTATCAGGACTAGGAATTGCATTAAAAAGAAGACAAGGAAAATAAAGAATGGGATTATTTACAAACTCACTAAAAGTTAGCTCTGGCTTAACACTAGGGCATGCAGCAACAAAAATAGGTATTCAGAAAACGTTGTCAGCAGCAGAAGAGAGAGCGACTACAAAGTTTAAAACTTATCAAGCTAGATTTTTTGACCCTATTGTACGTGAGAATTTATGTCATTTAGAAGTCGATGGTCATTTAAGAGCTAAAGACTACCCTTTTCCTGAAAAAGCTAGTGTAATAAATATTTCAGTATTGCAAAAAGATATTTCACATCTAACGAAAGAATTTAATACTGAGAAATTAGTAAACTTCATTAAAAGACATCCATTATTTACAGCTTTTATCATTTGGTTATTAAGTGTCCCAATCGGTTTATCAGATATTGGTACAGTGCTAAGTTTTTCAGCGCTTGTTTTTGTTGCAAGGTTAATATTTATACGACCTAAAAAATTTGAAAAATTACTAATAGAAGATGCTAAACAATACTGGAAAGTTAGAGAGTATGTAAGACATGCTTTAGAGATGGGAGAATTAACACAACAAGAAAGTCTAAGAAAATTATTAAATGCTAGACTGGTACAACGTTTCCCAGACACAATTGAAGAAATTGGAGCACATGCCTTTAATTATAAGCATGGACTGTAATTAAATAAAAAATCTTCTTACATATGTAGGAAGATTTTTTGGATTCTCAAAATTAGTTTAAAAGACTACCCTATTGAAAGCATTTTTGAGAATGAATATTGGACTATACCAATTGTGCCGAATACGGTATCGAACTATGTATAAAAAAATGTGATTATTAAATTTTAAAACCATAAAATTTAAGTAAACTTTAAAATTTATTTGGTCAGCCAATGGTCAATTCACTTAATTTCAATACTAACTAGCGTGTGATAACATCTTGATTTAATCGCTTTTTGGTTATTTATTTTAACTTATTTTAACGCTAGTTTGTTGGCCGCCGGCATAGTATAGAGTTAAGGAACGTTGTTAAATCAGCGTTCCTTTCTAACGAGAAGTCCTTTGCTTCCTCTTACTTTTGTCAAAAGAGGAAAAAAGTGCTACAATAAGATGAATAAATTTAAAGAGGTATTATCATGTCTAAGATTCTAGTATTTGGTCATCAAAATCCAGACTCAGATGCCATCGGCTCATCTGTAGCCTTTGCTTACCTTGCAAAAGAAGCTTATGGATTGGACACAGAAGCGGTGGCTCTCGGTACTCCAAATGAAGAAACAGCTTTTGTTTTGAACTATTTTGGTGCAGAAGCACCGCGCGTCATCACATCTGCTAAAGCAGAAGGTGCAGAGCAAGTTATCTTGACTGACCACAATGAGTTCCAACAATCAGTGTCAGATATCGCTGAAGTGGAAGTGTACGGAGTTGTGGATCACCACCGTGTGGCTAATTTTGAAACTGCAAGCCCACTTTATATGCGTTTGGAACCAGTTGGATCAGCGTCTTCTATTGTTTACCACATGTTCAAAGAACACGGTGTAGCAGTTCCTAAAGAAATCGCAGGATTGATGCTTTCAGGTTTGATTTCAGATACCCTTCTTTTGAAATCACCAACAACACACCCGTCTGATAAAGTCATTGCTCCTGAGTTGGCAGAATTAGCAGACGTGAACTTGGAAGAGTATGGTCTTGCAATGCTGAAAGCTGGTACAAACTTGGCAAGCAAATCTGCTGAAGAATTGATTGACATCGATGCTAAGACTTTTGAACTCAATGGAAATAAGGTTCGTGTTGCCCAAGTCAATACAGTTGATATCGCTGAAGTCTTGGAACGCCAAGCAGAAATCGAAGCAGCTATGCAAGCAGCTAATGCAGCAAACGGCTACTCAGACTTTGTCTTGATGATTACAGACATCGTCAACTCAAACTCAGAAATCCTTGCTCTTGGATCAAACATGGACAAGGTCGAAGCGGCCTTCAACTTCAAACTTAAAGACAACCACGCTTTCCTTCCAGGTGCTGTTTCACGTAAGAAACAAGTGGTGCCTCAGTTGACTGAGAGCTTTAATGCTTAAGATCCTGAGTGTCAGTTCAAAATAGGAAAAGCTAGTTTGTCTTATATCGAAAGGAGTTTTAACTCCTTTTTTTCTAGGAGAGAAAGATGTTAGAAAATGGCGATTTGATTTTTATGAAGGACCTTTCAGATATGGGACAGGCCATCCAAGTTTCAACTGGTGACTATAGTCATGTAGCTATCTTTTTAGACGGTTTGATCTACCATGCTAGTGGGCAAGCAGGTGTCATCTGTCAAGAACCAGCTGAATTTTTTGAACCGACTCATCTCTATGACCTTTATTTCTATCCAGAGCTGAAATCTGACTTGGTGAAGGAGAAGGCTTGTCAGCATCTAGGTTCTCCTTATAATAGCTCTTTTTATCCGGATGGGGAAGGCTTTTATTGTTCCCAGTACATAGCTGATATTTTACCTATTTTTGAAACCACCCCTATGAAGTTTGGGGATGATGGGCAGGAAATCAGTGATTTCTGGAGTGAATACTACGGAGAACTAGGAGTGGCTGTACCTCTGAACCAGCCAGGGACCAATCCTAGTCAGTTGGCAGCATCGCCTCTGTTAGAATGTAAAGAAAGGAATCTTCATGATTCAGATTTTTAATCCATCTCGTTTGACTCGACAACCATTTTTTATAGATTTGGTTGGCTATCTGGACCAGCATGACGATGTGATTCTACGAGAAATCAAGACCCAGTTTCCAGATGTATCAGTTGATAAGCTTATGGGAGAGTATATAAAGGCAGGCTTGATTCTAAGGGAAAATAAACACTATTCGCTCAATCTCCCTTTTTCAGAATCTACGGATGATTTAGTCCTTGATCAAGAGATTTTTATCAGAGAGGACAGTCCAGTCTATCAAGGCTTGCTGGAGAAGACTTTTGAGACAGAATTGCGCAATCAAACCAATGCAGCTATTTTAATCGAACATACGGACTTTGCAAGGCAAAAAATGACCCTGTCTAATTATTTCTACAAGGTCAAACAACAGTATTCTTTGACAGAAAAACAGCAGGCACTCTATGATATTTTAGGAGATGTTAACCCTGAGTATGCCCTCAAATATATGACGACTTTTTTGTTAAAATTCTTCAAAAAAGATCAACTGATACAGAAACGCCGTGATATCTTTGTGGATAGTTTGGTCGTCCTAGGCTATATTGTGCAAAACGAAGAAGGGAAGTATGAGTTGGCTGTTGATTTCGACAAGGAACAGTTGACTTTCTATTTACCTTAATTGCTTCATTTTGAGCAGATTATTTGACTTTACTAAAGAATAAGTATAAACTGAAAGTAAGCGATAACGTTTATCGTATTAAAAGCAAAGGAGACAGAGCTATGCCACTTGAAAATAAATTGGATCAAGCAACTGGTGCTATCAAAGAAGGATTTGGTAAAGTTACTGGCGATAGCAAGACAGAAGCAGAAGGCGCTGTAGAAAAGACAGTTGCTAAGGCAAAAGAAGTAGTTGAAGATGCTAAAGGTGCTGTAGAAGGTGCCGTTGAAGGTCTTAAAAATTCATTTAAGAAAGAAGACTAAAAAAATCAAGGGAAACATTCCCTTGATTTTTTTTATAGATAACGTTCTGCTATGGCCGCATCTCCTGGATAGGCTTCTTTCTTGCCTTGGACGATTTGGTAGCAATCAGCTCCCTTACCTGCAATGATCACGGCATCAAGTTCTTGATTTGTGATAGCCATAGCTGCCTTGATGGCTTCTTCACGATCGGCAATCTTTTCTACAGGATGACTGATATAGCTACTGATTTCATCTGCAATTACCATTGGATCTTCATAGTTGGGGTCATCAGCAGTCAGAAAGACTTGAATTTCAGGATGTTGATCGAGGAGGCAGCCAAAGTCCTTACGACGGCTTTCTCCCTTGTTTCCTGTCGAACCGAGAACCAGGGCAATTTTTCCAGTTTGATGGGTTTCAACAACAGAAATCAGTTTTTTCAGACTGTCACCATTGTGAGCATAGTCGATGAAGATCTTGGCTCCATTTTTCTGAGTGAGAACTTCCATACGTCCAGGAACTCGGGTTGCAGCGATTCCTTTTTTGATATCTTCAAGACTGGCACCTAGACGAAGGCAGGCAAGCGCTGCAGCGACTGCATTTTCTTGATTGAAGTGGCCGACGAGTTGGATATCATAATCACCAGCGAGTTTACCTGTGGCTGAAAAGCTAAAGGCTTTGGAGTTCTCGATTTGATTGCTAGACTGGCTACCATAGAAGTCATGTTCTTGATGTTCCACTTGTTCTTTCAGTACAGAAAAGTGATCCATGTCGCTGTTAATGACAACTACTCGGCTATTTTTCATCAAGAGACGTTTGTGGTAGAAGTAATCTTCAAAGCTAGGATGTTCAATCGGCCCGATATGGTCAGGAGTGATGTTAAGAAAGACTCCTACATCAAAGGTCAGACCATAGACTCGATGAACTAGATAGGCTTGGCTAGAGACTTCCATTACAAGATGGGTTCGACCATTCTTAACAGCCTGATTCATCATGTCGAAAAGATCGATATTTTCGGGTGTTGAGAAGGAAGATTTAAAGAAGGTCTTGCCATCTAGAGTTGTGTTCATAGTTGACAAGAGAGCTGTTGGGTAGCGTTGAGATAAAATGTTGTATGCAAAATAAGCAGCTGTTGTCTTTCCTTTTGTCCCTGTGAAAGCGAGAATTTTGAGTTTTTCTTGTGGATTGCCATAAAATTCCATAGCAATCAAACTCATGGCTTTTTTGATATCGTTCACAACGATGACGGGGATACTGACCTCGTAGTCCTTTTCTGCGACATACCAAGCTAAGCCTTGGCTTATAGCGGATAGGAGGTATTCTTTTTTAAAAGCAGCGCCTTTGGCAAAAAAAAGAGTGCCTTCTTTTACTTTTCGGCTGTCGTAACTGATGCTGTCAAAAACAACTTCACTGTAGATGTAGTGGTAGTGTCCTTGGTCGATAATCTCGCGGAAGAGACCATCTTTCTTTAATATATCTAATACGGTTTCAATCTTTATCATACTTTCTATTGTAAACCGAAAGTCTGAATTTTACAAGTAACAAGGAAAAGTTTATAATGGAAGATAAGGAACTTTTCCTTGTTATCAAAATTGAATGAGGAAGCTATGTCTAACGAAAACAATCACCAGCAAGCCCAGATGTTGCGAGGGACTGCTTGGCTAACAGCTAGTAACTTTATTAGTCGCCTCCTTGGGGCAATCTACATTATTCCCTGGTATATCTGGATGGGGACCTATGCTGCCAAGGCAAATGGTCTCTTTACCATGGGCTACAATATTTACGCCTGGTTCTTGCTGATTTCGACAGCGGGTATCCCAGTTGCGGTCGCCAAACAAGTGGCTAAGTATAATACCATGCGAGAAGAAGAGCACAGCTTTGCCTTGATTCGGAGTTTCCTAAGCTTTATGACGGGCTTGGGCTTATTCTTTGCCTTGGTCTTGTATCTCTTTTCTCCCTGGTTGGCAGATTTGTCAGGTGTGGGGAAAGACCTGATTCCCATCATGCAGAGTTTGGCTTGGGCTGTCTTGATTTTCCCATCTATGAGTGTCATCCGGGGCTTTTTCCAAGGGATGAATAACCTCAAACCTTATGCCATGAGCCAAATCGCTGAGCAGGTAATTCGTGTTATCTGGATGCTTCTAGCAACCTTTATCATTATGAAGCTCGGTTCAGGAGATTACCTCATAGCCGTTACCCAATCGACCTTTGCGGCCTTTGTGGGGATGGTGGCAAGTTTTGCAGTCTTGATCTACTTCTTTGCTCAAGAAGGTTTACTCAAAAGAGTCCTTGAAACAGGGGATAAGATTAACAGCAAGCATCTCTTAGTCGATACCATTAAGGAAGCTATTCCTTTTATCCTGACAGGGTCTGCCATCCAGCTTTTCCAGATTTTGGACCAGATGACCTTTATCAATAGTATGAAGTGGTTTACCAACTATAGCAATGAAGACTTGGTTGTCATGTTTTCTTATTTCTCTGCCAATCCTAATAAAATTACTATGATTTTAATCTCTGTAGGGGTTTCAATTGGGAGTGTTGGCTTGCCGCTCTTGACGGAGAACTATGTAAAAGGCGACTTGCAGGCGGCGGCTCGTCTAGTCCAAGATAGCCTCACCATGCTCTTCTTATTTCTACTACCGGCAACGGTTGGAGTGGTCATGGTAGGGGAACCTCTTTATACAGTCTTTTACGGTAAGCCAGATAGTTTGGCCATGGGCTTATTTGTCTTTGCAGTTTTGCAGTCTACTATCCTAGGCTTGTATATGGTCTTGTCTCCTATGCTTCAGGCCATGTTCCGAAACCGCAAGGCAGTGCTTTACTTTGTCTATGGTTCTATTGCTAAGATCGTCTTGCAATTGCCAACCATTGCTATTTTCCACAGCTACGGTCCTTTGCTTTCAACGACTATCGGCTTGATTATTCCGAATGTCTTGATGTACCGAGACATCTGCCAGGTAACGGGTGCTCGTCGAAAGATTATCTTGAAGCGAACCATTTTGATTACCATCTTAACCCTTGTTATGTTTATCCTAGTTGGCTTCTTACAATGGCTGCTCGGTTTTGTCTTCCAACCAAATGGACGTTTCTGGAGTTTCCTTTACCTAGCTCTCATCGGAGGGCTTGGAGGAGGTCTCTATAGTTTGATGAGCCTACGGACACGACTTTTAGACAAGATAATAGGTCAAGCCCAAGCGGACCGACTACGAACACGATTGAAAATATCGTAAGAAGATTTATAAATAAAAGCAATGAATTAACCTTTCTATAATAGAAGGGTTTTTATAGTACGTTTTTCTTAAAAAAGGAGAACTTTTTCTAAAATCAAGAGCAGAAAAATATGTTTTTTAAGTTTTTCTTCAGAAATTGCTTGACTAAATAAAACCAATGCTGTATAATAAGAAAAATCTTTAAAACAGGAGGTTCTGGAAATGAAAAAGTCTAAGGCCAAGTATCTGACACTTGCAAGTGTCGTGTTAAGCGCAGGTATCTTACTGAGCGCATGTGGAAACTCAACTAGCTCTTCTAAAACATATAACTATGTTTATTCGAGCGATCCATCTAGTTTGAACTATCTTGCAGAAAACCGTGCAACAACCAACGACATCGTTACTAATTTGGTAGATGGATTGATGGAAAATGACCAATACGGTAATTATGTTCCATCGTTGGCAGAGGATTGGACTGTTTCTCAGGACGGTTTGACCTATACTTACAAATTGCGTAAGGATGTAAAATGGTATACCTATGAGGGTGAAGAATACGCCCCTGTAACAGCGCAAGATTTTGTCACTGGGTTGAAATATGCTGCTGATAAAAAATCCGAAGCCTTGTACCTGGTTCAAGACTCTGTAGCAGGTTTGGATGACTATATCAACGGGAAAACAACTGACTTTTCAACTGTCGGTGTTAAGGCGATTGATGACCAAACAGTTCAGTACACTTTGACACGTCCAGAACCTTATTGGAATTCTAAAACAACTTCAACCATTCTCTTCCCTGTAAATGCAGATTTCCTGAAATCAAAAGGGGATGATTTTGGTAAGGTAGATCCTTCTAGCATTTTGTACAGTGGACCTTTCTTGATGAAATCGTTTGTTTCAAAATCTGTTATCGAATACAAGAAAAATCCAAATTACTGGGATGCTAAAAACGTCTTTGTGGACGATGTGAAATTGACCTACTATGATGGTAGTGACCAAGATGCCCTAGCTCGTAACTTTGTAGAAGGAGTATATAGTTTCGCACGTCTCTACCCAAATAGCTCAAGCTTCGAGGGGATTAAAGAGAAAAACAAGGACAATATCATTTATAGTATGCAAGATGCTACATCTTTCTATGTGAATTTCAATCTTGATCGACAATCCTATAAATTCACTTCTAAGACAACCGATGTAGAGAAGAAATCAACTCAGGAAGCTGTTCTAAATAAAAACTTCCGTCAAGCTATTAATTTTGCTTATGACCGTACGGCCTATGGAGCACAATCTCAAGGGGAAGATGGGGCAACTAAGATTATTCGTAACCTCGTCGTACCTCCTACATTTGTGACCATTAACGGAAAAGAATTTGGAGATGTTGTCTCTGAAAAAATGGTCAACTATGGTCAAGAATGGCAAGGAATCAACTTTGATGATGGACAAGATTCCTACTACAATCCTGACAAGGCTAAGGCTAAATTTGCAGAAGCTAAGAAAGAATTGGAAGCTAAGGGTGTGCAATTCCCAATACGCTTGGATATGGCAGTTGACCAAGCTTTCAAAGGCGGGGTTCTTGGGGTAAGTTCTTTGAAGCAATCAATTGAATCCGCTTTGGGAACAGAGAACGTGCTTATCGATATTCAACAGTTGTCAACAGAGGACTATGACAATTCTGGCTACTTAGCTCAAACCGCAGCTCAGAAGGACTTTGACCTTTATAATGGTGGCTGGGGACCTGACTACCAAGATCCATCAACTTATCTGGACATCTTTAGTGTGAAGAGTGGCGGAATGTTGCAAAACTTCGGTTTAGAACCAGGTGAAGTTAATGAAAAAGCTAAGGCGGTTGGGCTTGATACCTATACTCAAATGCTGGAAGAAGCTAATAAAGAGCAAGAACCAGCAAAACGTTATGAAAAATATGCTGAAATTCAGGCTTGGTTAGTAGACAGTGCCCTTACTATTCCAAATGTTTCCCGTGGCGGAACACCTGGCTTGAGAAAGACAGTTCCATTCTCAGCTCCATTCTCACAAGCTGGAAATAAGGGTGTAGAATCATACAAGTACCTCAAGTTACAAGATAAGACTGTAACGACCGCTGAGTATGAAAAAGCTAAAGAAAAATGGTTTAAAGAAAAAGAAGAATCCAATAAAAAAGCCCAAGAAGAACTGGCAAAACATGTGAAATAAGAATAAAAGAATAATATATCGAAAGAAAGAAGCTAATAAAATCATTCTTTAATAAATTTTCTGAGAGTGTTAAAGTGATTATTGAGGAAACTCGACCAGTACGTATTTATAAAGATACTACACATGTTTTTATATACTTTAAGGATTTAGAGGACGAAATGACTGGTAATGCTTTTGATATTATATCCCTAGAATGGTAACAGGGGTGGATAGGTTTTTCCTATCACTAAATAAGGTAGAGGATTGGATTAACAATCGTCTACCTTATTTTTATAAAGATAAAAAATCTCTGTTAGAGTATCATCAAATGACTTTATATGGAGATAGGGTTGATATGAAATCTGTAGACATATTATTAAAGTTTTACACCAGTCAGTATCAGTCACTAAATAATTTAATGAATAGCGATGAGCTATATTATCGTAAGATAGAATATTTAGCTTTAATGTCTTTAAAGGATTATAGAAATAGTAGAGAATATAGATTAAAAATTTTAAATTTATTTAATAATGGCTTTCTGCATCAATTGTTATTGGGAGATATTCCATTAGATATTTTGTTAAGTCGTGAACATTTATATGCTATAACACATGATATTTTTTATACTTCTGTTTCTTCAAAAGATAAAAGTATTTTTGAAGATATTGATCAAAATAAGTTGTCTTCTATCCTGGAACTTTCATTACTGATTTCTATTAAACGAAAAGATATAGACGTTATTATGGAGTTAATGTGCTGCATATCTATATTAAACATTGAGATTTCTGATTATATTTTAGAAATATCAGTGTCTATATTAGCTAATTCTCAGGTTGACAATGGTTTTTTTATATATGATGAGGATAGACCTTTACTAGATAAGATAGAAGATTCTTTTCCAAAGGTATATCATACGACGCTTGTAGCAAATATGTTAAATAAACTGATAAAAAATAATACGAACTATTCTGAGGTTTTCTTATCAAAAACGACAGAAGTAAAGCCTGATAGGGCTTTAGAACTGTTACAAAATATAACCGTTGAAAGCATTGATTTGCTATATGAACAAATGAAGAATGACTCAGAAAAATATTCTTATAGGATAGAAAAATTGAAAACTTATAAAGAAATTATCGCTGTTTATATTTTGATACATCTTTTTTATGAAAATATTAAGACGGTAGAAAAATTATTAGTTATTTATGAAAGGATAGGTGGAGAAGTAAAACTATTTCGAAATCGTCTCATGAAACTATTATAAGGATTGTTTATGAAACTAAAATTATTAAGAGTAGATACTAAGGTGATTATGGGGAGTTTCTTCCTTGTTCTGTCTAGTCTACTTGCTTTGTTGCTTCCCCTTATCTTAAAAGGTTTAATAGATGGGAGTTCTATTGAAAATATAGGTTCCAAAGTATTTCAATCGTTCTTGATTTTTATTGGTCAAGCCTTGTTTTCTTCTATTGGTTACTATTTGTTTAGTCAATCGGGTGAAAAAAAGATAGCAAAAATCAGGAAAAAAGTGATAGAGGGGTTGATTTATGCAGAGAAATCCTTCTTTGATAAGAGCCAAAGTGGGGAGTTGACTTCTGCCATTGTCAATGACACGAGTGTCATTCGTGAGTTTTTAATTACGACTTTCCCAAATATTATTCTGAGTTTAGTTATGGTACTTGGTTCCATCGTAGTCTTATTTAGTCTTGATTGGAATCTTTCTCTACTTTTATTCATCACTCTTCCTTGTATGATGTTTATTATCTTGCCCCTTTCCAATATCAGTGAAAAGTATAGTCGTCGTTTACAGGAGGAAATCGGATTTTTAACAGGGCAATTGACTGAAAAGATTCAAGAACATGAATTAATTAAGACCAACCAAGCAGAGAAAAGTGTACAGGATGTTTTGGATAATTGTATTGAAAGGGTACAAAACAATTCACTGAAATCAGATAGGGTTACTTCTTTTGAGACCCCGTTTGCTCTCTTATTTATCTTCGCGACTATAGCTGTGATGCTAACCTATGGAGGTTATCGGGTCAGCGCAGGATATATATCTGTGGGAACCTTGGTTTCGTTTTTGATTTACCTCTTTCAATTACTTAATCCTATTAGTAATATAGCTAATTTTGTAACTGTTTATTCTAGGAGCAAGGGGTCTTCAGTTGCATTGGAGGACTTGCTTGCAGTTCCTAGAGAAAAATTTGAGGGAGGAAAATCGGTATCAGGACAAGGGTTAAATTTTAACCATGTCTATTTTGGATATAATGAAAATCGCCTTGTCTTAAAGGATATTACTTTTTTCAATTTTCAAGGGGCAAAAAATTGCTTTTGTTGGGCCATCTGGATCAGGAAAATCAACGATTGTGCGTTTGTTAGAGCGGTTTTATAAAGCGCTTTCAGGAGATGTTCTAATGGGCAATCAAGTATATATGATTTCAACTTAAAAGAATGGAGAGGTAAAATTGCTTGGGTTTCACAAAATAATGCAGTCTTATCTGGCAGTATTCGTGACAATCTTTGTCTCGGTTTGAATCGCTTAGTAGCTGATGATGAATTGATGAAAGTGCTAGACTTAGTATCACTGGGTGATGAGATTCGCTCCATGAAAGAGGGGTTAGATGCTGAAGTTGGTGAACGCGGACGACTCTTGTCAGGGGGACAAAGCCAAAGACTTTAAATAGCTAGAGCCTACTTAAAAGATGCTGAAATTCTTATATTTGATGAAGCCACTGCTAATCTTGATGCGGATTCTGAGTATGCGATTATCAGTAGCCTGTATTCTGTACTAAAGGAGAAGACGGTTGTGATTGTAGCGCATCGTTTGTCAACGGTAAAAGAATGGAGATATGAAATCAAATCAATTTGTCAAATATGGTAACGGCTGGTACTATCTCAAACCAGATGGATCTATGGCAGACAAGCCAGAATTTACAGTTGAGCCTGATGGATTGATCACTACAAAATAAATTTTAAATAAAGAAAGGAGATTCTATTTTTCTTCTTAATGACCCGCAGGCAACAGCTTGCGGGTTTTTTGTTTTAAAAGGGGCAAAAAAGGGGCAAAAATGTCGTAAATGTCTGTAAAACGATGTAAAAAGTCAACTTTGCTCTCGCTTTAAAGCTCTAAATTTCAACGTATTGTGAAACAGTGTAAATT
>NZ_CAMPPY010000001.1 GCF_946902915.1 Streptococcus sp. Marseille-Q5986 | reverse complement strand
ATATAATACAAGACAAGGCTTAAAACTAGCTTAACTTTTCTCATATTTTACTATTTTACAAAAAATTCTATCACCATCACCTATCCAAGAAAAAAAGCCACCTGATTGGGTGACTTCATTAGGAGATTATGATGAAAAAAGTTTTAGGATTTCATTAAATAAAGTTAGGAGGTCTTTATTTAATAGTTGTATAATACTAGACCAGCCTTAAACTTTGCTTAAGAAAAAACAAATTTTATTATTTTTCTCGATTCATCCAAGTCATTCCTATACAATTATAGGTGGATAAGATTTCAAAACCCAGTGAACGATAGAATCCCAAGGTTTTTTCTGTCTGTTCGGTCACTAGTTGGACTTGGTAGACATCTTTGAAATCCTCTAAAGCCTTTCCCATTAAGGCACTACCAATCCCTTGGCGCTGATAGCTAGGCAAAACGATCAAATCCTGGACAAAAATCGATGAAAAACCATCTCCAACAAAACGGACCAAGCCCACCACGGCATCGCTATCAAGTGCCAGATAAATCGCTAATGAGTGAGGCAAGGCCTTCTCCAGCATCTGAGGTTGATGGGTATAATTTGTCCAACCGACTGCCTGATAGAGAGGCAAAACATCCTCTAGCTTGACAATTTCTTGCTTTCTAATAGTTATCATACCATCACCTCTTAGAGTTCTCTCAAGCTCTTGTGCTGCCGTCCATTTTTAGCAAAATTTTCAGGACGCAACCATGTTTCCAAACGATCTTTGACTTTGGGTCAGTCCTTATCAATCATAGACAACCAATCCGTATCCCTCGTCCGTCACTTATAAACCACTGCCTGACAGAATGTTCCTTCATAAATAAAGCCCAAACGTTCTGCAGCTCGTCTTGATGGCAGGTTAAGAGCATCGCATTTCCATTCATAGCGACGATAGTTAAGCTCTTCAAAGACATAGCGCGCCAGTAGATACCGGGCTTCTGTCCCTATCCGTGTCCCTCTGAGTTTTGGAGAAAAAGTAACAGCTCCCACTTCTATTACTCGGTTATTCTGGTCAATGCGCATGAGAGAAAAAGTTCCCAAAGCCTTACCAGTTGCCTTGTCTATGATTGCATAGTAAAAACGATCCTTACGAGCCAACATCTGATTTAAAAGGGTAACCAGCTCCTCCATATCTACCACTGGCTCCTGAAAAAGGTAGGTCCACATCTCCTGAGGCGTATCAGGGCCATAAACAGCTAGCAAATCCCTCGCATGTTTTTCTACCGAGAGAGCCTCTATCCGAGCATAACGCCCTTCTAAGAAATCAATAGAAGGCAGTTTACCTGGTGTATAACCTTCCATTGACTCACCAATCATCTGACCATATTCATTTACTGGCATCTTTCTTCTCCTTGTTTTACGCTGAAAATACTATATCACAAATTGTTCTCTTTGGAAACTAGCACTGTCTTAAAACTTCATCCTCAACACTATATTAGTGACCCGTTTTCTGTCTTTTATCCTCTAAGGCTTGATTAATTCGTTGGGTGAGTTTATGAGTTTGCCAGATTTGATACAACCATATCAGTCCATAAATTAATAAGAAAAAGAACCAAAGCAAGGGACTCAACAATGCTGAACCCCAGCCAAAGAATAGGTAGGTCAATACTAAAATAGTAGCTGTCGCTAACAAATGAACTCCCACACGCATACTATAAGCAAGAAACTCTAGCCTCTCAAGGATTAAGGTCAATACCCCCATAATTCCACTCATCAAAAACAAAGCTAGAGTATTTTTTGTCGTTGGTGCGGGATAGGTAATACCTGAATAAAACTGAGCCCATAACACCAAACTCAAATAAACAAAGGAGGCCGTACGCATTCCCGATACAAAATAAGCAATCAATCGCTTCATGATTTTCTCCTATAAACCTAGATAATCCATTAAGGACTTAACGTATTTCCGACTCACACTAGATTTGATACCCCGAGTCATTTTGGCCATCATGTTCCCTGAAAAGCTATCCGATAATGACTTCAGATGGTCAATGTTTATAATTGAATGACGTGATATCTGTATGAAATTATGCCGGTTAACCCGATTCTGAAAGTTTGACAATGTTTCCTTAGTTTTATAAATCCCGTCTACCGTATAAATGGTCAACAAATTCTTATCGATATCTGCTAGAATAAGATCCTCAATTTTCACCATAACCAGATGAGCATCCGTTCGAATAGGAATGACCACCTGATTAGTCGTTTAAAATTGTTCTAAATACTCCATGACTTCTCTTGCTTGGTCGGTTAACTGAGCTGCCTGAATTACAATGTATGGGGTCTTTTTCTGAAAACTCTGTATTCATTTCAAAACGAATTTTCATTTTCTCTCCAATACATCTTTATTTTCTCTTACTAAACACTTTAACAAATAAGAACCTGTATTCACAAAATGATAGAGCCTTTAAAAGCCGATTAATGTGTGAAAGTTTGACAAAAGCAAGCTCTGACGATACGGATTTTTCAACATCCTTAGCTAATCTTCGAGAGTGATTCAACCAAGAAAAAGTTCGCTCAACAACCCAAGGTTTGGGGATGATTTGCCAGCTGTCCTTGATTTTTTCAGAAATATCTACTGGGCAACCAAACTCCTTCACCATCATCTCCTCAGAGCTTTTACGATAACCAGCATCGGCTGAAAAAGCCTTGATGGTTGGGAATTGTAGCATCACTTTGCGAGCCACTAAAAAACCTGATTTTGTGCCGTGCAAATGAGCTGCATGAACCACCACATCGAGAAGATTTCCCACAGTATCCACAAGGATGTGGCGCTTCCTCCCTTTGACCTTCTTACCGCCATCAATCCCACGTTCCTCTGCGGCATCTGTTGTTTTCACGCTTTGAGAATCAATGATAGCATAGGTTGGAGTGGCTGCTCTACCAGCTTTCAGTCGCTTTTTTTAACCAGTTCCGTCAAAATGGTGTCCCACAAGCCGCTCTCTCTGGCACGACGAAAGAAACTCCAGACAGTTGGGGAAGGAGGGAAATCATGAGGGAGCATGCGCCATTTGCAACCTGTTTTAGTGATATACAAGGTGGCGTTCACGAGTTCTCGTTTAGCCCACTTATAGGTGCGATGTTGGGAGAAATAGGGTTCAAGTTTAGCCCATTCTTGATCGGTTAAATCGGTATCATATGCTTTTCGTATCATATCTTTAGTTTAACATTTTTTTGTGAATACAGATTCTTAATCTGCACATGCTGTTTGACTGTCGCCTCTGTGCTAAAAGATAACCGAACAAACTGAGTCTGTAAAAATCTTAAAATTTCATTATCTTTTGGTTCCTGACCAAACGTCGCACGACAAACTTGATAAATTTCCTCATACTCTTGTTCAAACAATCCATGCCAAAATCCATCTTCAAAATAAACTGTCAAGCCAATTGAAACGATTTCCACGACAGCACCTCCTTAAATCTATCCCTAAGAATGGACAACCAAGGAGGAAGGCTACTGATAGACTTGCCTACGTCTGGACTACCAACCAGAACTGTGTTTTTATCTTAGTTGGGACTATTATAGCACCGTTCAGAACTATCTACAAATTTTTCAAATGTGTATCAAAAAAATTATCGTAGCAAACCAAGAGTCTACACTTTCTTTCATTAATAAGCACCAATCTTTTCGATAACGATGATTCGGTTGATAAGCAACCGTCAACATATGCCCCATTTCATAGTATTTTTTAAACAAAATGGATTTCCCTTTATAATGTGAAATAATACCATCTATCGCAGATGACGCATCCCATATTTCATCAACGTCGCTTCCTAGTAATAATAAAGGAGAGGCAATTTTACTCACATCAATCTGAGCCCTACTATCTTCAGGAATATGTTTTCCAAAAAACTTGTTTAACAAATAATTTCCTAGTTGAAATTTTTGATACGGAAGTTCTTTTTGCAAATATGTCCAAGAAGATGAATGAGAGTTGATTTTTCCCTTTATTCCCTCAAATATTACATTTGAGGGGGAATTGAGTACCAAACATTGCGCATCATCCAAAATACTTTGTCCAGCCAGAACAAGCTTTGCTCCTTTAGAACAACCATATATTCCTATTTTTGTATTATCAACTTGAGGATGATAATATAGAAAATCTTTCGCTTCCTCCAGACATTCTACCGGAATTCGTTCTAAGTTTTGGGGTAATCCCTCTAAACCAAAATAAGCTATAGCAAGACAAATATAGCCTCTAGAAGATAAAAGTTGGGCAATGTTCTGAGCTTTTTCAATTCTTCCCTCACTACCGCTAACAATAATTACGGCTGGTGCCTTTCTTAACTTTTCATCATAAAATAATCGGCCTTGAAAATGCTTATCATAAATATCTTAATACCTTAGTCCCAGATTCATATAACGCCTTACAAAACTTTGCTCCGCGACCACATCTTTCCCCGGCCTGATTTTAATTTCAACACCAAAACAATCTCGCAATGGAATTCTATCAAGAGAACTAGGTAATCTCCTTTTCCTATTCTTCAACGGTTTCGCATTAAAGAATAAGCCCATTCCTGAAATTCCTTTATAAGATCCCGAAATAGATGCTGTCTGAGAGGTATCAATCATACCGCCCTGATCAGATAAAAAATGCAGTTTATTTCCACATAACATCATGATCTAAAATCAAGGGAGCATTTATACAGTAATAATCAGATAGATACATTTCTACACAATACCTTGTCCTTGGTTCTAGACCATTGATAGTAATATAAAAAGATTCATCTGCTAGGTCAGTTTGTGAAATCAGTTCAATATTTACAGTCATATCTCCTCCTTTTGTTAATAAACTTAACAATCAAATTTAAAATTTACCGCGACTTTTACCACGGTAATCCTCCCCACACCTTTTCAATATCATCCATCAATTTCACAACTGTCTGAAGCTCCTCCTCGCTATAGTTGTTTAAAACTGAAAAGACCGATTTTTCAATATATGCTTGTTGCTCCTTATGGATTTTAAAAACTTTGATGCCTTTTTCAGATAATCTCAAATATTTATTTTTCCCATTATTCGGAGCAAAATCAAAAACAACTAAATTTTTTTGAATTAATCTCCTAACACTTTGAGTTATTGCACTTCTTGAAACTTCTAATAATTCAGATAATTTCACTAGATTTAAGGGCTGATTTTTCCCAATCACAACAATCAAATGTACCTCATTCAACGTAATGGATTTGTCAATACTAATTTTATGTTGATTTTTTTTAAACTGTTCAAATGATAAAATAAATCTATTGAAACGATTATTAAATGTAATAAATTCTTTTTTATCCATAATCGCTCTTTTCTTTGTTAATTATATTAATAAAATAAAAAGTTCCTGTCAAATAAAAATCCTCCAGATTCTACTCTGAAGGATTCCTATCTTATTTCACAACAATATTAACCAATTTAGTTGGCTTCAATAGTTCAGTGGACTATTGAAGGTGGCAGATAGAGCTAATAAACTCGTTATTTAACGACGATATTAACGAGTTTGTTAGGTACCGCAATCACTTTCACGATTTCCTTACCGTCAATTTCTGCCTTGACTTTTTCGTCAGCGAGAGCAATTTCTTGCAATTCTTCGCGTGATAGATCTTTAGCGACCATGAGTTTGGCACGAACTTTTCCTTTGATTTGGACGACGATTTCGATTTCGTCTTCAACTAATTTGCTTTCGTCCCATGTTGGCCAAGCTACGTAAGAGATTGACTCACCTGTTACTGCAACTATTTGCCAGAGTTCTTCTGCCAAGTGAGGTGCAAATGGGGCAATCAATTGGATAAAGCCTTTAGCATAGTCCACATAGAGTTTGTCTTCCTTATTAGCCGAGTTGACAAAGACCATGAGTTGGGCAATGGCTGTGTTGAATTTCATGGATTCGATTTGCTCAGTGACAGCTTTAACTGTTTCATTGTAAACCTTGTCAAGAGCACCATTGTTTTCCGCAGCGATTTCTTTACTTGTAATCAAACGGTAAACACGATCAAGGAACTTACGGCTTCCTTCCAGACCTTCTTCAGACCAAGCAATCGAAGCATCAAGTGGTCCCATAAACATTTCATAAACACGAAGTGTGTCAGCACCGTATTGTTCCACTACATCATCTGGGTTAACAACGTTCTTGAGCGATTTAGACATCTTGGCTGGTGCTTGCTCCAACTCTTCCCCTGTTTCCACATGGAAGAAAGAACCGTCACGTTTTTCAACCTTGTCAGTCGCTACAAGAGCTCCACGGTGGTCACGGTAGCTTGTTCCCAAAATCATCCCTTGATTAAAGAGTTTTTGGAATGGCTCTTTAGTAGGTACAACACCAAGGTCATAGAGGAATTTGTGCCAGAAACGAGCGTAGAGCAAGTGAAGAACAGCATGCTCCGCACCACCCACGTAGATATCTACTGGTAACCATTGTTTGAGGAGGTCCTCATCAGCCAATTTCTCAGTATTGTGTGGGTCAATATAACGGAGGTAGTACCAGCTTGAACCAGCCCACTGTGGCATCGTATTGGTTTCGCGACGACCTTTGACGCCATCTTCACGAGTCACTTCAAGCCAGTCGGTCAAGTTAGCCAATGGGCTTTCCCCAGTACCTGAAGGGCGGATATCCTTAGTTACAGGTAAGACAAGTGGGAGTTCACTTTCTGAAACGGCTGTTGAAGTTCCATCTTCCCAATGAATGATTGGAATTGGCTCACCCCAGTAACGTTGACGGCTAAAGAGCCAGTCACGGAGACGGTAGGTGACTTTTTCTTGACCACAGCCTTTTTCTTCCAACCAAGCTACAATCTTAGCAATCGCTTCTTCTTTGTTCAATCCATTTAGGAAGTCTGAATTGACATGAAGACCATCTTCTGTGTAAGCAGCTTCTGCTACATTTCCACCTTCTAGCACTTCTACGATTGGAAGGGCAAATTGTTTGGCAAATTCCCAGTCACGTTGGTCATGGGCAGGCACAGCCATGACAGCACCTGTTCCATAACTAGCAAGAACATAGTCGGCAATCCAGATTGGAATTTCCTTGCCATTGACAGGGTTGATGGCATAGGCACCTGTCCAAACACCAGTTTTTTCCTTGGCAAGGTCGGTACGAGCCAAGTCAGACTTGAGACTAGCTTGGTGTTTGTAGTCCGCAACTGCATCAGCTTGCTCTGGGCTTGTGATAGTGTCAACCAAATCATGCTCAGGAGCTAAGACAGTGAAAGTCGCACCGAAAAGAGTATCAGGACGAGTGGTAAAGACTATGAATTCCTTGTCTATTCCCTTAACTTTAAAGGTTACATTGGCACCAGTTGATTTCCCAATCCAGTTGCGTTGCATGTCCTTGATAGACTCTGGCCAATCAAGCTCGTCTAAGTCATTGAGCAAGCGCTCCGCATAGGCCGTAATTTTAAGCATCCATTGGCGCATTGGTTTGCGGACAACGGGATAGCCACCACGCTCAGAAGTTCCGTCAGGAAGGACTTCTTCGTTGGCGATGGCTGTCCCCAATTCCTCAACCCAGTTTACTGGCACTTCCGCTTCATAGGCCAAGCCTTTTTCATAAAGCTTAGTGAAAATCCATTGCGTCCACTTGTAGTAGTTTGGATCTGTTGTATTGACTTCACGATCCCAGTCATAAGAAAATCCAAGCGCATTGATTTGGCGTTTGAAGTTAGCAATGTTCTCAGCTGTAAATTCTGCTGGGTCATTACCAGTATCCATAGCATATTGCTCTGCAGGCAAACCAAAAGCATCCCAACCCATTGGGTGAAGGACATTGTAACCTTGCGCACGTTTGTAACGACTGAGGATATCAGTCGCTGTATAACCTTCTGGATGTCCTACGTGCAGACCCGCTCCAGACGGATATGGGAACATGTCAAGCGCATAAAACTTCGGTTTTAATGCATCTGTTCCTGTCTTAAATGTATGATGTTCTGCCCAGTAGCCCTGCCACTTAGGCTCAATTTCTTTATGATTGTAAAAACTCATGGTCTCTCTCCAATTTTGTGATGTTACTATTATACCATTTTTGAGGGAATTTGAAATGTGTTAAAAGAAAAAACTGTATACTGTATTTCATTAATTTTGATGGCTCTGAATTGCTCTATCACCCACTTTTTATCTTATTATTATGCGGGAAATCAAAGAGCAAAACAAGAAGCTTATCTCTTATAACACAAAATACTAATTTTAGACCGAAGATACGACTGGAATGCTCATTAATGTATTTATAATAAATAGCCGACAACCTATGTCGCTTTTTGATTTATGAAGAACGTCGGATTCAATGCGAGGAACAATAAAAGACTACCATTTGGAAAACAGTAGTCCTTATTGTTTATTTTGAATTTACATAGGCGTCTACAGCGATGATAGCTTGAGCAACATCTGAAGGCGAAATCTTAAACGGCATCTGATGGATTGTCTCACCCTCCATAGTTGCTTGTTTACCAACTTTTATTAAATCATCATATCCAACTTGATCTAAATGCATTTCTTTTAGAGTTGTTGGCATACCAATTTTTTTGTAAAACTCAATATACTTATCAAGTTCTTCTTTTGGTCTATTTTCCAACAACAGTTGTACCAAAGTTCCATAAGCTACTTTTTCACCATGTGTTAAATGATGTATGTCACCTGTCAATGCAGTAAAACCATTATGAATCGCATGCGCCGCAGCCAATCCTCCACTTTCAAAACCTAGACCACTCAATAAAGTATTAGCTTCAACAATATTTTCTAATGCTGGTGTCACAACTTTAGCTTCACAAGCTGCCATAGCCTGTAAACCATCTGCGAACAGCGTTTCTTCACATTTTTTCGCAATTGCAACTCCAGCCAACGTTTGTTGTTGTCCTAACATAGTTTTTCCATTTGCCTGCATAACTGCACGCGCCTCAACCCAAGTTGCTAAACCATCTGCAATACCAGACGCTAATAAACGCTTAGGAGCTTGTGAAATAACTTTTGTATCAACCAAAACTAAATCTGGATTTTTAGAATAAAATAGATAATGATCAAATGCACCTTCATCTGTATAAATAACAGATAAAGCAGATACAGGTGCGTCGGTCGATGCAATTGTTGGAGCAATAATAACAGGCTTTTCAATCAAATCTGCAATAGCTTTTGCACTATCAATCGTCTTTCCACCACCAAGCCCGATAATACTATCACAATTTTCTTTCTCAGCTAAGGCAACAACTCGATTGATTTCATTGTCAGAAGCTTCACCATTAAACTGGGCTAGAACAATATGGAAACCATACCTATGTAGGTAATCTTCAAATCGTTTTCCAACAATATCATAAACCAACTGATCGCATAATAGAATAGGATGATTTCCCAAATCCAATATTGATTTGGCATTTTCAAACAAGGCATTTTCCCCTTGAATATATCTCGAAGGACTAGCAAAAATTCTCATATGTATTTCCTCTCTATCTAAACGGAACGACTATTTTGAGTAACAAACCAATCGTCAGAAAAATCATCAACTGCCTTTTGGATAGATGGCATGGCGAAAGCTGATTCAAAAACATCTGCTCCTGCTGTAACAGCATGCGCACCTGCAGCTAAAGCATTATTTACTTGTGCTACATTTTTAAAGGATGCAGCTAAAATCTTACTAGGAGAGTTCTGTCTATCAATAGCAAGAGCTAATTGACGAATGACAGAATTTGAATCGATGTTCAGATTCTCCATTCTGTTATAATATGGAGCTAGGTAATCCGCTCCTGCCTCAATAGCTAATAATCCTTGAATAACTGTATAAATAGCTGTTGCAGTGATATGGTATCCCTCTTTTTTTAACACCTTTATTGCACGTAATCCATCTGGAGTAACAGGTACTTTGATAAATATATCATCTCCTGCTTGTCTCCGAATTTCATGAGCATCTTTTAAGATACCTTCAAAATCTTGAGAAATCACCTGAACATGAATAGAGGGTGCAGAGCCAATTAATTCTCTTACATCTTTGATTCGTTCAAAAAAATTAATCGAACCCTCTCTTTTGGCAATAGTGGGGTTTGAAGTTACCCCAGCTAGCGGTAAAATTTCAGACCACTTTTTAATCTCATCTAAATTTAATGTGTCAAGCATAAATTCCATAAAAAGAACCTCTTTATTTTACAAAGTATGCTCAGTACGTCCTATAATATCATCTTGGGTTGCCTTAGAAAGAACATTGAAGAATGCAGAGTATCCTGCAACACGAACAATTAAATCTCTGTGTTTTTCAGGATGTTTCTGAGCGTCAATCAACGTCTCTCTGGAAACAACATTGTATTGAATATGGTACCCATGTAAACGATTAAAGAATGTTCGTAACAAAGCAATTAGTTTTAATTTATCTTCTTCTTTGGCTAACGTTTGAGGATTTACTTTCTGATTTAAGAGAACCCCACCTACAATTTCATCTGTTGGTAATTTTGAAACAGATTTTAAAACAGATGTAGGGCCGTGTTGATCCATATTATGTGATGGTGAACAACCCTCTGCTAGCGGTGTACCTGCATTGCGGCCATCTGGAGTTGCTAATGTCCCACGTCCCTGCCCTACGTTGGCTGAGATAGAAGATGTTCCTGAATAACGAATTCCTCCAATAGGTCCTCTTCCATAACGTGTATTAGGATATTTAGCAATTTCATCAACATAAATGTCATAAGCAGCAGTAACTAAATTATCAGCATAATCATTATCGTTACCGTACTTAGGAGCGTCATTAATCAACATTTCTTGAATCGCCTTACCTTCTTCTCCGGCATAATCTGTTTCCAATGCATGCCAAAGTTGACTTGGGCTTATACGTTCTTCCTCAAATACTAACTTTTTAATTGCAGCTAATGAATCCGACAAATTTGCAATTCCAACTTGCAAACCTGATATATAATCATATACTGCTCCACCTTCTTTAAGGTGTTTTCCACGACCAATACAATCATCAGTCAATGCCGAGCATAGAATATCAGGAACTTCTCGTTCCAATGATAAATCAATAGAATTTTCAACAATAACACTCATTCGTGTCAAGTATCTTAGTGTTTTATCCCAAGCGTTTTCTAATTCAGAAAAGTTCTTCATATCCTTAAAATGCCCAAAGCTTGGTGCAAACCGTTTCCCCGAAGCTGGATCAATTCCATCATTCATCGTGATAAGTAGAACTTTAGGGAAGTTCATGTAACTCATACCCGTGCAACGATAGCCCCATTTCCCTGGAACTGCCGTTTCAACACATCCAATGGCACTGTAATCATAAGCATCATCTTCCAATACTCCTTTTGCAATAAAAGAAGGAATGATAATCTCATCATTATTAAATGCAGGCATACCAAAACCAAGTTTCATCACTTCAATACACTCATTCATGAAACGAGCATCTAAACCTGCATGGTAACGTACAGTTAGATTAGGTTGCGGTAGATGGGTTTGTGCAACTGATTTTAATACCAAATAAGATAATGGGTTAACAGCATCCTTCTTATCTCGAGTCTGTCCACCAATTGTAACATTTTGATATAAAGGACTTCCTGCTGAAGAAAATGTATGTGCTTGACTGCGAACCTTATTAATTGTAATTGTCTTAATCCAAAGATTTGTTAGACGTTCAACAATGCTATCTTCTGTTTCTTTACCACTTTCTAAATCAGCCTTCATATATGGATACATATATTGATCAAAACGGCCATATGAAAGAGAGTGGCCATTAGATTCAATTTGTAAAATACATTGAATAAACCAGACTGATTGAATAGCTTCTGCAAAAGTAGTTGCCGGTTCATATGGGACTCGAGAGCAAATATCTGCAATCTCAAGCAATTCTTTCTTACGTTTAGGATTTGCATTTTCGGCTAAACTTTTAGCAAGATCAACAAAGCGATTTGCATATACTTTAATAGCATCGATTACGATAAATATAGAGTCGTAAAAATGATATTTATCAATACTTGCTGGATCTGTTAAATCTAACTCTGCTTTCGCTTTACGAGCCCGCTCTTCAAAACCTCTTAAACCAAATTGCAACAGTTTCTGATAGTTAACTGCTAAGTGAGCATCTCCAGAATTCATCTTACCTTCCATACCGAAGAATCCTGTTTCCATATAAACAGACACTTCTTCAGGTAACAAGGCACCAGCTCTAGCACGTAAATTATTATTTTCCCAAAACGGAGCAATACTTCTAAGTTGTTCTTTTGTTTCTTCTGTAATATAGAAAACATCGCCATCACGCTTTTCAAAAAGATCCAACTCATTGAGAACAAATTCTAGCGTATATTCTGGAAAAATAGGAGCATCTTTATTGGAAGAAGCTTGATTTCCCGCAATCATAGATTCTTCTTCGATATAGATCGTCATATTTTCCAAAATTTCTTTGAGCATATAGGCGCGTTTTAGGACATTAGGCTGTTCCTTATATCGATCATAAGCGCGTGTTGCTAAAACTGCTCTTTCAGCATCAATATAAGGTTTTTTATTTAAAACATCTTCTCGATATTTGTTCATCCTTTCAGTAAGGCTGCCAAAATATTCTGTCTTGATTGTTGTTCTTGCTACTTCTTTATTTACCACCGTAAGCACCTTTCTTTCGAAAATATTTTTGTTTCTTTCGAAAATATAATACCTAATTTTTTAGAGAATTTCAAGCTTTTAACTAGAAAAACTTTAACTCCCTAATTTTTAGCACAAATGTGTGAGTTTAACAGTAACACACAAATGCCTCTAAGATTGTTTGATTTCATTTTGGTAAGCTAAACGATCTTGTATCTTAAAGAATGGAAAATAAACCACTGTAGACATCGCCAATACTAATAACTGAGTCACAACACCTTGCCATCCACCCACCAAAAATCCTGATAGAATAGCTGGTGTACTCCAAGGCAATGTTACCCCTGAGAATGGCTGCATGAAACCTGTTGCAATAGCTCCATATACTATCACAGCTGCAAGTACAGGAACAAGAATGAAAGGTACAAACATAACTGGATTCATGACAATCGGAAATCCAAATACAACTGGCTCATTTACGTTAAATATTGCTGGAAAAGCTGCAACTTTTCCTAAGGCTTGGTATTGTTTTGATTTTGCTGCAAAAAGCATGGCAACTACAAGACCAAACGTAATCCCTGAACCTGATAGAATTAAAAATGAATCTAAAAATTGTTGAGTAACAATATGTGCACCATTTTCTAATGATAGATTCCCAGAGGCTAACATAGCTTTATTAGCATCAAGATTAGATAAAAGCAGAGCGGTCACTACTCCATTTACTACCGATTGTCCATGAACACCAAACCACCACAAAAATGATATAAAGAATGCAATTCCAATTGCACCATACAAAGATCCAGTTAAACCTTGCAATGGAACTTGAATAGCAGAATAAATCATTTCAATAAATGTTCCGCCATTAGTCAATGACTTCGCTAAAATATATACAATCATAGAAGATAAGAAAATTACAAATGCTGGAATCATTGCTTCAAACTGTTTGGCAATAGCTTGTGGAACTTGTTCTGGCATCTTAATAACAATTTTTCTCTTTATAAAGAAGGTATAAATACTTCCTACTACCAAACCTATAATGATAGCACCGATAATTCCTTGACCTCCAAACCAAACTTTACTAATAGCGTCCCCAATCGCCTCACCTTGTTTAGGGATATAAGATGATCTTAGCAAAATAAAGAATGCAGATACAGAAAGAACCCCAGCTGGCAATGCCTCTACTCCGCTATTCTTAGCATAAGAATAGGCAATTGAAAAACAAGAAATTAGACCCATAATAGCAAAAGTTCCTGAATATACTTGCATAAACGGCTCTGTCCAATTAGCTCCAAAAACACTAGCAATGCTCTTATTTAATCCTTCGAACGGCAATTGTCCCATAATCAAGAATAAACTACCAACTACTGTCAATGGCAAAATTGCTAACATCCCATCTTTTAGAGCTATAATGCCACGCATATTCACAAACTTCATCATAGGTGCAATGATTTTCTGAACATCCATCTTTGACATAATAAATCTCCTTTTCTTACCCACTAATCAAAGATAGGGCCAAATCTAATACTTTTTTCCCATCTAACATACCATAGTCCATCATCGGAATAACAGCTATCGGAACATCACACTTATCACAAATTTCTTTTGATTTATCTAATGTATAAGCAACTTGTGGACCCAATAGTGCAACATCTATATTTGGCGCATAATCCGCTAATTTAGACTGAGAAAACGCCTCTATTTCTGCCTCAACTCCACTAGCTTGCGCTGCAATTTTCATATTATTTACAAGCATACCAGTAGAAAAACCTGCTGCACAAAACAAACCAATCTTCACCATTATATTTTCCTCCTCTATGTTAATACTCTAGTATTATTTTTTATGAAGTTCTTTTCTCAAACTAATAATTTCTTTGATTAAATTAATCTCCGTCATACTAGTCATGAGATGATCTTGTGAATGAACAAAGAGAGCTGTTATTTCTGTCTTTGTACCAGACGCTTCCTGTGCCAAGAATTTTGTTTGTAGATTATGGGCTTCTAATAAGGCTGCATCAGCTAACTGGATTTCTTCTTCACATCGTTCACATGTACCGTTTTTTATGTAATCTAATGCTTTATAAATATGTTGTTTCGCATCGCCAGCATATAAAATTAAACCCATGATAATTTGATCTGGAACAATAATTTCCATAAATTCCTCCTCATTTCACTATGTAAAAAGCTTTTTTCATTTGAAATTTTAAAATTTTCTTTTGTAACTATAGAATACAACTACATAATAAACTTGTCAATCTAAAAACAACAAATAAACTATTTTTGTTTATATAAGCACAAATGTGCAATTGACTAAAAGAAAAACGATAAACTGATCAGTCTATCATTTTCACTCACCTAGAATCTCTCTAAAAGTCAAATCACCATCTTCTTCCAAAACTTTTAAAATTGTATTTTTATCTGTAATCAGATGATTTACTAGATTAGCACGCAAGACAGAAAGAATCGCAGATACTTTCGTATCACCGTAAGCAACAGCTAAACTTTGAGGAATATTTTTTAAATCTTCCAAAGAAATTGCTATCGTTCTTTCCTGTAAGTTCTCATAAACTTCTTTACCTTTTGAATCAAAGAATCGACAACAAATTTCCCCTACAGTTTTAACTTTTGTCAATTCTTTAAAGTCATCCTCTGTAAGCATGTCTAACCATTGATGTTTTCCTTTATTACTAAAATCACCAATCCCAACCACAACTATATCTAAATCTTTCCAACTATTTTTCAAATCTTCAAAATATCTTGATTGCAAAATACCATCTGCTAACAATTTATTTTCTTGCACAATTGTTGCATTCATAAATGTACACTCTCCATGAAATTTTCTAGACATTTCATAAATCAGTGTATTCACATGGTATTTAGCGTGTATGTGACTAGGACCACCTGCTAGAGGATAGAAGTGAACATTTCGGACACTTTTGCTGTGGATTAGATCTACTAAATTACTTAAACTTTTCCCCCAAGAAAAGCCAATTTTCATATTATCATCAATTAAATTCCTAAGGACACCTGCTGCAACTTGAGAAATTCTTTCAGATAAAATTGTTGGAGTATCATCAAATTCATTTGGAATAATTTCTAAACTTTCCAGACCATATTTTTCTTTTACATAATTTTCCAACTTAAACATATTGGTATCAAAATTCTCTATTTCAATTTTAACAATTCCTGCATTCCTTGCTTCTGTTAACATTCTACTAATAGAGGTTCTATAAATTCCTAATTTTGCCGCTATTTGTGACTGATTTAAGTTTTCAATATAATACAGATAAGCAATTTTAGAAAGCAGTTTATTCCTATCTTGATTCATACACTTAACCTCTTACGAAACTACCTTAACCATTATCCCAGCATTTTCTAATGTAGCTATATTTTGTTTAGAAAGTTTTTCGTCTGTTATTACTTCATAGACTTGACTTAAAGCAAATCTTCTTACTGTACCCCTTTTATCAAATTTACTTGAGTCAGTTAGCACAATGACTTTATCCGACGCTGCTGAAATATATTGAACTACCTCACTGCGCATTAAATCTTTTCCTGTAAAGCCCATCTCTTTATCGTAGCCATCTGTCCCAACAAAAGCTTGACGAACATGAAAAGTCTGTATCATTTCTTTTAATAAAGGTCCTACGGTAACCTGTGAATCTTTCTGAAACTCTCCACCAAGAACAATAACACGACATGAATCATAACCTCTTACAAAATTTGCTATAAAAAATGAATTTGTTACAATAGTGACATTTCTTTTTTGCTTGCAAATTTCCTCAGCAAGTAAAGCACAGGTCGATCCAGATTCTATCATTATTGTTTCATTATCTGACACCAATTTTACTGCTTCTTGAACAATTTTTCTCTTAATTTCATAATTAATTGACAAGCGTACATTTAAGTCATCTCCACTATTTAACACAGCATATCCATGCTCTCTGTGTAATAAGCCTTTTGACTCTAATTTATCTAAATCTTTTCTAATCGTTACTTTCGATACATTTAATTTTTCCGATAATGTATTAACATCAATCTTTTCATATTCTGATACTAATTTAATAATTTGTTCCAATCTTTTCATTTTACACCTCCGTTTTATTCTACCAAAATAAAAAGCAAAAAACAACAAATTAAACTTTCGTTCGTAATTGTTTTTCTTTCGTTTTTGTGATAGGATAGAATTATAAAGAGGAGGAACTCTTATGGAAATATCTAAAGGAATTATTTTTAATATTCAACACTTTTCAATTCATGACGGTCCGGGTATTCGTACAACTGTTTTTTTAAAAGGATGTCCTCTGCGCTGTCCATGGTGTTCTAATCCTGAATCTCAAAGAATGAAACCTGAAAAAATGAAAGATGCTCAACGAGAGAAATTCACTTTAGTAGGTGAAGAAAAAACTGTAGAAGAAATTATTACAGAGGTATTAAAAGATAAAGAATTTTACGAAGAATCCGGTGGAGGTTTAACTTTATCAGGGGGTGAAATATTTGCTCAGTTTGAATTTGCTAAAGCCATCTTAAAGTCAGCTAAAGAACATCACATACACACTGCCATTGAAACTACTGCCTTTGTTGATCATGAAAAATTTGTTGATTTAATCCAATATGTGGATTTTATCTATACAGACCTAAAACATTATAATTCTATAAAACATAAAAAAGTGACTGGGGTTTTTAATCAAATGATTATAAAAAACATTCATTATGCTTTTTCTCAAAATAAAACTATCGTTTTAAGAATCCCAGTTATTCCTGATTTTAACAATAGTTTAGAGGATGCAGAAGAATTCGCTACTCTATTTAACTCATTAAATATCGACCAAGTTCAACTACTCCCTTTTCATCAATTTGGTGAAAACAAATATCGTTTATTAAATCGGAAATATGAAATGGATGGAGTCAACGCACTTCATCCTGAAGATCTCATTGAGTATCAAAAGGTATTTCTGAACCATCATATTAATTGTTATTTCTAGTGGCTCTATAATATTTGTAGTGGGTAAATCCCCTATGGATATTATGGAGCCTATTTTGTTGTAGAAAAAAAGTTCCATAAGATCTATAATGAAAAGCGACTAAACAACTCACTAGAAAGAATCATATGGAACCATTACATTTTATCACAAAACTCCTTGATATCAAAGACCCAAATATCCAAATTATAGATATCATCAATAAGGATACACACAAAGAAATCATCGCTAAACTGGACTACGACGCCCCATCTTGTCCTGAGTGTGGAAGTCAAATGAAGAAATATGACTTCCAAAAACCGTCGAAAATTCCTTACCTCGAAACGACTGGTATGCCTACTAGAATTCTCCTTAAAAAGAGACGTTTCAAGTGCTATCAGTGCTCGAAAATGATGGTCGCTGAGACTTCTCTCGTCAAGAAGAATCACCAAATTCCTGAGATTATGTCCTGGAACGTTGAAACAGTCAGGGGAGTGACTGTTTCAATCGGGAGATAAAGATGAGTTTCATTGCGCAAGATTTTGAAAAGCTCAATATCATCACCCTTCTTGAGGGGAGAACACAAGCTATCATCCGAAATCACTTTCTTCGCTACGATAGAGCCGTTCGTTGTCAGGTGAAAATCATTACGATGGATATGTTTAGTCCTTACTATGCCTTGACTAAACAGCTTCGCTTTCGAATTTCTAGGCTCAGGCTAAAACAGTCCACTGGACTGTTTTACTCCAACATCTTAGCCGTGCTATGAGTCGTGTCCGTGTCCAAATCATGAACCAATTCGATCGAAAATCCCATGAATACAAGGCCATCAAACGCTACTGGAAACTCATCCTACAGGATAGTCGAAAACTCAGCGATAAACGTTTTTATCGCCCTACTTTTCGTATGCATCTAACCAACAAAGAGATTCTAGACAAGCTTTTGAGCTATTCAGAACAAGGAGCCAGACAAATTTTTCGGACTCATTGAGGACAATCTTAAGCTGGTTCATCCTCTTTTTCAGACTGTCTTTAAAACCTTCCTCAAGGATAAAGAGAAAATCGTCAACGCCCTTCAACTACCCTATTCTAACGCAAAATTGGAAGCCACTAATAATCTCATCAAACTTATCAAGCGCAATGCATTTGGCTTTCGGAACTTTGAAAACTTCAAAAAACGAATTTTCATCGCTCTAAATATCAAAAAAGAAAGGACGAAATTTGTCCTTTCTAGATCTTAGCTGACTTCAACCCACTACAGTTGACAAAGAGCCGAACTTTCAATTTTTAAAAGGAAAAAGAGAAAGTTTACGAAAACTTCTCTTTAAAAATGTTTTGTTTTTCTGTTTTTATCTCAATTTACATTTATATCCAATTAGATTTCCAAGAATCGACGCATGGAAATCCCTGAACCAATTGAACCAATGAAAATTCCGATTACAAATAGTAGAACTGTCATCAAAGGGACAAACACATCTGGTGTAATCATCGATAAGTTTTGACCTACCAAGGATTTATTGATCGATTGATAAACCATATTGTAAATAAAGAATACAAGGACTGAAGGAATCGCTGCACCAAGCAAGCCAATAAAAGCACCTTCTAGCAAGAATGGACCACGGATATAACCATTTCTCGCTCCAACAAGACGCATAATCTGAATCTCACGACTACGTGAAATAATGGTGATACGAATGGTATTGGAAATAAGGAAGACTGCGATAAAAATCAATAACCCTGCAATAATCAATCCCCAAACACGGATAAAGGAAGCCAGTTCGAAAAGTCGTTGAGTGTTGGCTCCACCATCTTGAACTTCTGACACTCCCTCAATTTTCTTAGCTTCGTCAGCTACCGTTTTAACATCACTCGGAGAATTTGTATCAACGATATAGGCATCATAGAGAGGGTTTGCATCCCCTTCAAAGACCTTCCAATCGTCACCCATTGTTTCCGTCAGTTTCTCGTATTGTTCTTCTTTACTTGAAAAGGTAACACTCTTAACAGCAGGCATCGCCTTTAAAGCATCATAGACCTTGTGGTAGTCATTATTGGTAACTGTCTGACCTTCTTTTACAATCGTCTCACTATTATCAGCTACGTCCTTACGAATGTATACCATTACTCGGACATTATTTTCAATATCTGTAGCTAGTTTCGCTGTATTGAAAATAACAGAAACAAATATTGCCACCAAGGTCAAAGTAATCATGACTGAGCTGACAGCAGCCACTGTCATCCAACCATTTCGTTTCAAGCTTTTTAACGATTCAAATAAATGGCGAAAAAATCTACTAATCATCGTATCCGTACTCTCCTTTTGATTCGTCACGAACAACACGGCCATTTTCAATGGCAATGACACGGTGGCGCAAGGTATTTACAATCTGGCTATTATGAGTCGCCATCAAAATAGTTGTCCCTTGAAGATTGATGCGTTCCAAGAGATTCATAATTTCCCATGAATTATCTGGATCCAAGTTTCCTGTTGGTTCATCAGCAATCAATACTTTAGGATTGTTGACAATCGCACGGGCAATCGCAATCCGTTGCTGTTCTCCACCTGAGAGTTCATTCGGGAAAGAACGAACCTTGTGTTTCAAACCCACTAGGTCCAAGACTTCCATAACCCGTTTCTTAATATTGCGGCGGTTCTCTCCGATAACTTCCATTGCGTAGGCAATATTCTCATAAACCGTTTTCTTTGGCAAGAGTTTGTAATCTTGAAAGACAACCCCAACACTACGACGTAGAAGCGGGATATCTTTCTTCTTGATTTTAACCAAATTAAAGCCTGCAACTGTTAGGCTCCCTTTTTCAATCTTTACTTCTCGATATAAAGATCGAATAAAGGTTGACTTCCCTGCTCCTGAAGGTCCTACGATGTAGGCAAATTCTCCTGGTTCAATGGTGACAGAAACACCACGCAGGGCAGTCGTTCCATTGTCATACTTTTTGACAACATCTCTCATTTCAATGATTGACATATGAGTTCCTTTCTATCTTAGCTAATTCGCCACTTGAGGTAGGCATCGATGAAACCATCAAGATCTCCATCCATGACCTTATCTACTTGGGAAACTTCAAAGCTTGTACGGTGATCTTTTACCATAGTATAAGGTGTGAAGACATAAGAACGGATCTGACTTCCCCATGTGATTTCTTTTTTCTCACCTTTGAGGGAATCGACTTCCGCAGCTTTCTTTTCTTGCTCCATCTGATAGAGTTTAGCCTGCAACATCTTCATGGCACGATCTCTATTTCCATACTGGGTACGATCAACCGTTGACTGGACGACAGTTCCCGTAGGAATGTGTGTCAAACGCACACCTGTTGAAACTTTATTGACGTTTTGTCCACCGGCACCACCTGAACGGAAGGTATCCATCTTGATGTCATCTTCCCGGATTTCCACTTCAATAGTATCATCCAATTCTGGCATCACTTCCACAGATGTGAAAGAGGTATGGCGACGTTTGGCAGAGTCGAACGGCGAAATTCGCACCAAGCGGTGCACACCCATTTCTGACTTGAGAAGGCCATAGGCATTAGGTCCTTCGAATGATAAGGTTACTGACTTAATACCAGCTTCATCACCTGCTTGGTAATCCAATACTTCCACTTTAAAGCCTTTAGCATTACCATAACGAGTATACATACGAAGCAACATATCGCCCCAGTCCTGCGCCTCTGTACCACCAGACCCTGGATGAATTTCCAGAATCGCATTATTATGGTCATAAGGTTCTGACAAGAGTAGAGTCATCTCATAGCTGGTCATCATCTTATCAAGTTCGGCTAACTGCGTTACCAGTTCTTCATTCACTGACTCGTCTTCTGCTAAAAAGTCCAATAAAATCTCAACTTCATCCTGCAACTCTTCCATTTTACGGAAGATGTTGTAGGTGTTTTTTAATTCATTTAATTCTTGCGACGTTTTTTGGGCCGCGATATTATCGTTCCAAAAATCAGGTTCTGTCATCTTGTTTTCCAAGATGGCAATCTCTTCCTCTAAACCTTCGAGGTCAAAGAGACCTCCTAAAAGAAGCTAATTTTTCACGATTTGCATCAATTTTTTGACGAATTTCTGAAATGTCCATAGATACTCCTTTTCATATCATTTTATTATACCATAATCTCTCATTTCTTTCCATATTTTGCCTTTCACCACTTTTTGTGTCAAAAAAATAGAGACCCGAAAGTCTCTGGTTTAAAAGACTTTAGAAGAGGTATGAGTGATTTCCTCCACTTGAATTCCTTCTTTTTCAAACTTATCCTTTAATGAAGTCAAATCGATTTTTCCATCAATTTGCACTTCGATGACGACCTTCCCATCCTTACGTGGAATGTTAACTGTATGCGAGATATTTAGATTTTCTTCTACGATTAAAGCTACAATTTTCCCCAGCACACCGACTTCATTTTCTGTGATAAAACGAACGCGGATTCCCTCTTCTCCGTATCCGGCAATTTCCAAGAAGGCCAGAAAGACATCGCGATCTGTGATTACACCATAAACTTGATGGTTGTCTACGACTGGTAATATCCCAATTTTATTTTTCAGCATCAGATAGGTCGCATCTTCTAGACTAGCATAGCCAGAAACAGTCACGACATCTCGAATCATTACATCTTTTACTTTAGTTTTATTCAAAAGATAATTCATCTCATAGATAGAGAGACTGGTTGCTTTAGATGGGCTGGCTTCCGCAATGGTTCCTTCTGTTACCAATCCGACTAATTGATCATTTTCGATAACAGGTAAACGGTGCAAGCCTTGCTCGCGCATCAAATCTGCTGCGTGTGCTACAGTCGTATCTGGACTGATATAAACTACCTTACGGGTCATGAAATCTTTAACTGCCATGGGACTTCTCCTTCTATATTGCTACTTTTATTATACATTTTCTTAGAAAATCTATCAAACGCTTTCATCTCTTTTTCAAAATTTTGTAACATTCAATCACAAAAAAAGAGAGAAATAGCCTTCTCTCTTAAACTGAAATCGTAACAGAATCTCTATCCTTAATCATATAGCGTTTTAAAGGAGTTAAGCTAGCTAGCCAGTACAATAGACCACCAAAGATTGCAGTAAAACCACTACCGGTTGTGAGCAGAAACATAGGACTCTGGATATGCTTTGTTATAGGGTTGTAAACAAATAGTACTGCAACTAACAAAGAGATGATTACACAAGATAATCCTACCAGATTAAAGCCATTTGTAAACTCATAGGCATCATGTCCTTCAAGGAAATAGGCTGAACGCAAATCGAGTTTTCGTTTTCTTAAGATAAAGTAGTCAACAACAATCATTCCGATAATGGGGCCTTGAATATAGGCAGCCAGCGAGATGAAGGAACCGAAGTATTCATCCACTCCTCCCCAAATAGTAAGCAGGCTCACATAAACCATCGCAATCCAAACCATTAGTTTATAGCTTACTTTGGGCATCCCACTTTTTACAATCATACAATTCACGTACGATCCTGTACCCTGGGTTCCAATATTAGCAAAAGCTACCAGTAATAAACTTAAAAGGGCAAAGGCTGGTGTGCTCAGAGTTGAAAGCATGGTTGTTGGATCACTTTCATAAACACCTGTTTTGACAAACATGGCTAGAGCCATCACCCCACCTATCGCAGCAAAGAATGGCGCAACAACCCCGTATGACAAGGCTGTAGCCCAATAGCCACTACGTTCTGATTTTGCCAAACGTGGTAAGACAAATGCTTGTGTAGACCAAGAAAAGGCTACAGCCACATTTCCTTCCCCTGACATCATAAAACGTTCAATAGGTGTTAAATTTTCTTGAATGGCAGGTTGGACATTCATAATATCCCTAATCGGAACCGCAACAAAACAGATTCCAACGATGATTAGCCCAACAAATAACAAGGCTACCACTAGAAAGCGATTAGTTCCTTTAATCACCTCTGGGCCCCCAAGAGCAATCAGCGTCCCAAGGAAAACACAGAGGGTGCCTAGAATCGGTGCCCATATTCCCTTGTCTAAACCAAGTCCAAAATTATTTGCCAAATGAATCATGGAGCTGGCAAAAAGATTGGCGGTAACGGCGTACCAACCAAAATTTGCCAGACTAATCACGGTTGATAGAACGGCCACCCCTTTTCTACCTAGAACGGCTCTCAACCAAATCCATAAATCAATTCCATATTTAACAGCAAACAAAATTGGAAGACATTCAATAAAGACCCAGATAATATTGAAACTAAAAATATTAATCAACATTTGATTAAAGGTCAAATATTGAGCCACATAAGTCCCTTGGGTATAACACCAAGTTGCGATGGCAAAACCACTTGTCGATAGGAAAAGATCCCAAAAAGAGTATTGGCGATCCTTGTTGGTCATAGGAACGATTCCCGTTATGGTCTCCTGTTGAATGAAGTCATTCATCTTGGACATTTTATTGAATACCTCCTGTCATGGCCAGGATAATCAGGATAAAATTAATTAGAACTAGGACGATAACTATAGTAAAATCACTTTTTAGAAATGGCTGGACAAACACATAGTTTGGTGATTCCATTTCTTCTAGCCTTATTTTCGTTTCATTTGCTATTAATTCTTCAATTTCAGATGTCGGCTTCATCTCAATTCTTCTCCAAATATAAATCTAATGCAAGTTTTCCATACTGTTTGGTATAACGATACCAGATGTAGAGAAATTCACCTACTAGTTTTCCAACGCTTTCTTGGAACAGGGCCCACAAAAACCAATAATATGAAGTCACTGATATATAAGCAAAATAGTGGCGTTTGGTTTTCTTATCTGGAACTTCTTGTAAATAGATTTCCAGTACCTTTTCAACTTCTTCCACTGTATAATTCGAACATCCAATAAAGGTTCCTAAATCTCCTGCTGAATCTCCCATACCAGAATATTCCCAATCAATCAAGCTCATTTCCCCAGCTTCATTCAACAAGAAATTTGGGCTATAAGAATCTCCGTGACAGAGAACCTTTTTCGTCTGTTCTTCCTGTAGAAACTGTTCGAGGACTGAGATATTCTTATCCAACTCTTCAAGTCCATCAAATTCAAAACGATTGCTGGCTTTTAATTTTTGTCTAAAATCATCAATTCCATCAAATTGATTAAAGGAATGATTCGTTTTTTCTCCAGATTGGTGCAAGCGTCTCAAGAGCTCCATTGCTTTTGCTACATCATCCCAATTATCATAATCTAGTTGCTTAGCATTAGGGACAAATTCTGAAATTTTCCAGCCCTCATCCTTGTTCATGGCAACAAAGGTACGGTCAATCTCCAATTTTGCAGCAATTTCCATGGAAGCTGCCTCGCTAGCACGATCGATATAATTTTCCGTTCCTCTACCTGGATGACGGTAAACATATTTCTTCCCTAGGCAGTCAAATGAAAACGAAGTGTTGGTTAAACCGTCTTTTAGGGGTTTAATATTGACAATATCTGAAGCTATACATCCTAATGTCTTACAGATGTTATCAATGATTCCCGAATTAGTATTCACCAAATAGTGTTCATCAAACTGACGCAACTCATCTAGTGAATCAAACTCCTTAACAATGTCTGCTGAATAATGCCGAGCTTCCAAAGGAAGCTCCTTGACGTGACGACTATAATAATCTTCCCAGAGCTGTTCGCGATATGGTTCGTGCTTAAATTCAGTTTCTAAAATATCTACGAACTTTTCACTAAATGCACGATCAAAATAAACGTGCCCCACCATAGCCCAAGTATTAGTTCCACCGATTTGAATGTCGATAATCGTATGATTGGAATCTTCCTTAGAGCAGTATTCGTCTGTGTCCCCTTCTAAAAATATTGTAGAATAGTAACCTCTGTAAATGTATCGTTCAAACGGATTTTCTACAAAATAATTATCCGAAGAGCAAATATAAGTGTTAGAAAGTTGATCTCGAACTAGCATGAGAGAAGAACAGTTATTGTACTTGTAGTAATCATTATTCACAACAATTTTAACGCCAAACTTTTCTGCCAGATAGAACATTTTTTCTTGCAGATAGCCTACGATAACGGTAATGTCCTCTATCCCAGCTTCTTGCAACTGCTTGATTTCTCTCTCAATCAAACGCTCACCTTTAACTTGGAGAAGTCCTTTGGGTAGCTCATAGGACAAAGGAGCAAAGCGGCTACTCATACCTGCAGCCATGATAATGGCATTCTTCACCTGATACGGAGTTAAAGCCTTCTCACCTAAGTCAGTTAAGTGATTTTCCTCACTGATCCACTTCTCTTCTTTACATTCCTTGAGAAGATTATTTACTGTCCCCAAAGCGATATCTAGCTGTTCAGCCAATTGTCTCTGAGTAAAGTTTTCATATTTGTGAGTCAACAAAAAACGTAAAAGTTTAAATTGTTTTTCTGATAGCATATCCTCAGCCTCTTTCGTTCAATATTTTTGTTTATTTAATTATATGATGAACACATGCTTTTGTCAAGTTAGATTCTATATTAAGAAAATGGGTGCTCAAATCAGGTGCATCAAAATAGGGAGCAAACGAAGAAAGAGCCCCAAATTGGAGCTCTTCAAACTCATCTATAAAATAATATACTGGATTAGATGATTGCTTCACAATCTCCATCCACCGACTAAAAAGGTCCCCGGACTATTAATGATGATTACTTCGTAATCTCCATCTACCGACTAAAACAATCCACTGGATTGTTTTAGCCACCTAGATATGCTTTTCTGACTTCTTCTGATGAGGCGAGTTCTTTTCCTGTTCCTGATAGGACAATCTTTCCTGTTTCAAGGACATAACCACGGTCAGAGATAGCGAGGGCCTTGTTAGCGTTCTGTTCAATTAGGAGAACTGTTGTCCCTTGCTTCTGAATATCTTGAATGATATCAAAAATTTCTTGGATAAAGATAGGGGCAAGTCCCATTGACGGTTCATCCAAGAGAAGGAGCTTAGGTGTAGACATGAGAGCGCGTCCCATAGCCAGCATCTGCTGTTCACCGCCTGAAAGAGTTGCCGCATCTTGGTTTTTACGCTCTTCAAGACGTGGGAAGCGTGAGAAAACTTTTTTCAAGTTGGCTTGATTTTCTTCACGATTTTTCTTTAAAAAGGCTCCCATTTCCAAATTTTCCATAACAGTCAAACCTGGGAAAACATGGCGTCCCTCAGGGACTTGTGAAAGACCTCCTGCTACGATTTTTTGCGCTGGTAACTTTTGAATTTCTTTTCCTAAAAACTGAATTTTACCAGCACTTGGACGAACCAAACCTGAAAGGGTACGAAGAATAGTTGTTTTACCAGCACCATTGGCACCGATAAGGGAAACAACTTCTCCTTCATTAACCTCGAAACTCACATCACGAACTGCTTGGATCATACCGTAATGTACAGAGAGGTTTTCAACTTTTAACATGGGCATTAGGCTTCACCTCCTAGATAAGCTTCGATAACGCGTTTATTGATCTTAATTTCGTCAGGAGTTCCCTGAGCAATCAAGCGACCATATTCCAGAACATAGATACACTCAGTGACTTCCATAACCAAATTCATGTCATGTTCGATGAGCATGATGGTAATTTTAAATTCATCTTTGATACGGCGAATCAGTTCTGTCAATTCAGCTGTTTCCTGTGGGTTCATACCTGCTGCTGGTTCATCTAAGAAGAGAATTTTAGGCTCCGTAGCAAGGGCACGAACAATTTCCAAACGACGTTGTTGTCCGTAGGCGAGGTTTTTAGCAAGAGTCTCTGCATCACCATCTAAATCAAAGATTTTCAGCAATTCCAAAGCTTTGGCCTTTAATTCTTTTTCACTCTTGTAAAAAGCTGGTAAGCGTAAGAAACTAGCAAAAACATGTTGTTTGTGATGGTTGCCAAAAGCAATTAAAACATTATCCAAAACTGTTAAATCTTTAAAGAGACGGATATTTTGGAAAGTACGTCCAAGCCCTAAAGAGGCAATCTTATAAGGTGACTTTCCATTCAAAAGGTGACCATCTAAAGTAACTGTTCCCTCACTTGGTTCATAAACACCCGTCAAGAGGTTGAAAAGCGTGGTTTTCCCAGCTCCGTTTGGACCGATTAGTCCAACCAATTCCCCTTCGTTCAATTCAAGAGTCACATCTCCAACAGCTGTTAGACCGCCAAAATGTTTAGTTAACTGTTTTACTTCAAGTAATGCCATTAGTTTTGTCCCTCCTTCTTAGATTTTTTAAAGAAACGTGATAGACTCAATTCCCATGTTCCAAGGAGTCCACCTGGTCTGAAAATCATGACCAATACAAGAGCCAAGGCGTAGATAATCATACGCACGCTAGCTACATCTTGAAGGAGCATATTTAAAATTCCCAAAACAATCGCTGAAACGATGGTACCAGTAATAGATCCAAGTCCACCAAAGACAACAATAATCAATACGTTGATTGAGTTGATGAAGGTGTAGTCTTTCGGTACAACAGAGCCGATAAATCCTGCCTGAAGTGATCCTGCAATACTTGCAGTAATGGCACCAAAGACAAAAGCGATAATTTTAATCTTAGTCGTATTAACCCCAACTGACTCAGCAGCAATTTCATCCTCACGAACGGAGAGGGTTGAACGACCAATTGGACTACGCAAGAAGTTCAAGGTTGCAATGGTTGTAATCACGACAAAGAAGTAAACCATTTGCCAAGTTGTAAAGTTAGGAATTCCCAAGATACCTGCCGCACCATTTGTAAGGCTTCCACCATTGATGATAAAGATACGGATAATTTCAGATACACCGAGAGTTGCTACCGCAAGATAGTCCCCCTTCAAGCGCAAGGTTGGAATTCCGACAAGTAAGGCAACTGCTCCTGAAAGCAAAGCCCCTGCAAGCATAGCTCCAAAGAAGGCACCGTAGGTTGGTGATTTAGAACCAATAATAGCTGCTGCGTAGGCACCAATCGCCATGAAACCAGCATGACCAAGTGAAAATTGACCTGAAAAACCAACGATTAAGTTAAGGCCAACAGCCAAAATAATATTAATTCCAATTTGTTGTAAAATTTGTACATAGAATAGATTGAGTACTCCGACTGAAACCAATACACTAATCAAGCCATAGCCAGCTAACAAAAGGAGTAACCATAGAATATTAACTTTTAAATTTTCTTTCATCGTTTACACCTTCTCTTTCACATTTTTACCAAGGATACCAGCTGGGCGGACAATCAAGATCAACAACAAGATTCCATAAACAATGGCATCACGGAAGTCTGACATCCCAAAGGCTGTCGCAAAGGTTTCCAATAGACCAATTACAAATCCACCAAGCGCCGCACCAGGAATGATTCCGATACCACCAAGTACTGCAGCAACGAAAGACTTAAGACCTGGAGTAACTCCCATCAAAGGCTCAAGAGAGTTATAATAAAGGGCAATCAGAACACCAGCCGCACCCGCAAGAGCAGAACCCAAAGCGAAGGTAAAGCTGATAGTACGGTTCACATTGATCCCCATCAATTGGGCTGCATCGCTATCTACGGATACTGCACGCATGGCTTTCCCCATTTTTGTTTTTTGGACGATTAATTGCAATAAAACCATCAAGAATACAGAAACTGCTAAAATCATCAATTGAACATTTGTCAAGCTAATTGGTCCCAAATCATAGCGAACTGTTTGAATCGCTTGAGGGAAGGCACGGGTATTGGCACCAACCAGATAGACCATTCCATACTCCAGCAGGAAAGAAACCCCAATAGCTGTAATCAAAACAGCAATACGAGTAGAGTGGCGCAAAGGTCGGTAAGCAAGGAACTCAATCACGACACCAAGAATGGCTGTCGCTAGCATAGCTACAATAAGCGCTACAAAGAAATTCATTTGGAAAGAATTAATCAAGAAATAACCGATAAAGGCTCCCATCATATAAATATCACCGTGGGCGAAGTTGATGAGCTTGATAATTCCGTAAACCATGGTATATCCTAGGGCTAACAGCGCATAAACACTACCTAGAATCAAACCATTTACTAGTTGTTGGAGCATAAGATTCACTCTTTCTATTTATAATTTCGAGGGTTTTCCCTCACTTTTTGATAGGTTCTTATACTCAATGAAAATCAAAGAGCAAACTAGGAAACTAGCCGCAGGTTGCTCAAAGCACTGCTTTGAGGTTGTAGATAAGACTGACGAAGTCAGTCACATATATAATCCAAGGCGACATTGACGCGGTTTGAAGAGATTTTCGAAGAGTATTAAACATCGAAACAGGGAGTGAGTCAAAGGCTCATTCCCTATTTCAACATTTTCTATTATGGTTTTACAACTTCTGCTGCTTCAACCTTACCATTGTTCATGGTCATCATGTAAGCAGTTTTGACTGTGTTGTGGTCTGCATCGAAGCTTGTTTGACCAGTTACACCTTCAAAATCTTTGGTTTTAGCAAGGTTATCCTTGATTTCACCTGAATTTTTAGCACCTTTTGCTGCATTTGCTACAAGGTGAACTGAATCATAAGCCAAGGCTGCAAATGTTGAAGGCTCTTCATTGTACTTAGCACGGTAAGCGTCAAGGAAGGCTTTAGCTTTAGCTGAAACTTCTACAGTAGTTGAGAAGCCTGAGATAAAGTAGATGTTTGATGCTTTTTCAGCAGTTGCTTGTTGTACAAACTCCTCACCGTTGAATCCATCACCACCAACGATTGGTTTGTCAATTCCCATACCACGGGCTTGGTTTACAATCTTACCAGCCTCATTATAGTAACCAGGAACAACGATTGCATCAAAGTCTTTTCCTTTCATTTTTGTAAGTGCTGCTTGGAAGTCTGTGTCACCTGCTACGAAAGTTTCATCCGCTACAATCTCACCCTTGTAGGCTTCGCGGAAAGATTTAGCAATACCTTTAGCATAGTCACTAGCATTGTCAGTATAAAGAACAACTTTCTTAGCTTGCAATTTTTCAGAAACATAGTTTGAGATAATTTTTCCTTGGAAGCTATCTTGGAAAGTTCCGATAAAGAGGTAATCTTGACCTTTAGTCAATCCATCTTGAGTCGCACTTGGTGAGATCAATGGAACACCTGCTTTGGTAGCGTTCGCTACCGCAGCTGCAGTCGCACCAGATGTCGCAGGTCCTACGACTGCTGATACTTTAGATTGGGTTACAAGGTTAGTTGTTACTGAAGCCGCCTCAGCTGTTTCGGACTTATTATCTTTATCGACTACTTCGATTTGTTTTCCATCGATACCACCTGCAGCATTGATTTCATCAACGGCCAATTGGGCACCTTTTTGTTCAGCTGTTCCGTAGGCTGCTAAAGAACCTGATTCTTCGAAGTTAAATCCGATTTTGATTGTCTTTTCATCTACTGAGTTACCAGCAGCGTTTGACGCTCCAGACTTCACTTCTCCACAGGCTGCAAGAAGTGCTACACTTGCAAGCGCCACAAACGATAGGGCAAATTTTTTCTTCATCTTTTTGTCTCCTTATTTCTTAAATAAATGGCATATTAAGAATATACCGAATTATCAGAAAATTGTCAACCTTTTTCCACTTTTTTTAAATAATAACGCTTTCTTCGTTTCGATAAAGATTGCCAACAAAGGGAGTTTCCAGCTCTTGGATATGACAAACTCTGACTTTTTTTATAAACTTTTCCTTGCCCAAGCGCCCGACCAATTGCTCCACTTCTTGAGTTGGAACATAAAGCTGTAAGTAACGATGTTTCTTGGAATGATAGGTAATATCTCCATAATCCTGCAGTTTTTTGGCATCCCGATTATAGTAAAGATAGATAATCAAGCCAGATCGATTGACTTTTTCAAACATGATAAATCCTCTTTCTAAGAAATCTCTCCCCATTATACCAAAAAAAGCAAACCCAGTCGAGTTTGCCTTCTTTCATCATTAATTCAATGAATTGTTGGCCATGATTTCATCAATAAAGCCATATTCAAGTGTTTCTTGGGCACTCATCCAGTTATCACGTTCTGCATCTGCATGGACTTTTTCGATTGACTGACCTGAATTTTCAGCCAAGATTTTTTCCAAGGTGTTACGAGTTTTAAGCAAGTGTTCTGCAGCGATTGCCATATCAGTTTGTTGGGTACCACCACCTGTACCACCCATTGGTTGGTGGATCATATACTCTGCATTTGGAAGCATGAAGCGTTTTCCTTTTGCTCCACTTGATGCAATGACCGTCCCCATAGATGCGGCCATTCCCATAACGATGGTTTGGACATCTGCCTTAATAAAGTTCATGGTATCAACGATTGCCAAACCAGCTGAAACGGAACCACCAGGTGTATTGACATAAAGGTAAATATCTTTTGTACTATCCTGGGCATCCAAGAAAAGTAACTGGGCAATAACGGAGTTGGCCATATTGTCTTCAACTGGACCTGTCAGCATAATGATGCGGTCTTTGAGAAGACGTGAGTAAATATCGTAAGAACGTTCTCCACGGCTTGTTTGTTCAATAACTACAGGAATCATTCATTTCTCCTTTTGAATTTTAATTTTGTTGGTCATACGACTCAATACAGAACTATTATATCTTTTTGGTCAAAAAAGGTCAAATTTTTGCTCTATTCTCTAAACAGAAACAAAAATTCAACCTCCTTTCAAGTCAAAAACGAACTCTCAGTTCCATTATTTACTTTGGGATTTTATTTGGTACCGAACAAGCGGTCTCCAGCATCTCCAAGACCTGGAACGATATAACCGTGTTCATTCAAGCGTTCATCCAAGGCTGCAGTAAAGATTTCTACATCAGGGTGAGCTTCTTGAAGAGCTTTCACTCCTTCTGGAGCAGATACCAGGCAGACAAACTTGATATTGGATGCGCCACGTTTTTTAAGCGAATCTACTGCCAAGATTGCTGAACCACCTGTTGCCAACATTGGGTCTACCACAAAAATTTGACGTTGGTCAATATCTTCAGGCAATTTCACCAAGTACTCAACTGGTTGAAGTGTTTCTTCATCACGGTACATACCGATATGACCAACTTTAGCAGCTGGAACCAAGCTCAAGAGCCCATCAACCATCCCGATACCTGCACGCAAGATTGGAACGATGGCCAATTTCTTACCTGCCAATTGTTTTTGAACTGTTTTTGTGATTGGTGTTTCGATTTCCACATCTTCTAGTGGAAGATCACGAAGTACTTCATACCCCATCAACATTGCAATCTCATCTACTAGCTCACGAAAAGCTTTTGTAGAAGTATCTGTACGACGCAAGATTGACAATTTGTGTTGAATCAGTGGATGATTAATAACTTCAATTTTTCCCATTTTTGGAATTCCTTCTTTCAATTTATTCTTCTTATTATACCAAAAAACGGTTTAAAAATCTTTCTAAACCATTTATTTTTGATAATTTTTACATTAGATCTGCCTCTTTAAGAGCGGACTGTACTGTCTCAAGTGGTAAATGGGTCAATTCTGTCCCTTTTTCTTGATAAAGGTATTGGGCATAGTCATCCATTCGGTACTGGTTGATATAAACCACGCGCTTGCAACCGACCTGCAGCAATTGTTTTGTACAGTTGAGACAAGGAAAATGGGTCACATAGGCTGTAAAGCCTTTGGGAACACCTCGTTCTGCACCTTGAAGGATAGCATTGACCTCAGCGTGAAGGGTACGAACACAGTGACCTTCAATGACCAGACATTCGTGATCGATACAGTGCTCCGTTCCTGATACGGAACCATTGTAGCCTGTTGAAATGACCTTATTATCCTTGACTAGGACAGCCCCCACTTTGGCACGTTTACAGGTTGAACGATTAGCAATCAGTAGGGCTTGAGCCGCAAAATACTCATCCCAGGCTAGTCTTTTTTCAGTCATATCTCTTCTCCTTTTTCTCTATTTTTTAAAAAATGGTAACCGTAAATCCGCTATCTTTTCAGCAGGTACCTTCATGCCATCCTTGATCCATTTTAGAAGGACAGAGACGATGGCCGAGCTCCAAAAGGAATGAAGATAAGAGCTGACACCTTTTGATTTTCCATGGTATTTTTCCAGAAACTCCTGCATGGCTTGGACAAAGATTTTTTCCAGATGGTAATCCAAGGCCAGTTGAATCACTCTGGCTTCCTTTCTTGCTTCTCGGAAAAGGTGAACCCAGACTAGATAAAGGTCTGTCTTTAAATCATAATGATGCAACTGTTCCATAATATTGTGAACAGTTCGTTTAAAGACGCTCTCTAAAATCTCCTCTTTGGAATCATAATTACGGTAAAAGGCTGCACGCGAAACGCCAGCACGCTTAACCAATTCAGAAATACTAATCTTGGTCAGGTCCTTTTTTTCCAAGAGTTGCAAGAGAGCTGTTTCAATGGCTTCTCTGGTTAATAAATTGGATTCTTGGTTTGATTTTCTGAGATTTTCAAGAGACTTTTCAGAGATTCTACGTTCAGACATAACAATTTCTTTCTACTTGTGACAACAGAGAGGTGGTGCTTTTGTTTCAAGGTCTTTCATGATATAATTGTAAAAAAAGGCAGAACCTTTGTCAATGTATAAGTGACAAAGATGGAGAATTTCTATGACTTGGAAGATTGTAGCTGACTCTGGTTGTGATTATCGTCAACTGGCAACTCCTGCTATTGATACTGAATTTGTTAGTGTTCCTTTAACCATTCAAGTAGCTGATCAGGTCTTTATCGATGATGCCAATCTTGACATTGACCAAATGATGGAAACCATGTATGCGACTTCTGAAGCTTCAAAATCAGCTTGTCCTAGCCCTGATGATTACTTGCGTGCATTTGAAGGTGCTAAGCATATCTTTGTCGTTACCATCACTGGTACTCTTTCAGGCAGTCATAACAGTGCACAGCTCGCTAAGAATATCTATCTTGAAGAACACCCTGACACTCAGATTCATGTAATCGATACATTGTCTGCAGGTGGTGAGGTTGACTTAATTGTCGAAAAAATCAATAGTTTGATTGATCAGGGACTTTCTTATGAGGAAATTGTTGAAGCTATCACTGCCTATCAAGAAAAAACCAAGTTGCTCTTTGTCCTAGCTAAAGTCGATAACTTGGTGAAAAACGGCCGTTTGAGTAAACTTATCGGTACAGTCGTTGGTCTTCTCAACATCCGTATGATCGGAGAAGCTAGTGAAACTGGAACCCTTGAATTGCTACAAAAAGCACGAGGACCAAAGAAATCGATTCAGGCAGCCTATGAGGAGTTAATAAAAGCTGGTTATGCTGGTGGCCGTATTGTCATGGCCCAACGCAATAACGAGAAATGTTGCCAACAGCTTTCAGACCAAATCCGTGAAAATTTCCCACAGGCGGATATTAAAATTCTCCCAACCTCTGGTCTCTGCAGTTTCTATGCAGAAGATGGTGGTTTGCTGATGGGATATGAAATTGATTAATTGCATTCTTGACAAGAGGTGACCATCATCTCTTGTTTTTTTGTGGTACAATAGAGCCATGAAACATTTTGATACTATTGTCATCGGTGGAGGTCCTGCTGGCATGATGGCTACGATTTCCAGTAGCCTTTACGGGCAGAAAACACTTCTCATCGAAAAAAATCGGAAACTTGGAAAAAAATTAGCTAGAACTGGCGGTGGTCGTTGCAATGTCACCAATAACGGAAGCTTAGATGACCTACTAGCTGGAATTCCTGGAAATGGGCGCTTTCTCTATAGTGTCTTCTCTCAGTTTGATAACCATGATATCATTAACTTTTTTACGGAAAATGGGGTCAAACTCAAGGTCGAAGACTACGGACGCGTCTTTCCTGCTAGTGACAAGTCTCGGACCATTATCGAGGCCTTAGAGAAGAAAATCACTGAGTTAGGTGGACAAGTTGCTACTCAAACAGAAATCGTTTCTGTTAAAAAAGTAGATGATCAGTTTGTCCTTAAATCAGCTAATCAAACCTTCACTTGCGATAAACTCATTGTCACAACTGGTGGTAAATCCTATCCTTCTACTGGTTCAACTGGGTTTGGTCACGAGATAGCCCGCCATTTTAAGCATACCATCACCGAGCTTGAGGCTGCTGAAAGTCCTTTATTGACAGATTTTCCACACAAGGCCTTGCAGGGAATTTCGCTGGACGATGTAACCCTAAGCTATGGTAAGCATGTCATCACTCACGATTTGCTCTTTACCCACTTTGGTTTGTCAGGTCCTGCTGCCCTACGTATGTCTAGCTTTGTCAAAGGTGGGGAGCTTCTCTCTCTCGATGTCTTACCTCAACTTTCTGAGAAGGGCTTGGTTGTATTTTTAGAAGAAAATCGCGAAAAATCTCTAAAAAACGCCTTAAAAACTTTGCTTCCAGAACGCTTGACAGAATTTTTTGTTCAAGAATATCCTGACAAAGTTAAACAGCTGACTGAAAAGGAACGAGACCAACTTCTCCAGTCTATCAAAGCACTCAAAATCCCTGTGACTGGCAAAATGTCCCTTGCCAAGTCCTTTGTCACTAAAGGAGGCATCAGGCTTAAGGAAATCTATCCTAAAACTCTGGAAAGTAAACTAGTCTCTGGACTCCACTTTGCTGGCGAGGTACTAGATATCAATGCCCACACAGGGGGCTTTAACATCACTTCCGCCCTCTGTACCGGATGGGTGACAGGCTCAAATCCAATATATAAATAATTGAATAACTAAAATACCAAATAAGAAAGGAAGTCCTTTGGAACATATTATTTTACTAAGAACCTGTATTCACAAAATGATAGAGCCTTTAAAAGCCGATTAATGTGTGAAAGTTTGACAAAAGCAAGCTCTGACGATAGGGATTTTTCAACATCCTTAGCTAATCTTCGAGAGTGATTCAACCAAGAAAAAGTTCGCTCAACAACCCAAGGTTTGGGGATGATTTGCCAGCTGTCCTTGATTTTTTCAGAAATATCTACTGGGCAACCAAACTCCTTCACCATCATCTCCTCAGAGCTTTTACGATAACCAGCATCGGCTGAAAAAGCCTTGATGGTTGGGAATTGTAGCATCACTTTGCGAGCCACTAAAAAACCTGATTTTGTGCCGTGCAAATGAGCTGCATGAACCACCACATCGAGAAGATTTCCCACAGTATCCACAAGGATGTGGCGCTTCCTCCCTTTGACCTTCTTACCGCCATCAATCCCACGTTCCTCTGCGGCATCTGTTGTTTTCACGCTTTGAGAATCAATGATAGCATAGGTTGGAGTGGCTGCTCTACCAGCTTTCAGTCGCTTTTTTTAACCAGTTCCGTCAAAATGGTGTCCCACAAGCCGCTCTCTCTGGCACGACGAAAGAAACTCCAGACAGTTGGGGAAGGAGGGAAATCATGAGGGAGCATACGCCATTGGCAACCTGTTTTAGTGATATACAAGGTGGCGTTCACGAGTTCTCGTTTAGCCCACTTATAGGTGCGATGTTGGGAGAAATAGGGTTCAAGTTTAGCCCATTCTTGATCGGTTAAATCGGTATCATATGCTTTTCGTATCATATCTTTAGTTTAACATTTTTTTGTGAATACAGATTCTAAGAGGTGTTACTCCTAATGGAAAAAATGCTATCCCGAAAATGTCTTATTTGATAGATATTTTAACAGAAGCTGGGTCTCAGCACGTTCGAACCTATATTCAAAGTGGGAATATCATTCTTGAAAGTGACTTAGATTTAGAAGAAATACGAGAACGTGTTCATACTCTGATAAAGGAAAAAATTGGGGTCAACTTAAAAATGGTTATCAAAAATAAGAACGATCTTGAAGAGATTGTTCATGAGAATCCGTTTAGAGAAGACTATCTTCATAATCGTGTACAGAAGAAGAAATTTGTATAGGCGATTACTGTCTCTACCTCTATCTCCCTAGAACTGCAAAACGAAAAAAGCTCAATACCAACTATCTTGAAAAACTTTTTGGTGTGGATCTGACCATGCGAAAGTTAAACGTAGTTGAAAAACTATTAACCAAATAGTACTTGAAACCAGAAAAAATCAGCAGAGGTAACTCCGCTGATTTTTATTTTGTCTGTGTCCGAACGTAAGCCGCAATGGCATCTGACGTGTACTGGGCTGTTCCAGAACCAAACTTATCAATGTTTTCCTTAAACTCTGGGTTGTAGACGTAACCTTTACCGATATGACCGAATACCTCAATAGAGCAGTCGAATCCATAAGTACGAATGGCCTGCAAGAGTTTGGCTGCCTCGTCTTGGTTTTTAGCTGCTCTTGCAGCTAGTCCATTTTTAAGGTTTTGAGCCAAAGCCTGAAAAACTTGGTTAAAGGCGACCGTAGCCTCGTCTTCGTGACCTTTTTGGCGTTCAAGCGCTTGTCCCATGACTTCTTGACCATATTTCTCTACCGCCTCTTGGTAGTATTTTTGATTGTCTTGATAACTAAATCCAGTGAATTTTTCCTCAATCGTCATTTTTCTTTCTCCTTTTTGTTCTTGAATGGTTTTTTGCAAGGTGGAAATCAAGGTATCCAGATGTTGCCTTTCTCGAGTTAGATAGTCCAACTGCCTAGTCAAATGGGGCAATAAATCTGTCCTTTCTTCGTGTAACAGCTCTGCTATTTTTTCCAAAGAAAAGCCTAGATATTTGTAGTAAAGAATGATCTGAAGGCGTTCCAAATCCTCTTGAATATAGGTTCGATAGCCGTTTTCCGACTTTAAGGGGACCAAGAGTCCTATCTTGTCATAGTGATGCAGGGTCTTGACAGAGACACCTGAAAGCTGCGCAACTTCTTTTATACGGTACATGATTTCCTCCTTACAATGATAGTATAACCCCTCCCCTTAGGTCAGAGTCAAGCGCTTTTGCGAAAATTTTTTAACTTTTTGAGAAAGGTGTGAAAACTTGAAAATGGTTTTCTTGACAGGCCTTAGAAAACATGATAGGATAGTCAAATCTATCAATCAAACAGTAGGCTCATAGAGAGTAATTGAGAGAAGGCTATTTGACAACTCAAGTAGCCTTTTCTTATTTAAAAAACGAGATTGGAGTTTCAACTATGTCAGAAAAATCACAATGGGGTTCAAAACTAGGCTTTATTCTAGCATCTGCTGGTTCAGCCATCGGGCTTGGTGCCGTTTGGAAGTTTCCCTACATGACTGCTGCTAATGGCGGTGGAGACTTTTTACTGGTCTTTCTCATTTCCACTATTTTAATTGGTTTCCCGCTCCTGCTGGCTGAATTTGCCCTTGTGGCGTTTCCACTATCAAAACCTTTGGAAAACTTGGCAACAATAACAAGTACAACTTTATCGGTTGGATTGGTGCCTTTGCCCTTTTTATCCTCTTATCCTTTTACAGTGTTATTGGAGCTTGGATTTTAGTCTATCTGGGTATTGAGTTCGGGAAATTATTCCAGCTTTGCGGAACGGGTGATTACGCTCAGTTATTTACTTCAATCATTTCAAATCCAGCCATTGCCCTTAGCGCACAAGTTGCCTTTATCCTATTGAATATCTTTATTGAATCACGTGGGGTTCAAAAAGGGATTGAAAGAGCTTCTAAGGTCATGATGCCTATGCTCTTTATCATCTTTGTTGTCATCATCGGTCGCTCTCTCAGCTTGCCAAATGCCATGGAAGGCGTTCTCTACTTCCTCAAACCAGACTTTTCTAAGCTGACAAGTGCTGGTCTCCTCTATGCTCTGGGACAATCTTTCTTTGCCCTTTCACTAGGGGTCACAGCCATGTTGACCTATGCGTCCTACTTGGACAAGAAAACCAATCTGGTCCAGTCGGGGATTTCCATCGTTGCCATGAATATCTCGGCACCCATCATGGCAGGTCTAGCTATTTTCCCAGCCATGTCAGCCTTCAATATCCAGTCTGAAGGGGGACCAAGCCTGCTCTTTATCGTCTTGCCCCAACTCTTTGATAAGATGCCTCTTGGAACCATTTTCTACATTCTCTTCCTCTTTGCGACGGTCACTTCTTCTGTCGTGATGCTGGAAATCAATGTGGGCAATATCACCAATCAGGACAACAGCAAGCGTGCCAAGTGGAGTACCATTTTAGGAATCTTGACCTTTGTTTTTGGAATTCCTTCAGCCCTATCCTATGGAGTCATAGCGGATGTTCATATCTTTGAGAAGACCTTCTTTGATGCTATGGACTTCTTGGTTTCCAATCTTCTCATGCCATTTGGAGCCCTCTGCCTGTCACTTTTTACAGGCTACATCTTCAAAAAGACTCTTGCCATGGAGGAGCTCCATCTTGATGAAAGAGCATGGAAACAGGGACTTTTCCAAGTCTGGCTCTTCCTTCTTCGCTTTATCATTCCTATCATCATTGTGGTTTTTATCGCCCAATTTATGTAATCAAAAAGGAATTGAGTAATGACTCAGGCCCTTTCTTTTTTATGGATGACTAACAATCAATTCCAAGTCTTGCCCTTCCAAGGTCCAAGCTTCAACATCACTTGGTAGGATAAAGTGGCTACCTTTTTGGATTGGATAGTTTTTTCCGTCAACAGCAAGCTGACCTTGACCAGCCAAGGCACTCAACAAGCTGTAGTCAGCTGTTTTTTCGAAATCAACTTTTCCTGTAATTTCCCACTTGTAAACTGCAAAGAAATCATTGGATACAAGAAGGGTTGAACGCAAATCATCAGCTTTGACAGTCATAGGACGACTGTTAGCAGGATCGCCAATATTCAAGACATCGATGGATTTTTCAAGGTGAAGTTCACGCAAGTTGCCATTATCATCCTTGCGGTCAAAGTCATAGACACGGTAAGTTGTATCGCTAGACTGCTGGGTTTCAAGGATTAAGATACCTGCTCCGATGGCGTGCATGGTACCACTTGGTACGTAGAAGAAATCTCCAGCCTTAACAGGCATTTTTGTCAGCAAGGCATCCCAGTTCTTGTCCTCAATTTCCTGGCGAAGTTCTTCTTTTGATTTGGCATTGTGACCGTAGATAATCTCTGAACCTTCGTCCGCAGCGATAATGTACCAACACTCTGTTTTCCCTAACTCGCCTTCATGCTCTAGCCCATAGGCATCATCTGGGTGAACTTGGACACTGAGCCAGTCGTTGGCATCGAGAATCTTAGTCAAGAGTGGAAACACAGGTTCTGGACGGTTGCCAAACAATTCACGGTGTTCCGCATACAAAGTAGCTAGGTCTGTTCCCTCAAAACGACCATTGGCAACCTTGGAAACCCCATTTGAATGAGCTGAGATGGCCCAGTATTCTCCGATTTTTTCACTTGGAATGTCATAGCCAAACTCATCACGTAGCTTGGTTCCACCCCAGATTTTTTCTTGCATGACTGATTGTAAAAATAATGGTTCTGACATCTTGATCTCCTGTCTGATTTTTCTTCCTTCATTATAGCAAAAAAAGAGTTCCATTTGAACTCTTTTTCATGTCTTATAAAGTAGGGAGAAGATTTTATAAAAATAGTAACGATATACTTTTTTCTTTGATAGAGACGAACATAAAAGACCCTCATAAAGCTAGCTGTCACTGGACTTTTTCCCTCAACTCTCATTCAAAAATTACTTTAATGAAGCATCTATTTTCATAAACGAACAAAACTGAAACCAGTCTTCTTTTTAAATCAATGCCGTAATAGCTGTTACTAAGCCAAAAACGATACCTGGTGCATTAGCAGCTGCAAGTGGAATGTCTCTTTCCTTCTTGAAAAGACCGTAATAAGACCATAGACAACAGTTAATAGATGCAACTAAGGTTGAATGAAGTTGCCTTTTTGACCAGCCAGATTGTTCATGATTTGTGGGAAATATGGCACATACATCATAACAGACATAAAGGTCGTTACCCAGCCCAACACTTTCATTTGTTTTACAGACATTTGCAAAACCTCTTTTATCTTTACTGAATCTTATTTTATAATCTTCTCACAAAACAATCAAGTTTTTTAACTTTTTATTAGAATAATGTAAACTATCGCAGTCTGGTGATAAGAAAGAAGAAACAGAAAAAGACCGGACTACTCCGATCTTTTAATAATTCACATTCTCAATTTCTGTTTTAAAAATAGCTAAGGTTAACGTCAAATGACTACGCGCCCTATTTCATATGATAAAAATCAATCACTAAACTAGCTGGACCTTTAACTAATAAGGACTCTGTTCCCCAATCGGTTACAGCTGGGTCGTTTAAAACCTGGATACCAAGATCTTTCAACCGTTGGTAGTTCTGGTCTACATCCTCAACCTCGATATGAAGAATAATTCCTGACTGAAAGTTTTCCAAAGGAACCAAATGATTTTGGGACAACATCAGACAGTGACTGCCAATCGTGAACTGAGCAAAACCATCATCAACATAATCAGCTTTTTTATCCAAAATACGCTCCAAGTCAGCACAGACTTGGGGAACATCTGAAACGATGATATCTAATTGATTTAAATCCATTTACTATCCTCCATAAAAAGACCGGATTGCTCCGATCTTTTCAAGTTTCTCTCTATGAAAATCAAAGAATAAACAAGGTGAAACCAAGTTTGATGGCAAATCTTTGCTCATCAAACTACGAAAAATCCTTTGGGACTTTTTCTAGGCTCCACACTAGATTCCATCATTGAAATTTATGGTTTCAATGATGGAATCGTCGGCAGTAATCTAATAAAGAAGTCTATAAATTTATCTTTGATTTTCGACGAGAGAAATTATTTAATTGCGCGTGATTGCAACCCTTCTTCTTCCAAGAAGAGGCGGAATGGTACGAGTTCTTCTGCTTCGTATTTTTCCTTGAAGGCTTTGATTGCTTCTTCTGAGTGAAGTTTTGGATCCAATTCAAGTACTTCTACTGGAAGTGGACGGTGTTGCGTGATGCGAGCATCGATAACAACAGTTTTACCTTCTTTGTTGAGTTTCACAGCTTCTGCGACCACTGCGTCGATGTCTTCGATACGGTCAACTGTAAATCCAACAGCTCCTTGCGCTTCTGCAATTTTAGCGTAGTCAGCGTTAGTGAAATCTACACCAAACAAGTGTTTGTTTGTATCTTCGTATTTGTTCTTGATGAATCCGTACTCAGCATTTGAGAAGACAAGGTTGATAACTGGAAGATCGTATTGAACGTTTGTGATAACGTCTGGGTAGCACATGTTAAACGCACCATCACCCATGATGTTCCATACTTGGCGATCTGGATTGTCTTTCTTAGCAGCGATACCACCAGGAAGGGCAATACCCATTGTCGCAAAGAGTGGAGATGTACGCCACATGTTCTTAGGAGTCATGTGAAGATGACGAGTTGATGTTTGAGTTGTGTTACCTACGTCGATTGAGTAGATAGCATCTTGATCAGCATGTTTGTTGATAGCATTGTAAACTTGGTACAATTGCAACTCACCCTCAGTTTTACCTTCGAGTTTGTTCATGTAATCACGCCAGTTTTGGTTGTTCTTCACGTTTGCACGCCACCATGGAGTAGATTCTACTGGGTTTACTTTGTCAAGGATTGCTTTCGCTGCTTGACCTGCATCACCAAGGATAGAAGCATCAAGGGCATGACGTTTACCAAGTTTGTATGGGTCGATATCGACTTGGATGAATTTTTCAGTGTTCTTGAAGGCTTCGTAAACTTCAGCAAATGGGAAGTTTGAACCAAGGAAAAGAACGGTGTCTGCTTCGAAGACCACTTCGTTGGCTGGTTTCCAACCAACACGGTAAGCAGAACCTGTCAAACCTTCGTAGTTCCATTCGAAAGCTTCAAAGTTTTTACCAGTTGTGATGATTGGTGCTTTGATTTTGCGTGACAATTCAGTGATCACTTCACCAGCTTTAACACCACCAAATCCAGCATAGATAACTGGGCGTTCAGCATTGTTCAAGATTTTAACAGCTTTGTCGATTTCAGCTTCGTTCAAGGCAGGAGCGATGAATGAACGTTCGTATGAACCTGAACCGTAATATGAGTTTTCGTCGATTTCTTGGAAACCGAAGTTTACTGGGATTTCAACAACAGCTGGACCTTTTTTAGAAACTGCAGCACGGCAGGCTTCGTCAATTACTTTTGGCAATTGCTCAGCGTAAGCGACACGTTTGTTGTAAACAGCGATACCGTTGTACATTGGGTTTTGGTTCAATTCTTGGAAGGCATCCATGTTGAGTTCGTTAACTGGACGTGATCCAAGGATAGCAAGGAATGGAGTGTTATCCATAGCTGCATCGTAAACACCGTTAATCAAGTGAGTCGCACCTGGACCACCTGAACCAACTGCAACCCCGATTGAGCCGCCAAATTTAGCTTGCATGACCGCTGCAAGAGCACCTGTTTCTTCGTGGCGAACTTGCAAGAAGCGGATATCTTTGTCTTCAGCCAAAGCGTCCATCAATGAGCTGAGTGTTCCTGATGGGATACCGTAGATTGTGTCTACGCCCCATGTTTTCAATACGTTAAGCATTGCTGCAGATGCAGTAATTTTCCCTTGAGTCATAATAACTCTCCTTCAAATATTTTTAAAACTTGATAAATCCGTTTTCATATACTAATTGGAAACGTTTCAGCAAATTTTTACTCTACTACTTTACCACATTTGTTTTTGGTCTCCTAAGAATGTGCTCAGAAGTTTTTATTCTCTATTACAGTACAGTTTGAAAACGTTTTATATAACTGTTTTATAATAATACTCAATGAAAATCAAAGAGCAAACTAGGAAGCTAGCCGCAGGTTGCTCAAAATACTGTTTTGAGGTTGCAGATAGAGTTGACGTGGTTTGAAGAGATTTTCGAAGAGTATAAAAAGCGAGCAAGCTCGCTTTTAGTCTATTTTACTAAAGTTTAGCATGAGTGAACTGGTTAAAACAGATACAGAACTAAAGGCCATAGCTAGACCAGCCAGTTCTGGATTGAGAACGAGACCAATTCCTGAAAAGACTCCTGCTGCAATCGGAATTCCGATGACATTGTAGATAAAGGCCCAGAAGAGGTTGAGAAGAATTCGATTGAAGGTTTTCTTGCTCATATCAAAGGCACGAACAACTCCTGTCAAATCATTGTGAGTAAGAACAATCCCTGCCGACTCAATGGCAATATCGGTTCCTGCACCCATGGCAATCCCCACATCCGCCACACTGAGAGCTGGCGCATCATTGATACCATCTCCGATAAAGGCTACTTTACCAGCCTGTTGCAGTTGATGGATTTCATGCGCTTTTTCTTCTGGTAGGACGCCTGCAATGACCTCTTCAATGCCAATCTGGTCTGCAATGGCACGCGCCACGCCAGCATTATCTCCTGTCAGCATAACTGTTTTAAGACCTCGTTTTTTCAACTGACTGATGGCAAGCTTAGCATTTTCCTTAGGAATATCTTGCAAAGCAAGCAAGCCTTTGATTTTATTGTCAACAGCCAAGAACACAACTGTCTTAGCTTCTTTTTCTAGTTCTTCTAGTTTATCTTGATAATTACTTGAAATATCCATACCATCTAGCATTTTAGCATTTCCAAGTAAGACTAGTTTCCCATGGATTTGCCCTGAAACACCTTTTCCATGAAGGGCTTGGAAATTTTCTACAGCATGAAGCTCAAGTTCTGCTTCACTCGCTCGCTTGACAATAGCTTGAGCCAATGGGTGTTGAGAAGCTTCTTCCAAGGAGGCTGCCAATCCAAGCACTTCTACTTCGTCGCCGATGATATCTGTGACCACAGGTTTCCCTTCCGTTAAAGTCCCTGTTTTATCAAAGACAAGAGTTTGAACTTTCTGGATTTCCTGTAGAACCGTTCCATTTTTGAGGAGAACTCCCATCTTGGCACTGCGTCCTGTCCCCACCATAAGGGCTGTCGGTGTTGCAAGTCCCAAGGCACAAGGGCAAGCGATAATCAACACTGCCACCCCATAGAGAAGAGAAGATATAAAGCTAGCCTCAAGCAAGACAAACCAAACCCAAAAAGTCAGAATCGCTAAAATGACAACAGCTGGTACAAAAATCCCTGAAATCTTATCTGTCAAATCCTGAATCGGTGCACGACTGGTCTGAGCTTTCTTCACAAAATCTACAATCTGTGCCAAAACAGTCTCTGAGCCAACTTTTTCTGCTCTAAAGACAAGGGTTCCACTATGATTGATGGTGGAGCCAATGACCGTATCTCCAACTGTCTTGTCCACAGGCAGACTCTCACCTGTCACCATGGATTCGTCAATACTAGAGACACCTTCTACTACGACACCATCAACAGCAATCTTTTCACCGGGACGCACTCGAATCAAGTCTCCTACCTTGACTTGCTCCAAAGGAACTTGGACATAGCGATCATCACGCAAGACTTCTGCGGTTTTAGCTTGTAAGTCCAGTAATTTCTCCACAGCTTGGGAAGTATTTTTGCGCATTTTCTCCTCAAAAACCGCCCCCAAAAGAACGAAAAAGAGGATAAATCCAGCACTTTCAAAATAAACAGGGAGACCAGCAAAGAGAGCAACTAGGCTATAGAAATAAGCCACTAGAGTTCCAAGTGCCACCAAGGTATCCATGTTGGCATTGTGCTTTTTAAAACTGGCCCAAGCACTCTGGATATATGGCTTACCTGCAACTAACATAATAGACGTTGTTGCTAAAAAGGTTCCCCAATGCATGACTTGATGACTAATGCTACCTGTCAACATCCCAATCATGAGAATCGCAAGAGGCACAGTAAAGATACTAGTAATCCAAAAACGTTGCAGGAGAGATAGAGATTTTCGAGTCTGCTCAACGACTGTATAGCTTCCCTTTTGCATCTTCATGCCACATGAAAATTCATGTTGACCTAATTCTTGAGGTGTAAAACGAATTATCTTCTCCTCGTCTACACCGATTGGTTCTAAGATGCCTTCTTCTTCAAAAAGAATTTCCTTATAACAGTTTGAAGGAGTGGCACGATGAAAGGTAATCTCAGCTGGAATCCCTTTTTGAAGCTGGATATGGGCTGGATGATAACCTTTTTCAGCTCGGATACGGATTTTTTGAATGCCATTTTCTAGGCTTACTTTTACAATTTCTGTCATCATCTCCTCCTACTCTACAATCATCTTGCCGTGCATCATGTTCATACCACATGCAAAGACAAACTCCCCAACCTGCTCAGGCGTGATTTCCACTACATACTCTTCACCCATAGGCAGGTCTGCATGCACACCAAAATCTGGAAAAACAATCTGTTCCAGGCAAGGTGAAGGATCCTTACGGTCAAAGACAATGCGGGCTGGCACTGATTTCTTGAGGATAATCAACTCTGGCGTATAGCCTCCCATAACCTCCACTCGAATCTCTTGATAGCCGTTTTTTTGCTGGGCCTTCTGTCCAGATTTTTCAGGCTTTTTGAAAAACCAAAACACGATAAATACAATAAGGGCAATACAAATAATGGTTACAATACTATTTAACATGACGTCTCCTTTACATACAATTACATCTTACTTCTGTTACAGTGCTTGATTTCTTCTTAGAAATCACAGCTTCCAAGTCTTCCAAGCCAGCCTGAGTAAAATCACATTCGGCAATCAAATCGGCCAACAAGTCCTTAATCCTACGAGAACAAACCTTGTCCTTGATATCTTGGACAAGCAAATCCCGACTTTGATCTATAGTTAAAAGTGCTGAATAAACAAAGGACTTACCCTCTTTTTTCCTGGTCAGACCCCCTTTCTCAACCAAACGAGCCAAAAGTGTCTGAACCGTGGACTTGGACCAGTCAAACCGCTCCACCAAAACCCTGATCAAATCCGTACTGGTCTGCTCTCCTTGCATCCAAATAATCTTCATGACTTGCCATTCCGCATCTGAAATCTGCATCAGCACACCTCCAAAATCTACAATTGTCAATTACAATTATCAGTATACCCTTAAAGTCTACATTTGTCAATTATAAAAAATCAAATCTTTCTCTTTTTTTAATCTTCATGACAAAAGTGTTTAAAACACAAGCAAAAACCTCCACATTCAGTGGAGGCAATCTGTTTTATCAATACAATTTCAAATCACGAGGGTCAACTGGGAAGGTTGGGTTGTATGGGTTGTGACGGAGTTTGAAATGCTTGACGTCTTCAATAGTCTGAGTTCCAGACAATTGCATGACTGTCTTCAATTCAGCATTCAAGTGTTCAAAGACTTGACGTACACCGACACTACCTCCAAGAGCCAAGCCATAGATAACAGGGCGACCAATAGCTACCAAGTCTGCTCCTGAAGCCAAGGCTTTAAAGACGTGTTGACCGCGACGAATACCTGAGTCAAAGACAATTGGCACACGTTTGTCAACTGCTTCTGCTACTTCTTGAAGTGAGTCAAAGGCAGCTGGTCCACCGTCGATTTGGCGGCCACCGTGGTTGGTTACCCAGATACCAGAAGCTCCTGCAGCAAGCGAACGTTCAACGTCCTCACGGCATTGTGGTCCCTTAACATACACAGGAAGTCCTGAGTATTCAGCGATAAATTCTACATCACGTGGAGACAAGCGTTGTTTAGCTGATTTGTAAACAAAATCCATTGATTTTCCAGCACCTTCTGGCAGGTATTCTTCAACAATCGGCATGCCAACTGGGAAGACAAAACCATTACGCTTATCCACCTCACGATTACCCCCTACAGTAGCATCTGCAGTCAAGACAATCGCCTTATAACCTTCAGCCTTCACACGGTCCATGATGTGGCGGTTAATACCATCATCTTTACTAAAGTAAAATTGGAACCAATGAGGTGTCCCTTGAAGGGCTTCCGTAATTTCTGGAAGGTCGACAGTAGAGTAAGAGCTGGTTGTATAGAGAGAACCAAACTCATGCACACCACGCGCAGTAGCTACTTCACCTTGTTCATTTGCCAATTTATTAGCTGCAACAGGCGCCATAATGATTGGTGAAGACAATTTTTCACCTGCAAATTCAATCTCTGTACTTGGATTTTCAACATCACAAAGAGTATGCGGAACGATGAGTTTGTGGTTAAAAGCACGAATATTCTCGCGTAAAGTGAAAGTATCTTCCGATCCACTAGCTATATAGCCAAAGGCTGCTTTAGGAATAACTTGTTGCGCCATGGGCTCCAAATCATAGGTATTGATGAAATCTACATGGCCTTCTGCATTGCTTGTTTTGTATGACATAAAATGTCCTCCTTAATAAGTAAGCGTTTACTTTTTTCTTACAAAAATATCTTAACTCTTTTTTCGAAACTTTTCAAATACTTTGTTTGGAAATTTTAAAAATTTTATTTCTATGATAAAAAATCCTTATCACGGTAATAAAAAACACCTAGCTTGGGCGCTTGAAAACAAAGGATTTGAAGTCGGAATTACTTCCCTCGGTGATCCAGATACCATCGCAGCAGCAGTTCAAAAAGGAAACCAAGAATTGCTAGACTTCATCAATAAAGATATTGAAAAATTAGGCAAGGAAAACTTCTTCCACAAAGCCTATGAAAAAACACTTCACCCAACCTACAGTGATGCTGCTAAAGCAGATGACCTAGTTGTTGAAGACGGAAAAGTTGACTAATTATTAACTCTTAAAAGGGAACTGGATTTTAAGCTCCAATCCCTTTTTAAGAGTTTTTCTATAACATCCTGAGTCTATCTAAGATGATCAATATGGACACAGTGTGCATACTTTATCTTCTATTGCATATACTTTATCACATAAGATACGAATATCTTCTTCACTATGACTAGCAATCAAAATTGTTGTTCCTTTTTCACTAGAGAGTTTTCTAAACAATACTCTCATATTTTCTACACTAGATTTATCCAAGGCATTCATAGGCTCATCTAGTAAAAGAATAGAGGGATTCTCCATAATTGCTTGAGCAATCCCTAGCTTTTTCCTCATACCCAGCGAATAAGTTTTAACTTTCTGGTCTTTTTGCTCATATAGACCAACTATTTTCAGTGTATCATTAATTTCCTGATTACCAACTACTCCTCGTATGCTTGCTAAATATTGTAAATTCTTAAAGCCACTATAATAATTTATAAAACCAGGTTCTTCAATCAAAGCTCCCAAATTAGCTGGAATTTTTCTCTCAGTAACAATATTTTCCCCATTGATTAACACTTCTCCATAAGACGGACTATATAAACCAGCTATTAATTTAAACAAGACACTTTTCCCTGAGCCATTCGCACCAGTGATTCCTATGATTTCCCCTGGTTTACAACTAAAGTTAAGGTTTTGAAAAACACATGTCTTTTTTAATTTCAACTCAATATTTTTTAATATAATTATTTCATTCATTCTATAAACCTCCTCTTTTGACGAGTGAAATAGAAAATGCTTTGAAAAAGAAAGACTAAAAATAGCAACTGAAGAAACAAATCTCCTCCTACATCCCCATTCCCTCGATTCAAAATATAAAATAGATAATTAGTTCGATTTCCTACAAATAGACCACCAAACACAATCATGAGTAAAAAGAAACTAACGCAAGCAAAGTTCATTTGTACATTCGCTCCTAGTGCGTATAACATAAAGCAAAACAAGACTAACACACAAGCATTCAAAGAATCAACTATAAACAAAACTCCTATATCCCAGTTTGGTAACTGTAACATAAATTGAATCACTAGAACTTTTACCATGATTAAAATGAGTCCATAAAGAAAACAGGTCCAAATCTGATACCTAATCCAGAGCTTAATAGAAGAAAATCGAATCACTTCCATAAAGAAATCGGATGCTCTTCTACGATATACAACTGCTAGAAAAAATGTATGAATAATAAACCAATGAAGCAACCATATAGATAAGACTAAAAAAGAGTTTTGACTCAGATTAGGCCCTTTTAAAATTTCTATAACAAGTCTATCATTTCCTTCTAACCAATACCATAATCCTAAACAAATCAATATCCAAAAAAGAACATAACCCCAAAAGTACTTGGTATAGATTATCTGATTCAACCTCCACATGTGACTACTTAACTTTCCCATTTCCAACTTTTACACTCTCCTCCAGTTTCTATGAACAGAAAATACAGTCAATGGAATTATGATAGATAGTAATGTAAGCCAATAAATCAATGCATACGGATTGGAATTTACCATATACTGAAAAATTGGCAATAATCCAATTATCCCATTGTTCAACTGATAAATCCAGAATAAGGATTCTACAAATAAAAAAGTAAACAGAAATACTAAGCTCATGTTTGATTTTTTAAACCAAGAAAAACTGCTAATAGTAAGTAAGGATAGAAAGAAATAGTATGCTATATAAGAGAAAAAAATCCTATAAAGAAACTAGCATTGTTTGCAATACTTATACCATAAAATTCTCTTAAAAAATCAACCTCCTTTATCTCCAAAGAGAAGCTAAAACCATTACTAAATGCAATTAGAAAAATCAATAAAAATAAAGTCGCCGTCCAAATCCCCGTACTAAGAGCTGCTAATTTGAAACTAAAACTGGTAAAGTGCTTAATTGATTTCAGACGAATGCGACACTCCAACCTATTAAAATAGTTATTCATCAAATAAAAAAAGAACAATATATATATGAACGGAAAGCAATATACTCCAGTTGTCATATCTTGAAGTAAGACTAAGATCCATTCTAATACATTTGGATGGATTGAATATTGGCGACAGCGCAATAAATATACTGTGCTAGATAAAACACAGGATAGCAGTAATATAAAATAAACCAATACTCCTAAGAAATCTTTTTTATAAAATTGAACAAATTGTTTCATTATACATAGTCCTCTGAATGTAGAAAAAATGTACCATAAACAACCAAACAACTAACAAATAAAATAAAAGCAAGATGCCCACTAACTAAGGAAAGACTGATATCTTTCTGGTATCCCAAAGCTAACGTTGTCACAGGTTCTAAGTAAGATAGCCCTAAAATAGCCCATAAAATACCCCCAACCATCATATAGGCAATTGGGATGAAAATAGCTCCTAATTTTTTCTTCACTAGCAAAGCACTAGCTAGTCCAAAAATAGAGAACACAGCTCCCCAAACTCCATACCAGAGAGTCGTCACAAGACTATAGAGCAACTGATTGGAATCAAATAATTCTTTTAAGGCACCACTATAATCTCCAATATAAATTTCCTGATAAGGAGTCACTAAAAGATTAATTCCTAATAATAATAAATAGGGGAGAAAAAAGACTAGAAAAGAAGAAATAATTGCAGTACTACTCACAATAGCTAGATACCTCTTTTTAGAAATTCGGCACAATTGTGCTGTTAGAAAATGACTCTCAGCATCCTCTATTATCTGACTAGAATAAGGCAGTGTACAGATAAGTGCAGCTACTAGACTAATCGGTGAAAATCCTCGAATAGAAGAGGCAGCAAAAAAAATCGATAAACCTTCAATTTTATAAATACCATTGAAAGCAAGAAGATTTCCTAAAAACATGCAAAGAAGGGTCAAAAATAAAGACATATAAAATCGAGGTGATTGAACGACTCGTACAAGATTACAAATGAAAAATTCCATCCTTACTCCTCCTTATAATAAAAATAGGGTGTAGCATTCTTTTTTCATGCTACACCCACAATCAACCATCTTTAAGGCTTACTCTGACAAGTAAGTTAATAAGAATCTGGACTCCAAGAACCTGAAGTATGAATTCTTACATGATTTCCAAACTGTGGCGCCATAGCTAATCTAGTACCAGAACCAATATAATTATCACCACCTCCATTATAGTACATGACAATCCTAGAGCCAGAGCTCAATTGATATACTGGAGTGATATCTGCCCCACTATAGGCGCTACGAATAGAGGTATTTAACGTTTTACCGCCACCAGTGCTGTCATTATTATTAATTCCAGCAGAGGCGTTTTCTTTCTCAAGCTCACTAGTTGTATCCGAACCCCAGCGCGGCAACGTTAAATCATAATCTCCAATCTGTCTAGCTAAAACTGTAGGGAGAAACAAACTAGATGCAATTGTAACTACGCAAAAAAGGGAATATATTTTTCTTCTTTTCATGACATCGTCCTCCTAAGAAGTGATAAACAAGATAGTTGATTGATCAATTTGATACATATTATGTTTTCATTATAACTAAAAAAGAAAGCGTTGTCAATTACTTTTATAAGACCGTATCATATTCATAAAAGCTTATAAAAAGAGACTCGGCACCCTCGTCTCTCTTTATCTTACTAACTTAGCCTTCCAGCCAATTTTCTTGATCTTCTTTAAAGCGTTTTAGGAGAGCGAGTCCTTCTGGTGTGATGTAACCTTCTTCTTGGGCTAGGTGGATGAGTTCGCTGTAATTTGAAAGTGTCACCAATTTCACATCAGCATCCGCAAAATTCTTATCAGCTTTTGGCAATTGATAACTGAAAATCGCTACAACTCCAAGCACATCTGCTCCTTCGCGTTTAGCGGCTGCTACGGCTTCAAGAACTGAACCACCCGTTGAAATGAGGTCTTCAACAACAACCATCTTTTGCCCCTGAGCTACACGACCTTCGATTTGGTTGCCTGCTCCGTGGTCTTTTGGTTTGCTGCGGATATAAGCAAATGGCAAGTTCATCTTGTCAGCGATAATAGCTCCGTGAGGAATCCCTGCTGTTGCAGCTCCTGCAATCACTTCTACTTCTGGAAATTCTGCTTTAATAGCTTCCACAAAACCATTTTCAATTAGGGTACGAGTCTCTGGATAGGCAAGCGTCACACGGTTGTCAGTATAAATCGGCGATTTGATACCAGATGCCCAAGTGAAAGGTTCCTCTGGTTTGAGGTAAACGGCTTGGATTTTCAAGAGGTGGCTAGCGATATCTTTAGCAAGTGTCATAGTATTCTCCTTTTATTTTTATAATCTATTTCTTTAATTTCAGTCTTGGTTCCATTCATCCTTAATAGCATGATAAGCTGCAACAGGATCCTCAGCTTGGGTAATGGGACGTCCTACTACGATATAGTCACTACCGATTTGATAAGCGTCAGCAGGTGTCATGACACGTTTTTGGTCTCCTACCGCAGCTCCCGCCAGACGAATTCCTGGTGTCAGACAGATAAAATCTGGATTGGTGGTCTGCTTGATGAGTTGTACTTCCTGAGCCGAGCAAACGACACCATCCAAGCCCGCTTCAGCTGTCTTCTTGGCATAGTGAATCACAGACTCTTGCAGGCTGGTTTGGATATTTTGAAAATCTTGCATCTGGCTTTCCGACGTCGATGTAAGCTGGGTCACAGCGATCAATTTGGCTTGTGTCCCCAGACCTTCACGCGCAGCCTTCATCATCTCCACACCACCAGCAGCATGAACATTGGTCATGTCCACACCAAGCCGAGACAAGACCTTCATGGCAGATTTGACTGTATTGGGAATGTCATGTAGCTTGAGGTCCAGAAAGACACTATGCCCCAATGACTTCAAATAACGGACAACTTCCGGCCCTTCCGCATAATAAAGCTCCATCCCCACTTTTAGATAAAGACTTTCTTCTGCTGGGAAAAGAGATAAAAATTCCTTGACCGCCTCAAAACTAGGAAAATCAAGAGCAATAACTGGACGATGTTCACGCATACTTTTCTCCTTTTACCTTTGCGAGCAAGAGAGGATGGTCAAAAACAAACCACGAAAAAAGGAACCTGCCAACAGCAAGGTTCCACGAAAAATGGGTAGTCTCCACCCTTTCACCGTCTAACCTTAGCTGCCTCTCTGGACTGCTTTAAAGGTTTTCTATTATTCTATTATTTATAGTAGAACTTGTCAAGCAAAAACTCGAAACTGGACTTCTATACCATTCAAAATCAAGAGGAAAAGTTAGTCTAACGACTCTGTGATTGCTGGCTCGTTTGGCTTTGACTTCCCTGTTCTTCTTGTTTTTTCTTTTCTTCTTCCTGTTTTTTCTTCTCAGCTTCCTTGGCCTCTTGCTTGGCTTTTTCTTCTGCTTCTTCTATCAGCTTATCCGCTATGGTATAGCTGTATGCCCCAGCCTCCATATCGACTACACTCGGTTCGGTCAATTGTGGTTTGATCTTGCTGTAATAAGGCAATTTCTTGCTCAATTCTGACAAGGGAACCAAAATCTCATCTGTGTCCAGCATAGTAATTTTTAAAAGATCTGCTGTTGCCTTGCTTGGCGTTAATTCGATTTTCTGGATTTGACTCTTGATATCCTCACTGATGGTAGACAATCCTGTGATCAGTTCTTTCACCTGTTGCTCGTCATTAAAGGTAACTGTCAGATAAGTCTCGGGCAAGTTTAAGCGATTTACAGGAGTTGACTCACCCCTACCGCTAGAAAGAATTGGATAATATTCTTCACCAGACACATAATAGCCGACAATATCAAACTCCTTAACCTCAATCGTAAAGTTAGTCGGAAATTGATAGTCAATCTTCGCTGATTCTATCCAATGGTTGGACTTGATTCGCTCAGCGTATGTTTCCTTATCCAACAATAGGGCTAAGGTATAGTCACTATCTTGAATTCCAGAAGCCTGTTTGATGTCATCCGCCTGGGTGTTACTATTCCCCTTAACCTCGATATTTTTGATGGTCGACAGCGGAGTCAACAGATAGACTGAAAGAAGGAGGACCAGGACACTGGGTACTAAGATGCTCACAGCTCGCCAAATATGAACAGGTGTAATTTTAGGCTTGGCAGGTTTCTCTGGTTTTTCTTTTTTCTTCTTCTCTTTTTCTTCTTTGACTTTCCGGTCATCCTTTTGAGATTTTTCTTCTTTTTCGAATGATTCTTCGTCTGGAACAGTTTCGTTCTGATCGGAATCACTTGATAACTTCTTACTTTCCTCTAACGACTTAGAGTTGTTCCCCATTCGAGCTTGTTTTTCCTTTTCCTTCTCCTCAGCTAGGGCAGCTTCTTCCTCAGCCTTTTTTTTCAGGTATTCCTGGTTTCGTTTCTGCCATTCAGACAATTCTTGCTTCTGGTTTGATTCTTTGTTCTTATCCTTTGACATTGATATTCCTTATGATAGGTCTTTTCTTAGTAGATCGTAAAAATCCGCAAGAGATTTCAATTCAGTTGATACCTTCATGTTAGCTTGGTACTGATCCTTGTGACTAAGCAAGTGACTGAGTTTCGCCTCCAAGCTTTTCAAGGTCAAGTCGCTTTCTTGAAGTTCTTCCGCGTAGCCTTTCTTAACAAAGTAGGCTGCATTCTCAATCTGGTCTCCTCGACTTGCTTCACGACCCAATGGTACAATGAGATGGAGTTTCGCCATGGCTAAGAGCTCGAAAATCGTATTGGCACCACCACGCGTCACCACCACATCTGCCATCTCCATCAAAGGTTGATAGAGATCCGTCACATAATCAACACGAAAGAGATTTTGACTCAACTCATTGAGGCTTGAATCTCCAGTTAAATTGATAATATTGTAGCGTTCGGTCAGTTCTTGCTTATGATCTGCCACCAATTGGTTAAATACACGAGCTCCTGCAGAACCACCGATAAACAATACCGTTGGCAATTTAGGATTGAAGTGGGTTTGAATATCCACCAATTCATCTGGTTCAGGAGTTTTTTGATCTGAAACCTTGGTCACTGCTCCCACATGCTCAACCTTAGACAAACTTGAAGTTTGCTCAAAGGTTGAATACATCTTCGTCGCAAATTTATAGGCAATTTTATTGGCCAAGCCCATAGACAAGTCAGATTCATGAATAAAGACAGGCACTCCTGACACTCGCGCTGCTATAACCGGCGGCACAGAGACAAAGCCCCCCTTTGAAAAAAGGGCCTGTGGACGCAGTCGTAACATGATAAAGAGGGATTGGACGATTCCCCAGCCAACTTTAAACACGTCCAACATATTTTGCCAAGAGAAATAGCGGCGCAACTTCCCAGTCGCAATGGAGTGGAAGGTAACATTCAAGCCTGATTTGAGGATTTCTTGGTGTTCGATTCCGTGTTTATCACCAATGTAGTGAACTTCCCAGCCATCTTCGATGAACTTGGGCATTAACAAAAGGTTGAGGGTGACGTGTCCAACCGTCCCCCCACCTGTAAAGACAATTTTTTTCATATTATTCCTTTAACTCCGCTACTGTGTCGATAAAGAGGTCGCCACGTACTTCAAAGTTAGCATACATATCCCAGCTAGCATTTGCAGGACTGAGAAGGACTACATCTCCTTGAGTCGCAAGCTCATAGGCCTTGCGGGTCGCATCTGCAATATCAGTGGCATCCACATAAGCCACACCAGCCTTATCCGCTGCCCGTTTGACACGCTCAGCAGATTGACCAAGGATAACCATCTTCTTGAGCCCTGTGATATCTGGTACCAATTCGTCAAACTCATTCCCACGGTCCAAACCACCTGCAATTAAGATGACCTTGCTGTTGTCAAATCCTGATAAGGCTTTTTGAGTAGCCAAGATATTGGTTGACTTGCTATCGTTATAGAATTTGACCCCCTTGATTTCATCCACAAACTGGAGACGGTGTTTGACACCACCAAAGGCTGAAAGAGTTTCCTTGATGGTTTGGTTATCCACACCACGGAGCTTGGCCACAGCAATAGTCACAAGGGCATTTTCTACATTGTGGCTACCTGGAACTCCGATTTCACTAGCTGCCATGACCACTTCCCCACGGAAGTAGAGTTGACCATCTTCCAGATAAGCTCCATCAACCTTTTCCAATGTTGAAAATGGTACAACAGCAGCCTGTGTTTTGCTAGCCAATTCTTTTGCCAAGTCTTGGTTAAAGTTCAAGACAAGGAAATCAGCTGCTGTCATATTATTTTGGATATTCCACTTAGCTGCTACATAGGCCTCAAAAGAACCATGGTAGTCGATATGAGTTGGCATGAGGTTGGTAATAACCGCAATCTCAGGATGGAATTCTTGAACACCCATCAGCTGGAAAGAAGAAAGTTCCATGACAAGCGTGTCCTTGTCTGACGCAGTTTGAGCCACTTGACTGGCAGGATAGCCAATATTTCCTGATAGGAGACCATGTTGCCCAGCAGCTGTCAAAACTTCCCCAATCATGGTCGTTGTAGTTGTTTTACCATTTGAACCAGTGATACCAACAATCGGTGCTTCTGAAATCAAGTAAGCCAATTCCACCTCAGTCAAGACTGGAATTCCCTTGGCCAAAGCCTTTTCAATCATGGAATTGCTGTAGGGAATACCTGGATTTTTCACCATAAGGGCAAACTCTTCATCCAAAAGTTCCAAAGGATGGCCACCTGTGATAACCTTGATCCCTTCTTCCAACAAACTTTGGGCAGCTGGATTGTCCTCAAAAGGCTTCCCATCATTTACTGTCACAATGGCACCCAGCTTATCCAACAAACGAGCTGCAGATTCACCAGACTTGGCCAAACCTAAAACAAGGACTTTCTTATTTTTAAATTGATCGATTACTTTCATGTCTCGAACTCCATTTCTACTCTTACTATTTTACCATTTTTATGGAAATAAAAAAGCCACAAAGTGTGTTTGTGACTCTTTCTTCTAACTGAATCTTGCCATATCATCTATGTGATAAATCGGTAACTCGAATAACTTGGTCCACTTGCTCCCAAATCAGAGGATTGTGGGTCGCAATAATAATGGTTCGATTCGGATTTTTTAAAGATTCTAGGATGGAAAGTAATTCCTCAGAGTTTTTAGGGTCTAAGGAAGCGGTTGGTTCATCTGCAAGAATCAAAGGCGGATCCTTTAATATTATCTTCGCTAGTGCAACACGTTGTGCTTCTCCTCCTGATAACTCAAATATAGGTTGCTTTAAATCCAAATAAGAGAGGTTGACACGGTTTAGAGCTTGTTTCATCAAAGACATTTTCTCTTTTTCTTTCAACTTTTTACCAACTAAACCCAGATTGAGATTCTCTTTGACTGTTTGGCTTTCAATTAAGCCAAAATCTTGAAATAAGTATCCCAAGTAATCCCTAAAGAAAACAGAAGGCCTGATGTCCTTAAGAGAAGTGCCATCATAGATGATTTGTCCTTTGTCATATGGCTCTAATCGTCCAATCATATTCAAGAGTGTTGTCTTACCACAGCCACTTGTACCGATTAAGGCATAAATTTTCCCACCTTCAAAATGAAGATTCGTATCTGAAAATAGCTGACGGCTTCCAAATTTTTTAGATATATTCTTTAGTTCAATCATCCTATTTTCCTTTCATAATTGTCATAGAAACACGAGATTCTTTCTGCGCTTGACGGTAAAGCGTCAGAACTGCACTAGCTAGAAAGACGAATAAAGTGAGCAAGCCAATCACCCAGTCTCGACTGCTTAAAATAAAAAGACTAGCACCAAATACAAAACTGGCAAATTGACTAACCATATACTGAGCATGTGTTTCAAAAAATCGTAAACCTGAAATTCGTTTAATCAAGATATCTCGGCGGAATTGCTCGAAATATAGAAGATTGACAGAATAAAAGAGTAACAAGGAACTAGCTATCCCCACAATAGCTCCTAGGATTAAAGTTGCTGTTTCAGTTTGAACTTCATTATAACGAGTTAGATAAACACTTCTTCCTTCTTTAAGATAGGATACTTGCTCATAAATTCCAGCTTTCTTTAAGAGTTCTAGGCCACTCTCATATCCTTTGATAAAGAGTTGTTTTCCAGCATTGATAGACCAACTAGATTTGGAAATGATACTATCACCTGTAGATGTTGGAGTAAATACAACTAAAATCGGATCGGTTAAGTACTGGATGGATACTGGGCTTTCACCGTTATTATAAATAAATCGCTTTTCTCCAGTTGGAAGATAACTAACAATCGCTCTCATTTCATACTCTAAAGGAGCACTTGCCTCCTCACCAGATTTTCCATAATAACTCAATCTTTCTTCAAAAACTTTCTTAAGTTCTGCTTCTCGAGAGCGCAAATGCTCTGGGAGCAAGAGGATAAACTCACCTTTTTGGAGATGGGCTAACTTCTGTTTGGTCTCAGCATCTACCACGACCTTTTCCTTGTCCAAATAACTGGGACTAACATAGAGCGTATTAGCATCTGGACTATAGGTATCCAGTGTCTCTCCCTGTTCATTTTTTCCTTGTGGATTGGCAAAATGGAGCAGATTATCCTTTACATAAAGGGCTTGTTCTTCTTCGATTGCTTCCTTGGCAAAGGCATACCACTTATTCTGATTTTCTGTATCTTTTCCTCTATCACCTAAGCCAAAAGAAATTTGATAATAGTCTACTCTATCCTGCCATGCTTGTTTTGAAATTTCAAGTTCTTTCAATCGTTGGTAAGACGTCAAGCCTGTCTTAACAGCGTAGCCTACTGTAAAGACAGCTACTAACTGACACAATAGGGTTAAAATCATCAGGCGTTTAAGGGGTAATCTCCCCTTAATAACGGGAACTAATGCTTTGTAACTCAAACTCATTAGATAAAGGAGCATTAGTAAAATTGAAATCGCCAATAAAAACAACAGATAGAAACTAATCCCAAAACCATAGGTGGCTAACAAGATAGGATAAAACAAACCTTGACTAAAAAGAACGACTCCCCCACCTAGGAAGGAAAGGAGGGCTGATAGAAGGAGCCACTTGATATCAGTCGATAAAGAATGCCCCATGATGGATAAGAGAGTCTGACCAGAAAAGAGTTTTATACCTGCAGCTCTCATTTCCTTAATCCGAGTGATAATCACTAAAGCAAAGAAAGATAAGCCAAATATTGCTAAACTAATTAAAATAAGGGGATTTAGTAATATTCGAAAAGCAAGAGAATAGGGCGGTATCTTTCGGTCAGCAATTGCTTTATAACCCAAATCTCCTAATTTATCGGCAAGCTTTTCTTTCGTCAAGGAGCCTGACAAAAGGAGATAACTATTTAGCGGATCACTACGTTCACGACTTTCTTGGCTAGCTTCTTGGAATTCTTTTGGTAAAGTTCCCTGACCATAAGTTGCATAAGTAAAGCGAGTCGTCCCATCCTTACTCGGCTCTACAATTCTTCTAGCTATTAAACTCTGTTCTGAGTTTACAAAATTCTCCAATTCCTGTTCAAATACCTCACGCGTCGGTTCCTGAGTATCCTTTTTGACACGAAGTAAGGAGACGGAATCATAGCTTACATATAAATATTGTGGCGCACGTAAGACAATAATCCAAGCAAGGAAGAAGCTGAGAAAAAAAGTTGATAATAATATGAATAGTTTCTTCATAGTAGACTCCTTGTAAACAAAATTCCCCCTGTAATTTCTTACAAGGGGAATTATATAAGAAAACTAAATATTAGTCATAGTCATAATAAAATGCTACTTGTTCTCCCCATTTAGTCCAAATCCATGCGTAGGAGGTTTTTCCAGCAGGAGCTTCTCCTTTATCAGAATGACCATCCCATCTGCTCACGATGGATGAATAATGATATTTTTTACCATGATAGTAATTTGAAAAAGCCCAACCACCTCCTGAACCTTCTCCATACGTCCATACTCCTCCATCTGGATATTGTACAGCAGCTGATGCAGCTCCCAATAATGTAAAGCTTGAAATAAGAGCTAGAGCAAGTAATCTATGTTTTTTCGTTTTCATTTTATTTTTCCTTTCAAAAAAAGCACACCCTGAGCAGCAATGCAACAAAATAAATCTCTCTCTCTTTTTTTGAAACCGATTTCTTATATGATGAGAATATCATTTTTATTATTTGTTGTCAAGGAAAAAATCGAATTTTTTAGATATTTTACTATATTACCTCTATGAATAATATTATATAGTAGTTTTATTTCAAAATAATATGCAACCAGTACTAACCAAATATAAAATAGATGTCGGAAAAGAATTTTATTCCAGTTTTTCTCATTCATATTATTCAATCAAAAGAGATGGTGATAACTCAAAAATGTAGTGGATTAAAGTTAGAATAGTATAATATGGCTTCTAATTCATTTTTAGAAATTCATTGAAATCAGCTAATCGATTTGTTCACATTTTATTTCAATCCACTATAAATTGAAATCTTGTAAAATTCCTACCAAAAAAAGAGAGCCAAAACTCTCTTTTTATCTTCTTTTACTTTTATTAACCGACATGAGGGTAATATCTCGCAAGCTAAAGTATGCTAGGAAGAGCATGGCGATTGCGATAAAGAATTCTGTCGGTAGCTGAAAGATTTGCAGGATAGACAACATGAGCAAAATCAAAAGTGCTACGAAAGCAAAGACGACAAGGACGATATTGACTGTCCCTTTAATGCTTTCTGGTGTCGCAAATACATAGAGTAGTAACAAGAGGATTCCTATGATTAAATAAACCATCTTTATCTCTTTCTAGCTCTTATTCAGCTGATTTTTTCTTCTTGTTAGCTTTCTCACGCTCTGCTTTGTTAAGGATTTGTTTACGCAAACGGATAGACTCAGGCGTTACTTCCATGTACTCATCATCGTTCAAGAACTCAAGAGACTCTTCAAGTGTCAAGATACGAGGTGTCTTGATAACCGCTGTTTGGTCCTTAGTAGCTGAACGGACGTTGGTCATTTGTTTGGCCTTCGTGATGTTAACTGTCAAGTCGTTTTCACGAGAGTTTTCACCAATGATCATTCCTTCATAAACCTCAGTACCTGGGTTGACAAAGATCGTACCACGTTCTTCGATAGACATGATTGAGTAAGTTGTAGCCTTACCAGCATCGATGGAAACAAGGGCACCACGGTGACGACCACCAATTTCCCCTGGAATCAATGGCAAGTATTGGTCGAAGGTATGGTTCATGATACCGTAACCACGAGTCATTGACAAGAACTCAGTTGAGTATCCAATCAAACCACGCGCTGGAACAAGGAAAACCAAACGAGTTTGACCGTTACCAGTTGAAATCATATCCAACATTTCACCCTTACGTTCAGAAAGGCTTTGGATAACAGATCCTTGGTATTCTTCTGGAGTGTCGATTTGAACACGTTCAAATGGTTCACATTTAACACCGTCGATTTCTTTTACGATAACTTCTGGACGAGATACTTGAAGTTCATATCCCTCACGACGCATTGTTTCGATAAGGATTGACAAGTGCAATTCTCCACGTCCTGAAACCGTCCATTTATCTGGTGAGTCAGTTGGGTCAACACGAAGGGAAACGTCTGTTTGCAACTCTGCCCGCAAACGTTCTTCTACCTTACGAGAAGTCACCCATTTACCTTCTTTACCAGCAAATGGTGAGTTGTTAACCAAGAAAGTCATTTGAAGAGTTGGCTCATCGATGTGTAGGATTGGAAGAGCTTCAACTGCATCAGTCGGAGTGATGGTTTCACCGACAAAGATATCTTCCATACCTGAAACGGCAATCAAGTCACCTGCTTTAGCTTCTTGGATTTCACGACGTTCCAAACCAAAGAAACCGAAGAGTTTTGTAACACGGAAGTTCTTCGTTGTACCATCTAGCTTAGAAAGGGTAACTTGGTCTCCAACTTTCACACTACCACGGAAGACACGACCGATACCGATACGACCCACGAAGTCATTGTAGTCCAAAAGTGACACTTGGAACTGCAAAGGCTCATCTGAGTTGTCTACTGGAGCTGGGATGTAGTCGATAATCGTATCAAAGATTGGTGCCATAGTAGCTTCTTGGTCAGCTGGATCATCTGACAAGGAAGAAGTTCCGTTGATCGCTGAAGCATATACCACTGGGAAGTCAAGCTGGTCGTCATCTGCACCAAGCTCGATGAAAAGTTCCAATACTTCGTCCACTACTTCTGCTGGACGAGCTGATGGTTTATCGATTTTGTTGACAACCACGATTGGGACAAGGTCTTGTTCCAAGGCTTTTTTCAATACGAAACGAGTCTGTGGCATGGTTCCTTCGTAGGCATCTACGACCAAAACAACCCCGTCAACCATTTTCATGATACGTTCAACTTCCCCACCGAAGTCCGCGTGTCCTGGTGTGTCCATGATATTGATACGAGTTCCCTTGTAGGCAACGGCTGTATTTTTAGCAAGGATGGTAATTCCACGCTCTTTTTCGATATCATTCGAATCCATAGCGCGCTCTGCTAATTCAGTACGTGCATCAAGAGTTTCAGATTGTTTCAATAATTCGTCAACGAGGGTTGTTTTACCGTGGTCAACGTGGGCGATAATCGCAATGTTACGGATATCTTCTCTTAATTTTGTCATGATTTCCTCTAATATTTAAAATTTATTTTCTAACTGAACGATTATACCATAATTTCAAGTAAATAACATAATTCAAGCAAGTGTAAGTGTTTTCACTCCGCTTTTCTTTTCACGTTCAGCCTTTTCAAAGAAGGCGACTTATGATAAGATAGGTAGAGTATGCGTTTAAATAGATTATTAGCCCAAGAAAAGATCAGTCGCAAGGCTATGAAACAGGCACTTCTGAAAAAAGAAATCCTAGTGGACAATTGTCCAGCCAACTCCCTCACTCAAAATGTCGACACTGGATTGCAGAAATTAGTCTTTCAAGGACGGCAAATCCAAGGATACAAGCACAGCTACCTCATGCTTCATAAACCAGGTGGAGTGGTGACAGCCAGTCAGGATAAGAAACTTCCAACCGTCATGGACCTACTCCCAACAAAACTCCAGTCTGACCAGCTCTATGCTGTCGGCAGGCTAGACCGCGATACGACAGGACTGCTCCTTTTGACAGACAATGGACCTCTTGGCTTCCAGCTCCTTCATCCCCAGTACCATGTCAATAAATCCTATCAAGTGGTGGTCAACGGACTGCTCACACCAGAACATATCCAGCAGTTTAAGGAAGGAATCGTCTTTTTAGACGGAACCACTTGTAAACCTGCTCAGCTCGAAATTCTGTCCTCAAGTCTAACAGAGAGCCGTGCATCCATCACCATCTCAGAAGGCAAATTTCATCAGGTCAAGAAGATGTTTCTCTCAGTTGGTGTCAAGGTGGTCTCTCTCAAACGAGTTCAGTTCGGTGATTTTACGTTAGATTCAGAACTTGCAGAAGGGCAATACCGTCCCTTGAATCCAGAGGAATTGGAAATCATTAAAAACTATTTAGAGAAAAGTGGATAAAAGAAAAAAGCTTTAAATTTAAAGCTTTTTTCTTTTTCGCTTATCTAAAAACTATTGCGATTGCTAGAATCCAGTTAAGAACAGAAACTACAAGTCCTACGATATTGAGAATTTTTTCTGTTTTATAATCTAGTCCAGATTCTTTTTGGTATGAAAAAGCCAAGACCAATCCTATGATCCCCAAAATCAGACCCACTATTGGAGATAGCAAACCAAGGACGATAGGACGATAGATAAGATAGCTAAAATAAGTGAAGGTTTTTTCTTTTGTTGTGAATTCATATTACAAAATCTCCTTAAAATTAATATAAATGATGACACCATAAAATGCTAGCTTTATCTATCATTCGACAGTTTTTAACAGAATGTTAGCTAGTCTTGACCTTCCCGTTCCAAGAATCCAACCCATAAGAAAGGATATAAATCTCAGAGAAACCTTGTTTTTTCAGATATAGTGCTGCATTGGTCACTCGTTGTCCGCGTTGGTTTTCGTAGAGAAGGACAGGTTTATCCTTGCGAAGGGCTGCAAGGCTTGACTTCAACTGATTTGAAGGAATATTGCGAGCTCCGAGGATATGTTTTCTGTGAAATTCTGCTGGTTCACGGACATCAATCAATTGCCCTTTCCGAATCAAGGCTTCAAATTCTGCATTATCCACAATCTTAGCCGCACGACGAATACGAAGGTAGTTATACCCCATCCATGCCGCCATCGCCAATACGATTCCCCAAACAATCCAAATTGTCATAAGTTCTTATCTCCATTTTTCTCTATGTAGTCTAATTCTATCTTGTGCTCTCTACGAAGAACAGCTTCCGCCTCTAGATAGTCTAGCTTGTCCATCAGACCTGCATCGTAGATCCGAGAGAGTTCGAGCTTCATCAGTTCAATATCATACAAGCGCTTCCCCATGTAAACAATAATGCCAAACTGTTTGAGAAATTGCTGCACATCATAGAATGTTTTCATAGCTTTCATTCTAACAAATTTTAGACTTTTTTTCAATACTGGACCGCCTCTTTCCCCCTATTTTCTTCGTCTTCATTGCCCATTCTTCCGCAAGTGTGGTACAATAAAAACATGAGAATTCAACAACTACACTATATTATCAAAATCGTCGAAACTGGCTCTATGAATGAGGCAGCCAAGCAACTCTTTATCACCCAACCCAGTCTCTCTAATGCTGTTCGAGACTTGGAAAATGAAATGGGCATTGAAATCTTTATCCGCAATCCCAAGGGCATTACCTTAACCCGTGATGGTATGGAGTTTCTCTCCTACGCTCGTCAGGTTGTCGAGCAGACCCAGCTTCTGGAGGAACGCTATAAAAATCCTGTCGCCCACCGCGAACTTTTCAGCGTCTCCTCTCAGCACTATGCTTTTGTAGTCAATGCCTTTGTCTCCTTGCTAAAGAAAAGTGATATGGAAAAATACGAACTCTTCCTTCGTGAAACTCGGACTTGGGAGATTATCGATGACGTCAAGAACTTCCGTAGCGAGGTCGGTGTCCTATTTTTAAATAGCTACAACCGCGATGTTTTAACGAAAATGCTAGATGACAATCACCTGCTAGCGCACCACCTCTTTACCGCTCAACCCCATATCTTTGTTAGCAAGACCAACCCTCTAGCTAAAAAAGACAAGGTCAAACTGGTTGATTTGGAAGACTTCCCTTATCTGAGTTATGACCAGGGGACGCACAACTCCTTCTACTTTTCAGAGGAGATTCTTTCACAAGAGCACCACAAGAAATCCATTGTAGTCAGTGACCGTGCCACTCTCTTCAATCTCTTGATTGGTTTGGACGGATACACGATCGCAACAGGAATTTTGAACAGTAACCTCAATGGAGACAATATCGTTTCTATCCCACTGGACATTGACGATCCGATTGAACTAGTCTATATCCAGCATGAAAAAACCAGCCTGTCTAAGATAGGCGAACGCTTTATCGAATATTTACTAGAAGAAGTTCAATTTGATAGTTGATAGTTGAAAAACTATCAGGTATATTTTATAATATTTCTTAGAAAAAATGATTGGAGAGTATCGTTGAAAAAGTTTATATTGGCAAGTGCTGTTGTCCTTTCAATAGCAGGATTGGCACAGGCACCTATCTATGCGGAAGAAAATAATGCTAATCCTCCTGCTACCACCGAACAAAGCAACTCTGAGGAAGATAAGAAAGATCTTTCAATTAAAAATGAAGAAGAGACTACAACACTTCCAAAAGACAAGGTAAAAGAAGAAACCCCTAAAAGAGAAGGATGGCAGGAGGAAAACAAACACTGGCGTTTCTATGAAAACAATCAACCTGTCCTCAAATGGAAAAAAATTCAAGATAAGTGGTACTATTTTGACAACGATGGGAACAGACTCAGTGATACCATCTTTGATGGCTATATTCTCAGTAAAGACGGGGCCATGATAGAAAATGGCTGGGTAGCTCTTGAGGGTAAATGGTACTATGCCAGTGAGGCTGGAAAAATCATCCAACAAACATGGAAAAAAATCGGAGGAGTTTGGTACTACTTTGACAAAGATGGTGTCATGCTCAGTCAGACTATCGTTGATGGTTATCTCCTTACCAAAAGTGGGGCTATGGCTGAGAATGGCTGGGTGAAGATTGACCAAAATTGGTATTATGTCACACCATCTGGCAGAATCTCACAAGACAAATGGGAGAAAGTCAACGGTTCATGGTATTATTTTGACAAAAACGGCGTGATGCTCAGCAAAACGACCGTTGGTGCTTACCTGCTCGGCAGTAGCGGGGCCATGGCGGAAAACTCTTGGGTGAGAATCAATGAAAATTGGTATTATGCTAATGAATATGGGAAATACAGCCAAGATAAGTGGGAGAAAATAAAAGGAACTTGGTATGCCTTTGAACAAAATGGAGTCATGCTTTCCAATAAATGGAAAGGAAGCTACTATCTTAAATCTAGTGGAGCCATGGCAGAAAAAGAGTGGATCTTTGACAAGGCCTACAACAGTTGGTTCTATCTAAAAGCGAATGGAACCTATGCAGCTCGTGAATGGATTGGATCTTACTATCTCAAGTCTGGTGGCTATATGGCCAAGAATGAGTGGATTTACGACAACTCTTACAAAGCCTATTACTACTTAGATGATAGTGGACATTATGTTTCAGGAACTTACAAGATAGACGGCAAGGAACACTTATTCCAAAAATACGGCCAATGGATTTCTGAACTTTCAACTGAAGGTGGATTTACAAAAGGTCAATACAGCAATACCATCTTCCTAGATCCTGGGCATGGTGGTCGAGATTCGGGTGCCTTTTACTACAATGTCGCTGAAAAAGATCTCAACATGCAGATTTACCGTAAACTTCGTGCTAAGTTAGAGGAACTGGGCTACAAGGTTCTCACCTCTCGTGATAGCGATATTGACGTTGACTTTGTTACCGAACGTTCTCGTATGGTTAATAAAACCAACTCTGACATCTTTATCAGTATTCACTTCAATGCAACTGGTAGCGCATACTCAAAAGCGAGCGGTATTCAAACCTACTCCTATAGCGATGAACCTGATTATCCAAGTAAGATTAATAAATACTGGCACAATCACCCTGATCGTATGAGTGAAAGCAAACGCCTCGCCGCTGCCATCCACTCCTCTCTTCTAGCAGAAACAGGAGCTAAGGATGCTGGTCTGTTGGAGAGCAGCTATGCCGTACTACGAGAAACAGCCAAACCAGCCGTTCTCCTAGAACTTGGTTATATGGATAATTTCTCCGAAAACCAACAAATCAGAGATGGCCACTACCAAGATAAACTGGTCGCAGGCATCGTAAAAGGTATCCAAAAATATTACGCTGGTCAATCGAGTAGGGGATAATCTCTAGCCCCTCTCACACCACCGTACGTGCCGTTCGGCATACGGCGGTTCAACTAACTTTTAACGCATGTCGTTCAAGGTAATAATCCAAACACGAACCAGTCCACGTTTTTCAAGGACTGGTTTTGATATAGCACGCTTAAGTACCGACTTCTGAGCTACTAATTGATAGTGGTCGCCCCAGCCAGATACCTTATCTGCTATCCATTTAGGAACTCCTAACTTAAGCAATCCCCACAATCGTCTAGATTTCTTCTTCCATTGCTTCTAAATAATCACTAGTAGGCGAGTACGCAAGCGTTCATCTATGCTAGTGACTATACTTTTCATATTTCTCAATGAGAAATAGTTTATCCATCCTCGAATGGACAAATTCAGTTGCTCAATACGTCTTGTTAGGTCTATACTCCATTTCCTCTGTGTTAGTTTCTTCAATTTAAGCTTAAATCTCCGAACACTATCTTGATGTGGACGACTTTTCCAATCATCTGATGATTTCCAGAACCCAAAACCTAGATATTTCAACTCTCTTGGTCTAGTAATCTTAGTCTTGGTCATGTTTACTTTCAAACCTAGCCGTTTCTCAATAAAACGACTGACTGAATACATCACACGCTTAGCGGAGGCCTCGCTTCCGACCGTAATCACACAATCATCTGCGTAGCGCACAAATCGAAGTCCCCTCTTTTCTAATTCCTTGTCCAATTCATTCAGCATGATATTGGATAAGAGAGGAGATAAATTTCCTCCCTGTGGCGTGCCAACTAGCGTTTTATGACGCTGACCTTTAATGATAACACCTGAATGAAGATACTTACGAATCAAGGATTCCGTATCTCCGTCTTCGATAATGTTATGTACTAAGGACATCAATCTATCTTGAGGAACCGTATCGAAAAATTTCTCTAGGTCTATATCCACTCATAGCCGTCATTTAAGTACTCTAAGAGCTTTATGATGGCTTTTTCACATGACCTATTTGGTCTGAAACCATAACTCGCATCTGAGAAAGGGGGTTCACAAATGGGGCTAATGACTTGGACAATGGCCTGTTGAATCATTCTATCCATAGCTGTTGGAATTCCTAGTTGACGGATGCCTCCGTTTGGTTTAGGAATCTCAACTCTGAGAACTGGTTGAGGCTTATATTTTCTCTGTTTTATCAGTTCCTTAGTCAGGCGCCAGTTTTGTTTGAGATAATTATCCATCTCTTCGATAGTCATTCCATCAATCCCAGCTGAGCCTTTATTGGATTTTACTTGATGGTAGGCTTCCAGCATATTTTCGCATGATAATATCTTATCTAGCAATTTTGACATGTGCGTATTCCTTTCTTGTGTTGGTGCCTGAGGGACATCTTATATTGGTGAACCTTCATCTAGTCAATACGTGATAGAGTCCAGTTCTATCAGACCGTTCGTTTTACAGACGCAAGTGAAGTAGGATTACTTCGATCTGTCGTTTTCTCTCTCTAGCGACAGACCTCAAACAGTCTCTCCCCAAACTGTTTGAGTATTCTCCCCTTCACTCTACCTCTATTATAGAGGTTTCTTCACTACTATGGGCTCGACTGACTTCTCATGATTCGTTGTTACTACGCTTTCAGCGCTCATGAGACCTCACGGGATAAGTCGTACTCAAAAAAAGACCTGCCCACTGGACAAGTCTCATTTTATTGGTCAAAACTAAATTAAGCTCTACCTTCTGAACCGAATACATCGATACGTTCTTCAACTGATGCTTGGATAGCTTTTACACCGTCAGCCAAGAATTTACGTGGGTCAAAGAGTTTTTTCTTGTCGTATTCTGCTTCATTTGCTTCGTAGTCACGAGCAAATTTACGAGTTGCGTTAGCGAATGCGATTTGGCATTCTGTGTTAACGTTAACTTTCGCAACACCAAGTTTGATAGCTGCTTGGATTTGCTCATCAGGAATACCTGAACCACCGTGCAATACGATTGGGAATCCTGGAAGAGCTTCAGTCAATTTTTGCAAGTGGTCAAGGTCAAGACCTTCCCAGTTTGCTGGGTAAGGACCATGGATGTTACCGATACCAGCTGCCAAGAAGTCGATACCAGTTTCAATCATTGCTTTAGCGTCTTCGATTGGAGCCAATTCACCTTTACCGATGATTCCGTCTTCTTCACCACCGATAGTACCAACTTCAGCTTCTACTGAGATACCTTTAGAGTGCGCTTTTTCAACAACTTCTTTAGCCAATTTAAGGTTTTCTTCAACTGGAAGGTGTGAACCGTCAAACATGATTGAAGTGTAACCAACTTCGATACACTCAAGTGCATCTTCGTAGTGACCGTGGTCAAGGTGGATAGCTACTGGTACAGTAATACCCATTGATTCAACAAGGTTAGCGATCAAGTTGCGAGCAACTTTGTAACCACCCATGTATTTAGCAGCACCCATTGAAGTTTGGATCAAAACTGGAGCTTTTTTAGCTTCTGCTGCGCGCAAGATAGCTTGAGTCCACTCAAGGTTGTTTGTGTTAAATCCACCAACTGCATAACCGTTGTCACGAGCTGCTTGGACAAATTTTTCTGCTGAAACGATTGCCATTTTGTCAGGCCTCCTGTATATTTTTATGGGTCATCCCATTTACATTGTTCATTTTATCACTTTTTGACAAAAAAATCTAGTTTTTCCCGCAGTTTCGATTGAATTTCTTCTAGCTTCATCTATGTAAACCCTTTCTCTCTAGTCTTAGTCTACTTTTGGAAAAGCTATAAAGAAGGTTAAACGATTCTCCTGCATATCGAAATGATAGGGTAATTTTTCATGTTCTAATAAACTTTTGACCACAAAGAGACCCATTCCCGAACCCTTGGCCTTGCGACTAGCATTGTCAGAAAAAGACTGGGCCAGTTTTTCTTGTTCTTCTGGGCTACAGCTATTCTCAATAAAGAATTCCCCTTCTCTTTCTCCAATTCGAACCAATCCACCTGGAACAGAGTGCTTGATGGCATTGCTGATGAGATTAGATAGAATCAGTTTCATAACTGATGGATTTAGATAGGCCTGCTGATGATTCAAACTATTTTCAATCTGGAGTTCTCTTTCCTTTGCTAGCAAGGCATAATCCTTGACTAGACTTTGCGTGATCTGGAGGAGGTCAATTGTTTCCCTATCATCTCGTAATTCCTGCACAGAAGAGAGAGAAAGTATCTGCAGAACATGGTGATTGAGTTCATCCACAATCCCCAAGGCAACTCCCAGATAGTGGTCTCTATCCTTATAGCGACCGATATTCTCTTTCATGTTTTCAATCAGGATTTTCAAACTGGCCAGTGGTGTTTTCAGTTCATGAGAAGCCCCTCGTAGAAATTCGACCTTCATCTTCTCAAGCTGGAGAATGGCTTCATTCTTCTCATGCAAGTCCGCAATAACAGTCAAAAGGTGCTGGTAGAGGCTATTGATTTGTTCCTTGAGATCACCAATCTCATCCTTAGAATCCACGCGCAAACGTACTTGGGCATCCAAATCCATCATACGACGGGTCACCCGCTTGATTTCCAAAATCGGTGCAACAATAGTCCGAGCGTAGATGTAGGCCACCAAGAGGGAAATCAGAAAGGAGGCCAGCAAGGTATAGGGAAGAAACTGGAGACTGATTTGCTCTGCTTCCTTTTGTAAATCCATGGAAGCTAAAAATTGGAGAGTCATGGTACTTCCATCTTGCGTTTTCACCTCACGCTCCTCGATAAAGAGGGAGGTGGTCTGGCGGTCCGTGTCCAGAGGAAGACTGTCCTTGACTTCTAACTTGTCCTCGGTCATCTCTCCCTTGACAGTTCCCTTGATCTCACTGGTCTGGGAATACAAGTCTAAGACTTGCTCAATGCTCTGTCTATCCTTTCCCTCTAGGGACTGGGCAATAGCTGTCGCTTTCTGGCCAATGGTTTCCTGACGATGGCTCAGATAAGTCGAGGGAAAGAGAAAATAAATGGCTAAATGGAGGCAAATAACCAGAACACTAAAAATCGAGAAGGTGTAGATAAATATCTTTGTAAATAAACCTGTTCGTTTCATTTTCGCTCCAATTTATAACCAACATTGCGCACAGTAAGGATGCAGTCCAAGTCTAGCTTTTTCCGCAGTTCCTTGATATAGACATCAATGACACGGTCAAAGGGGATCTCATCTGTCGCCTTCCAGACAGCGTCGATAATCTGAGATCGAGTCAAGGCCCGACCTTCATTTTTCACTAGATAGTCCAGAATTTCCAACTCCTTGGCATTAATAGCCACTTCTTCTCCTGCTAGACTTGCACTATAGCTTTCAAAATCCACTTGCGCATCCTTATAGGAGAAAACTCGTCCCGTATCGTAGTAGCGCTTGAAAATCGCGTCCACCCTCACTTTTAAGAGAGACAGGGAGAAGGGTTTTTCCAGATAGCCATCTGCCAGAGAAGCAAAAGCACTCATCTTGTATTCTTCATCCTGAAAGGCGGTCAGCATCAAGATAGGAACCTGACTGGTTTTACGAATCTCAGCTAGGACTTCTAGACCATTAAGATTGGGCATCTGGATATCCAGCAGTACTAGAGCTACTTCATAGCTGAAAAATTGCTCTAAGGCTTCTTGTCCATCCGCCGCCTCAATGGTTTCATAACCACAATCCGTCAAATAGTCACTGATCCCCTCACGGATCATCTCCTCATCTTCTACAATTAAAATTTTCATACTTTAACTGCTCTCTATTTTTTATTTTTCTTATACTCAATGAAAATCAAAAAGCAAACTAGGAAGCTAGCCGCAAGCTGTACTTGAGTACGGTAAGGCGACGCTGACGTGGTTTGAATTTGATTTTCGAAGAGTATTAGAATAAATACCTACTCTATTTTCTATTATAGCCTCTTACTGGCCTTTTGTCTTTAAGAAACTTTCTACTAGATAAAACAAAGAGAGCCTATCGCTATCTCTGCTCACATTTCACTCTCTATGGAATAGAAGTTATTTAATTGCTTTTGAAAATGTTACAACATAGTTATAATCTTTCCCATTAGCCTGATATACATAGTCCTATTTGAGAGTATAGCCACGTTTGCGCAACTCTTCTTTCTTAACATCAACATTTTGAGGTTCCTCAATACTTCTACGACGACGAGTTACTCGAGGTTGGTAAGTTCCTGCTCTTCGGAATCCTGAGTGACCAGTTGTAGAAGTGTCTGACGTTGCCACAGGTTGTGTTTGTGATGAATCTCCAGATGAGGATGACTAAGAAGATAGATTGCTAGAAGTTAGTGCGCTGTTTGCCACTGTACTATTTTCATCTATAGTTGTACCTCCAGCATGACTTTCGATTGGTTTATTGAAATCTGTCTCTGGATATTCAACATCTGGTACATTAATAGTTAATAAATCTTCTTCATATTGGTCAACTGCTTTTGCCTGCTCTTCAGAAGTGCTTGCTACTTTTATTGATTTTAATGCCTTTTCAGTAAATTCATCTACTTTAGCAAGAGCAGATTGCTTTTCTTCAGGTGATAATGAACTCTGTTGAATTTCTGAAATTTTATTTTCTTTATGTGACTCCAAGGCTTCTGTATTTGCTACTGTTTCTTCCTTATTAACTTTTGCCGAATCTTCATTAGACTCACTTGGTTTTGCTTCAGGGTGAGTGTTTACACTTGAACTTGCATCATTACTACCTGATTCAACTGTTGCAACTCCTGAAGTTTCTTTTCCAGACTCTCCATTAGACGTTGATACTGAGGAAGTTGAATCGCCTGAATTGCCATCCTCATTTGACTCACTTGTAGATGATACTGGTTTTGCTTCCTCTGTTACTCCATTACCGTGCGATGTTACATCTCTTGTTTCTGAAGTCGTTTCCTGTGAATTAACATCTTTACTGTTAGTCACTTCTTTAGATATGTTTTCGATAATATCAGCCTTTGTTTTAAGTGAGGCAAGTTGAGATTCCGTCACCTCTGCTTCTTGAATTGCTGATCCATAATGTCCAACCAAAGCCTCCGAGTCGACCTTATCTCCTAAAATTTGTGCAACAGCAATCCAGTGATGTTCATGACGAGGGTTATTAAATGCACCAAGACCTGTATAAGTATATCGAGGATTAATCAATGATTTATAATGACCAGTTTGACCTGCAACTGTCTCACCCTTTAATTCTTTAATATAATCGGCTTTTTCTGAATACCATTGATCAATAGCTTCTGTAAATCCTTTATAATTCCACGCCAAGTTTTCTCCAAATGTTCTAGTACCAGTCGGAAAAGCTGTCCAAATATCTTTGGTAGAGAGACGAGCATGGGCATTCGTAATAGAAGACTCAGCAGCTCTCATAAGCGCCGTTTTTTCCAGTTGTGTTGACCACTTAATCGGAACATACTTATCTACTAATTTCTCCTCAAAAGCCTCTTTACGAATCTTATTAAGAGAATCTAAGATAACTTGTTGATCTGGTGTTAAAAATTCTCCTTTAATTCCCACCAAAACATGGCCAGCAGATGCTTGATTCACTTCCGATTTAAATACAGTCTGGACTTCCTTTTGTGGTACAGCCGCTACTTCCCCTTTCGGTGTTACTGGCTCTTCAGATTTTGGTACAGGTGACGCTGATTCCTCTGCTTTTGGTGATGGCGAAACTGCTTCTTCCGATGTTGGCGTTGTAGCTACCGGTGCTTCTATGTTGGGCTCTGATACTGATGGCGCTAGCACTTCAGAACTTGGATTTGAAGCTACAGGTTGATTTGTAGTCCCTGTATTTGAAGGGGCATTGTCTGTTATTGGACTTGATTCAGTTGAGTTAGCTGACTCATTTGTAGTATCCGCAGATGGCGCATTTAAAGTTTCTGACCTTGTTTTAGCTTTTGGCGCATCTGAGACTGGAGTTTCTGATTTCGGTGCTGATACTGCTGGTGTTTCCACAACCACTGGTGTCGTTTGTTTAACAGTAGTCGTTTGCTCTCCAGTTACAGTATCTGTCTTTGTTTCAACTTCATAACTTTGACGGCTACCAGAATTATCAATCGACACTCGCTGTCTTCTGACTTCTGTATCTCCATCTTTTAGAAAAGCCTCTTCGCTAAAATACAATTTATTATTGGCAAAAATCAAATCTCTATTTGCAATACGATTTATCTCAACCAAACTATCAACAGAGATGTCCGTTGCACCACTAATAGCACTCAATGTATCACCCCACCTAATTGTATAGTGTGACAAATTGTCTATATTTTGAATATCAGCTTTCACTTCTTCAACTGTTCTGGCTACCCAAACACCATCTTGTTCACTGGCTGATACAGTTGGAGCTAAAAAGCCCAGCCCCAGCAAAATAACACCTGTCGCAACAATTGCACCAGTTCTCAATTTTCTAAAGCCACGGAGGGACAAGCTTCCTCTAACATTTGTTTGTCTCATAATGTTTATTTTTCCTCACTATTCTATATTTTCCAAAGTAGAGCCTGCCTAAGTCTACTAGCCTATGTTTGCAATATGGATAGGCTTCTACAGATTTATCTATCTATTTTCAAGATAAAATTTCTATAGATTTTTATGCACGATTCCATATATAAGTTATGAAACCCCTTTCTAATAAATTCCTTAATTCTAGTATATCATATTTAAGCACTAAGGGACACAGAAAAAACTGAAGAGTCTGGGACAAAAAGATTTTGATTTTAGGAATTCTTTAGTATAAATTTTTAAAATCGATAGATTAGACAAAAAAGCGAACAAGATCGAACTCTGAATGTCAGATAACTCGTTTTGTTCGCTTTTTATATTTAAGGTTAGACTTTTGTCACAGACTCTTCTGCTTCATTTATTATTTTAAAACTTTCAGTTGCTAGCCTCATTTTTCAGTCTATCATCAGTATTATTCACCATCTAGCAAGAGCTCCTTTGGTTGTTTCCTGAGGAGATTGCTTGATGCAAGCGCCATAACGAGAACTACTAGAACCAAGGCTAGGACAAAGACGATGATAAAGTCTGATGTCTGAATGGAAATGTCTAGGCTCGACAAGGTCTTGCTAAAGCCATCTACTTCTGCACCACCACCAAGGTTAGAGGCTTGAGCCGCCTTACTAGCCTGTTTGGCAACACCTGAAGTCACATTGGCAAGAACAGTATTTCCGATTGCACGAGCAGTGTAATTTGCTAGGAAGTAAGCGGAAATAAGTGCAGGAATTGCAATCAAGATAGATTCAGTGATGAATTGACCCAAGATACTTGCCTGCTTGAGACCGATAGAAAGGAGAATTCCCACTTCCTTGCGACGGGCGTTGATCCAAAGACTAAGCAAGAGTGCAAGGAGAAGAACTGAGAAGCTCAAGCTGCCCCAGAAGAGGAGGTTGGCCATCTTGTACATACCAGAGATGGATTGCTCAAGAGCTGGGTAGTTAGAGGAGCTCTTCACGAGTGTGTAGCTCTTCCAGTTGATACCACTGATACCATTCAACTCTTTCATGATGTCATCCAAGTTCTTGTCCGCTGTTACAAAGAAGGTTGCGTCCCCATAAATAGCTGTGTCTTCTGTGTATCCATAAAGTTTTGCAGCAGTGTGAATGTCTGTGATGGCTGTGTTTTCATAGAGTTCTTGTGAGTAGGTTACTGCTGACTTATTGTGACCATCAAAGAGTCCCTTAATTGTCACTTCAACTGTTTCCTTAGCTCCTTTTTCATTGTCTGCATCATAGACATTAGAGTCCAACTTGACCTTATCTCCGACTTTCCATCCGTGTTTGGCTGCCAAGTCCTTGTGCATGAGAAGCTTGTCTTTGTCGTCGTTGGTTAGGTGCTCACCTTCAACTAGCCTATATGAGCCAGAGACAAACTTATCTTCTTTAGAGGAATCATTGACACCTGTAATCATCAAACTGCTTCCAAACCGTTTTGCTCGGTCAGCAGTGAGATTTTTCTTGGTTTCTGGAGTTTCAATGAGTTCATATCCAGTCAAATCTCCGATAGCATTGATGCGTTTAACATAAGACTCGATGGCCTTATTTTCGGTGATTTTTTTGATATCTTCACCCTTAATATTCCCAGCACCACGTGGCGTTCCTTGATTGACGCGACGATTGATTTGCATGGAGAAACTATTGGTGATATTTTTAAAGGTCTCCTGAGAGGCCTTGGCTGTAGCCCCTTTGATTGACAAGCCGACCAAACTCAAGCTCGCCATGAGGAGAATAATCAGGAAGATAACAATCGATTTGAAAAACTTCCTTGTAACATAAGCAAATGCGTTGTGTAACATAGGTTCCCTTTCTAGATTTGATTCGTTTTTATCATTCTATCAAAACAAGATCATCTTATTTTGTAGTATTGCGAGTTTCAGTCAGTTTCTTGTCCTTCAATTCAAGTGTAATATCTGACGCCTGTGCCACTTCTTTGCTGTGGGTGACGACGATCACACATTTACCTGTTTTCTGGGCAAGTGATTTGAGCAATTCAATAATATCTCCAGCAGTTTTAGGGTCCAGATTTCCTGTTGGCTCATCCGCTAGAATAACTGGAGCTTCTGAGACTAAACTGCGAGCGATGGCAACACGTTGCTGTTGACCACCTGATAACTGGAGAACGTTCCGCTTGATCTGGCTTTCATCCAAACCAAGCTCAAGAAGTGTATCCTTGCTTGCTTTTTTGTTGACCAAGCGGATATTTTCCAGCGGAGAAAGATAATCTATCAAGTTATAATTTTGAAAGACCAGGGAGATATGGTGCATGCGATGGTAAGAATAGCCCTTCTTACAAATGTCCTCTCCTTGAAAAAGGATAGAGCCTTCAACAGGACTGTCAAGACCGGCAAGGAGAGACAAGAGAGTGGATTTTCCTGCTCCTGACTCACCAATAATACTGTAAAATTTCCCGGGTTCAAAATGATAATTGATCTGATATAAAACTGCCTCAGCAGTGTTCTTATAACGGTAGGTAACATCTTGTAATTGTAATAAAGTCATGATTTCTCCTTCTTATACTCAATGAAAATCAAAGAGCAAACTAGGAAGCTAGCTGCAGGTTGCTCAAAGCACAGCTTTGAGGTTGCAGATACAGCTAACGCGGTTTGAATTTGATTTTCGAAGAGTATTAACTAATAGATGATAAAATTTCTTTCGGCGATTTTCTAAATAAGAATAGGAAACAAAGGGCTACAGATAACCAACTAATCAGTAGCAGAAAAACATAGGATTCTGCAAAGGATGGGAGACTAGTTGATAGACCGCTTGCTTTGGCTAGTGTGTCTTGTAAGGTTGCCTGATCTCCACTTGCTAGTAGAGTTTGGAGGAGATAGGATGTGATGACCTTTCCTGAAACAAATGCTGGAAGCAAAGCTCCGAGAGACACCAACACTACCTCTAAGCAGAATTGTAGGAAGATTGAGATCTTGCTTTTTCCAAGTGCCAGAAGAATCCCCACTTCGTAGACCCTTTCTCTCAACCAGAGAGACAAGACCAAAATTAAGGCTCCTGCTCCAGCTATCAACATCCCATAAAGGAAGATGGTGAGGAAGGTTTGGAAGGTTACCACTGAGTCTTTGATTTGTTCAAAGGCCTTGTTTTCCTTCTCTACTTGGTAACCTTGACTTTCTAAAGCTAAGTTTTCCACCTGCTTCATGAGTCCGTCCATTTCCTTGGGATTTTCTACATAGAAGCGCGCTGCACTGACTTGCGGTTCACTATTTCCCAAAAGGGTTTGGCTACTTTCATAGTCTGTAAAGACCTGGTTTTCACTGAAATCAGAAGACAAGCCTGTGAATTTCTCTTGTTTTTTACCAGAAAAGATTCCGACAATCTCAAACTCTACTGTTTGCCCTTTTCCAGCTTCGGACTGTCCAGCATCCAAGCCAATCTTGTCATGAAGGGAAAGACTATTCTTCTTAGCCAACTCTTCGTGGATCAGGATTTTCTTTGCATCCCCTTTTTGAAGGTGTCGCCCTTCTTTTAGATTGAAAGCTGAACTGGTAAAGGTAACATCCTTGGATGAATCCTCAAGAGCCGTTAAGCTAACCAAGTTCTTGTCCGCTGCTGACAAATCATCACGTTCTACGCTCTGCTCACCACTCACCGCTTCCTTGTCTTTCAGTTTTGCAACCGTCTCGAGTTCAGGAGAGACATTTTCCAGTCCCTTAATCTTGCTCACGGATGATAAGTCCGACAACTTGAAGGTCTGTCCATTTTCTATCTTTTTGATAGAAAAGGAAGTATTGAGTGATTTGTAAAGATTGGTTTCCACTGTTTTGTTGGACTTCATCAGAGTTAAACAGGCTGAAATTCCTGCTAACAGGACAAATAAAATCAGAAATAAAATAAAACTTCTCAGTCGTTTTCTGCTGACATAAGCCCAAGTTCTTTGAATTGGATTCATTTGTCACCTCCATATTTGTAAGACTATTATAAAATCAAAATATGAAATGTTTATGAAATACGAAAAAAATTTTTGATTTATTTTTTGAAAAAAAGCTGGTATTTCTACCAGCTCCATTTTTATAACTTTATCCACTAAAAGCAAAGAAAATGCAGAAACTAAACCAGAGAGGATGTTGGCTGTGGCATGCATTAGCCAACTTGGTATAATTGATCCTCCTGCTTTCTTTTCATTAACAAAACCAAGATAAGCTACTATTGCTCCAGTAAAAAATACAATGAAAAAAGTAACTTCCAAACTTAGAATCTGTATTCACAAAAAAATGTTAAACTAAAGATATGATACGAAAAGCATATGATACCGATTTAACCGATCAAGAATGGGCTAAACTTGAATCCTATTTCTCCCAACATCGCACCTATAAGTGGGCTAAACGAGAACTCGTGAACGCCACCTTGTATATCACTAAAACAGGTTGCCAATGGCGTATGCTCCCTCATGATTTCCCTCCTTCCCCAACTGTCTGGAGTTTCTTTCGTCGTGCCAGAGAGAGCGGCTTGTGGGACACCATTTTGACGGAACTGGTTAAAAAAAGCGACTGAAAGCTGGTAGAGCAGCCACTCCAACCTATGCTATCATTGATTCTCAAAGCGTGAAAACAACAGATGCCGCAGAGGAACGTGGGATTGATGGCGGTAAGAAGGTCAAAGGGAGGAAGCGCCACATCCTTGTGGATACTGTGGGAAATCTTCTCGATGTGGTGGTTCATGCAGCTCATTTGCACGGCACAAAATCAGGTTTTTTAGTGGCTCGCAAAGTGATGCTACAATTCCCAACCATCAAGGCTTTTTCAGCCGATGCTGGTTATCGTAAAAGCTCTGAGGAGATGATGGTGAAGGAGTTTGGTTGCCCAGTAGATATTTCTGAAAAAATCAAGGCCAGCTGGCAAATCATCCCCAAACCTTGGGTTGTTGAGCGAACTTTTTCTTGGTTGAATCACTCTCGAAGATTAGCTAAGGATGTTGAAAAATCCGTATCGTCAGAGCTTGCTTTTGTCAAACTTTCACACATTAATCGGCTTTTAAAGGCTCTATCATTTTGTGAATACAGGTTCTTACTACTGGAGCAAATAATACTCCATGAAGCAATCCAAAAACGAAGGCCTGTATGGTATTTGCAAAGACAAACGGCATGTGATTTGCCATTCGTTTCAGTAGAAAACCTCTAAATAATAGTTCCTCTGGTAAAGATGTTTGCAAAATACTGTAAATTAGAATACTTGGTAAAGCCTTGGAGCTCATAGCAGAAAAAGCCGAAGTAGCTGTTTCTAGACTACGCGTAAGAGGAAAGATAAGGATAGAAAAATAGTAAATAAGGAAAATCCCCCTACCATCCATAAAATCAGTTGCAAAGTTTTTACTCTTTTGATAGCTTTTAGCCCAATCCATTCCATGAATGGGACTTGAACCCTCACAGTCAGAAACCACCAGATAGAAGGTAGTAAGATAATAAAGAGAATTTGAATAACGGCGCTCATTATTCGTTGAAGTTCATTACCCATCGTAATCCTCCTTTACTCTTTTGAAATACTCATTTCAAATACAAAGCGACCATCTACTCCTCCTTTCCTAACTTATATATTCGCTTTAACTAAACCTATTAATATCCATTACTCGATGATCTTTCATATAAGACTTTTTGCAGTTACTTTCTATCTATATTATAGCACCATTTAAAAGAAAAGAAAAAAAACAAGAAAGGTAGACCTTACTTGTTGAATAGTCACTATGCACGCTAACAAAAAAGAGCTATCCTAAGCTAACTCTTATCCTATGCGGAGAGAGGGACTTGAACCCTCACGACCTAAAGCGGTCACAGGATCCTTAGTCCTGCGCGTCTGCCAATTCCGCCATCCCCGCGTCGATTACTTTACTAGTATATCAACTTTTAGGATGCTTGTCAATACTTTTTTCAGATTTTTTTCATTTTTACTAAGCAAGTTAGTCTGAAATTTCATTTAGATTTTCATCTACTAACTTAGCTCCAAGCGTGTTTTTGAAATGGCCTAGGGCAAATTGGTGATTTTCAGACCAGATAGAAGCAACAGCTGGTTTAACAATCTCGATATCATATCCTAGATTATAGGCATCGATAGCTGTATGCAGGACACAGATATCCGTCAAGACACCTGTTAAGATAACGGTAGACACTCGACGCTCTCTCAAACGAATATCTAGGTCAGTCCCTGAAAAAGCTGAGTAATGGCGCTTATCCATCCAAAAGACACGACTGTCTGAACCATGCTCTTGATAAAAGGTCCCCAAATCTCCGTATAAATTCCGTCCACTAGTCCCAATCAAATTATGAGGAGGAAATAGTTTACTTTCTGGATGGAAACAGTCGTTTTCTTCGTGAGCATCGATGGTAAAAAATATGTAATCTCCTCGTTCAAAAGCTAATCGAGTTACCTTGCCAATGGCATCTGAAATAGCTTGAGCTGGAGCACCTGCTGTCAATTTTCCACTATCAGCAACAAAATCTTCCGTATAATCAATTGAAATTAAAGCCTTAGTCATTAGTAATCTCTTTTCTTCACTTCTTCAAAAATAGCTGTATTCAAGACCTTAAGGTAGGTTCCCTTCATGCCAAGCGAGCGACTTTCAATAATCCCTGCCGACTCCAGTTTACGAAGGGCATTGACAATCACCGAGCGTGTAATGCCAATACGGTCTGCAATCACAGACGCAGTCAACTGTCCTTCATTTCCATCCAATTCAGCTAAAATAGCTGATACGGCACGAAGTTCTGAGTAAGAAAGGGTATTAACCGCCATAGTAACAGCAGTACGACGGCGAATATTTTTCTCATCCTCTTCACGTTGGAAGTTCAAGAGTTGAATCCCTACCACCGTGCTCGCAATCTCAACAAGAATCAAATCTTCATCTTCAAACTTCTTGTCATTGCGCCAAATGATCAACGAACCTAGGCGAATCCCTGATACATGAATCGGAGCAATGGTCGTCAAGCCATCTGGAAAATCATCTCTACTCTCAACAGGGAAAATACTCATATCATGTTCAACAGGCAAATTTGCTTCTGTTTCGTAAATCATATTAGCCCCTTGAACGTAGTCATCTGGGAAAATCTTAGTTTGGAAAAATTGCTCTACACGATCTGTATTTGTTTTATAGCGCATAAAATAGCCAAGAAGACATCCCTTGCTATTGATAATACAGGCATTGCAATGAATAATATCCGCTAATTGACGCGTAATAGCGTTGTAAGGAAGTTCATCCTGCAACTGCTCCTCTGAGCGCTTCAAAATTGATGTAATTTTTCTTGTTTTTTCTAATAAATGTGCCATTTTTTACCTCGCATTTAATCACTACCATTATAACATAAAGAGCGTGAATTTTCAATTATTATCTGAAAATTGCTTATTTAATTACAATTTTGAACAGCAAAAATAAAAATATTTTAGAAAAATAAGATCTTTTGTGTTGACAGCTGAATTATTTTTATTAATATAACATTATAAAAAATGATATGGTAAATCCCTTTCCGTTTCACCTATCTTTTACTATCACCATCTTCTTTTACCCTTGGTCTCCTTATATATAAAAACGATTCATTTTGAACCGCTTTTTCTTATTTATCACCCTTGTTACGAATAACAAAGCCTGTTTTCTTTTCGCTTGAAGTAGTGCGTGGTTTTTTATTATCCTTACGGTAACGTTTTTCCTTATCAAAACGATCGTTTCCGCGGTTGCCTTTTTTGAAATCATCACGGCGACCACCACGACGGTTATCTCCTCGACGATTGTCGCGTCCACGATTACCTCCAGAACGTCCATTTCCTGACGGTTTGAACGGCAGTGGTTTTTCACGCGCAATCTCCACTTCAGGAAGGCTGTCTGGATTTTGGACTGTCAGACTCAAGATATACATAGCCAATTCTTCTGGACTAAATTCGGCAGCTAACTTACGAGCATCTTTAGCAAATTTCTCAAAGTTTCCACGAATAGTTTCATCCGCAAAATCACGTTCGATTTTCTTGAGAGCTACGTGTTTCTTAGCTTGGAAGGCTTCTTCTGCTGTCGCTGGTTTCAAGCCTTTCATGCGTTTCTTAGTCAAATCCTCTATAATTTGAAGGTAGCCCATTTCGTTTGGAGCTACGAAAGTAATAGACTGACCTGACTTACCAGCACGACCTGTGCGGCCGATACGGTGAACGTAACTTTCAGGATCTTGTGGAATATCGTAGTTGTAGACATGGGTCACACCTGAAATATCCAAACCACGCGCTGCAACGTCTGTTGCAACTAGAACATCAAGGTTTGCATTTTTAAAATCACGAAGGACACGAAGACGTTTATTTTGGTCCAAATCACCATGAATTCCTTCAGCACGGAAGCCACGGATTTTCAGGCCACGAGTCAATTCATCTACACGACGTTTGGTACGACCAAATACGATAGCAAGTTCTGGTTGTTCCACGTCCATGAGACGGGTCATAGTATCAAATTTTTCTTGTTCCTTAACACGGATATAGTACTGATCCACTAGCTCTGTTGTCAATTCCTTGGCAGCAATCTTTACATGCTCAGGATCTTTCATAAACTGAACGCCGATACGTTTGATAGCATCTGGCATGGTTGCTGAGAAGAGTAAGGTTTGACGATTTGCAGGGACACGAGAGATAATAGATTCGATGTCTTCAAGGAAGCCCATGTTGAGCATTTCATCCGCTTCGTCAAGGATAAGCGTTTCAATGTCTTGTAATTTCAAGGCCTTGCGTTTAATCAAATCCAAGAGACGGCCTGGTGTTCCTACCACGATATGGGCACCAGATTTAAGAGCCTTGATTTGTTTTTCAATGCTGGAACCACCATATACTGAACGGACTTTCACTCCCTTACTACGGCCAAAGCGGAAGAGTTCTTCTTGGCTTTGAACAGCAAGTTCACGAGTTGGAGCGATGACCAAGGCTTGAATGGTCGCTTCTTCTGTACGGATTTTTTCAAGGGTAGGCAAGCCAAAGGCTGCTGTTTTACCTGTACCAGTCTGAGCTTGACCAATGACATCCTTGCCTTCGAGAGCCAAGGGAATAGTCTGTTCTTGGATAGGACTTGCTTCTACAAATCCAGCATCTTCAATCTCTGCTAGCAATTCAGCAGACAAGTTAAATTCATTAAATTTCACGTTTTTCTTCTTTCTAAAGGTGGTGCGAAGCCACCCTATAAGGCGCTTTAGTGTATACTTTTCTTTTCATGACGTATCTTCTTAAAAAATGAGATACAGTGTTGCTTCTTTTCCACGAAAGAAAAGTACTGGTTTCTTTGCAACTTATCTAGTATAACACAAGAGAGAAGCAAAAGATAGTAGAATCCATTAGGAAAACCATGTAAACGATTTATTATCTATTGAATTAGAATTATAGAAGTTTTTGATAGACTTTTTGACCGGAAATCATTTCCCGTAGCAGATTTGTGCAAAAAGTGTTTTCTTGTGCTAGAATGAAAATCAAACAGGAGGGCTATAAATATTAACATATGATTTAATCGTTATCGGATTTGGTAAAGCTGGTAAAACACTAGCTGGTAAATTGGCTTCAACTGGCAAAAAAGTTGCCCTCGTTGAACGTAGTAAAGCTATGTACGGTGGAACATGTATAAACATCGGTTGTATCCCAACTAAAACCTTGCTAGTTGCTGCTGAGAAGGACTTGTCTTTTGAAGAAGTCATTGCTACCAAAAATACCATCACTGGTCGCCTCAACGGTAAAAACTATGCGACTGTTGCGGGTACAGGCGTGGATATCTTTGATGCGGAAGCTCACTTCCTTTCAAACAATGTCATCGAAATCCAAGCTGGTGATGAAAAACAAGAACTGACTGCTGAAACTATCGTCATCAATACTGGTGCTGTTTCAAACGTCTTGCCAATCCCTGAACTTACTACAAGTAAGAATGTCTTTGACTCAACAGGTATCCAAAACTTGGACAAATTGCCTGAAAAACTTGGTGTCCTTGGTGGTGGAAATATCGGTCTTGAATTTGCAGGACTCTACAATAAACTTGGTAGCAAGGTTACCGTCCTAGATGCCTTGGATACTTTCCTTCCTCGTGCAGAACCTTCTATCGCAGCTCTTGCTAAACAATACCTGGAAGAAGACGGTATTGAATTGCTTCAAAATATCCATACTACTGAAATTAAAAACGACGGTGACCAAGTGCTTGTCGTAACTGAAGACGAAACTTACCGTTTCGACGCCCTTCTCTACGCAACTGGACGCAAACCAAATGTAGAACCACTTCAACTTGAAAATACAGATATTGAACTAACTGAACGTGGCGCTATTAAAGTAGATAAACACTGTCAAACAAACGTTCCTGGTGTCTTTGCAGTTGGAGATGTCAACGGTGGTCTTCAATTTACTTACATTTCACTTGATGACTTCCGTGTTGTTTACAGCTACCTTGCTGGAGATGGCAGCTACACACTTGAGGACCGTCTCAATGTGCCAAATACTATGTTCATCACACCTGCACTTTCACAAGTTGGTTTAACTGAAAGCCAAGCAGCTGATTTGAAACTTCCATACGCAGTGAAAGAAATCCCTGTTGCAGCCATGCCTCGTGGTCACGTAAATGGAGACCTTCGCGGAGCTTTCAAAGCTGTTGTTAATACTGAAACAAAAGAAATTCTTGGTGCAAGCATCTTCTCAGAAGGTTCTCAAGAAATCATCAACATCATCACTGTTGCGATGGACAACAAGGTTCCTTACACTTATTTCACAAAACAAATCTTCACTCACCCAACCTTGGCTGAGAACTTGAATGACTTGTTTGCGATTTAAGTTGAGACTTCTTCGTATCTCACAGCCCTCATCGGGCTGTTTTTGTTTCTGCGAAATCTCAAATCTGTCTTTTCTCTCTTTTATGATATAATAGAAACATGAAATTAAAAACTACTTTGGGTCTCCTAGCTGGGCGTTCTTCTCACTTCATCTTGAGCCGTCTTGGCCGTGGAAGTACGCTCCCAGGAAAACTCGCCCTTCAATTTGATAAAGATATTTTACAAAATTTAGCTAAGAACTACGAGATTGTCGTGGTCACTGGAACCAACGGGAAAACCCTGACAACTGCCCTCACTGTCGGCATTTTAAAAGAGGTTTATGGTCAGGTTCTGACCAATCCAAGCGGTGCCAATATGATTACAGGGATTACGACAACCTTCTTGACGGCCAAATCCTCTAAAACTAGGAAAAACATTGCCGTTCTAGAAATTGACGAGGCCAGTCTATCTCGTATCTGTGACTACATCCATCCTAGCCTTTTTGTCATTACTAATATTTTCCGTGACCAGATGGACCGCTATGGTGAGATTTACACAACTTATAACATGATTTTGGATGCCATCTGTAAGGTGCCTACGGCTACTGTCCTCCTAAATGGTGACAGTCCCCTTTTCTACAAGCCAGCTATTCCAAATCCTGTAGAGTATTTTGGTTTTGACTTGGAAAAAGGGTCAGCCAAACTAGCTCACTATAATACCGAAGGAATTCTCTGCCCTGACTGTCAAGGCATCCTCAAATATGAACACAATACCTATGCTAACTTGGGTGCCTATATCTGTGAAAATTGTGGTTGCAAACGTCCTGACTTGGACTACCGTCTGACCGACTTGGTTGAGTTGACCAACAATCGCTCCCGCTTTATCATTGACGGACAAGAATACGGCATCCAAATCGGTGGATTCTATAATATCTACAATGCCCTTGCTGCGGTCGCTATTGCTCGTTTCCTCGGTGCAGATTCGCAACTCATCAAGCAAGGATTTGACAAGAGCCGTGCTGTCTTTGGTCGTCAGGAAACCTTCCATATCGGCGACAAGGAATGTACTCTCGTCTTGATTAAAAATCCTGTTGGCGCGACCCAAGCTATCGAGATGATTAAACTAGCTCCTTATCCATTTAGCCTATCTGTCCTCCTAAATGCCAACTATGCAGATGGAATTGACACTAGCTGGATCTGGGATGCGGACTTTGAACAAATCACTGACATGGACATTCCTGAAATCAACGCTGGTGGTGTTCGTCATTCTGAAATCGCTCGCCGTCTACGAGTAACTGGCTATCCAGCTGATAAAATCACCGAAACAAGTAATCTGGAACAAGTTCTCAAGACCATTGAGAAGCAAGACTGCAAGCATGCCTACATCCTAGCTACCTATACTGCTATGCTTGAATTCCGTGAACTACTGGCTAGTCGTCAGATTGTTAGAAAGGAGATGAACTAATGGTTTATACTTCACTTTCCTCAAAAGTTGGCAATTACCCTTATCAGCTCAACATTGCCCACCTCTATGGCGACCTCATGAATACCTACGGAGACAATGGAAACATCCTTATGCTCAAGTATGTAGCTGAAAAACTAGGAACCCATGTAACGGTTGACATCGTTTCTCTCCATGATGACTTTGATGAAAACCACTATGATATCGCCTTTTTTGGTGGTGGTCAAGATTTTGAACAGAGTATCATTGCAGACGACCTACCTGCTAAGAAAGAGAGCATTGACAACTACATCCAAAACGACGGAGTGGTTCTAGCCATCTGTGGTGGTTTCCAACTATTGGGGCAATATTATATTGAAGCTTCAGGTCAACGTATCGAAGGGCTAGGGGTTATGGGGCACTACACCCTCAACCAGACTAATAACCGCTTTATCGGTGACATCAAGATTCATAATGATGAATTCGATGAAACCTACTATGGCTTTGAAAATCACCAAGGTCGTACCTTCCTCTCAGATGACCAAAAACCGCTGGGGCAGGTTGTCTATGGAAATGGAAACAACGAAGAAAAAGTTGGTGAAGGGGTTCATTATAAGAATGTCTTTGGTTCCTACTTCCATGGGCCTATCCTCTCTCGTAATGCCAATCTAGCTTATCGCCTAGTCACTACAGCCCTCAAGAAGAAATATGGTCAGGACATCCAACTCCCTGCCTATGAGGACATTCTCAGCCAAGAAATCGCTGAAGAATATAGCGACGTCAAAAGCAAGGCTGACTTTTCTTAAACAAAGTGAAACTATATCAAAGAACTCCGTTATCTTGTCGGAGTTCTTTTTGTCTTTTCTTTTACCCTTCTCCCTTGCATTTTCTATCATTTTTTGCCAAAATAGAGGGGTAGAAAGAAGGTAGCATATGTCTAAATTACAACAAATCGTAACATATCTTGAATCAGAAACACTAGACGTCGCTGTCGTATCTGACCCCGTCACTATCAATTACCTCACTGGCTTTTACAGTGATCCCCATGAACGCCAGATGTTCCTTTTTGTCCTAGCTAATCAGGAACCTCTCCTCTTTGTCCCAGCCCTTGAAGTTGAGCGTGCTACTAGCACTGTTTCCTTCCCAGTTGTGGGCTATGTGGATTCTGAAAATCCATGGCAAAAAATGAAACATGCTCTTCCACAGCTTGATTTCAAACGTGTCGCTGTTGAGTTTGACAATCTCATCTTGACCAAATATCATGGCTTGAAAACAGTCTTTGAAACTGCTGATTTTGAAAACCTCACTCCTCGTATCCAACGCATGCGCCTCATCAAATCAGCTGATGAAGTGCAAAAAATGATGGTTGCAGGTCTCTATGCGGACAAGGCTGTCAATGTTGGTTTTGACAATATTTCTCTTGATAAGACTGAGACAGATATCATCGCCCAAATTGACTTTGCCATGAAACGTGAAGGCTATGAAATGAGCTTTGATACCATGGTCTTAACTGGCGATAACGCTGCAAATCCACACGGCATTCCAGCAGCAAACAAGGTCGAAAAAGACGCCCTTCTCCTCTTTGACCTGGGTGTCATGGTCAATGGCTACGCATCAGATATGACTCGTACAGTCGCTGTCGGCAAACCAGACCAATTCAAAAAAGATATCTACAACTTGACCCTTGAAGCCCAACAAGCTGCCCTTGACTTTATCAAACCTGGTGTGACTGCTCATGAAGTAGACCGCGCTGCCCGTGAAGTCATCGAAAAAGCTGGTTATGGTGAGTACTTCAACCACCGTCTTGGTCACGGTATCGGTATGGATGTTCATGAATTCCCATCTATCATGGAAGGAAACGACATAGTCATCGAAGAAGGCATGTGCTTCTCTGTTGAACCAGGTATCTATATCCCTGGTAAAGTCGGTGTTCGTATTGAAGACTGCGGTGTTGTAACCAAGGATGGCTTTGACCTCTTTACAAGCACCAGCAAAGACCTGCTTTATTTTGATTAAGATAGCAACAAATCCTAGTTAGACAGGAAGAATCACTTCTGTTTTATGACGTCCATTCTGAATGAAATTCTTTATTATTCCCCTATGATTGGTTACAAGTCTCTCGATATTTTTAAGCCCCCATCCCTCTGTCTGACGTTCCTTTCGCATTACCAATTCATCCTCATCAAATGAATTCTCGATAGCAATAAAGAGTTTCTTCTGAAAATATCGTATTCCTAATATCAAGACCCTATCTTCTTTATTACTCAAGCGCATACAGGCTTCAAGACTATTGTCCAACAAATTACCAAGTAAAACCGCTAAAATATCTGGATTGATTTCTAATCGTTGAGGTACAAAACAATCAATTTCCAATTGTATGTCCTCTACCTTGTCCTGTAATTTTTGATTGAGTAAAAAGTTAATTGTTGTATTCTTGGAGTAACAGACAGTTTGATTCTCTATACTATTTGTCATGCTTTGAAGATAAGACTTCGCTTGTTCAGGATTTTCTTTTAAAAGTGCAAGGAGGATTAAATGTTGATTTTTCAAATCGTGTTGAATCCTTTGAATTCTCCTATAATCTTTTTTAGATTGTTTCATTTCTCTCAATTGAAAGGTCAGCTGTTCCGTCTCTAGTATGCTTTGATAATACCTCTGTTGTTGCTGAGAAAGATATAGGGTGAAATAGAGAGAAGAGAACGTTAACACAATGAGGGCTAATACAGAAACAAAAGAAAGATAATCCTTCTCAAACACTTGCCCTTGAATCGCTGATATTGTAAAAGCAAAACAAATGGACAAAAATGGTACAATAAACTGGTATAACCAAGTCCCTTTAGAAACAGAAGCAGTATAAACTAACTTTTGATGTGCACGAAAAAGTTGTCGAAGAACCAGGGTCACTAGCAATGATAAAAGAAAAGCTACAGCGAGATAAAAAAGCATGGCTATTAGATTTTCTGAAATGACTGATAAAGGGGAAAATAGTTGCACTGCTTGATTGAGTATAGTACCAGCTAGTAAAGTTAGACTCATCTGACAAAAAATCCAAAACGAAGATTCTTGAACAGCATATCCAAAATAAAGACCTAAAAAATAATACTCTGCGATACTGAGAATAAGATTCCCTACTAAGAAAAGATTAGCTCCTGAAAATAATATCGTCAACAAGGCATGGAAAAATAAAAGGAGAGAAGTAAAGATACAAATTCTCCTAGACTTTTCTTTTTGGGACAAAGGTCTATAAAAGAAAATAACTCCCAAAAATAAATCAAACAGAATACTCACAATCCGCAAACTGACTAACATTAAAAATTCCTCTCACTCAGATAATAATAATACTTTTCTCTAAAAGCCGCTTGAAATTTCCGGCTAATTGGAAGGTGATTTTCATCCATTCCATTTAAAATTGTGACTATTTGCGAATCAAACTCTGTCACATATCTAGGATTGATAATATAGGAAGAATGAATTTGAATAAAGTAATCAGGTAATTTCTCTAAAATATCTTTCGTTTTAAGCAAAGCTTTATAAGTCTGATCTTTAGTGTAAATAAAGACAGCACGCTTATCCTTTTCAAAAATACAATGTCATTTAAAGGCAGTGAATAATGCTGCTTTCCAAAAGTAAACGTAAATACAGCTTGCCCTAAATTCAAAAAACGTACCACTCTATCCAGAGTTTTATATAATTTTTTAGAAGTCACTGGTTTAAGTAAATAATCAAAAGTCTGCACTTCAAAAACCTGCTCCATATAATCTCGATAACTGGTAACAAAGATAATCGGGATAAAAGGGTTTACCTTACGGATTTTTTGTGCCATATCAATTCCTGTTATCTGTGGCATCTCGATATCCAAAAAAACACAACTGTACTTCTCTGTCAATTGTTCTAATAGTTTTTGGGGATTCGTATAAACACTCGTTTCTATTTTGATGTCCTTATAAGATAAGAGTAAGTTTTCTAGCTGACTACCATCCCTATTAGAATCATCACAAATCGCAATTTTTAACATCAAATTCCTCACTACAAGCATGATTTTGCCAATTATAACGTCAAATACGTCAATTATGACATGCTGATAAAAAAATCGTTAATTTATTATACAATATTCTTATCAAATATGAAAGGAGTTACAAAAATGAAAAATATTCAAGTGCGTAAAGTTATTGCTAAAACTGATATTAGCTGGGGTGTTTTCTAAATTTTGGGCACCTCTAAAAACTACCGGTTTTCTATGTTTAGTAACCAGAAAAGGTTGAAAAATTAGCATTTTAAAATTGAGTTTTTAGAGGAGTTCTTTTCTATTTATTTCTACTATTGGAATTGAGTAGATAGGTTCACCATTTTCTTTCTACTTATTTCCATTTGTAATAGGAACTGGGATTTGCAAGACGAGGATATATGATTTATAATCACCTCGTCTTCCTTTTTAATAAAATAGTGAGGTTAAAATGAAATTCTATCATCCAAGAATAAAAGAAATATATCCTGTTTATAAACTTCATAAAAATTTATTTAGGATTGGGCTACAAATTGGTATAACCACAGAAATTAAGGATGATAATAATAAAATGTGGAATTTAGTCAATATTTTAGACGGACGTCCTCTTCAAGATATTCTCAATATCATGCTAACAAAATATGATGATTTAACTGAAGAAGACATCACAGGCGCTCTTGAACTCTTAGATAATGAGGGGGTTCTCGAAGAAGCGAGCGAAATTCAGGATATTAAAGAACGTTATCATTCAAATATATATTATTTCAGTCGCTATTTAAATAACTTCCAAGATAGTATTGCAACACAGAAAAAAATTCATCAGTCTACTATCCTTTTACTAGGTCTTGGTGGTGGGGGCTCTAACATACTGACATTACTAGCAGGCTTGGGGCCTAAAAAGATAAAAATAGTGGATTTTGACATTGTTGAGCAAAGTAATCTAGGAAGACAATTTCTATACAAGGAAGATGATATTGGCTTATCTAAAGTTCAAATTGCCCATAGAGAAGTTACAAAAATGAATTCCGATATTGAAGTAGAAACCCATAATATACGTATCACCTCTGTAAGTGACTTGATTCCTTTACTTGATGATGTTGATATTACGATATGTGTGATTGATGAACCTCAATATGATATTCAACGTATCGTAAATAAAGCAATCGTTACAAAAAATATTCCCTGTATATTTGGCGCCAGTCAAGTTAGTCGTGGTCGTGTCTATTCAGTTATCCCTTACCAAACAGGCTGTTTTGATTGTTTAAATATTCATTATACAAAAATTGACAATCTATTCCTTGAACAATTTCATGGTATTCGTACGATTACAAAAACAATCCCTACAATAGCCTATGGCCCAGCAATATTTCAACTGACTTCTGCCATTGTTGATGAAACTATCCGATTATTAACTCAATATACAGAACCAATTAGCCTTAACCATCAATACGAAATCAATTATGAAAACGGAGCCTCATTCACACACGATTCTTGGGGACGCTATCTTGATGAATGTCCAACATGCGGCACAGGTAAAGAAGACGATTGGGAAATTTTTTCTAAGTACGGAGAATTAAACTTATGACAACTGCAAAACTCGTAATTGATAATTTGACTAAATCTTTTGATGGTCAGCACTTAGCCAATAATCATATTTCCTTAGAAATATCACCAGCAAAAATCACGGCTTTTTTGGGACACAATGGAGCTGGAAAATCTACTCTATTGAATCAAATGATTGGTTTTACTAAACCTGACCAAGGAGATATTTTGTATGGCGATATTTCTTTTATATACAATCGTAAACAAGCACGCACCTTAATTAGTTATATGTCTCAACAATATGCCCCACTCGACAAATTAACCGTAGAAGAAAATTTAGAAATACTTGGAAAAATGCGAGGATTGAGTTCCCAAGAACTAAAAAAAGCAATCAGCCAGCTTCTCACTGATTTAGAAATTGAAGACTATCGTTACAAAAAAGGTAAGGATCTTTCGGGCGGTCTCAAAAGACTTACTTCCTTTGCTATGACACTAATCGGTAGCTCAGACATCATTCTTCTTGACGAACCAACAAATGATGTTGACCCCATTCGTCGTGAAAAGCAATGGCAATTATTGCAAAAGTTAGCTAGCAAGGGGCATACCATTATTATCGTTACTCATAATCTTCTGGAGGTTGAAAAATATGCAGATAATTACGCCCTCTTTAATAATGGTAAATTGCTTAAATCAGGAAAGGTTAAGCAAATCATCCATGACAAACTGTATCAGATAAGCTTTGATTTTATGACTAAAAGTATATTAGACAAAATAGAAGATTATACAATTATCAATGGTGTTAGTTGTCAATTAGAGATTGAGGAAAAAAGTCTAGCTCCATTGATAGCACAACTGACAGAAGAGCTTGGTCAAAAAACAATTTTCAATCTCTCTCTTCATCAAAAAACATTGACTATTTCTGACCTTTATAGAGAGGAGCTAATCAACTAATATGACTCAATTTTTTTACTTACTTCGTTGGAACTACTTGCGCCAAAAAGATCTTTTCATCCTTTTTACACTGGCCCAGCTTCTCTTATCTATTTCTCTTCTTTTTGGCTACCCTCTAGTTATTGGCGATATTGATTCGACTACTGCCTACTATCTTTCGTCTGGTTCTGTTTTAATTGGAATTATCTCTATCGGTTGTACAATTTCCTCCCCTGTTATAGCAAATGATAAGTTGGAAGGGCATTTGGATTATATTCGTGCCTTACCCATCCCTAGGATATTCATTTCTCTCGCTGACTTGTGGATGTGGTTAATTGCCATTTTGCCGGGAGTTTTTATTTCTATTCTACTTGGGTATGTCCGCTTTTCTGTTCGTCTCCATCCATCTTTTCTTGGTGTTTTTATTGTGCTTCTGATTTGTCTTACTATGATTAGTCTGGGATTTGCTATAGCCTACACCTTTTCTCCAAATACCGTAACCCTTATGTCGCAGCTAATTCTTATGATTGGACTCATGTTCTCACCACTCATGTATCCTGCAGATCGACTACCTGAGTGGGTAAACCATCTTTACCGTGCCCTCCCTTTCGTCCCTTCCTCAAATCTTCTGCGAGCCAGCCTTTACGACTACGGAGATGTTTCTCTATTGGACATGAGTATTCTCATTCTTTGGATTATGTTAACACAGTTAGTTATTTTAAGAACTCTTCATAAAGAAAAATGATTGCCCCTAAAGCTTTTCTTATAGACTAATCCAATAAAAAGAACCTTCATGACTATTCGAAAAGCTAAACAAGAAGATATTCCTAAATTACTCGATTTATTACAACAAATTCTTACGGTTCACCACCATACTCGACCAGATATTTTTAAGCAAACTGGGGCTAAATATAGTTCCTCTGAGTTGCAAACCATTCTCTCTCAAGAACATACCCCTATTTTTGTTTTTGAAGATGAGAAGGGACAAGTTCTCGGACACCTATTTTGTACCATAAAAGATAAAACAGATAATTCTGTTCTCCAAGAAATCAAAACCCTTTTTATCGAAGATTTATGTGTAGATCAAAATGCTCATGGTCAAAAAATTGGTGATCAACTCTATCAATTCGCTCTCAATTATGCTAAAGAAATTGGCTGCAATAACCTAACCCTAAGTGTCTGGAATGATAACGAGGGTGCTCTCCGCTTTTATCAAAGACAAGGGATGAAACCCCAAGAAACAACAATGGAAATGATAATTGATTAAGAAGTAATCTATAAAAAGATGTTAGAAAAAGTTCAATTTCACTAGAAAATGAGGAAAATCTTCCCACAATAAAACGTATAGTATCAAGGTTTTTCAACACCTGATACTATGCGTTTTTTCTGATTTTTAGGACTTTCTCCACAGCCTCTTTACTTAATCTTCTTGATACTCTGACTAAGCACAAACCCTACAATCATCCCTACAATATTTTGCAGGAAGTTTGGTAGGATTTCTGGTAGGGCTGCTGCCCAGCCATTCATCAAAGTTGAACCCAAGGCGTAGCCCCCTACCATGACAATGGTTGCTAGGATAAGTCCTAGCAACTGAGTTTTTCCTTTAAATCCTGCGAGAAATCCTTGCAAGCCATGGTTGACCAAGCTAAAGAACATCCACTGAGGGTAGCCTGATAAGAGGTCAATCAAGAAACCTGCTAGTCCTCCGACTACAGCCCCTTCGCGACTACCAAAGTAGAAGGCCGTGAAGAAGACACCCGCATCTAAAAGAGTTAGAATTCCTGTCGGTGTTGGAATTTTTACGAAATAGCCTAGAACCACAGAAAGGGCGGTTAATAGGGATACAAGGGCAATTTTAGTTGTTTTGGTTTGCTTCATATTGTCTCACTCCATACTGATCTGCTTGTGCAATGGCACGGTAAACGAAAGCCTTAGAGCTTTCTACTGCCGGTAAAAGTTCATCACCTTTGACCAAGTGACTGGCAATGCTAGAGGCAAAGGTACAACCTGCCCCAGCATTTTGACCTTGGATAACAGGATTTTCTAGGACTGTAAAGGTCTGTCCATCATAAAAGACATCCACAGCCTTGTCCTGACTAAGGCGATTGCCTCCCTTAATAATGACTGCTGGCGCTCCTAAGGAATGCATTTTCTGCGCTGCAGTTTTCATGTCTTCCAAGGTTTTAATTTCCTGACCAGCTAATAATTCTGCTTCAGGAAGATTAGGTGTAATCACACTGACATGAGGGAAAAAGCGAATCAACTCTTGGCAAAGTTCACTTACAGCTACATCATGCGTTTCCTTGCAGACCAAGACAGGATCCAGCACCACAGGCACTCCTGGGCGTTGTTTGATAAAGTCCAAGGCCTTCTCAGCCACACTGACAGTTGGTAGAAGACCAATCTTAATTCCTGCAAACTCCACATCACGCAAACTATCTAATTCATGTTGAAAAATGGCATCATCAGTTGGAAAGACTTCAAATCCTTTTTCTGTCAAGGCTGTCAAACAAGTCACTGCTACAAAGCCATGCAAGCCGTTCAAGGTATAGGTAGCCAAATCAGCTGACAGGCCACCACCACTAAAAATGTCATTTCCAGAAAGTGCCAAAATACGATTATTCTTCATAACGAATCTCCTTTAAATACAAACCATTAGGTGCTGCAGTGGGACCTGCAAGTTGCCTGTCCTTTTTCTCCAAGATGAGAGCAATCTGCTCTACTGGCATACGATTGTTTCCGATTTTGAGCAGTGTCCCCACCATATTGCGAATCTGCTTATACAAGAAACCATTTCCTGAAAAGGTAAAAGTCAAAAACTGGCCTGTCTCATCAACCCTAAGACTGGCTTCTGTAATGGTACGAACCTTGTCCTCCACACTAGTCCCAGAGGCTGTAAAGCCGGTGAAATCATAGGTCCCCTCTAGCTTTTTAATTGCAATCTGCATCCGTTCCACATCGAGTGGGTAGGGGAAGTGAGTGGCATAGTGACGGCGCATAGGATTCTTGGGACGCCCCCTATCCACGATAAACTCATAGGTCTTACTGTGCTTGGCATAACGGCAATGAAAATCATCCGCCACAAGCTCAATCGAAATCACATCAATATCTTCAGGGGACTGGGTGTCCAAAGCAAAACGGAGCTTCTCCTCATCCATCTGATAAGGTAGGTCAAAATGAATAACCTGTCCCAAGGCATGAACCCCACTATCTGTCCTACCAGCACCGTGAACAGTGATAGATTGCCCCTTATTCAATCTAGTCAAGGTTTTTTCAATTTCTTCCTGAACACTCCGCGCATGAGGCTGGCGCTGAAAGCCAGCAAAGGCATAACCATCATAGGAAATAGTTGCTTTATATCTCGTCATAATTTCTATTCTATCAAGAAATTAGTCTCGTAACAAGCTACAAAATTTAAAGTTGTCCGGGTACAATATTTCCAAAAAGTAAAACTTAGGAAACCAATCCTAAGCTCTCTTCTGAAGTAGGTACATGACAAAGATAGAGGTTACAATCAACCAAGATCCTAAGATGGCAAAGACCAGCATCCCATTGTGAGTTAGTAAGCCAATCGCACCTAGAACGAATGGAGTCGTAAAGGCTCCGAAACTACAGCCTAAAACCGCAAATGAAGTGGCTTGATTGAGGAGCTTAGCTGGAATTCGTTCAGAGACAAGTTGAAAGACCGTCGTCAAGGCTACACTGTAGGAAAAACCAGCCAGAATGCTTCCTGCCACCACCACCCACAAGGATGGAGACAAAGCAATCACAATTTGCCCTAAGCCAAAGGTAATACCAGACCAGAGGAGCAGTTTCTCTTTAAAGATAGAAATCAAGAAAGAGAAACTCACACCAGCCACAATCCCGATTAACTGCATGACACTAAGAACCAAACTAGATAACTGGGCATCTCCAAGCCCTCTTTCCACCATCAAACTTGGAATACGGATGGTAATAGCTGTATTGGTACAAACTACAACTGCGGCTTCGATAGCTAAGATAAAAATCAAGCCTTTCATTTCTCGAGTTAAACGACTTGCTTCCTTCGCTTTTTTCTTGACTTCTTTCTTTTCTTTTCCATAAGGGACAAAGAGCAGATAGAGGGTCAGCACTAAAAATCCAGCACTATAGGCTAAGAAAGTAGCTGTCCAACCAAAGACCAACAACTGGCCAACTGCCAAGGTAATGAGAGAAGCTCCAACGACCTCTGCAGAGCCACGTAGCCCTAGCATCTGAATTCGTGTTTTTCCTTGATAACGTTCACTGATAATAGAAATAGCCTTGGCATTGATCATCCCAACACCCAAACCAAAAAGAAGCCGCGTTCCAAAGACAAAGGGATAGGCTTGGTACCGGAAGGGAGCCGTCCCGCTCAGTGATAAAATCAGCAAGCCCAAACTAATCTGTAAGCGCTCAGGAAATATTTTTTCTAAGAAACCATTTAATAGTAACATCATCATGATTCCAAAGGATGGCAAGCTCGCCAAGAGCTCAATTTGTTCCTTAGGATAGCCTTGATAATAGTCAAACATAGCTGGTAGGGCACTTGAAATCGAAAAGGACGTAATCAAAACGAGGGAGAGAGACAAAATACTAGCCCGTTCTAAAAATTGTTTCATGAATTTTCTTTCTATATATTTCTCACTGTTAATCCTTTTAAAAGGAAGATGGCAAGAAAAGAAGGAGCCCGATTGAACTAAAGGCTTCGTCCTAACTTTCCTAATAGGAAGACTATTTTCGATTGATTTGCTTGATCAGATAGAAGATGAAGCCTGCAACCATATAAGCCGCAAAAATGATCAAACACCATCTGATGACCACGTCCCAACCCTTGTTCACATTCAAAAAGAAATATGGGAAGGGATTGTCCTTGGAATTCGGAATATTCAGCTTCAAGACCAAGCCGTTAAACAAGGCAAAAACCATATAAACCAAGGGCAAGATGGTCCACAAGACTGGATCCCAGATCTTGTATTGACCCTGTTTGTCAAAAAAGAGGGTATCTGCAAAAAACCAGAGTGGAACGATATAGTGGCAAAGGAAATTTTCTACACGGTAAAAGTCGGTCGCAATCGGAGCAAGCATAAAATGGTAAATCACACAGGTAATCATGATACTCATGGTAACGCTACCCTTGAGACGAAGCAAGGTCGGACTTTGCCAATTTTCACCTGAACAGCTCATCACACGGAGCAGATAACCCGTGAAAATCGTTACCAAAAGATTAGATAACACTGTATAGTAAAGGAGCATACCAAAACCACCATGCTTGGTAATTTCAAGATAAACTCCTGTAAAAGCCGCTAAGAACAAGAGCACACGACTATAAAAGATAAATTTGTAGTTCAGTTTCATGGCTGGATTTTCTTAACAAATTCTGACTTCAATTTCATAGCCCCAAAACCATCAATCTTACAGTCGATGTTGTGGTCACCTTCTACGATACGGATATTTTTAACGCGAGTTCCTTGTTTCAAATCCTTTGGCGCACCTTTTACTTTCAAGTCCTTGATTAAGGTTACAGTATCGCCGTCAGCCAATTTATTTCCGTTGGCATCGATAGCGACAGCACCTTCTTCTTCTGCAACTTCAGCAGGATTCCATTCATAGGCACACTCTGGGCAAACCAGTAGGGCACCGTCTTCGTAGACATATTCTGAATTACATTTTGGGCAATTTGGTAAGTTGTTCATAAGTCCTCCTTAAACTAACAATTATTCTTTAAAATTCATATGTTATTGAACAGCAACTATTATACCGTAAAATCCTACTTTTGACAATGTATCCTAAGTCCAGCAGACAAAAAAATCATGCAACTTTTTACAGTTACATGACTTTTAAAAGATGATTGGTCATGGGCACTTATCAAGTACCTCATGATAAAAGGGGTAGCAACTATATCTTACAAACCAGGAGCTTGTCCAAGTTCTGCTGCAAGCATCCAAACTGTTTTCTCAAGTTCAGCCTTAGCACCAACAAAGATATCGTTTGTAACATCATCGCCTTCTTCATCAGTCACATCCAAAGCTTTTTGGAAAAGAGCGATGAGGTAGCGATAAATCGCTAGAACACGTTCCAAGCTTTCTTCAACGTTACGGAATTCTCCCTCTTCTTCTTCGATTTCACTGTGTTGAAGGAATTCTGTCAAAGTTGAGTAAGGTTTGCCACCAAGAGTAAGCAAGCGTTCGCTGATTTCGTCAAGATAGCCATCAAGGCTGTCCATATATTCATCCATTTTTGGATGCCATACGAGGAAACCACGACCACGCATATACCAGTGAACTTGGTGAAGGGCAATGTGAGCCACATACAAGTCTGCTACTGCTTGGTTCAATACTTCTTTTGTTTTTGCTAATGCTGCTGGCGCTGTTTTAGATAATGTTGTAACGTCTTTTACTGCTTCTTTTTTCAATTCAACCATATTTCTTACCTCTTTCATTTTTTTGTAACCATCTTATTAGTGGTTACAATATAAGTATACTACTACCAGAAAACAATAGCAAGGAAAATGTACTATCTGAGAAAAGTTGTAATAGACTGATAATTTAAGAATAGTCTAACCGTTTTGATTAGCCGGATTGCCCAGACTTACTTGAAAATTGGCTTTGGTACAAATCATAATAAAAGCCTTTTTCTTGGAGCAAACTTTCATGATTTCCCTGCTCAATAATCTGTCCATCCTTAAGAACGAGAATCTTGTCTGCTTCTTGAATGGTAGAGAGACGGTGGGCGATGACAAAGCTGGTTCTTCCCTTCATCAACCGTTTCATGGCTTTTTGAATCAAGAGTTCCAAACGGGTATCAACAGAGGAAGTTGCTTCATCCAGAATGAGAATTTTAGGATTGGCTAGAAGAGCACGCGCGATGGTCAAGAGTTGTTTTTGCCCAAGGGAAATATTGCTCGACTCTTGGTTCATCTCCATGTTGTAACCACCAGGAAGAGTTCGGATAAAGTGGTCTACATTTGCTGCTTTAGCTGCTTCTATTATTTCCTCGTCACTGGCGTCAAGATTTCCAAAACGTAAATTTTCTTTGATCGTACCTTCATAAAGCCAAGCATCCTGCAAGACCATCCCAAACTGACGGCGATAGTCTTGACGCGACAACTGGCGAATATCCTGCCCGTCAACCAAGATTGCACCTGCTGTAACATCGTAAAAACGCATAAGCAGATTGATCAAGGTCGTCTTACCAGCTCCAGTAGGACCAACAATCGCTACCATCTCTCCCGGTTGAACTTCTAGATTAAAGCCTCGAATCAATGGCTTGTTTTCAACATACTGGAAGTCAACCTGCTTAAAGGTCACCTGACCTGTTAAGGGTTCAAGGATTTCGAGTTCTTCTCCCTTGACTTCCTCTGTCTCATCCAAAATATCGAAGATACGGTCTAACGAAGACTTGGCACTTTGCATTTGCCCCGCAAGTTGGGTGATGTTTTGGATAGGCTGGCTGACCTGCCAAACGTACTGAACAAAGGCCTGCATATTCCCCACTGTCAAACGCCCCGCAATCACTTGCAAACCACCAAGAACCGCAACGATCAGATAGGTCAAGTCCGATACAGCATGAAGGGCTGGCATCATAAGCCCAGAGATAAAGCTGGCTTTAAAACCAACACGTTGGAGATCATCTGTAATCTTAGAAAATTCTTTATGAGAGGTTTCCTCACGACCATAGAGTTTCAAAACATTAAAACCTGTGAGATTTTCCTGCACATAGCCGTTCATACAACCTAAAATAGCTGCCTGCTCTTTAAAATAAGGCTGAGAACGTTTCAAGATACTTCTGGCACCAAAATAGGTCACTGGAATGGATAGAATCACCACTATAGCCAGTTGGAAGTTCAAGTATAAAACCATTCCCATGACGAGAACAATCGTCAAAACAGCATTGACAATTTGCAGAAAAGACTGTTGAAGAGCATTAGACACTGTCTCAACGTCACTGGTAAAGCGCCCCAATAAATCGCCAAATTGGTGTTTGTCAAAGAAAGATACTGGGATACGATTGATTTTCTCGGTCATTTCATTTCGCAAATCCTGAGTCATAGACTGGACCGCATTGGTCATGAAATAGTTGGAATAATAAGACCCAAGTTCATACAAGAGACCTCTAAAGAGGTAAATGATTAAAACAGTTCCAATGTAGCCAGTATTGATACGAGCGCCTGAAAGACCATTAGCCATATCTAAGAGATTCTTTGTCAACTCCGTAATGGCTAACCCCAATACAAAAGGTTCCAAGACACTCATGACCACACTCAAAATTTTTAGAAAGACTGCAAAGAAGACAGAAAAACGGTAGGCTTTCAAATAGCTCCACAAACGAGCCAAACTAGATTGTGTTTTCATATTTCCTCCTATTCTTCTGTTAGAGATGCATTTTTCAACTGCGACTCAGCAATCTCACGATAGATATCATTGGTTTCCATTAATTCCTCATGGCGACCGCGACCCACGATTTCTCCCTTATCCAGAACGATGATCTGGTCAGCATCCATGATGGTTCCGACACGTTGAGCAACAATTAAAACCGTTGCATTCTGTGTGACTTCCTTGAGACGACGACGTAAAATAGCATCCGTACGATAATCCAAGGCTGAGAAAGAATCGTCAAAAATATAGATATCAGGATTCTTTATAACCGCTCTTGCAATTGAGAGACGTTGTTTCTGTCCCCCAGAAAGATTGCTTCCACCTTCAGCTAGATGGGTCGCAAAGCCTTCTTCTCGGCTTTCGATAAAATCTTTGGCTTGCGCCACATCCGCTGCCTGATGTAAATCTTTGTGACTAGCATCTTCCTTCCCATAGCGGATATTTTCAGCGATAGTTCCTGTAAAAAGCAAGGCCTTCTGCGGGATAAAACCAATCTTTTGACGGAGGGACTTGAGGCGGTAATCCCTCACATCAACACCATCTACTTTGATTTTTCCAAGTGTGACATCGTAAAAACGAGGAATCAATTGCACAAGAGAGGACTTGCCCGATCCGGTCGATCCGATAAAGGCAATGGTTTCACCCGGTTTAGCGCTGAAAGAAATATTATGCAAAACAGGGTTTTCCGTCTCACCAGGATAGGCAAAGGTGACATTTTCAAATTCCAAATAACCGTGGGTTGCTGTCTCTCTGACGCCTCCTTCATTGGGATCAATAGAAATCGGCATATCCATGACTTCTTTCAAACGTTCACTCGAAACAGCTGTACGGGGGTACATGGTGAAGAGATTGGATAGGAAAAGGAAGGACAAGAGAGCGTGAAAACTATATTCGATAAAGGCAACCAGGTCCCCAATTTGTAAGTTCCCTTGTTTGATAGGGTCCAGAGCAAGCCAGACAATAGCTACTATCATAGCAATGATAATCTGAACAAACAAAGGTTCCGTTAATCCGGTTAGTTTAAACAGACGATTGGAATTGGCTGCATAGACTGCATTTTGTCCTGCAAAACGTTCCTCTTGAAACTCCTCACGAGCAAAGGCACGAATGACACGGAGTCCCATCAGATTTTCCCTGGCATATTGGTTTATCTTATCTAAGGTAGCCTGCTGTTTCTCTGATAATGGTCGAGTCTTGACCGCTACATAAATGACTACCACAGCCAAGAAAGGTACTGCAAAAGCCACTATCCAGGCTAATGACGGGCTGGTCAGAAAAATCATTAAGATACTAGACAGCATCATCATGGGAGTGATGACACCCAGTTTTAAGGTCTGTTCTGCAAATTGCATGAGAACAAAGGCATCACTGGTAATGCGAGTAACCAGTGAAGACACTCCAATCTTTTCATATTCATGATGAGAATACTCTTGTAATTTGGCATAGAGATCATCCCTCATATCCTTGACCATATTGGTCGTCAGTTTACTAGCTGCATAAGCTAAGACTATACGTCCCAAGGTTCCACATAGGATAATCACCAGCATAATTGCGGCCCAAACATACAATTGCTGTTCATTCCCTTTATTCACACCTTCATCAATCATCCGAGCTAGAACAGTTGGCAGTCCAAGATTGACGATAACAAAGAAAATAGCTCCAAAGAAATCCAAGAATAACCACTTAGGGTATTTTTTCAAATAAGACCAAATATAGAGCATAACTCCCCCTTTCATAACTTTTTGATATAGAAAAGAGCGCGCATCTGCACGCCTTTCTTTCCCTAAGGAACTTTCCTAGTCTAGAAAAATCCCTCTTTCACAAGAATGCTCCAAGTAAAAATAAGACAGGCAGTCAAAGTCACTTAGTACTTTTAACTGTCTGTCTGGAATAAGCTAGATTATTTTACAAAATCAAGCAATGCCAAGAAGCTTTCAGCTTCAAGTGACGCACCACCAACAAGGGCACCGTCAACGTCTGGGCAAGCCATGTATGAAGCAACGTTTTCAGGTTTAACAGAACCACCGTATTGAACACGAACTTTGTCCGCAACTTCTTGACCAAAGTCAGCTGCTACGACGCCACGAACAACTTTACACATTTTTTGTGCATCGTCTTGTGAAGCTGATTTACCAGTACCGATAGCCCAGATTGGCTCGTAAGCGATAACTGTTGAAGCAACTTGTTCAGCTGTCAAGCCAGCCAATGCAGCAGATACTTGAGCACCTACGAATTCAGCCGCTTTACCAGCTTCGTAAGTTTCAAGTGACTCACCACAACAAATGATTGGAAACATACCGTTTGCAAAGATTGCTTTTGCTTTTTTGTTGATATCTTCGTCAGTTTCATGGAAGTAGTCACGACGTTCTGAGTGACCAATCACAACGTAGTCTGTACCGATTTCTTTCAAAACTTGTGGGCTAGTTTCACCAGTGAACGCACCTGCATTTTCAAAGTAGCAGTTTTGAGCAGCAACTTTAAGGTTTGAATCTTTAGCAGCAGCAAGAACAGCTGTCAAATCAAGAGCTGGAGCTGCGATACCTGCTTCAACAAGATCTGATGAAGGAAGTTTTGATGCAACGGCTTCAACGAATGCTTTTGCTTCTTCTGGATCTTTGTTCATTTTCCAGTTACCAGCGATAAATGGTTTACGTGACATTTCACATACCTCTTTTTTCATTTTATTCACTATTATTCTATCATATTTATAAGGAGCTTGCAAACCTTACTCTAATTTTCAAGATTTTTCAAGCGACTAATCGTGCCACAAATTCATGGCATCGAGGAAATCAGCTGAAGCCTGAACTTGTTTGGGATTGTTCGTTTCTCTCTCTGCTCGTTTAGCCTCTATCTGAGCCACAGATTGGATACCTTCATGGCGCCAGTTTCGTAGGATTGCCTGAATGTACTTCCAGTTTGGTTTGCCATTAAAAACGGCCTCTCGGAGAGCTTCCTTAATCAAATCCGCCTTGATTCCATCTTCTTTGACAGTCTTGGAAAGATCTTCGATTTCAAATGGTGTTAATAAGCGTCCCAATTCCTGCTGAAAAGTTTCAACTAGATCCTTCAATTGATTTTTGGGGTTTGGAGCAGTCGCAGTTGAAGTTTGAGTATCTAACAAGCTATCCAAGCGTTCAAAAGCCAGACTAGCATCAAAAATGAGCTCAATTTCCCCATTTAATTCAATGGTCCGATATTGCAACAAACCATTTTCAGTCAAATTCGAAATAGATTGGTTGACATCTGCCACCTCTTTCCCAATGATTTCAGCTATTTGGCTAGGCGAAACATCTCCTAGAGCTGTGGTATTTTGTAAATAGAAAAATTGCCAGACCAGAAAATCATCGCTGGAAGGAAAGAGTTCCTTAAAATGCAAGAGTAGTGCACTTGGCAAAACCAAGTTCCCTGTTTTAAAAGCGTCAAAATATGTCATGATTCCTCTTATAAATATCCAAATGCAGCCGCATCATTCTCTACCTTTCTCCAGTCAAAAGTTTTTTTGATAAACTGCACAGTTTACCCAATTGCTGAAAAAGAGGGCAGCTGATGAAGAGAAAACAGCCCCAAGGACTGTTTTTTCATTAATAGTGCAGAAGTACCTTGTAATCGTAATCTCCGATTTTTTCACGGCCTTTAAGCTCATCCAGTTCAATCAAGAAAGCACAGCCTGCTACAATACCACCAAGTCTTTCAATCATCTCAATTGTTGCCTTGACAGTTCCACCTGTTGCCAAGAGATCATCTACGATGAGAACGCGTTGACCTGGTTTGATTGCATCAGCATGCATGGTCAAGGTATCAATACCGTACTCTTTCTCATAGTCAGCAGAAATCACTTCACGTGGTAATTTCCCTGGTTTACGAACAGGTGCAAAGCCAATTCCCAACTCGAAAGCAACTGGGCATCCGACAATAAATCCACGAGCCTCTGGACCCACAATCATGTCAATTTTTTTGTCTGTTGCATACTGAACAATTTCACGAACAGCGTAGCTATAAGCATTCCCATCTGCCATCAAAGGGCTGATATCACGGAAGGTAATACCTTCCTTAGGATAATTTTCAATCGTTGCGATATAATCTTTTAAATTCATCTTTTTCTTTCTTTCAAAGTTTTTTACTCTCTATTATACCATATTTTCTGTGAAAGAAGAAGAGGAAAAGCACTATTGCCACAAAGCTGATTGATGAACTGATTTTTCTAAAAGGTAATACTCATCAAAAAAACGAGCACTTTCGTACTCGTCTTCTCTTTTATAAACTACTGATTAAAGTGAGTTTACGTCAACTTTGATACCAACACCTTGAGTAGTTGTGATAGTCAAGTTTGTTACGTAAGTTCCTTTAGCTGTAGCTGGTTTTGCTTTTTGGATTGTTTCGTTGAAAGCCTTGAAGTTTTCAACCAATTTTTCAGCTTCAAATGATACTTTACCGATGATTGCTTGAACGTTACCTGCACGGTCAGCACGGTAAGTGATTTTACCACCTTTAGACTCTTCAACTGCTTTAGCAACATCCATTGTTACAGTACCAGTTTTAGGGTTTGGCATCAAGTTACGTGGTCCAAGGACACGTCCAAGACGTCCAACAAGAGCCATCATATCAGGTGTAGCAATAACTACGTCGAAGTCCAACCAACCGTCGTTGATTTTAGCAACAAGGTCATCTTCACCAACAAAGTCTGCACCAGCAGCTTTTGCTTCTTCAGCTTTTGCACCACGTGCGAAAACAAGAACGCGTGAAGTTTTACCAGTACCGTTTGGCAATACCATTGCTCCACGGATTTGTTGGTCAGCTTTTTTAACGTCGATGTTCAAGTTGTAAGCAACTTCTACAGTTGCGTCAAATTTTGCAAAGTTAGTTTCTTTTGCAAGTGCTACAGCTTCTTCTACGCTGTATGCTTTTGTGCTGTCGATTTTCTCAAGAGCAGCACGAAGTTGTTTGCTTTTTTTAGCCATTTTCTATTCTCCTTGTAAGTGGTTCAATCGATTTTCATCTCCCACGTCACTCCTCGAAATGATGAAGTCTTGCGGGTTTTCAGTCTATTAGATTCTTTTCCTACGGCCTTAAGTTCCCTTGCTGTATCCAAGTACAAGCATCAGTCACTTGCCTAGTATGAAAAGCAACGAATAGACTGCTGTGAGATTTTTACTGTGTTATTGATTAGTCAACAACAGTGAATCCCATAGAACGAGCAGTACCTTCTATCATACGCATTGCAGACTCTAGGTTTGCTGCGTTCAAATCTGGCATCTTAGTTTCTGCAATTTCTTGTACTTGCGCACGAGTAACTGTAGCAACTTTAGTTTTGTTAGGTGTACCTGATCCTTTTTCAACACCTGCAGCTTTTTTCAAAAGAACAGCAGCTGGTGGTGTTTTTGTAACGAAAGTAAATGATTTGTCTTCGTATACTGAGATAACAACTGGAATGATCATACCAGCTTGGTCAGCTGTACGAGCGTTGAACTCTTTTGTGAATCCCATGATGTTGATACCAGCTTGACCAAGAGCAGGTCCAACCGGTGGAGCTGGTGTAGCTTTACCAGCAGGGATTTGCAATTTTACAAGTTTTTCGACTTTTTTAGCCATTTTTAAATCCTCCTTTGTGGTTTTGGCGGTAAGTAATTAGAGATTTTTACCTCCCACAAGTATGCTTTACACATACTCATCTATTATACACTATTTATCTGGAATTGCAAGAGAAAAGTTTATTTTTTATACTCAATGAAAATCAAAGAGCAAACTAGGAAGCTAGCCGCAGGCTGCTCAAAGTACAGTTTTGAGGTTGTGGATAGAACTGACGAAGTCAGTAACCATACCTGCGGTAAGGCGACGCTGACGTGGTTTGAAGAGATTTTCGAAGAGTATTAATCGACGTAATCTCCGCCTTCAAATCCATAGTACTCTTCCAAACTGAGACCACTTTCAGCTATTTCTTTTGCTTCTTTTCCGACATAACGAAGGTGCCATTCTTCAGCCATATAGCCAGTCTCTTTTTCCTTACCTTTGAGATAGCGAACAACAAAGCCATAGTCAGCCGCATGATCCAAGAGCCACTGGGCTGCCTTCTCTTCTGTCACCAAATCACCATCAGTCCCAATCACATCAAAGGCCAAGCCCGTCTGGTGTTCGCTATAGCCAGGACGAGCAGAATAACGGTCGGCAGCTTCTTTCCCATCTTGACTGACATAGTCTTGATAGAGCTTAGTCTGAGTTTCATAACTTCTAAAACCGCTGTAATGATTGCTGATTGGGAATCCCGCCTCTTGCATAGCTTTTATGAGTTTGACAAACTCCGCCTTGGCAGTTGGATTTTCACCCGGATTGTAGTCTTTTGACAATGGATAGTGTTTATTGGCTACGATGATTTCATCGTATTTTCCTTGAATGCTGTAGTAGTCTCCTTTATTAACCACTTCTGCTTTTTTCTGGGCAGTTCCTTGAGATTTACTTCCGACTGTTCCATCAGCTTTGGCTGTTTGTTCTGTCTTAGCTGCGCCATCTTCATTTTTTGCTTTTTCTTGTGAACAAGCTGCTAGACTCAAGGCTAGCAAGGCTGTCAAGACTAGGTATCTTTTTTTCATTTCTACTCCTTTATTTCTAATAGTTTATCTAGTTCTAATGATAAACGTTTGACTAATCTTTTAATCTCATCTGGTTTTGCTTGGCAGGTTTCTGAGGTCATTTCTTCAAAGGGAACCCACCAAACTGGCCCACGACCTTTAAGACCGTGGCTATTCATATCACCTGATCGTCTGGGAAACAGATGCCAGTGGAGATGAGCATCGCCATTTCCTAGAAGTTCAACATTCATTTTCTCAGCAGCAAAGGCCTTAGCAACTGCCTCTTGGACCACACTCATTTCTTCCAGAAAACGGAGTCTTGTCTCCTTTTTCAAATGGTGCAATTCGGTAACGTGTTCCTTGGCTAGAAAAAGACTATAGCCTGCAAAATACTGGTGATCTCCAATCACAAGATAGCCTGTTCCCAACTCTCTTACAAAATAGGGATTTTCTCCCTTCTTGATGAGCTCAATTCTCTGGCAAATAAGACACATATTAGTCTACCAACCCACTCTTAAGGTAAGCATCAACCATACGCTCTGTTGCAACCACCGAGTCAATATGGGTACGCTCATAAGAATGGCTAGACTCGATACCCGCGCCAAGCAGAGCGTGTTTAACCTCTGCCCCTGCAGACATGGCTGCTGAAGCATCAGAACCATAAAATGGATAGATATCCAACTTAAATGGAATATCTTGCTCTTTCGCCAAAGCCACCAAGTGTTGACGGAAATCATAGTGATAAGGTCCTGAAGCATCCTTGACACAGATGGATACTGTGTACTCATCTGTCTGCTGGTCATCCCCCATAGCTCCCATATCCACAGCCAGATATTCTACTACCTGAGCAGGAATATTGGAGTTAGCACCGTGTCCCACTTCTTCAAAGACTGAAAAAGCAAAATGGGTTGTTACGGGCAATTCAATCTTCTCTTCCTTATAAATACGAAGCAGGTTAAGCAAAATCGCTGCGCTGACCTTGTCATCCAAATGACGAGACTTGATAAAACCTGTCTCTGTCACGACCGTTCGTGGATCAAAGCTGATAAAATCACCGACCTCAATCCCAAGAGCACGAGTTTCTTTTTCATCGCTTACTTTTACGTCCAAACGCACTTCCATATTGTCCTGCGTGCGTTCTGCAATTCCTGCATCCTTGTAGACATGGCAAGAAGTTTGGTGGATAAGGATGGTTCCAGATAGCTTTTGACCTGTACTAGCCACATGAACAGTACAGTTTTCTCCCTCAATCATGTTCCAAGGAAAACCACCGATACGGTCCAATTTGAGACGGCCGTCTGGTTTAACAGCACGGACAATAGCACCAAGCGTATCCACATGGGCAGTCACATAGCGGTGTTGCTCATCATTTTGACCTTTGATGGTCACATTGACACCGCCTTTGGCTGTGCGAACTGGCTGGTAACCAAAACCTTCTAGAGTCTTGACTAAATAGTTCGAAATCTCACGAGTGAAGCCTGTTGGCGATGCGATGGCTGTCAGTTCTTTGATATATTCTACTGTTTGATTCATTTCTTCACCTCTTTTGCTACCTATTATAACACATTATAACACATTTATCATCGGATAAAAAAAGAAAATCACTCCTGTAGACTTGGCTACAAAAGTGATTTAAGTGATTATTCCATTTCAAAAACATCGCTTTCTTGCTTGTTTGGTAGAACCAATGAAAGCAAGATTCCAACAATGGCTGGCACCAACCATGGGAGAGATGCCTTGGCAAAAGGAAGAACGCTAACAAGATTTGCAAGAAACTCAACCTTAAACGAGCTTCCTAGTACGCTTGCAATAGCAATAGCTGTAACCACAGCAATTGTCAACTGCATACCTGGTTTTGAAAGTGCCACAAATTTGTTGACAATGACAATCATAACGATGGCAATGGTGATTGGGTACAAGATAACCAATACTGGAATGGAGTACTTGATAATCGCATCAAGACCCAAATTAGCAATGGCAAATCCAATCAAGGTAAAGGCTGTCGCATAAACCTTGTAGCTGATTTGTGGGAAGCGTTCATTAAAGAACTCAGCTGTAGACACAATCAAACCAACAGTTGTTGTGAAGCAGGTTACGGTAACCATAGCTGCAAGGAAGAGTTGAGCTGTTGAACCAAAGATTTCTTGAGTAGCTTGTGACAAGATGTAAACACCTGGTGTTCCACCCTTCATCGCTTCAGCTGGTACTGGGAAATGATTTCCAAGGAAACCTAAACCGATGTAAAGAGCACTGAAGGCAAGGGCAACAACGATACCAACCACCCAAATAGTTGAAATGTATTCTTTCTTACTTGAAAATCCAAGTTGTTTCAAGGTTTGAACTGCGATTACGCTAAAGGCAACTGAAGCAAGGGCGTCCAAGGTATTGTAACCTTCTAGGAAACCTGTACCAAAGGCAGAAGATTGATAAGCTACTGAAGCAGCTTGAGAACTTGTTCCACCGTATTTGAAAGCTCCCAGAACAACCAAGATAACAATCAAAATCGCAAAGACTGGCGTTAAAATACGTCCAATGCGGTCTAAGATTTTTGATGGATTAAGCGAAATTAGATAGGCTGCTGCAAAATACAGAACTGTAAAGACAATCAAACCAAGACCTTTATTTGAATCCGACAAAAGAGGGCTGATCCCTACTTCGTAAGCTGTTGTAGCAGTACGTGGGATAGCAAAGAATGGACCGATTGACAAGTAAAGAACTGAGAGGTAAAGAGTCGCAAACCAAGGCGCTATCTTTGTTGAAATCTCGTAGATATATCCTTTAGGATTGAGCGTTCCAATAATAAGAGTCAAGACGGCGATACCGACACCTGAAAAGACAAAACCTGCGATGGCAGGAAGAAAATGTTCTCCAGATAGAGCACCTAGAGAAGGCGGAAAAATCAAGTTCCCCGCACCAAAAAATATTCCAAACAGGAGCAAGCCTGTTAGGACACCTTTTTTAGCCATGAAAATCTCCTTCATATTTATAAAATACTGACCTAGTATATCATGAATAGGAGTATGAAAAAAGCTTCACGAAGTAAATATTGAATGTTTTCAAGATTCTCAAAAATGAGAATTGTCTAAAAATAACATTCTCCCACCCAGTCCACACCAAGTAGGAGAAATGCAAAATTTTAAAGTTCTTCAAAGGCTAACATGCCACCCTGAACATTGATAACTTCATAACATTGTTCAGCTAGAAATTGACAAGCACGCGGCGATCTCATTCCAGATTTGCAAATAACATAATGTAACTGGTTCTTATCCAACTGATCATAGGTATCAGCCAATTGACTAAGCGGTAGGTTGTGGGCACCTTCTAAATGAAGTGTTTCAAACTCATCCACTTCTCGCACGTCCACTAGAGAAAGTTGGTCGTTTTGATAAAGCTGGTAAAATTCATCGAAGGAAATTTCTTTCATTCTTTTTCTCCTAAAATCGTTTTAATTCTTTTTTTCAACTCTGGCACCACTTCTGACTCAAACCAAGGATTTTTGGCCATCCAGATTTGATTTCGTGGTGAAGGGTGAACCAATGGAAAATAGGTTGGCAGATAGTCTTTATAGCGTTTTACTCTCTCTGTCACCTTGCCACTGATTTTCTCCTGTAAATAGTAGGCTTGGGCATATTGCCCAATCAAGAGGGTCAATTGGATGTCTGGTAATTCTTGCAAGAGCTGGGGATGCCATTTTTCAGCAAAGCCAGCTCGAGGTGGTAAATCACCTGAATTGCCATGCCCTGGAAAGTAGAAATCCATAGGCAAAACAGCAAAATAACCTGAATTGTAAAAGGTATCTTCATCCACACCTAGCCAGTCTCTCAAGCGGTCACCACTTTTATCTTTCCAGTAAAGGCCTGCTTCTTGAGTTTTAAGTCCCGGTGCCTGACCGATGATATTGATGCGAGCAGTTTTTGGCGCTGCAAAGAGAGGCTCAATGCCACGCTCTGTATAGCTGGCATTCTGCAGATCCGCCATGATAGCCTGCTTGATTCTCTCGATTTGAAACATCTACTTTCCCTCCAAAAAGAAGTCTAAGCATACAATCTTAGACTTCTATCGTTTTATTTGATCAATTCGTAAATAGCTTCGGCGTAGATTGCTGCTGCTCGGAAGAGATCATCCAAGGCGATAAATTCATTGGCTTGGTGCATGGTGTCAATTGAGTCTTGGAACATGGCACCGTAGGCAACTCCGCGTTCGAGCAAGCGACCAAAGGTTCCACCACCGATGACTTGTTCATGACCTTTAAGTCCAGTTTGTTTTTCATAGACATCCAACAAGGTTTGCACAAGTGGATCTTCCATTGGCACATAGTGAGGCGTATGACCGTGTTCAGAAAGGCTAACAGAAGCAACTGGCAAGTTTTCAAGGATTGACTTGATTTGCTCTGGACTTGTTCCTTTTGGATAGCGGATGTTGAGGGCAATGGTATTGTCAGCGCTTGTTTCGTCAAAGCGGAAGACACCCGCATTCATAGAAAGGGCACCCATCTTTTCATCCACATGAGCAATCTTGAGATTTTCACCCTCATGGTCGTTCAAGAGAATTTTACCAGCGATGTCAAGATAATCTTTGGCTGGACCAGCAAAGTCAAACTGGCTAAGGAAGAGGGCTAGGTAAGTCGCACCATTGACACCTGAAGCAGGCATAGCACCATGGGCTGATTTACCAATGATGGTCACCTTGTATTGACCAGCCTCTTCTTGGAGTTCTCCTCTAAGTTTGTGTTCTGCAACAAAGAAATCTAGTTTCCCTTGCAAGTCAGCCAAATCACCTGAAACGACTGCTGTTGCTGATTCTGGTACCATGTTTTCACGCAAACCACCTGTGAAGCTGTGAAGACGGGCAGCACCATTGTTTTCTCCTGCAAAGTGGAGGTATTCAGTAATATTTCCTTTTTCACCATTGATGATAGGGAATTCAGCGTCAGGTGAGAAACCGAAGTCTGGTTTTGCAAGTCCTACATGTTCAAAATAGTAGTCCATGTCTGCCCAGCCTGATTCTTCATCAGTTCCGACAATAAAGCGAACTTTCTTAGAAGTTGGAAGACCCAATTCTTTGATGATTTTCAAACCATAGTAACAAGCTGTTGTAGGACCCTTGTCATCTGAAGCTCCACGTGCATAAAGGCGACCGTCTTTGATAGTTGGTGTGTAAGGGTCTGTGTCCCAACCGCTACCAGCTGGCACCACGTCCATGTGGGCAAAGATTCCGAGAACTTCTTCTCCATCACCAAACTCAAAATGTCCTGCGTAGTTATCAACATTCTTAGTTGGGTAGCCATCACGGTCTGCGATTTCAAGGAATTTCTCCAAAGCTTTTACCGGACCAGGTCCAAATGGATGTTCAGCATCAACCTTGCTGTCATCACGTTCAGAGTTGATTTCTAAAAGGCTAAACAAGTCAGCCAAGAGGTCTTCTTTGCGTTTTTCTACTTCTGCTGTAAAATCAATTGTTGTCATTTTTTTCTTCCTTCTATCTTTTCTCGATAATTTCATCTACTGGCAAGCGGTAGCTTGGTTCTAATTTTTCGTCTGTGTAACCCACTGTAATCAAGAGTTCTGGACGGAAACGGTCTTCGATTTCCAAAACTTCGTTGGCTTTTGACTTGTCAAATCCAAGGATCAAATTTGATCCGATTCCTTGGTCTGTCAATGCAAGAACCAAATTCATGGCAACTAAACCTGCATTGAGTGCTAGGTAGTCGCTGACTTGTTGTTCATTGTAGCGTGCAAATTCAGCTGGCAAATTTTTCATGAAGTATTGTAGTTGTTCTTCTGAGAAGTTCTTTGCTCCACCGACACGGGCAATCTTGCGGGCACGTTTGGATAAGTCCGTATCTGTAAAGAGGGCAATGGTTACAGGTGCTGATGATACCTGTTCAAAGTTGGCACCGTAAGCCAATTTTGCCAATTCGGCATTTTTCTCACGCACCACTACAAATTTCCAAGGCTGGCTGTTGTGGGCACTTGGTGCCAAGGTTGCAATTTCGATAGCCGTACGCACATCTTTTGGATCAACTGGCTTGTCAGTGAAATGCTTAGTCGCATGACGTTTTTTATTTAATTCAAGAAATTTCATAATCGATTTCCTTTTCTATTTCTACTGCTTCCATTCTACCATAATTTGAAAGAGCTTGCAGGGATTTTTCATAGAAAGAAATTGGATCAAGGATAAGCATCAGAATCAAGTACATCATTTAAATCAGGAATCCCCTCATCCAGTTCCAACTAATTTTCAGCAACTTAAAAAAACTAGTCTACCTTATATTCTGACTTTATAGCCTCCAAGAATTCTTTCACATCTTCTACATACCCATGCTTTTCTATTAAGTTGGATAAGAGTTTCAGATTGTGTCCCTGATAGTTGTCTTCTCTTCGTAGTTCTTCATACATTTCGATAAAGGGAAGTCCCTTGGACTTGGCCAGTTCTAACTCAGCTTCGTAATCATAAGCGACTTTACGAAATAGGATATTGACCAATTCCCCATCTTCAACTTCTATCACGGCATACTGGGCACGGTGATTTTTTAACGCCTCCCAATTAAAATAGGGCATACCAATCGAACCTGGATTGATGATTTGTTGCCCCTGACTTCCATAACGAAGCAATTGCTTGTGAACATGACCATAGACTGCCACGTCCGTTTCCTCATCTAGCAGTTGGTCAAATTTTTCTGTATCATTCCCAACCAGTAGGTCCCCACCATAGTTTTTGTCAGGTAAATTATGAGAGATAGAAAAGTGTATCCCCTCAACTTCTTTCTTTTCCAGCAAAGGCAAGCTTCGTAGCCAGACAATCGTTGCAGGATCCATTCGCTCCATCAAAAACTGGGTCATTCGCATTGATTGGATTTCTTGTGGATGTTCCAAACCATATTCACCATCCAAGGCCTCAAGGACACAATCATCCCAATTGCCTCGAACACTGGCTGTGATAGGAAGGTCCTTTAACAGAGCGACCAAGTCATTTGCACCTGGACCGGGAAGAAAAATATCTCCCAGAAGCCAGTATTCACTAACTCCTTGGTTTTTAGCATCTGCAATCACTGCTTCTAAGGCTGTCGCATTGCCATGAATATCTGATAAAATTGCGATTTTATGGTTCATTGTGGTTTCCTTCCGTTTGGTAATCTACTTGTTCTTCCGCAACTTGAGCTAATTCCTCTTCTTCCTGCGGGTTCAACTTTCTTTGCACAGCTTCTGCTACTGCTCTTGGTACTCCAACTTCGACAATCTCATCCACACTGGCTTCCTTGATTTTAGTTAGAGACTTGAAGTGCCTCATGAGATTTTGCTTGCGTTTAGGTCCCAGACCTTCAATTCCATCCAGTTGTGATGAAAAGGAATTTTTAGAGCGCAATTGGCGGTGGAAGGTGATGGCAAAGCGGTGCACCTCATCTTGAATGCGTTGGAGGAGGAAAAATTCCTGAGAATTGCGAGACAACTCCACTACCTCAAGCGGATCTCCAAAGAGCAATTCATGGGTTTGGTGCTTGTCATTTTTTTGCAAACCTGCAATGGGGATATCCAAGCCCAGTTCCTCTTGGATGACTTGCTTGGCGATATTGACCTGACCTTGTCCCCCATCAATGACAATCAAATCTGGCGGAGTTAAACCTTCTCTTTGTACTCGACCATAACGTCTGCGAATGACTTCTCTCATACTGGCATAGTCGTCTGGTCCAACCACAGTCTTGATTTTATACTTACGGTAATCCTTCTTACTCGGTTTACCATTAACAAAGACCACCATGGCTGAAACAGGACTAGTTCCCATGATATTAGAGTTATCGAAGGATTCGATACGGACTGGAGTCGGGATTTGGAGTAAGCGACCTAGATTTTCAATAGCCCCTTGAGTCTTTTCGACAGATTTTTCTAACAGATTGAACTTCTGCTCTAGGCTAACTCGAGCATTCCTTATAGCCAGATTGACCAATTGCTTTTTCTCTCCACGCTGGGGTTTGAAAATCTTAGTATCCACCAAAACCTTGACTGCTTCTTCATCGATATCCTGCGGAATCAATACCTCATTAGGAACTAGATGAGATTTTTCTTGATAGAATTGTCCTACATAGGTCAAAAAATCCTCATCTGGATCATTGAAGTAGGGGAAGAGATTGACATCGCGCTCGATAAGCTTACCCTGACGGACAAAGAAAACCTGCACACACATCCAGCCCTTATCCACATAGTAGCCAAAGACATCGCGATTTTGCAAATCTTTCGCCATGACCCGTTGCTTGGTTCGAAGCGTTCCAATAGCCTGAATCAGGTCACGGTATTCCGCCGCACGTTCAAACTCCATACTTTGTGCTGCTACTGCCATTTTACTCTTGAGATCATCGATGATTTTGTCATCCTGACCTTTCAGAAAATCAGACACCTCCTGAGCCATAGACTTGAAATAAGCCTCATCCTTCTTACAGATGGTGTGGGCCATGCATTGACCGATATGGTAATAAAAACAGACCTTAGAGGGCGGGTTGGTACACTTACGAAAAGGGAATATCCGATCCAGCAACCGCTTGATTTCATTGGCTGCCCCCACATCGGGATAGGGTCCAAAATAAAGACCGCCGTCCTTTTTGACCTGACGAGTGATAATCAAGCGTGGATAGCGCTCATTGGTGATTTTGATGAAAGGATAGGACTTGTCATCCTTGAGCATGATATTGTACTTGGGCTTGTTTTCCTTGATCAGGTTAATTTCTAGGAGAAGTGCCTCAATATTAGACTCCGTAACAATAAATTCAAAATCCACAATTTCAGACACCAGAGCCTCTGTCTTGGTATCATGACTTCCACGAAAATAGGACCGTACTCGATTACGCAGATTTTTAGCCTTTCCTACATAGATAATGGTGCCATTTTTATCCTTATGAATGTAGCAACCAGGGCTGGTCGGCAAGAGCTCTAGTTTTGATTTAATCAAGTTGTTCATAGTTCCATTATAGCAAAAAAAGTAGGGAAAGATAGTACCCTACTCACTAGTCTCATATATTTTTCGGAGGTTTGCAACATCCTCTTCCTGGATACCATAAAAGGAACCTGCTGGTTGCATGACAGACTTCTCATCTGTATGGTCCAAGCCAATCGCATGACCTAACTCATGTTCTGCCGTATGGACAAGGCGTTCATAGGAATAGCCATAGTATGGATTGGACAAATAATAATGATTCAACCGCACCGTTACGGACAAGAATTGCCCTGTTAAGAGATTAGTTTGACTTTCCGCCTCTCCTGCCACAGGAGTGCCTCCGTCGTTCATCTCCGTAGCCGTAATATCCGCCTTACTAGACTCAGTCACGAGTTCAAAGTTAAAAGCACCAGTTTGATTCCAGTTCTGGATTGCTTCTAAATAAGCCTCTTGAAAGCGTGAATCCATCTGGGGATCCAGGCAAATACGAGCAGAAGACTGTAGCCACCTTCCTTCAGAATACTGATGGCTATCTGTCTGGCTTAACTTAGGCAGTTGCCCTGTTTTTTCCCATTGGTCAATACTTTACTGACCGCTCTGCTTGCTTCAGCGCTCCTTGAAAATCCCCGTTCAGATACCAGAGAAATCCAAAAGCAAGAGTGCATAAAAGCAAAACAATCCAAACCAGGCGCCAAAACAAACGCCAAACAAAAGAAAAAAAAGCCCCTATCAAACGAAAAATCCAGCGCATGTCCCTCCAACTTTCTAGAAAATAAAGACTATTTTACTAAAACAAGCTGAAAGAAAGCTAAATACTGGCTTTTTCATCTTAACGTCCTAATATTTTTTTGAATAACTGAATAGCTTTGTATTTTAAAGGCGATGGATGACAACGGAAAGTTCCTGTTTTACGTACAATATAGCCATTAAAATTTTGTTTAAAACGCAAAACACCATCACTACCATCAAAAATCCCTTGAATCCCTAGGAAGTTGTATTTAGGTATTCCACGTTTTATGCTTTCCAACATAACATATTTTTGAAGTAGCGCAGGGGCATAGAACTTATTAAATTCAGTGTAGGAACCACTAAAGAGATAAGTTGTTTCCTGAGGCATATAAACAAATAAACTCCCGGCTAAAACAATATCTTCTTCTCCATATTTTTCAATCAAGTCTCTCGCTTCTGCTTTTCGAACTTCAAACGTTTCAAATTGACTAGAATATTCTCTCAGTTGATTTTGTTTTTTCTCAGAATGAGGATTTTTACTCAAATCAAGTCGCAACTTGTCCAAGATTTCTTCTAGTTTACTTTGCTCACCTTGCAATTTACTCAAATATTCCGAAAAATTCAATGTTGCTATGAGAAACTCCGCTTGTTCTCCAAAAGCATCATAAAAATGCTCATAATATTCTAAACTTTTATCACTATATTCTCTACGCTCAGAGGTTTCTTTTGTGATGTTCTTAAAAATTGATAGTTCTTCACGTTTTAACTTTTTCAACCGAATGCCAAAAGTTTCAGCCTTTTTCACCAAAGGCTTCCCCTTTTTACTAAAACTTTTAAGTAAATTCTTTTCAGTTAAATCAGTCAAATCCTTATAATATAACCAATTCGGTTCTCCACCTGGATAACCTCTTGTCAATCCATCAAATTGATAACATAAATCAGTCAAACCTTGAATCATACTTTTTTTCTCAGTATCTATTGGATTACCTTCACTATCAAAAGTTTGATAAGTTTCATAAGGTTTTACAAGCAACTCTAATACACCATTTTGCTTGGCATATTCTTTTAACTCCGCATAAAAAACTGGAAGGGTATCTTGTTGGGTATAAATCGGCCCCGAATTGAGCTCCATATGCAGACCACCCAGCATGGGCAAGCTATAAACCAGAGCTGCAACTTGAATCTCTCCTTCTTGTTTCAAAGCAAGATAAACAATTCGAGCCCCTCTTTTTTCTAACAAGTCCCCCATCTGGACCGATTGCATAAAGGAACGAGAAGAAACCTGATCAGAATAAGCCTGAAACTCTTCTTTCGTGAGTGTTGTTAGTGCCATATACTTACTTTCTATGTTTTTTTCTTAATGTTTTACGGAAATCAAGAGCAAGTCTTAACAGAGGATAGAGAGGATGGGTAGGCATTGTAAATTCACCCAAATATTCTTCAATCGTTGGATTAAAATTAGCTTTAAAACGATAGAGTCCACCATCTAAAGCATTCTCGACGCCTCCTAAATTTTGCCACAAAATGCCACGTTCAAAGGAATATCGAGCTGTTTCATACCAGGTCAAAATAGGGGCTTTATAACGTCTAAAATCTTCATCCATTCCTGCGTATAGATTGACAGAAGTTTGTCCGAATTCTAAAGTCAAGGTAGCCGCTAAGGGAACTCTTGCTTGACCTGCATCCATATATTCCTGCAGGAAAGTCAATTCCTCTAGCAAACGTTCTTTTTCCTTCTTCTGCGCTTCTACTTTTGAAGTGCGAGTTGACTCAGTAAAGGTCTCTTCCAAGGCTCTGTTTTTCGCTAACTGTTCTTCTAATTCTTGCGAACGTTTAGAGACATCCAAGGTTGCCAAGGTGATGTAGGACTTGTCCTTAAAATTATCTAACAACTTTTTATAATAGGCTTCATTCCTCAAATGAATCTCTTTCCGCTTCTCGGTTTTTTTCATCAAAAAGGAAAAAGGATCTAATAATTCAGTTCCACCAAATTGAATCTCTACTCCCTTATTTTGCGCTGTTCGAATAGCCTGTTTTGTTGACTTGGAAAGTTTATCTTCTTCAAAATTTTCCTTGTATATTTTCGCCTGAATACGAGGTTGAATGGTGTCTCCCATTTCCTCCGTTTTTCCTGACCACCTTACCCCCATGCTGAAGTTCAAACTAAGTCAATCTCTCTTCTAATTTGAAAACAATTGGCAAGGTTGCTAAAAAGCCTTCCAATTGTTTTTCCCAGTAGTACCATTCGTGACTTCCAGCGCTATGGCTATAGGTCACATCAAAACCTAATTTTTTGAGATTTTTCACTGCTAGATTATTGGCTTCATACAAGAAATCCTGCTCGCCACACCAAGCCCAAAGCTTGGTCTTTTTATCCGATTTTTTAGCCAGACTTTCAAGAGAATAGGGGCTAGCTGTCCAATCTTTAATCTCCCCAAAAACACCTCTCCAATAAGCTGGTGTTCCCAAATCTTGGCTCTCAGGAGAAAAATCTTGAAAGCTAAGGGCGCCTGAAAAACTAGCTGCGTGAGAAAAACGATTTGTTGCAAGAGCCAGTTTGAAACAGCCGTAACCTCCCATAGAAAGACCAGCGATAAAGGTCTTTTCACGCTTGCTCGTCATATTAGGGAAGAAGCGTTTCAAAACCTCTGGCAATTCCTCTGCTAGAGCCGTGTAATAATCAAAACCATACTGGGTATCGGTGTACCAACCGTTGCTGGTATTGGGCATGACAACGATAAGATTAGTAGCTCGAAGCAAGCGTTCTACATTGGTCCGCTTGAGCCAGCTATTATGATTACCAGACATCCCGTGCAAGAGGTACAAGACAGGGATATCTGTACACTCTGGTTTTTCCACTCGATTGGCATCAGGGTAGAGGACATTCACTCCCCATTCCATATCCAAAACTTGTGAGTAATACTCGATTTTCATTACTGCCATAATTTTTCCTCTATTTTTCTATAAGAAAAAGCCGAAACTCGGCTTTCTCCCTGTTTATTCCAACAATTATTTCGCTTCCATGACTACTGGTAAAATAGCTGGACGACGCTTAGTTTGATCAAAGAGATACTTGGTCAGATTATCCCGAACCTTGCCTTTGAGATCTGCCCAGTCAAAGTCATCTCCTTGCAGATAGTCTTCTACCGTTTTGTTAATCAATTCTGAACTTTCACGGAGAATATCGCGACTCTTCTTGAGATAAACAAATCCACGCGTGTGAACACGAGCCTTGGCTACAATTTTCTTCTCACGACGGTTAACGGTGATTGCGACGATGAAAATTCCATCTTCTGACAAGACCTTACGGTCACGAAGAACCACATTTCCAACATCACCAATAGCATTCCCGTCAATCAAGACATCCCCTGCCGAAACCGCGCCAGCTGGGACAAAGTCCCCATTCTCATAAGCCATGCTGGTTCCCTTTTTAGGAATGAATATGCGTTCTGGCAACATACCAACTGCCATGGCAGCCTTGGCATGGGCATCCAACTCACGGTATTCCCCTTGAATTGGGAAGAGATATTTCGGTTGCAAGAGATTGATCATCAACTGCAAGTCACGCGCATTTCCATGCCCTGATACATGTAAACTTTGGGTAATCAATTTGACAACCCCTCCTGCCTGATAAATCATATTTTCCACACGCGCAACGAAGGCTTCTTTAGCAATAGACGGAGCCGTAGCAATATAGACCAGGTCCCCATCCTTGATTTCTACATAACGATGGCGACCAATCGACATCTTACGAAGTCCATTGATGGGTTCACCCATACGACCTGTCTCAAGAATAATCAACTCATGGTCTTCAAAGCGAGACATATCTTTCGGCTTAATCAAGAGAATTTCGTTGGCTAAAGACAACTTCTTGAGGCGAATAGCAGTACGAACGATATTTTCAATATCAAATCCTGTCAAGACGATACGTCGACCTGTTTTATCCGCAGCGTCAAAAATCTGCTGGATACGAGAAAGGTTACTGGAAACAGCTGCAACGATGATACGACCTTCCCAGTCAGCAATGGTTTGGGTAATTTCATCCCTAACTTCACTTTCACTAGCTACTTGGATATTGCTGTCCGCATTGGCCGAATCACTGAGGAGAGCCAGGACGCCGTCACGACCGATTTCTGCCAAACGAGCGAAGTCTGTCGCATAGGATTCACTAGCTGTCTGGTCAAATTTGAAGTCCCCTGTATAGACGATGCTACCTTCAGCCGTCTTCAAGACAATTCCCAGGCTCTCTGGAACGGAGTAAGTCGTAGGGAAGAAGGAAACCACTGTCCCACCAAAATCAATCTCCGTATTCTCATCAATGACATGGAAATCATTGAATTTCTTAACGGCATCATTTCCTTTGACAAAGAGTTTGGCCAACTCAATGGTCAGCTCAGATCCAAATACAGGCACCTTGGCTTCAGCCAAGAGATAAGGCAGGGCACCAATGGCATCCGCATGTCCGTGGGTCAAGAAGACACCAGCGATACGGTCGCTATTTTCAAAAAGGTAGTCCATATTTGGAATAACGACGTCTACCCCTAGTTGTTCATTTTCGGGATATTTTAACCCTACATTCAAAACAAAAATGGACTCTCCAATTTCAGCAATGTACATATTTTTCCCATTTTCACGTACACCACCAAGTGTTGTTAAACTAATATTACTCATTTTTCCTCCAAAATCTTAGTTTATCTTGATTATAGGGTTACTTACCCTCTTATTCTAAAAGTACTATTACTTTTATACTCTTCGAAAATCAGCTTCAAACCACGTCAGCTTCCATCTACAACCTCAAAGCAGTGCTTTGAGCAACCTGCGGCTAGCTTCCTAGTTTGCTCTCTGATTTTCATTGAGTATTAGCCGAATCTTTTCCTACCATTATACCATTTTTTTGATGATTTTCAAAATGAAGATTTGTTTTCAAAAAAGAGCTGGTTGCCCAACTCTTTCCAATCTGCTATTCTTTTTCCATCAAAAAGTCATAGATTTCTTGCACGGTACCCAGGGCCATCATTTCTTGGTCTTTAACGGTTTGTTTGAGATTTTGGTAAATCTGACTTTCTCCTATTTCTCGCTTTGGTGCCTCTTTATTGACTGTCATAACAGCATCTGTGATCGTCACAAAGCCTAGTTCTTCAAACACTTGAATCATCTTGATCAGCAAGATTTGTTGAATATTGAGATAAGCAGCCAAATCTTTCAGCTTGTAGCGAATATCAAACTCTGGGAACTGGTAAATAGTCTTGTACAATTTGGCAAACTGCTCTCTAGTTCCATAACCTGTCAGATAATAGGCTTTGTCAATGTCATTTTTGAAATAGACAGCAGAGAAATGCTGTTCCTGAAAAATGGTCTTCAGCAGGGTCATATCCTCAGGAATAGTTTTTACGATAACCGCGTCACTAGTCGCTAAATCTGGCACTTCTCCAGCAAAATCCAAGACTGGAACCCCTTCTGGCAAGACTGCATTTTTCCCACGAATGTTAAAAAGTTGAACACCTTCCACTCGCGCATCCACCATCATCAACTGGAGAGCAGTTTGGCCATTCCATTGGTTGACAGACAATTTGACTGCCAACTCTAGATTCTTGGTTTGACCAAATTCTGTTGCCCATCTCCCTTGTCCAAAGGCCACCACTTCAAAACTAGCCTCACCCTTGGAAATTTTCAGCTTGAGATGGGCATTGCCTGCTCCCATAGTACGAGCACTTTCAACCTGAAAATCCTTAATATAAAAGACTGGTTTCTGATTGTTCATTCCAAAAGGTGCCAAACGCTCAAAGTTCTTGACTGTTTCAAGACTCAAAGTCTCCAAATCCAGCTCTTCATCTAGATTTAACTTGTTCTTACCACCAGCATCTGCACCCTTTTCACGGACATAATCTTCCAAGACCTGAGATAAATCTGAAAGTTTCTCAACCTCCAGCGTCATTCCTGCTGCGCCAGCATGACCGCCAAAAGCGATAAAAAGATCGCGATGGGGATCTAGGGCTTCAAAAATATCGACCGCTTCCACACTACGAGCACTTCCCTTGGCACGACCGTCTTCTATATGAAGAACGATGACTGTCTGTCCCAATTCTTCCAACAAACGACCAGCCACGATACCTAGAACCCCAGGATTCCAGCCTTCCTTAGCCAAAACCTGGACCTTCTTCTCAGAATCCACCATGGTCTTAGCTTCTTCATAGATAGACTGAACAATTTCCTTGCGCTCTTCATTTTTCTGGTGAATCATGAGAGCAATCTCATGCGCCTCCTCATCATCAAACCCAGTCAGCAAATCAATGGCAGGATTGGGATCATCCAAGCGCCCCAAGGCATTTAAACGAGGAGCAATCTGGAAACCAACCGTTTCTTCTGCTACTTCGTTGGCAACAATCCCAGCCATATCCATCATTTCTTGCAGACCAATGCGCTGGGTATGACCCAACATTTCCAGACCATATTGAACCAAGATACGATTTTCATCCGTCAGGCTCACCATATCTGCAATGGTTCCGATAGCAACCAAATCCAGTAGTTCCACTTGCACTTCTTCTAAAAGGGCACAAGCCAGCTTGAAGGCCACTCCACAACCAGCCAAATATTTGAAAGGATAGTCCGCATCCGGATGCTCAGGATGGACAATGGCATAAGCATCTGGCAAAGTTTCAGGCATGGAATGGTGGTCGGTCACAATGACATCCACTCCCATAGACTGGGCCAATTCAATGGCTTCGTGACCAGCAACCCCATTATCCACTGTCAGAATCAAGGAAATCCCTTCCTGCTCGATAAAATATTTATAGACACTAGCATTGGGACCATAGCCATCGGTAAAACGATTTGGCAGGTAAACTCTGCACTCGGCACCAAGCTGTTCCAAACTTTCCTTCACAATCGAAGCCGAGGTCATACCATCCGCATCGTAGTCTCCATAGATGAGAATATTTTCCCCTTCTTCGATGGCCAGACGAATACGAGCCACTGCCTTGTCCATATCATGGAGCAGATAAGGATCGTGCAAGTCCTCCAGGGAAGGTTCTAAAAACTTCTTTAGACTTTCTTCATCCTGAATCCCTCTTTCAAATAATAAGCGAGCCACCTCAGGACCCAGTCCAGCCTTCTTGGCTATCTTTGTAAAATCCGCATCTTCAACCTGCGGGGCAAACTGCCATTCATAAGTAGGTGTTATCAAAAAGACATCCACTCTTTCTAAGAATTCTATTGCTTCATTATAACATGATTTCTAGATTTTCTCTATTTAGGCTTACTTTTACAAAGATAGCATCAGCCCCAGCGACAAAAGTATAGAGCCACTTTATATTAAAACCAAAGCCCAATATAAATACACTTTATAATTTCTGTGTTGTGTCACCCCACCGAAAAGAGTACAATTCTTTGATGATTGACAACTTTAAAAACCCACATTTTTATCACCCTTAACTCAAAAAGATAGACTATAAGAAAAGACAATAATTTTATCTAACATACTTCTTGTTTCAAAATTGATGATTTTAGAGTAGGGCAAAGAATCCTTGAAAAAGTCTATTTTTTCAAAAGTTATCTTGTGCTAAATTTAGAAGTTAGGTCACTTTTTGTTCGTCAAAGAGTAGCCTGTTTTTGAGGAGATAAAACAGGGTTCTGATAAGTTTTTTTGCAAGGTGAATGATGGCTAGATTGTAATGTTTTCCTTGCTCTAACTTAGTCCTAAGATAGGCCTTAAAAGCAGGGGCAAAGCGAGCACTTGTTTTGGCAGCTTGTATGAGCGCTCAACGCAGATGAGGGGAACCCCGTTTGAACACATTCCCTGCTAAATCGTTCTGACCTGACTGGTAAATAGAGAGAGCTGGCCAGCGAAAGCTTGTAATTGAGCATCATTTATCAAAGGCATGAATATTTCGAATCTCAGCCAAGATGACGACACCTAAACGATTCCTAATCCCAGTAACCGTCGTGATGACCGAGTTGATCTCAGCCATCAAGTCATTGACTTGTTTTTCCGTCTTTTCAATGAGTATGTTATAATGCTTGATGTTTTCAATGATTTCGATGAGTTCGAATTCACGAGCAGGAGATGTTGTGCCAATAGAACCACGTGCGACCGAGAGAATATCCTGAGTTTTAGGAGCGGTCAGCCATTTCATTTCTATCCGATTATCAAATCCTGTCTCAAGCATTTTCTGAGGGTTAGGGTAGCGTGTCAAGAGTTGGTAGGTATATTCTGAATGCTTTCCAACGATTTTATCCAACTCAGGAAAGATGATATCAAGACAGCGAGTGTATTGTACTTTCCAATCAGACTGTTTCTTCTTGAGTCGATGAATATGTCTAGTTAGGATTTTTAGTTCTTCTTGTCGCTTATCGTGTTGAAATTATTCACGGTTTGAGTCAGAAAGAAGTTTAAGAGCGATGACATGAGCATCTTTCTTATCCGTTTTAGTCTTTCGAAGTGATAATGATTTGGCAAATTCCTTGATGAGCAAAGGATTGTAGGTGTAAACTTTATATCCTTGTTTATGCAAGAAGTTCAATAGATTAAAGCCATAATGTCCAGTATCTTCAAGAGCGATGAGACAGTCTTGGTTGAGCTGTCGAAGAAACTGACCTAAGATTTCAAAACCAGCTCTGGTATTTGAAACAGTGAGTGGTTTGAGAACAGTTTTTCCTTGGGCATTCAAGGCTGTAACATCGTGTTTATTTTTAGCGACATCAATGCCAACATAAAGCATAGGAGTACCTCCAGATATAGTATTCAAGTCCACTTGGTTATCCACGAACTTTTTGCCTTGTTACCTTACACGAGATAAAACGCCTATGCCTTATCAAACTCATTACCAATTGAAACAAAAAGCTGTGGTTAGAGCCTTTCAGAAATCGTCAAGCGATTGGAGGAAATGAACTAATCCACAGCGGCTTATTCCAAGTGTACCACTTGGGTTTCGGCAGTAGCTAACTGTACTATACATAATATAAAGAGAAGACCAAACTGGTCCTCTCCAAATTTTAGTTTTTATGAACCAATTATAGTTGACAGAGAGCCTACGTTTTCTAAATCTTTATTCATCTTTTTTCTTCATCAAGAGCACTCCTGTCAATGCCATTAGGAGGCCGAGAAGGAAGGATGAATCCGATGCTGTTCCTGTATTTGGTAATGTTGCAGCTTTCTTGTTTACCTGCTCTTGGGTAGGAGATTCTGTTTTGCCTTTCTTCACTTGTGTCACAGTCGACTTGTTCATTTGGTCCTGTGTAGGAGTTTCTGGCGTACTTGGCAGTGTTGGTTTCTCTTCCCTAGTTCCCACTTCCACAATCTGATCCACTGGGATTTTGGAGATAAAGCTATCACGTGTCATGCGCCCTGTTTCTTGGCCATTCTTAACAGTAATTTCAACCAAAGTTGTCTTCTCACCGACCTTACCTTCTTGAACAATTTTTCTTGTTCCCTTAGGCAATTGTGGATTTGCTCGTTCTATGGTCTGGAATGGAACCGTTTCTGTCACCACATCCAAGCGTGGTTTCTCTTCTATCGGCGCTGTTGCTCCCTCATCTGGAGTAACCTGTTCTACCGGCTTACCAATTTCTACAATCTGATCCACTGGAGTTTTAGAGATAAAGCTATCACGTGTCATGCGCCCTGTTTCTTGGCCATTCTTAACAGTAATTTCAACCAAAGTTGTCTTCTCTCCAACCTTACCTTCTTGAACAATTTTTCTTGTTCCCTTAGGCAATTGTGGATTTGCCCGTTCTATGGTCTGGAATGGAACCGTTTCCGTCACTACATCCAAGCGTGGTTTCTCTTCTACCGGCGCTGTTGCTCCCTCATCTGGAGTAACCTGTTCTACCGGCTTACCAATTTCTACAATCTGATCCACTGGAGTTTTAGAGATAAAGCTATCGCGAGTAACACGACCTGTTTCTTGACCGTTTTCAATAGTCACTTCAACCAAAGTCGTCTTCTCTCCAACCTTACCTTCTTGAACAACTTTTCTGGTTCCTTTCGGTAATTGTGGATTTGCTCGTTCTATGGTCTGGAATGGAACTTCTTCCGTTACTACATCCAAGCGTGGTTTCTCTTCTATCGGCGCTGTTGCTCCCTCATCTGGAGTAACCTGTTCTACCGGCTTACCAATTTCTACAATCTGATCCACTGGAGTTTTAGAGATAAAGCTATCGCGAGTAACACGACCTGTTTCTTGACCGTTTTCAATAGTCACTTCAACCAAAGTCGTCTTCTCTCCAACCTTACCTTCTTGAACAACTTTTCTGGTTCCTTTCGGTAATTGTGGATTTGCTCGTTCTATGGTCTTGAATGGAACTTCTTCCGTTACTACATCCAAGCGTGGTTGTTCTACTGATGGAGCTTTGACACCTTCATCCGGAGTAACTTGCCATACTATCTTCTCATAGGTTACCGTGATTTCGACATTTATTTTTGTGCTTTGAGCTGGAACTTCAGATAGGTTATTGCTGGGTTCGCTAGTCTGTTTGACCTTATATCCTTCCACTTGTGGATGCGGAACTGCTTTGAAGTTATATTCTGATTCTAATACCCACTTGACATTCTCTGTATCTACTGGTTTTCCATCAGCACCAAGTATCACCTCACCATTTGCAACTGTCAATTCTCCTTGAGCATTAGTTGCAATGTAGTTTTTCTCGATGATCTTATCCTCTTGTGAAACTCCATCAAGGATGTTTTGACGGTAACCCAGTACCTTTTCATTCTCCGCACCGATACCAGATTTTACATAGCTGAATTTCTTTTGAGGGTCTGTTTGCTGTACTGTTACACGTGTTGTTTCTTGGACTTTATCAGGAGAAACTGTTTCTCCATTTGTATTGACATAGCGGATGGTTTCGCGTACAACACTCTCGTTTGTAATCTTAGCTTTTGGTAAGTATAAGATTGTCGCAGACAGCTTATCCATCGTGATAGTCTTACTACCGTTAACTTTGCCAATCTTGTCATACAAGTTCTTAGAGTTAGTAGCGACCACATAAGCATTGCTAAAGTCGTTAATATCGCCGCGGTTCTTGTCAGAACCATAATAATAACTGTTTTCTCCCAAAGTTAGGCTAGAGTTGTTGTCTGAAAAAGTATTATTATTAAAGACAGCAAGATAGCGATCACCGTTTTCCTTGGTCAATTCATAAGTAACGATACCTGATCCTTTTTGAGCATTGGTGATTTTCATGTGTTTGAAAATCTCCTTTTGATAGTCAGACAGGTGCCACAAAGGTTCATTTTTTCGCAAGCTGATCAGTGATTTAGTGAAGTTTACTGCATCTGCATTTTTGTTGACAAGCCCCCAATCAATCTTGTTTTTCTCATCACCAGCATTATAGGTGTTATGTGAGTTTGACTTGGAACGGAGAAATTCTTGACCATGTTGTGAAAAATGAATCCCTTGAGAGAGAGCACTCATGGCTGTGGCTAACTCGACACGATTCATGTGTTCTTCTTCTGTATCATCAGGATTATAATGTTTGAGCAAGTCACTCAAGGTCATACCATCATGTACTTCTACATAGTTGAGTTGTTGAGAAGCATTAGCAAAACTACGACCATGACCCCCCATGAGACTGTCGACTAAGGTCTTTATTTTTCCTTCATCATGCTTATAATCTGATTGACGATTAACGAATCCTGGAGGGTTGCCATTGTCATAATGAGAACCTGCGATGGAATCACGTCCAACACTATCAAAATAGCCAACTTCTGGGGTATCTTTGGCATTGCCGACACTAGCTGGCTTGTCACCGTCTTTTTCTAAATATTTACCCATGCTGTCCCAACCTTCACCGTAGGTTACGATGTTAGGGTCAATCTTGTTGATTGCTTCACGAACAGCTTTCATCGTTTTCACGTCGAGGTCGCTCATAGCGTCAAAACGGAATCCATCCATTCCGTATTCCATCGCCCAGTAAGCAACTGAGTTGACGATGTACTGACGCATCATTTCGGAGTTGGAGCGTATGGCATTTCCTACGCCGACATCATTGTTCATCTTTCCATCTCTATTAATGGCATAATAGTAGCCAGGAACTGTGTATTCAAAAGGATTGCTTTGTCCATCATAGAGGTGATTGTAGACGACATCCATGACGAGATTTAAGCCTGCATCATGGAGTTTTTGAACCATGGTCTTGACTTCACGGATACGATTTTCAGGGTCACTTGGATCCGTCGCATAGGAACCTTCAGGGACATTGTAGTTTTTAGGATCATATCCCCAGTTTTGTTGGTCATTCGCTGAGAATTCCTTAGAAATTTCGTTGTTTTTTGGATCGTTCTTTTCTAGTTCAGGAACTGTTTGATAGTCATAGATAGGCATGATTTGGAGATAGTTTACTCCGAGATAACGTAGATAGTCTAGTCCTGTCTTTTTGCCTGTTTTTGGATCAGTTGTCCCTTTCTCAACAAGTCCAAGATAGTTCCCTTTATTTGCTTCTGTTACACCCGAGCTTTTATCGATAGAGAAGTCACGTACGTCAACTTCGAGTACACTCAACTTTGTTTTAGAGTTCACACGCTTATTCTGACTAACAGTAACTTTCCCTCCAACAGTAGTTGGATCTAAAATAACAGAGCGTTTCCCGTTTTTGACAACTGCTACTGAGTAAGGATCCTGGGTGGTAACTGTTTCCGCAGGACCGTTGTACATTTTAGCAATCTGTGCATGAGAAGCGGTGGATGAGAGTTCTTCTTTTGTGTCTTTAGATGCAGAAGCAGAATTGACATATTTGTCTCCGCGTTTTTTCCATACACCTGGTTTTTCCTCATACCAATCTTCCGTCTTCTGGATGAAGTAAGCTTTAGGTATGGTGAGGGTGTAATCGTAAGCAACCTTATCAAGTGTTTTCAATGTTGACGCTACTTCACTTGGTTTTAGATGATAGCTCCAAAGTCCAATTGTGTTTTTAGTATGGTCATTTTGATTTTCATCGGTCCCACGAGTCATTTCAAATTGTTTCAGAAGAGGGGCATTTTCTGCTGTTGATTGATAAATATTTAAAGTAACTTTCTCTGCGGTCGGTGCCCAGACATTGATAGTTGCGCTGCCGTCAGCATGTAGGGTCGCTCCCAATGCTCCTTTAGAACCGACAACATCAAATTTACCTTGCTTATTTACGACTTTATCGGTATAGCCATACTTTTTATCAAATTCTGGAGTTTGGACATTCAAAAACTGTGAATACCAGCCATCTGCACCATGGTAGATGTCAACAGCACTTGCTTTGAGGACAGTTGCCGTCATGTCTTCTTGACCACTGACTTTAGTTGCTCCAGACCATTCTCCCTTGTCAGTAATAATATATTGGAAAGATTGTACATCTGCGTCTGGCTTGACTGTTAGGACACGCTCCCCCCCCTTTTTTCCATTTTTAAGAAGCGTCCGCTGGTCTGGTGTTGAGCAGTATCTCCCCAAACCCAGGCATAGTAGTCTCTTGTATCACCAGCTGCTGGTTTGTAGTGGATGCGTACATCTTGAGCGACCTGAGCTACTGGTTTTAGCTTATCCGCTGTTGAGACAGCATTCTTGACTATCTGTTCATTTACAGCAGTATCCACTGTATGTTCTTTGTTTTCAGTGTTAACTGATGTTAATTCGGATTGTTCTTTACTGTCTTTACTTTTTGATACAGTCTCTCGTTCATTATTCTCTTTCCCAGCTTGCTCACCAGATGTTGCTACAACTGTGGAAGAGATAGTCTTATCATCTCCCACAGATACATCTTTTTGAATTTTTTCAGGGGAATCCTGTGGTATACTGTACACCTCTTCTATCACTGCGGGATTTGTGGGAACGGGGCTGTCTGCAAACGCTTTCGACTCTCCCCCTAATAAAACACTGGCGATAACAGCAGTACCAAACAACCAGCGTTTCCCTGATTTCCACATCCTAAACCCACGCAAGGTTTTCGTCTCTTTAATAGCCATAACATACTCCTTTGATATATTTCATCACCTTCTATTATGCAATCGTTTTCAAAAAAAGTCAAGTGTTTTGATTTAAAATATTTTATTTTCTCGTTATAACATAAAATATAACAAAAAAATAGCTATTCTGCTATACTAAAGCAAGTCAATGATTTCCACAAGGTCAAGCTAAAGTATAACACCGTTTCAGAAATGTTTAGTTTGAGACAAGCACTGCCAACTCCTACGTCTGGAGTTTCCTCCACTTGCAGAGTAAACGGTTGTTGCATTATGATAGAAATGGACGTTCACTTTATCTGGATTTATATTTACCAGTTTTTTGTAACAGCTCGTGCAAAGTTACCTCTTATGAGTCCAGTAGAATGGAGCTTCAGCAAAAATAGGTCTAATGAATTCATATCAGCTTTTAAATGCAATCGCGGAGGATTAGAAAACCAGTTAAGTATTTTTCTGGTAAAATGATTTACTTTGTGTTAAACTAACAAACATGGAACATCATTTTAATCCTAAAGCAGAATCATTTGATTCTCCCAAAAATAAATTTCTCGCTGACTTTACTTGTCAAGAATGGAGAAACAATTTTCTCAGAATGGTTTTTCATCAACTAAAACTCAGGTGTTCTACAGTGCAGATGGACTCTTTTTAAGGAATTATGCTGAACTGTTCGTAACGTCAACACAGAAGTCCTAATCACATATACATCAAAGGATTTAATTCTGGATTGAACAGGACTAGATCCTTTTATTTTTTCTCAGCCTTCTTTATTCCTCATTAACTACTGAGCAAAGTTACAAAATCATCATAAAATTACTTCCCTCAAAATCGTCAAGTATGATGAAAAGCTTGATTCTCAAGGAACACAAATTGCCTAGAAGTATGGAGGCGATACTTATGATGGGAACAATTTTCTTTGATTCCATTATTTTTTCAAAGAATAACTAGAAAAACTAAAGGAAAGCTAGGTTATTCTAGTTATTTTTGAGTTTTTCATAGTTGATAATCAAGGATTTTAAATCCCCTTGCCTACTTCTGCATCTGCTACAATTTCGGCGAGATTTGTCTGGCTCAGTTGTTTTTCCATCGCCTGCTGTGTTTCGATTAGCTTATGATCCAAGATCTTATGAATATTGGCCCCTACTGGACAGTTAGGATTAGGATTGTCATGAAAACGAAAGAGTTTGCCAGATTTCCCCAAACATTCGACAGCCTGATACACATCAAAAAGATTGATATCTCGGAGGTCCTTTATAATTTCGGTACCACCTGTCCCACGAGCAACTGAAATCAATCCAGCTTTTTTCAGTTGCGACAAAGTCTTACGGATAATGACTGGATTAACTCCAACGCTAGCTGCGAGAAAATCACTGGTCACCTTGCTTTCCCGGCCCTTGATAGCAATGATAATGAGCATATGGGTCGCAATGGTAAATCGACTTGAAATTTGCATTTTGTTCCCCTTTCACCTGAGATTCTCATCATCTCTCTTCTCATACCCATTATACCCCTTTTTGATGTCATGTCAATCATTACTACCATCTAACCATGCATCCAACTCAATATCATGCCCCTGTTCTTGGGCAATCTCATACAGAAGTTCCTGGTTATGAGTATGGTGAATCCCATTTACCAAACTTTCATAATAGACCTGGAAATAGGGGAGCTTTAAATCTTTGGCCAACTGCAATTCGGCTTCTACATCATAATCCACTCGACGAAAATCAACATCAGCCAAACCTGCTTCATCAAACTCTAAGATCATATATTGGGCCCGCAGATCCTTACGTAATCCTGCATCTAAAAAGAAGGGTTGCCCAATGGACCCTGGATTAAGAATCAACTGTCCATCACTTCCATAACGAAGCAACTGTTGGTGGATATGACCATATACTGCGATAGAGGCATGCGGTTCCTTGACCAATCTATCAAAATCTTCTTGTTTTCCCCTATGAATCAACTCTCTACCCCAGTTTTTATCTGGGAGATGGTGAGTGATTCCTACCGTCAAATCACCAAACTGACGATGAACTTGCATGGGTTGATTGTAGAGGTCTTCGATTTCTTCAGGGCTGATTTCTTCTAAGATATATTGGCAGTGACGTAGGAGGTAGCGATGGCTAACTTTTGTCAAATCTAGCTTACGATGCAAGCCTCGCCAGAGACTATTCTCCCAATTTCCAAGAACTTTTACTGTGATGGGCAAAGCAGCTAAAAGATTCAATATCCTTCTACGTCCCGTTCCCGGCATAAGAATATCCCCCAAAAGCCAGTACTCATCTACCTTTGCCTTTTTAGCATCAGTCAGTACAGCTTCCAAGGCTGTCGTATTCCCATGTATGTCTGAAAGAACTGCTATTTTCGTCATCCTTTCTCCTCTTTTCCTCTTACTTCTTTTGTTAGTATTATAGCAGAAAACACTCAAAAAGAGCACTATCACTACTCACTGGATCAACTTGTAAAGGCTTCCAAGGTGTGCTATACTATATGTAGAGAGTTCCCCTTCGTTTAGGATCATGTGCTCTTCAACATCTCTCAATTTTTGCAGATTGGAGGACTATTGCCATGCGGAAATATCTTAAGTATATTCCATACTACCTTGTCCTATTTTTCTTTTACTGGCCTCTCTATGAGTTGCTTTTATTGCTGATATCTGATTCTTATACGCTGAAGGGACTTTACATTTATAACATTCTCCTCTTTTCTCCCCTAGTAACCTTTATCGTGTCGCTACTTTATAGCTATCGATTTCATTTCTCACTTTGGTGGCTACTTGGTATTGGTCTGATCTTTTGCTTTACCATCATCACCTTTGGTGAGTTCATCCTGCTTTACTTCCTAGCCTATGAACTCTTTGCCTTACTTGGCTTGGCTGCTGGCATGGGTATCAAGCATGTCTTCCAAAGAGAGAAAAACAAAAAAATTATACAAAAACCTTGAAAATTCTCGCAATCATGCTATAATAATCCATAGAGACAAGTCACTTAGTCCCTTTCTACTAGAGAGTGCGTGGTTGCTGGAAACGCATAGAGAGCCTAAACTGATACTACTCTTGAGTTTTTTATGAAAACATAAAACGGTGGCCACGTTAGAGCCAATCAGAGGTGTCCCTCTTTTTTGAGGAACATAAATGAAGGTGGAACCACGTTGCGACGTCCTTTTGAGGATGTCGCTTTTTGATTTATTAACGAAAAATCAAAAGGAATTTCTATTTATATTTCAAGGATACCTTCACTATAACTAGGCTAATAAAAACTTTATAAGGAGAAAACCATGATTAAGATTACTTTCCCTGATGGCGCTGTTCGTGAATTCGAATCTGGCGTAACAACTTTTGAAATTGCCCAATCTATCAGCAATTCCCTAGCAAAAAAAGCCTTGGCTGGTAAATTCAAGGGCAAACTCATCGACACGACGCGTGCTATCACTGAAGATGGAAGCATCGAAATCGTGACACCTGATCACGAAGATGCCCTGCCAATCTTGCGCCACTCAGCTGCTCACTTGTTTGCCCAAGCAGCTCGTCGCCTCTTCCCAGACATTCATTTGGGTGTCGGTCCAGCTATCGAAGATGGCTTCTACTACGATACGGACAATCAAGCTGGTCAAATCTCTAACGAAGACCTTCCTCGTATCGAAGAAGAAATGAAGAAAATCGTCAAAGAAAACTTCCCATCAATCCGGGAAGAAGTGACGAAAGACGAGGCCCGTGAAATCTTTAAAAATGACCCTTATAAGTTGGAATTGCTTGAAGAACACTCAGAAGACGAAGGTGGTTTGACTATCTACCGTCAAGGTGAATACGTAGACCTCTGCCGTGGACCTCACGTCCCTTCAACAGGTCGTATCCAAATCTTCCACCTTCTCCATGTAGCAGGTGCTTACTGGCGTGGAAATAGCGACAACGCGATGATGCAACGTATCTACGGTACAGCTTGGTTTGACAAGAAAGACTTGAAAAACTACCTTCAAATGCGTGAAGAAGCCAAGGAACGTGACCACCGTAAACTTGGTAAAGAGCTTGACCTCTTCATGATTTCTCAAGAGGTTGGTCAAGGGCTTCCATTCTGGTTGCCAAATGGTGCCACTATCCGTCGTGAGTTGGAACGCTACATCGTAGACAAAGAGCTAGCTTCTGGCTACCAACACGTCTACACTCCACCACTTGCGTCTGTTGAGCTTTACAAGACTTCTGGTCACTGGGATCATTACCAAGAAGATATGTTTCCAACTATGGACATGGGTGACGGTGAAGAGTTTGTCCTCCGCCCAATGAACTGTCCACACCACATTCAAGTCTTCAAACACCATGTTCACTCTTACCGTGAATTGCCAATCCGTATCGCTGAAATCGGTATGATGCACCGCTACGAAAAATCTGGTGCCCTTACTGGTCTTCAACGTGTACGTGAAATGTCACTCAACGACGGTCACCTCTTCGTTACTCCAGAACAAATCCAAGAAGAATTCCAACGTGCCCTTCAGTTGATTATCGATGTTTATGAAGACTTCAACTTGACTGAATACCGCTTCCGTCTCTCTCTTCGCGACCCTCAAGATACTCACAAGTACTTTGACAACGATGAGATGTGGGAAAATGCCCAAACCATGCTTCGCGCAGCCCTTGATGAAATGGGTGTGGACTACTTTGAAGCCGAAGGTGAAGCAGCCTTCTACGGACCAAAATTGGATATTCAAGTTAAGACCGCTCTTGGAAAAGAAGAAACTCTTTCTACTATCCAACTTGACTTCTTGCTTCCAGAACGCTTCGACCTTAAATACATCGGAGCTGATGGCGAAGAGCACCGTCCAGTTATGATTCACCGTGGTGTTATTTCAACTATGGAACGCTTCACAGCTATCTTGATTGAAAATTACAAAGGCGCCTTCCCAACTTGGCTTGCACCTCACCAAGTAACCCTCATCCCAGTATCTAACGAAAAACACGTGGACTACGCTTGGGAAGTAGCGAAGAAACTCCGTGACCGCGGTGTCCGTGCAGACGTAGATGAGCGCAATGAAAAAATGCAGTTCAAGATCCGTGCTTCACAAACAAGTAAGATTCCTTACCAATTGATCGTTGGGGACAAGGAAATGGAAGACGGAACAGTCAACGTTCGTCGCTACGGCCAAAAAGAAACACAAACTGTCTCAGTTGATGACTTTGTTCAAGCTATCCTAGCTGATATAGCCAACAAATCACGCGTTGAGAAATAAAACAATCACAGTCTGAGAAACATTTTTCAGAGCCAGAAAAAGCAACAACTATTTCAGCTGTTGCTTTTTTATCTTTTATTTAATCTAAGCTAGTAGTGATTGCTCAAACCACCACACAAGATTTATTTTCATGAGTTAGATAAGGTCAATATCCTCAATCCTTGTCTGCTTCATTTTCTTTTACGAGATCTTTTTGTGAATCTTTTTCAGAGAGTTTTTGATCGATATACTTGTTAATGGTTTCATAAAATTCCTTGGTCGTATCGCTGTCTAATTTTGTCGAATTATGAACTTGATTGACTTTCAATTGAACAGATTGGATACCGTAAGAGGCTTGTTTTTGATGGAGCGCTTCTAATTCTTCGTCTGAAATCGGATCTCCAACAACCGTCAAGACCAATTCATTGTTCCTTGACTTGTAGACTTGATTAATGACCGTGTGATTGGCGAACTCTTTTCCTACAAACTGTTTGATTCCTTCTTTTCGCGCTTGATCTATCGTCAGAGTGACTGCTGAATAACTGGCTGGAAGAGCCAATAATACAATCAAGGATGTCAAGCCAATTCTCATTTTAATATTTAGCTCTTTAAATGAACTTAAGGGAGATTTCCTCATCAAAATTCCTGTTCCAACAATGTTGGTTAGCATGATAAAGACACAATTGATCAAGAAAAGATAGAGAGCTCCAAATAAAAATCGTACATTTCCATTAGCTAAACCATAGCCTGCAGTACAGATAGGTGGCATCAGAGCTGTTGCAATGGCTACTCCTGGCACGATATTGTTTGCTTCTTTTTTCCTTGAACCAATTACGCCTGCTATCCCACCAGCAATAGCAATGAGCACATCCCAAATGGTTGGAGAAGTTCGTGCAATCAATTCGCTACTTGCATAAGATAAGGGAGAAATCCAGAAATACAGAGTCGAGACAAGCAAGCTGACCAATACTTGGGTAAATAAAACCTCTAGAGATTGCTTGATTAAACGCGTATCAAAAATAGCTAAACCAAATCCGAGTCCAACAATCGATGTCATAAGAGGAGAAATCAGCATGGCTCCAATAATGACAGCTGTTGAATTCATATTTAGGCCGATAGAGGCAATAAAAATCGCACACATCAAAATCACTGTATCTCTTAATCGAACATGAAGGTCATCATATAGTTTCTCGCGGAATTCACGTGTTGAATAGTTTCTGGTCATTGGTTACTCCTTTTATTTCATATAATCTTATTTCTGCATGGATGATGGTAGAGAGACTTTTGTCCAATCTTACATATTTTTCTTCTCACCTGTTATTCTTTTGAAAATTATCCTTTAAATATCCGTCAGTCTATCCTTAACATTATATCAAAAATTTTACAGTCTTTCTCTGAAGAAATCTATCAATTGAACAGATAGAGAAAGTTATCGTCAACCTCATGGTATCATCGACTACTTCAATGACCTCTAGAACCAAACTAAGTATATGATAAACAAAGGCCAATGGAGAAATGCAAAAATTACAGGAAGGAAGAAAACTGTCAAGATTTGCTTGTTAATGGTTTGCTTAATATGCTTTTGATCTAGACCTACCTTTTCGTTCGTGGTCTTCACATCCCTCAGAGATTTGTTTATAATAGATAAAATAATTTACTCAGATATACAGTTAAAGATAAAAAAGCCCAGTTGTCTTATCCTGGGCTCTTATCTACTCTTCTCACTCAAGGACTAAGTTCACTTGAGCAAACTGAATCCGCACTATCGTTCCTTTTCCGACCTCAGACTCGATGCGAATCTGGTGCCCCAGTTCTTCAGAAATTTTCTTAGATAGGTAGAGGCCAAGTCCAGATGACTGCTGGGTCAAACGACCATTGTAGCCTGAAAAGCCACGTTCAAAGACTCGGAGCACATCACTGTTTTTAATCCCGATTCCCGTATCCTTGATACAGATCTCCTGGCCTTCCATATAAATCTCTAGTCCACCTTTCTTGGTGTATTTGAGGCTATTTGAGAGGATTTGTTCAATGACAACCAACAGCCACTTCTTATCGGTCACGATGATTTTGTCAAGGTCATGTAGATTGACCGTCAGTCCCTTTTGGATAAAGAAAAGAGCATACTTACGAACAACTTTCTTCACCAGTTCCTCCACTTGAACCTTTTCAAATACCAAGTCATCGTGGAAACTTTCTAAACGCAGGTACTGCAACACCAGATTGGTATAGGAGTCAATTTTGAAAATTTCCTGTTCTAACTGCTGCTTCAGTTGGCGGTCGGCTACTTCTGCAACTAGCAGTTGACTTGCTGCAATGGGGGTCTTAATCTGGTGCACCCATAAGGTGTAGTAATCAAGTAAATCCGTCAGTTTACTTTGGGCTTCTGACTTCTTTTGATACAATTCAGACTCACGCTCTTCGAGTTTTTCCGCTAGCACACATTCCAAAGGAGACTTTGGGTCTCTTTCAGCATAGAGTACTTCCTGACGGTAAATCTGAGCTTCTGCAAATATATCCCAAGCCAAAAATAAGAAGGTCAAAAAACTACTGAGGAGGAAAAAATAGAAAAAATAAAATCCTATACTAGCGAATAAAAACTGAAAGAGAAAAATAAGAAAACCCAATGAAAAAATATAGACAAAAAGACGACTGCGAGAACGCAGATGGGCCAGAAAAAATAGTTTCCAATCAAGCATGTTTCAGTCCGTATCCTATTCCCTTCTTGGTTTCGATAAATCCTGCCAAGCCTTGCTCCTCTAACTTTTTACGCAAACGAGCAACATTGACAGACAAGGTATTATCATCGATAAAAAAGTCACTATTCCAGAGTTCTCGCATCAGGTCATCTCGCGCCACGATATTACCCGCATGTTCAAACAAAATCCGCAAAATCTGAAATTCATTCTTGGTCAAACTCAGGACTTCCCCCTGATAGTGCAAATCCATAGACTTGGTATTGAGGATTACACCGGCATACTCCAGCAGACTTTCATCTCGGCCAAACTCATAAGAACGGCGTAACAAGCCCTGAACCTTAGCAAGGAGCACCTGCTGGTCAAAAGGTTTGGTAACAAAGTCATCTGCCCCCATACTGATCGCCATGACGATATCCATCGCCTGATCTCTGGAAGACAGAAACATGATGGGCACCTTGGAAATCTTACGAATCTCCTGGCACCAGTGATAACCATTGAAAAGAGGCAAGCCAATATCCATGAGAACCAAATGAGGTTCTGACTGGACAAAGAGAGTCAAAACTTCCATAAAGTCCTCTACCAAAATAACCTCAAAACTCCATTCAGAAAGCAATTTCCCAACTTGTTGCCGAATGACTTGGTCATCTTCTACTAGTAAAATCTTGTGCATGCGCTCCTCCTTTGTTCTTATTATAACAGATTTTCCCTATGGATAAAACGCAAACCTGTATTTAAACCAGCTCGCTAGCAGTATAGCAAAATCTAGTCAGCCTACTAGCTAATTCTAGGTAAATGTGATAGGATAAACATAGAGAAAGGAGCTTTTATGGCCAATATTTTTGACTACTTGAATGATGTAGCATACGATTCCTTTTATGACCTCTCCGTGAACGAGTTAGATGTTCTTGCCTTGACTGAATTAACCTACCTTGCTTTTGATGATGTAGTCACCCAAGAACCAAAGCGTCTCATAGATCTTGCACCTCAAATCCCTAGAGAAACAACTATGTTGACCAATAAAAGCCGCCTCCAGTTGTTGGATCAACTCGCTCAACACAAACGCTTTAAAAATTGCAAGCTTTCAGACTTTATCAACGATATCGATCCTGAATTGCAAAAACAATTTGCAGCCATGACTTATCGTATCAATCTCGATACCTATTTACTTGTTTTTCGCGGAACTGATGACAGTATCATTGGCTGGAAAGAAGATTTCCATATGACCTATATGAAGGAAATCCCAGCTCAAAAACATGCTCTCCAGTATTTACAGGACTTTTTTGCCCAACATCCTAACCAAAAGGTTATCCTAGCAGGACACTCAAAAGGGGGCAATCTAGCTGTCTATGCTACCAGTCAACTTGATCTAAACTTGCAGAAAAACATTATCGCTGTCTATACTTTTGATGCACCTGGACTTCACAAGGAACTAACCGAAACACCAGGCTATCAAAACATGATAGACAGAACAAAAGTATTTATCCCACAAGGTTCTATCATCGGGATGATGCTGGAAATTCCTGATAAAAAAATCGTCGTTCGAAGCACCGCCTTAGGTGGCATCGCCCAGCACGATACCTTCAGTTGGCAGATTGAAGATAAACACTTTGTCAAACTAGACGAGATAAATAGTGACAGTCAGCAAGTCGATACAACCTTCAAGGAATGGGTTGAAACCGTTCCTGACGAAGAACTACAGCTCTACTTCGACCTCTTTTTCGGAATCATTCTCGATGCAGGAATCTCCTCTATCAACGACCTTTCTTCCTTCAAGGTTATTGAACACATTCATCAACTCTTTGTCCAAGCTCAATCCCTCACTCCCGAAGAAAGAGAAACCATGGGGCGCTTAACTCAACTCTTGATTGACACCCGATACCAAGCTTGGAAAAATCGTCAAGGCACGAAAAAGACTTTCTGATACCCTAAGCATTCTCTTCTATGCTATACTTAGTTTAGTACATTCTTTGAGATTGGAGCCAGTATGAAAATCCATAAAACCGTGAATCCCGTTGCCTATGAAAATACTTATTACCTGGAAGGAGATCAACATCTGATTGTGGTTGACCCAGGTAGCCATTGGGAAGCTATTCATAAGACTATTGAGAAAATCAACAAACCAGTCTGTGCGATTCTCCTGACCCACACCCACTACGACCATATTATGAGTCTGGACTTGGTTCGCGAGACTTTTGGAAATCCCCCAGTTTATGTAGCAGAGAGTGAAGCATCTTGGCTTTATACACCTGTCGATAATCTCTCTGGTCTCCCTCGTCATGATGATATGGCAGATGTGGTCACAAAACCTGTAGAACACACCTTTGTCTTTCATGAGGAATACCAGCTTGAGGAATTTTGTTTTACAGTTCTACCAACCCCAGGGCACTCTATTGGCGGTGTTTCCCTCGTCTTTCCTGATGCCCATCTAGTCTTGACTGGAGATGCTCTGTTCCGAGAAACTATCGGACGAACAGACCTTCCTACAGGTAGTATGGAACAACTCCTCCATAGTATCCAGACTCAACTCTTTACCCTTCCTAACTACGATGTCTATCCTGGTCATGGTCCAGCTACAACCATCGCTCATGAAAAGACCTTTAATCCCTTTTTCTAGCAAGCAAAAAACCAATGATATCAGCTGTTTTTATTCTATTCAGACAAAGTTGTAATATAATGTAGTGTTTTCTCCATTAGCCACGCTGTTCCAAGTCCAATAAAGCTACCTAATATTATCCCGATGAAACGAAGCTCAACTAATGTTATTGAATCTGTCTTTGTAATTAGCGTTGATAATAAAATAGTCATGGGATTGATAAAAATATTTGCAACAGCATAATTACGTACCACATAGTATTGGGATAGTCCATATAAACAAGAAATCGTTAAAATCAACGATAGGCCACTGATGTTAAATTGTAATAAAAATATAGATAATATTAAACCGAATGAACTACCTAGTAAATATTGAACATGACGTTTTTTCATCGCTTCAAGATTTTCAACTAATAGAATGGAAGCACAGGCTATTGTTACCCAATAGGGTTTATCTAAACCTAACGCGTGACTAATATAAACTGTCAAAAATAGAGCAATGCTGTAAAATATTGCATCAACAAGAGCAACGGCATCTTGTTTAAAAACTTCCGTCAATAATGTCTTATCTAAACAACTCGCCTCTTTTCGTTTATCTAGTCGTTTAATACTATATCCGCCAATTAAACTTAAGAAAATACCTAAAGTAAAAAAACAGCTTATCTCAAAGAGTCTTGATAACGGCAGAGATAAGTTGACACCCATAGCACAAACCATTACATAAAATAGAGCTCCAGGTTTATGAATATCGTATAAGCGTGTCAATAAACGACTGATAAAGGCAACTATTCCAACAACAATAGGTGAAAGCCATGGCGATATAGTAGATAGGAGACCTAATATAAAAGATAGTAATAAGGTTATGCCTATAATTCCTAGAAATTTCATCAAGGATTTTGAAGGGATATTTCGATAATAAAATAGGGTAAACAAACCTATAGAGGATATGCTAGGTATGGAATAATTGTTACTGAAGTAACCCATCAATAGAATAATCAATATAGATATCGTTAAGATAATTGAACGAAAAGGATTATCATTAACTTTTGTAAAAGTGAGGCAAGATTTTAATTGTTTTAAATATTTCATAGTTTGATTATAACACAATCCTTTTTAGGATATGAGAATTGAGGTTTTAACAAAGCTGTATTCCTAGCTTTTATTTCTCTGTTTTCTAGTTTTTATTTTGTCAAACATTGATTATCTTGAGCGTCAAGAAAGTCTTGCGTAAAATCAAGGATAATTTTTCAGTACGTGCTGAAAAATATGAGAGCTATCAAGACTTAAAAACGAAAAAATATCAAGTGCTTTCATCTCCTGAAGGTAGACAGATTTTCGCTCAACGCAAGATTGTCTTTGGACAGATAAAGGCTTGTTTAGGTTATAAGAGATGCAATCTGAGAGGGATGAGTCAAGTGAAAATTGACCTGGGATTGGTACTTATGACCAACAACCTCCTAAAATACAATAAGAGAACGACTTAAAATTAAAAAGCTAGAGTTCCTCAATTGGGAATCTCTAGCTTTTTGTAACTGAGAACTATTTTGTCTCAGACTCTTTGTCTTACCAAATAATCACACGATCCTCTGGTGAACGCCACATACCGTCTCCTTCTTTGACATTATAGGTTGTAAAGAAATCATCGAAGTTTGGTACTTGCACATTGACACGGAGTTTGGCTGGTGCGTGCACATCGACGCTAGCCAAAAGTTTCATAAATTCTGGACGACCTTTCATGCGCCAGATGCGACCGAAGTTGTAGAAGAATTCTTCTGCTGAGAAGTCTGGTTCTCTCTTGGCTGCTTCGAGAGCTGCAGCGATTCCTCCCAAGTCCGCCACGTTTTCTGATACCGTCAATTTACCGTTGATGGTTGCTCCATAAGAATCCTGTCCATCAAACTGGTCAATGACTTTTTGTGTTTTCTCCTTGAAGGCAGCATAGTCGCTCTCGGTCCACCAATCCTTAAGGCTACCATTTTCATCAAAGGAAGCTCCGTTGGTATCAAAGGCGTGCGAAATTTCATGGGCAATAACCGCCCCAATACCCCCGTAGTTAGCAGAAGATGACTGATGCAAGTCATAGAAAGGCGCTTGTAAGATAGCCGCTGGGAAGACAATCAGGTTCTTCTGTGGATTGTAGTAGGCATTGACCATATGAGCAGGCATGCCCCACTCCTTGTAGTCTACAGGCTGGTTCCACTTGCTCCAACTGTGCTTGATTTCCACACGCGCAAATGCTAAGGCATTGTCAAAAAGACTAGCATTTTCATCGACCACCTTGTCCTTGTAACGTTCTGGCAATTCTTCTGGGTAACCGATATAAGGCTTGATGACATTGAGTTTGACAATGGCCTTGTCACGAGTTTCAGGAGTCAGCCAGTCGTTCTTAGCCAAACGTTCCTTATACACGTCAATCATAGTCGCTACTTTTTTCTCTACGTCTGCCTTAGCTTCTGGAGAGAATTTTTCATGCGCATACCAGAGACCAAGAGCCTGCTTAAAAGGACCTTGGGCCAAGTGATAAGATGCCTTGACCTTGTCTTTGGCTTCTGGAACTCCAGAAAGCGCGCGGCTGTATGCACCTGACAAGACACGGATTTCTTCTGTTAAATAGCTGGTTGAGAGATTGACAACACTTAAAATTAAGGTTGCCTTGAGGAGAGGCCAGGCTTCTTCACTATAGAATTGATCTGCTGCTTGCCAGAAACGTTCCTCGTCTACGATAACCTTATCTGGTACTTGTCCAAGAACTGCTTGGAAGAAGTCATCCAAAGGTAGGGCAGGCGCGAATTTTTTGAAATCTTCATAAGAATATGGATGGTAGAGTTTAGCATACTCTGAACTTTCTTCATTAGAAAGCACCACTGCCGCAATTCGACGGTCCAATTCTAATCTTTTCTCTAGCAAGTCTTCAATTTCTTCATCAGAGAAATCATAAGCCTTGAGGAGATTTGCGCTGGTTTCTTTCCAAAGAGTCAAGAGCTCTTCGCGCTGAGGATGGTCTTCTGCATAGTAGGTCGTATCTGGCAAGATCGTGCTTGGAGCACTAGCCCATAGAACATTGATTCTGGCATCCATAAAGTCTGGCGATACACCAAAAGGAAGGAAATTAGGTTTTCCAGCAAGCTCAAAATCTGCTAGTCTAGCTGTAAAATCCGCAAAAGTTTCCAATTCTTGGAATTCTTTAAGGAGAGGCAAAACAGGTGTGATACCGTCAGCTTCTCTCTTGTCAAAATCACGAACCAGGCGGTGGTATTTGACAAAATTTGCCAAGATAGCATCCTCAGGCACCTCTTCTCCTGCCAACCACCTGTCTGTTGTCGCCAGCATCAGGTCTTCAATTTCCTGATCTAAATCAACAAAACCTCCTGTTTGAGACTTGTCGGCTGGGATTTCAGCTGTCTTTTGCCATTCTCCATTGATTGCATCATAAAAATCGTCTTGATAACGTGTCATCTTGTTCTCGCTTTCATTTATACTTATTTTTAGTTTAACAAAAATTACCTTGAAATGCAATTAATAACCATTTAACTATTATTTTTTAGTTATTGTAGAAAATCTTTCCATGATAAAACGCATAAGTCCAAGTTTTTACACTTGATACTATGCGTTTTATAATTTTGAATCCTTTTTCCTAACCTCTTGCTTGGTTTTAATACACTATGATTTTTTATCAAATGTCAAAAACGATAAATAAGCATTGATAGCAGAAAAGAACATTAACTTCATGAAAAGATCCAAGGATAGCCTACCACTAATATATGCTATTGCAGAAAAGATAGATAATGAAATAAAGAAACTTAGTACTACACGGATTATCTTTTTCTTAAGCCCACGCATTTATACGACCGTTATTCTTATAATAATCATTAGCATCTATAAGTTGAGCAAGAGAATATCCAACATTATAGTAAATATTTACAACAGCAACAACATTCTCTATTATCTTGGATATAAAACCAGATAAAACACCGACACGTTTAGCTGTAGCTTTGGCAGATCTACTTAAAATAGAACGAGCAGCAGCTACACCATGTTTAGCTGCGTATCTACCAAGGGTAGCATATCCACTGATAAGTGTATCGACAATTAAATCAAATGCCCAAGCAAATTCACTTAAAGTAACGCCTTGACCATCCCATACACTAGCTCTACTACTATACGGACTCATTACTCTATATGCAATCTCTCTCATTTGTTCCTCATTCAATTCAGGATAAAGACTCTTTTTTTCTTTAATCAATCTATCTATCTGATCTTCAGAAAGTTCCAGTGGTTTAGATAATTTTTTATCTACTTCTGCAACTAAACTTGAAATTTGTGAATAATTGCTAGCTTCGGACGCATATACTAAAGATGGCACAACATTACTAGCTAAAAACAGTGTAACAATTGATGAAATGATGAATCTGAAAATTTTAGACATATTAGTCCTCCTTAAGAAAATGATAAAGCAAAAACCACTCAAAGTATTCAGCAAGACATTTACCACTAAAAACCTCCTCTCCAGTCTAATTAAATACTTTTGTTAACATCATTATTTTACTACAAAAATGGTAGCGCTATCAATGTTTTTCCTGTAATTTCCTATAATTTATATATTATTTTAACTTTAGAATCTCTTTTCAGTTATTATTTTAATTTTTTAAAATAACGTTCGGATTAGCAAGAGTATCTCCGCATTCGGATTACAAAAGAAGGATGATAGGTAGCAATTTCTTGACAAAACCAAGGATTGATAGTAAAATAATTCTAAGAGATCGATTCCAACTGTTACGAGTTGTCGATACTCGAATAATCTATATAGAAATTTAGAGGTATTATTATAATGAAGCAATTTGAAATTCTTTCAGATAAATATTTAGAGTCCATTACAGGTTCTAGTAGGAATTTAGCCCCAGGAGTGTATTGTGTAGACGTTAACGGTAGAGCAAAATGTAGTATCAATCCTGGAGAATTTTGGGGGTACACTGGAAGTGTAATAGTCAATGGATGGATTAATTATGGTCCATGGGCACCTAGACCAGGATTTGGTGTAATAATTCCATGATGCAAGTTGAATTTCGAGAAAGGGTAGAGCATCTTCTTCATCAAAAAGAAATAAATGAAAATAGTGAGTTGAGTGACCTATTTCGTCTTTCTATACAAGATTTAAACAAAAATGAAAAATATCAATCAGTCATGGCCAAATTGAGTCAAGGGTTGTCCCTTTATCTCATGACACATCATTATCAAGCCCCTAAGTCCGTGATTGATTTTGGTTTACAGATTGCCAAAGCACCTAGCAAAGAGAGAGGGAAGCTGGCTTTCTTGCAGATGCTTGCTCAAACCCTACAAGGCTTTCGTTAAAACTATCGAACATCAGAGGGGAGACTCTGGTGTTTTTTGCTGATGAGACTATAAATTTTCCTAAAAATATGATACAGTAGATTGAAATAAGCTATGAACAACTTGATTAGGGAAATCAAATTAATTTCTAGAAATGTTTTAGCATCCGCGGCGTACTATTCTAGTTTCAACTTACTATAGAATAGGTGGCAGATAAAAAATTGAAGGGAAGATAGCATACAAAATAAACCAATCATTATCGGAGTTACAGGTGGTTCTAGTGATAAAACCAGTGTTTCAAGATCTATTTTATCCTATTTCCCTGCTGGAAAAGATTTCTATGATTGAGCATGATTCATACTACAAGAATCAGTTTCACTTGACATTTGAAGAGCGTGTCAAAACCAACTATGACCATCCTTTGTCCTTTGATACAGACTTGATAATTGAACAAATTAAGGGATTGTTGGCAGGGCGTCCGGTGGGCATTCCAATACTATACTGTAATTGAATTTTTTAATTTAGGCGTTAGAACTGTTTCCTCAGTTCTAGCGCCTTTTCTTATGTGACTATTAGTCCGTCTCGCTCCGTTAGGTGCGAGACAAAAAGACCACCCGCTATGCGGGTGCGCGTCGAAGGTTATACCAAAAAAACTCCGAACGCGATACAATAAAGGTGTTCAAGCCAATTGTAAAGCGAAAGGAGAAAAATATGGCACAAAAGGCTCATAGTTTATCGCACACAAAGTGGAGGTGTTCTATCACATTGTGTTCACCCCTAAGTATAGACGAAAAGTTATCTATAATCAATATCGAAGTAGTTTAGGCGAAATATTTCATCGCTTATGTAGGTTATAAAGGTGTTGAAATTATCGAGGGTCACTTAATGCCTGATCATGTACATATGTTAGTAAGTATTCCGCCGAGGATAAGTGTTTCAAGTTTTATGGGGTATTTAAAAGGCAAAAGTGCACTCATGATGTTTGATAAACACGCCAATCTCAAGTATAAGTTTGGGAATCGGCATTTCTGGGCAGAAGGTTATTATGTGAGCACAGTAGGGCTCAATGAAGCCACAATTAAGAAATATATTCAAGAGTAAAGAAATTATCCAGTGGATGATTTCTTCACGAGTATAAAAATTTGAGAACGAGTAAAGCATGATATAGCACTAGATAAATTGGGTGTAAAAGAATATGAGGACCCCTTTAGGGATAGTGGTAAGTAATACTAACGCCTCTTTGAGAGGCAAGTGACGAGTCAAGAGCAATAAGGCTTGAACAAAGTGAAAGCCAGCGTCTTTAGGCGCTGGCTGGTAATTTGGGCTTATAGCCCTAGTACAAACCACCCGTTTGACGGGGGGTTATGATTTTTGATAAGTCTGCTTAATAGAGACTATAGTAGATCAAAATAAAATGTGAACAAATCGATTGGCTGATTTCAATGAATTTCTAAAAATGAATTAGAAGTCATATTATACTATTCTAACTTCAATCCACTATAGTTTGTAAATGATTCTGAGAATCTTATGAGCCCAAGCAATAATCGGCTTCATCTTGCTTCCTATTTGAGAAATTCAATTGTAAAAAGAAGAAAAAACTGGATCCGTAGAATGTGCTGCGATTAATCCCGACATGGTCACAGCCTGTTTGATATATCGATTCCCTTGCGTGAGGTGTAAAGATTTTTCAATACCTTATTTTAATTTTTTCAAAAATTAACTTGACTTAATTTCTTTTTTAATGTATACTAAGAAACGATAAGAAACGAAAGGAATACAACTATATGATACATATCGAAAACCTAAGTGTCTCCTACAAAGAAACGTTGGCACTTAAGGATATTTCACTAGTGCTCCATGGACCAACAATTACCGGTATCATTGGTCCAAACGGTGCTGGGAAATCAACATTATTAAAAGGGATGCTGGGAATTATCCCACATCAAGGTCAGGCATTTCTAGATGACAAGGAAGTTAAAAAATCCTTACATCGAGTCGCCTATGTCGAACAAAAAATCCATATCGACTACAACTTTCCCATCAAGGTCAAGGAATGTGTCTCGTTAGGACTCTTTCCCTCTATCCCTCTCTTTCGAAGTTTAAAGGCTAAACATTGGAAGAAAGTGCAAGAGGCCCTTGAAATCGTCGACCTAGCTGACTACGCTGAACGGCAAATCAGTCAACTGTCTGGAGGTCAGTTCCAGCGGGTCTTGATTGCCAGATGTTTGGTGCAGGAAACCGACTATATCCTCTTGGATGAACCCTTTGTTGGGATTGACTCAGTCAGTGAGGAAATCATCATGAATACGCTGAGAGATCTGAAAAAAGCTGGTAAGACAGTTCTCATCGTCCACCACGACCTCAGCAAGGTTCCCCACTACTTTGATCAAGTCTTACTTGTCAATCGAGAAGTCATTGCCTTTGGCCCAACCAAAGAAACCTTTACCAAAGCCAATCTCAAAGAAGCTTACGGTAATCGACTATTTTTCAATGGAGGTGACCTATGATTGCAGAATTTATCGATGGATTGCAAAAATTCCATTTCTTACAAAATGCCTTGATAACAGCTATTGTCATCGGGGTCGTAGCTGGAGCTGTGGGATGTTTCATCATCCTACGCGGGATGTCACTCATGGGAGATGCCATTTCACATGCTGTCTTGCCAGGTGTAGCCCTCTCCTTTATCTTGGGCCTTGACTTCTTTATCGGAGCCATTGCCTTTGGACTACTAGCTGCTATCATCATTACCTACATCAAGGGAAACTCGATTATCAAAAGCGATACCGCCATCGGCATTACCTTTTCTTCTTTCTTAGCCCTCGGTATCATCTTGATTGGTGTCGCTAAAAGTTCAACCGACCTTTTCCATATCCTTTTTGGTAATATCCTGGCCGTCCAAGATACAGATATGTTTATTACTGTGGGTGTGGGAGCAGCCATTCTCTTGTTAATCTGGATTTTCTTCAAGCAACTCTTGATCACTTCCTTTGATGAACTCTTGGCTAAAGCCATGGGAATGCCTGTCAATTTCTATCACTACTTACTCATGGTACTCCTAACTCTCGTGTCTGTGACAGCCATGCAAAGTGTCGGAACTATCCTGATTGTAGCCATGCTGATTACCCCAGCGGCAACTGCTTATCTATATGCTAATAGCCTGAAAAGCATGATTTTCCTTTCCTCAACCTTTGGAGCCACTGCTTCAGTTTTAGGACTCTTTATCGGCTATAGCTTTAACGTTGCGGCAGGTTCTAGTATCGTGCTTACAGCCGCTAGTTTCTTTCTCATTAGTTTCTTTATCGCTCCAAAACAACGATATTTGAAACTAAAAAATAAACATTTGTTAAAATAAGGGGCAAAGCCCCAATAAAATTGGAGGATCTAATGAAAAAATTAGGTACATTACTCGTTCTCTTTCTTTCCGTCATTGCTCTTGTAGCATGTGCTAGTGGAAAAAAAGATGCAGCTTCTAGTCAAAAACTAAAAGTTGTTGCCACTAACTCAATCATCGCTGATATTACTAAAAATATTGCTGGCGACAAGATTGATCTTCACAGTATCGTTCCTGTTGGTCAAGACCCACACGAATACGAACCACTTCCTGAAGACGTTCAGAAAACTTCTCAAGCTGATTTGATTTTCTATAATGGGATCAACCTTGAAACAGGTGGCAATGCTTGGTTTACAAAATTGGTAGAAAATGCCAAGAAAACTGAAAACAAAGACTACTTTGCAGTCAGCGAAGGCGTTGATGTTATCTACCTTGAAGGTCAAAACGAAAAAGGCAAAGAAGACCCACACGCTTGGCTCAACCTTGAAAACGGTATGATTTTTGCTAAAAATATCGCAAAACAATTGAGCGCTAAAGATCCTAACAACAAGGAATTTTACGAAAAAAATCTCAAAGAATATACTGATAAGCTAGACAAACTTGACAAGGAAGCTAAAGAGAAATTTAACAATATCCCTGCTGAGAAAAAACTCATCGTAACCAGCGAAGGATGCTTCAAATACTTCTCTAAAGCCTACGGTGTCCCAAGTGCCTATATCTGGGAAATCAACACTGAAGAAGAAGGAACACCTGACCAAATCAAGACCTTGGTTGAAAAACTTCGCCAATCAAAAGTTCCATCACTCTTTGTAGAATCAAGTGTGGATGACCGTCCAATGAAAACTGTTTCTAAAGACACAAACATCCCAATCTACGCACAAATCTTTACTGACTCTATCGCAGAACAAGGTAAAGAAGGCGACAGCTACTACAACATGATGAAATACAACCTTGACAAGATTGCTGAAGGATTGGCAAAATAAGCCTCTGAAAAACGTCATTCTCACACGAGCTGGCGTTTTTTCTATGCCCATATTTCCGGTCAAATCATTGGAAAATTCTGACCGTTTCAGCTAAAATGGAAGAAAAAAGATTGGAGTATCTTATGGTAACTTTTCTCGGAAATCCTGTAACCTTTACAGGTAAACAACTGCAAGTCGGCGACAAGGCACTCGACTTTTCTCTCACTACAACAGATCTCTCTAAAAAAACACTAGCTGACTTTGATGGAAAGAAAAAAGTCTTGAGCGTTGTGCCTTCTATCGATACAGGCATCTGCTCAACGCAAACACGTCGATTCAACCAGGAACTTGCCAACCTTGACAATACCGTCGTTCTTACCGTTTCTATGGACCTACCCTTTGCCCAAAAACGTTGGTGTGGTGCTGAAGGCATTGACAATGCCATCATGCTTTCAGACTACTTTGACCATTCTTTCGGGCGCGATTATGCCCTTTTGATCAACGAATGGCATCTCCTTGCACGTGCCGTCTTTGTTCTCGATACTGACAATGTCATCCGTTATGTAGAATACGTTGACAATATCAACACGGAACCAGACTTTGAAGCTGCTATTGCTGCAGTGAAAGAACTGGACTAAAATTAAAGCCATTAGGGTAGAAGACTAGAGAAATCTAGCTTTTTTTGATATACTAGATGGAGAGAAAAGACAAGAGGAAACGAATGACGCCAAATAAAGAAGACTACCTAAAATGTATTTATGAAATCGGTACGGAGATGCAGAAAATCACCAATAAAGAAATTGCTGCCCGTATGCAGGTCTCTCCACCTGCTGTAACAGAGATGATCAAACGCATGAAAAGTGAAAATCTCATCCTCAAGAACAAGGAGAACGGCTATCTATTGACAGATATCGGTCTCAAACTGGTCTCAGAACTCTATCGCAAACACCGGTTGATTGAAGTCTTTCTAGTTCACCATCTTGATTATACCAGTAACCAGATTCATGACGAAGCTGAGGTATTAGAACATACGGTTTCAGACTTTTTCGTCGAGAGATTAGACAAAATGTTAGGCTTCCCAAAAACCTGTCCTCATGGAGGAACCATCCCAGCTAAGGGAGAGCTCCTGGTCGAAATCAATAACTTACCACTAGCAGATACCAAAGAAGCAGGGACCTATCTACTGACTCGAGTCCATGATAGCTTTGAACTTCTCCAATATTTGGAAAAACACAGCATTCATATTGGAGACCAAGTCCAAGTCAAGCAGTTTGATGGCTTCTCTAATACCTTCACTCTGATTCACAAAAATGAAGAACTCCAAGTCAGCCTAGAAATCGCCAAACAACTCTATGTTGAGAAAATCGACTAATTTCTCAAGTCCCCTACCAACCCTGAAAGCTTGATTTTCAGGGTTTTATTTCTAACATTTGATGTTACTCTCATTTAGTTGTAGAATGGTTATGATAAAAAACGAGAAAGATACCTTAAACATGGTTTGACCTCTTCGAGATTGCGATTGCATCTGGTTACCTCAACTCCCGACTCGATAAATTCGTAGACTGGGAACCATGGACAGCTCTTGTACCCTCTGGATTGATTTCCGTAACCAATGTTGGGATTTCCATGTTGTCCACTCGTTTCACGGGAAAATTAAGCAAATGGGGAAATTACTTTGGTATTGTCAATACGATTTTGTCTGGTACCATTGATTATATCCTTGGAAATAAGGCGGTCATTATCACCTATCCTGTCACTTTCCTCATTTATACCTTTGCTATTAAGAAATCGGAAGCTTCACAAGAAGGAAGACCCAACCAAATGAGCCAAAAACAGGTAAAATTGCGACCATCATCATTTCAATCATCGCCTTCCTCTTTGCATTTTTGACCAACTATATCGGCTATGGTGATAAGATGAATCTCCTTGCCTACGTAACAACTATTGCATTTGCACTGTCCCTCATTGCCAATGCTTTGAATGCATTAAAATTAACAATTCAGTGGGGATTTTGGTTGATTTACAATTTCGTTTAGCTAACAAAGGCTGGTATTCAAGGAAACTTCGCCAATATCGGTAAATACATCTTTTATATCCTCAATGCAATCGGAGCTTTATTTGTCTGGAATGATAAGGAAGCTAGATAGAAGCTAGATAATAGAAGGAAACTGAAATAAAACGCATAGTATCAAAGTTTTTCAACACCTCACACTATGCGTCTTGCTGATTTTAAAGACTTTTTGTAAAGTCTCATTATTACTTATACAATGATAGTAATATCACTGCCTATACCCAATCGTTAATTTAGTTGTAAAATAAATGATGGTTCTAACTGGCAGGAACAATTAAATATTCTGTAGTCGTAGTAATATAACCACTAAAGTTTGAATTTTCATAGTAAGAAGTCACTATTTTAAATTGTCTCTTACTATGATTATAATAAGTTCGAACCCTGCTATAAGCCCCTGGAGGATTACTTGGTAAAATTGCCATAAGTGCTCCAGTTATGGTACCTACTAATGGTCCTCCAATCATGCTTATAAGCCTTCCATATATAAATGCAGCAATATTTTTTAATTGAGAATTTCTATCTGACCTCCTTCACTACCTCCTACATATACCCAATCTGAATAAGCACTTCTAAAGTAGGAATAATTTAATTCAAAACTTGTTAATGACAAAAACAATTGATTATTCCTGTAAATTCCATCCTCTCTCTTTTCAAGCAAATCAATTGATCCATCTAAATAAGTCAACTTTACTGAATCATTCCCAATCACTTCAACAAATGGTTGACTTAAATCATTTTTTAAAGAAGAAATTTCATCAGTTTTAGTATTCATAGTGATATTTTCATTGGCTAAAACACTTATATTCGGTAATAGAATAGGAGTCAACAGAAAAATACTTGTAACAACTGTTATCAGTTTCTTAAGATAAATCATAATTTTTTCCTCCTCTTATATATTAACGGTTGAATATTTTACAAGACTATTATATAATAATTATATAAAATATTTATCCGTTAACATATAAAAAGAAGGTTTTATCATGAAAAAAATCATCTACATCAAAACCATTCAACTCCTTATCATCGATGGAATTATGCTGGCATTTTTAACATTTAAAGAGAGCCTTACTTGGGATTGGATTTTGATTTATAGCGGTTGGCTCATTTTCTTTCATCCTATGCTATTGACCTATCTTTCTAATCAACTTTGTGACCACTTTAGTCAACTCTATTCCCAGATTAGACCAAGATTCTGGCGTTTTGCCTTACAAATCCTTCTATGGGATATCCTGATGATTCTCTCCTTGATATGTTTAAGTGGTGTCCCACTTTTCCTTCAGGGAACTCTCCTCATCCTGGGACATCTCATCCCTTCTTATCGCACCTGCCAAAGCCTAAAACAAGATTTCCCAAAAGCCTATCAAGAACCCATTTCTTGTTGGAGTATTTTATGATAGATAAGAAAAACCAAGCCCAGCTTGGTTTTTCTTATCTATTTTTGGTGTCAAGGATGATGGTTACTGGGCCATCATTGACCAGTTCCACCTGCATATCTGCTCCAAAGACTCCTGTCTCAACAGGAACTTCCTTGGCTAGTTCTTGGTTAAATTCTTGATAGAAAGCTTCCGCCATATCTGGTTTAGCTGCCCCTGTAAAGGTTGGACGATTGCCTTTTTTGGTGTCGGCAAACAGAGTAAACTGAGAGATGGAGAGGATTTCGCCTTGGATATCCTTAACAGATAGGTTCATCTTGCCTTCAGCATCTGAGAAAATTCGCATATTGACAAGTTTTCTCACAGCATACTCCAAATCTTCCTGCTGATCCTCAGGTCCAACACCTACTAAGAGTAAGAGCCCCTGCTGGATTTTCCCATATACTTGACCTTCAATAGAAACTTGAGCTTTCTTGACACGATGAACGATAATTCTCATAGCAATCCTTTCTGATTATATCAAGCCAACTTAACCATTGGTCCGTTTGACTGAGTAGACTTCTGGTACACTCTTAATCTTATCAACTACTGTAGTCAGTGTAGAGAGGTTGAAAATACCAAAGCAGACATGGATATTGGCAAATTTCATATCCTTGGTTGGTTGGGCGTTAACGGTTGAGATATTTTTAGTTGTATTTGATAAGACTTGCAAGATATCATTCAATAGACCAGAACGGTTGAGCCCGTAGATATCGATGTGAGCCATATACTCCTTACTTGAGAATTGGTCTTCCCATTCAACATCGAGTAGACGCTGCTCGTAATTTTCCTGTGAGCGAAGGTTCATACAGTCTACACGGTGAATAGCTACACCACGACCCTTGGTAATATAACCAACGATATCATCATCTGGAACAGGGTTACAACATTTGGCAATCCTGATCAAGAGCCCAGAAGCACCTTGGATGACTACTCCGCCCTCATATTTCCTTGAGCGTTTCCATACCTTATCGGCGTAATAGCGTTCTCTTAGGATTTCTATATCCAGCAGTCCGCCCATATCATTGACAGCCAAGTCCAGACGCTTAAAGATACCCTCATAGTCCATGCAACGGCTCAAAAAATTGTACCAGCCTACACCTCTTGCCTGTAAGACGTGTTCTAAATGCCGACAGCCCATGTCCTTTAATTCCAGTAAAACGCCCATAGAAGCGGTAACGATAATCTCGCCATAGCGGTATAGTTCCTCATAGCCAAACAGTCCATAATCTTCATGGATAAAGTATTCTACTTTCATAGACAGCACGTTTTTGATAATCTCCAATGCATCCGTAGTAGGGAAGCATACAGGCAGATAATCAATGTTCAGCGTAAAAGGCTGTGTGCATTTGCAGTAGTCCAGATAATGCAGGAGCGTATGCTTCATTTCCTTGCTGGCTCTTGTTTTTCCGTTATCAATTTCATTCAAGTTTTGCCTGCTGATATGCAGTTCCTTTGCCAGTCTGCTTTGGGAATAACCGCAGGCATTCCGTTTTGTTTTCAATGCTTCGATAAAATCCATGTCATTCATGTTTATTCCTCCAATCAAAAAAGCATACGCCCATAGGAATATACACCTTGTAGTTTGTGTTTCCGATATGCTGTTTTCGACCTGTCGGGTAGAAATGACAGGGTGTGAAGTGCAGTAAGTTCTTATAACTTCGTACATCGTTTCATATCGGGATTTTTGTAATTGTTTTGTATCTTGTTTCTTGTAATAGTACCCCCTGTTAGTCAAACGGGAGCTTTGAACGGCTCGCCAGCAAGCTGGCGTGGCGGTATGTCTTACGACCGCCACCGCTGGCGGATCACTCCGTCGGTTGTCGAAATTTTGAGTGTATTTCCCACACAAACTGGAACTTAACACTCGCTTAAAAGAGATATTTCATCATCATTTAATAATCGTATTGATAGCAGACTGTACCGCTTTATATCTTCCTTCGTTTGATAATGCCGCCAAACAAGTTATCAAATATTCTTTTCCATCTTTTTCATAAAGAACAACTATGCTGTAAGAAGATGCCATAGTTCCCGTTTTCATTCCTTTTACATTCGCATTATAGTACGGTGAATTTTTATCTAAAAACTCATTCGTATTCTTCCATGTGATTTCACCTTGTGGAGTTTCAATTGAGAAAGAACTTATCCCTATACATTCTCTAACAAAACCATAATTTAGAAGTTTTAAGGCTACACGGTTAATGTCATCTAAATGAGTATAAGCTTGCATAGAAGCCCCACTTGGGTCATTATACAAATTTGTTTTAGAATAACCCTCTTCGATTAAATGCTTACTAACTCCTGTCATAAAATAATCAATATATTCTGTTGCTGTGTAGCCTTCTCCCAGTTCGTTTTTAGCGATATGGTATGCTAATGCATAGGCAGCATCATTTCCGGAAGGAACAAGCAAAGCCTCCATTATTTGTTTAACTGTATAGTCCCCAGCATACAGATATGCTAAAGACGAACCCGGCGGCACAAGTTCCAATACCTCTTGATTTACTTCAACAATATCTTCTAAAGCAACTTTTTCCAAAGCATAATCAATGACAAATAATTTTGCCAAACTTGCTACTGTAGGCGACTGATTATCGCCCTCGTAAAATAAATATTTTCCTTGCTCAATATCATAAACAGAAAATGAAAGAGCATCCTGCGAAATATTAAGCTCATTTGTATTCAGTCGAAAATCGATTTTTTTGTAGACATTTTTAAAAAAATCAAAATCACAAATGCCTGTTTTATACAGCCCAATCGTAGCAACAGGTACGATAAACAATATTATTACAAAAATCATTATTATCTTTTTGTATTTTTTACGTTTTTTCTTCATGTTTTTTCCTCCAACTGCTAATTTTGTCGTCTCTTATAAATCGAAATTTATCTTTATTTGTATTATATCATGCTGTTATAAGCATTGCCATTTCTTTTCTGCTTTTGAAAGGCTACTTATCAGCTATGATTTGTAAAGGGTGCTATTTAGCATTGCTTACGCAACAAGCCCTTGACAAATCATAGCCCGATAAGTCTATGGTAATCAAGCAGAACTGAAATAATCTGCTGTTTCATGCCATAGAAATAGACGCTCTGTTTCAAGTATCAATTTCTTATAGCTCTGTATTTCTCTTTATAAGTCATTACATAAGGCTCTTTCATTTGTTGTAATTTCATTGTAATTTACCTTATTTTCTTTTATTTTTTTGCTGATAGATACTGTATTTATGCGGTATTCCTCAATTTAGTATCTGTTTTTAGTATCAAAAATAATGGTGACTGGTCCATCATTGACTAGCTCCACCTGCATATTCGCTCCAAAGATACCTGTCTGAACGGGGACTTCCTGAGCTAATTTTTTATTGAATGCCTCATAGAAAGCAACTGCCATATCCGGCTTGGCTGCACCTGTAAAGGCGGGACGATTGCCCTTCTTAGTATCCGCAAAGAGGGTAAACTGGGAAATAGAAAGGATTTCCCCTTCAATATCTTTGACAGATAGGTTCATCTTGTCTTCTGCATCTGAAAAAATTCGCATATTGACAAGCTTTCTCACAGCATAATCCAAATCTTCCTCTTGGTCCTCTGGGCCAACACCGACCAGCAATAAGAGTCCCTGATTAATTTTTCCCCGTACCTGACCTTCGATACTCACTTGGGCTTTTTTAACCCGTTGGATAATGATTTTCATAATAACCTTTCTAGTAACTGAAGGGAGAATTAGCCGTTGGTCCGTTTAACAGAGTAGATCTCTGGTACACTCTTAATCTTATCCACGACTGTAGTCAGTGTAGAGAGGTTGGAAATACCAAAGGAGACATGGATATTGGCAAATTTCATATCCTTGGTTGGTTGGGCGTTAACGGTTGAGATATTCTTAGTTGTGTTGGAGAGAACTTGCAGAACATCATTTAAGAGCCCTGTACGGTTGAGACCATAGATATCGATGTGGGCAGTATATTCCTTGCTTGAGAATTGATCTTCCCATTCCACATCAAGGAGACGTTGCTCATAGTTTTCTTGGGCACGGAGATTCATACAGTCCACACGGTGAATAGCTACACCACGACCCTTGGTAATGTAGCCGACAATGTCGTCACCCGGCACTGGATTACAACACTTGGCAATCCTGATCAAGAGCCCAGAAGCACCTTGGATGACTACTCCGCCCTCATGCTTAACCTTGAGGGTTTCTTTGTTTTCAACCTTGACTTCGCCACCCTTAACCAGTTCTTCTGCTTCCGCCTTGGCCTTAGCGCGTTCTTCCTCACGACGTTCCTTTTCCGTCAAACGGTTAAAGACGGTAATAGCGCCAATTTCTCCAAAACCAATGGCTGCATAGAGAGCTTCCTCTGTCTTGTAGCTGGTCTTTTGAAGGACCTCGTCCATATGACGCTTGTCCATGAATTTATTGGCCACATAGCCATTTTCTTGGAACTGGGCCATCAGCATTTCACGACCCTTGTTGACAGACAATTCCTTATCTTGGTTTTTAAAGAACTGACGAATCTTGTTACGCGCCTTGCTGGTTTTAACCATGTTGAGCCAGTCACGGCTTGGCCCAAAGGAATTTGGATTGGTGATAATTTCAACCTGGTCACCTGTTTTTAACTTGGTCGTCAATGGAACCATACGACCATTGACCTTGGCACCCGTCGCTTTTTCACCGACTTTTGTATGGATTTCATAAGCAAAGTCAATCGGTCCAGAATCCTTTGGAAGTGAACGAACCGCCCCGTCTGGAGTAAAGACATAGATTTCTTCAGCTAGGTAATTCTCTTTGACCGTCTCTACGAAATCCTTGGCATCATTGGACTGATCTTGAAGTTCCATCATCTCCTTGATCCAGTTCATACCGATAGCTGATTCTTTGCTATTAACCTGCCCCTTAATGCCTTTCTTATATGCCCAGTGAGCTGCTACCCCGTACTCAGCCACCTCGTGCATTTCCTTGGTCCGAATCTGGAATTCAATCGGCCCCTTTGGTCCATAGACGGTCGTATGGATAGACTGGTAACCGTTGGCCTTACGATTGGCGATATAGTCTTTAAAGCGACCGGGCATGGGTTTCCAAAGTTCATGCACATAACCAAGCATGGCATAAACATCACTTTGGGTATCCAAAATACAACGAATGGCAATCAGATCATAGATTTCCTCAAAGCGTTTCTTCTTATCCTGCATCTTGCGATAGATCGAATAGATATGCTTAGGACGACCATAGATTTTCCCTTTGAGATTGCGTTCGGTAGCGTACTCTTCCAACTTGGTTACGACTTCATCGACCAAAGCCTCACGTTCCCTGCGTTTTTCCTTCATCATGTGGGTGATCTTGTAAAACTCAGTTGGATTAAGGTAACGGAAAGATAGATCTTCCAACTCCCACTTGACACTGGAAATCCCTAGACGATGAGCAAGTGGTGCGTAAATTTCCATAGTTTCTCTGGAGATACGTTCTTGCTTGTCCTTTCGTAGGTGTTTGAGAGTCCGCATATTGTGCAAACGGTCCGATAATTTAACCAAGATAACACGGATATCCTCTGACATGGCCATAAGCATCTTGCGGTGATTTTCAGCCAATTGTTCCTCGAGTGATTTGTACTCAACCTTACCAAGCTTGGTCACCCCATCAACGATAATCCGAACATCATGACCGAACTCTCTCTCCAGATCATCCAGTGTCGCATCTGTATCCTCAACCACGTCATGCAAAAAACCACAGGCAACGGTTACGGCATCCAGCTTGAGCTTAGCCAGAATTCCTGCTACCTGAATGGGATGGATAATATAGGGCTCTCCTGATTTCCGAAACTGCCCACTATGACAATCAAGTGCGTAAATCAATGCTTTTTGTACAAAAACAACATCTTCCTTTGTTAAATATTCTCTCGTTAAAGCGACTACCTGATCGCCCGTCAAATTCACTTCTTTCGGCATCTATACTCTCCAATTCTTCCTACCATTTTATCACTTTTTTAAGGATATGAAAACTAGAAAAAACCGTTTTTATACCAATAACAAGCATTTAAAAGAAAAACACTGCTAGATTGCTCTAGCAGTGTTTTGACATTTCATTTGTTTAGTAAACTGTCTTTTCAGTTTCTACGTCGAAGAAGTGTGCTTTGTTCAAGTCAAATCCAAGTTCAACTGTTGCACCTGTTTGCAAGTAGTCACGAGCATCCACTTTGGCAACAAATTCGTCTTTACCAACTTGGCAGTAAAGGTGAGATTCTGAACCAAGCAATTCTGATACGGAAATAGTAGCTTTGACAACTGATTCTGGGAATGTTTCAAGGAAAGCAGGTTCTGCATTCACGTCTTCTGGACGGATACCGAAGATCAATTCTTTACCTTCGTAGCCTTTTTCACGAAGAACTTTCAATGCTCCTTCTGGCACTTTCAAGCGGAAACCGTCTGAAACAATTTCGCTACCAACCAATTTCACGTTGATGAAGTTCATTGCTGGGCTTCCGATGAATCCTGCAACGAATTTATTAACTGGGTTTTTGTAAACTTCTTGAGGAGTACCAATTTGTTCTACACGTCCGATAGTACCTGTACCAGCAGGGTTCTTAGTTGCTGACATGATAACGATACGGTCCGCAAGTGTCATCGCTTCTGTTTGGTCGTGGGTTACGTAGATAGTTGTAGCTCCGATACGACGGTGAATTTTAGCAATCTCAGCACGCATTGATACACGAAGTTTGGCATCCAAGTTTGACAAAGGTTCGTCCATCAAGAATACTTTTGCATCACGGACAATCGCACGCCCCATGGCAACACGTTGACGTTGACCACCTGAAAGGTCAGCAGGTTTACGATCCAAGAATTCTTTCAAACCAAGGATTGCTGCTGCTTCTTGAACACGTTTGTCGATGTCTTCTTTGCTGTATTTACGCAATTTCAAACCGAAAGCCATGTTGTCATATACAGTCATGTGTGGGTAAAGAGCGTAGTTTTGGAATACCATGGCAATATCACGGTCTTTTGGAGCTACGTCGTTGACAACAACGCCATCGATAGATGCAGTACCTTCTGTGATGTCTTCAAGACCAGCAATCATACGAAGAGTTGTTGATTTACCACATCCAGAAGGACCTACGAAAACGATAAATTCTTTGTCTTTGATGTCCAAGTTGAAGTCTTCAACTGAATAGTGTTCGCTGTTTGGATATTTTTTGTAAATATTTTTAAGATTCAATTCTACCATGAGGTGAACTCCTTTTGTCTTTTGATAGTTTTATTATAGATGAAAACGCTTTACATTTCTATGGCAAGGTGACCAAAAAAATAAAAAAGTTCTGTGCAACTTGCACAAAACTTTAGAGAATATCTGGTAAAATCAGCTGATAACACAAGGTCAGGTCTGACAATTTCTTCAACTGAAGCCCTGTCAATTCTTCCCATCTATCAATCTTGTATTGAAGAGAATTGCGGTGCAGGTAGAGTTGCTGGGCTGTTTTGGTTAAGACCGCACTGTTTTCCCAAAGAGAGAGTATGATTTCCTGAATCTGATCTTGATCCAAAATCATCTGGTGCAGGCATTCTTTAATGACTCTCAGGTCCACAAGTCTTTCCCCCATACTCCAAAGATAGAGCTGTGAAAAGGTATGAACACCTTGGTGACCCTGACGCCACCAAGTCTTAAACAAATCCCGCTCCGCTTTGATCAAGTCGGATAGGACTTGATGACCTGTTTGAGACCAAACCTGGCCTAACATGATAGACAGACGAAGACCAAAGTCATACTCAACCGCTTCAATCGTATCAGATAAGATAGAGCGAACAGAGGTGTACTTATCTTGTTGAAGCACAAATACATAATCCTGAGCTCCGACCTGTAGCACCGTCTGACAATTAGGAAAAAGAGTCCGCATCATATCCAGCCAAGAGGCTAGATTTTCCTGCTGATAATAGGATAGATGATAATAAACCAGTTGTATCTTTTTAAAAGTTTGAGGTGCCTGCCCCTTTCCCTCGATCAGATAGGGATACCAAGGATTGAGAGAACGAGCCTGCTCCTGCTGCGTCAAAAGAGCAACCAACTGCTTTTCACGCTCGCTGAGACCAGCTTCCTCCAGTAAAATCCACTGCTGAGAATCTAAAGGGAGAGTGAGATAGCCTAGTTTCTCAATCGGCTGATCTGAAATCTGAGCTTCAGGAAACCAGTCTTGTAATTCCTTTGCAATCATATTCTAGCCCTCCACTTTTTGGATGCACCAAGAAATTATGGTCTCTAGACGCTCCATATTTTCAGTCAGATGGAGATAGCCCATCACGGCTTCAAAACCTGTAGACATGCGGTAGGTAACGACATCCGCATTTTTAGCCTTTGTGTGGCTATTGGTATTGCGCCCACGTTTATAGATTTCTTCTTCTTTTTCAGTGAGAATATGGTCCTCTAGCATGAGAGCAATCAAGCGAGCCTGAGCCTTGGCTGAGACATACTTGGTCGCCTCTTGGTGGAGTTTATTGGGTTTGGTCATACCTTTAAGGATGAGATGGCGGCGAATATACATGGAGTAAACGGCATCTCCCTCAAAAGCCAGCGCAATCCCATTAATGAGATTGACATCAATCACGAGTCCACCTCACTCCATCTTTGGTGTCAAGGAGCTTAATTCCTTGAGCAGCCAATTGGTCACGGATTTGGTCTGCTGTTGCAAAGTCACGCTTCGCACGCGCCTCTTGACGTTTTTGGATTAAGGCTTCAACTTCTGCATCCAAAACTTCCTCAATAAAGACGATTCCAAAGACTTCCAACATATCTGCAAGAGCTTCCTTAACACTTGCATCATAGTTTCCTGAGTTGATCCATTTGGCCATTTCAAAGACTACTGTGATACCGTTGGCAGAGTTGAAATCCTCATCCATAACAGCTACAAACTTATCTTTAAAGTCCTGTAACTCTTGAACATCTACAGTTCCAGTAAATGGTTGCTCATAGGTGTTTTTCAGATACTTGAGATTAGTCTCTGCATCCCGCACCGCTTTTTCCGTAAAGTTGATTGGCTTGCGGTAGTGTTGAGTCGCAAAGAAGAAACGAAGCACTTGCCCATCGAGGGTTTTAAGGGCATCATGTACGGTAATAAAGTTGCCCAAGGACTTGGACATCTTGACATTGTCGATATTGACAAAGCCATTGTGCATCCAGTAGTTGGCAAAAGTCTTTCCTGTTTTAGCTTCAGACTGGGCAATTTCATTGGTATGGTGAGGAAACTCTAGGTCAGCTCCCCCACCGTGGATATCAATAGTATCGCCCAAAATTTCTGTCGACATGACCGAACACTCGATATGCCAGCCTGGACGACCATGTCCCCAAGGACTATCCCAAGAAATCTCGCCTGGTTTAGCAGATTTCCAAAGGGCAAAGTCTACAGGATTTTCCTTACGGGCGGTCTCCTCATCTGTCCGACCTGAAGCACCTAGTTCCAAATCTTCCAAGGTTTTATTGGCCAATTTAGCATAGTTGTGGGATTTTTCCACACGGAAATAGACATCCCCCTGGCTCTCATAAGCATAGCCTTTTTCAATCAAATCTTCCACAAAACGGATAATATCCACCATAAACTCCACCACACGCGGATGGCGAGTCGCAGGTTTGACACCCAAGGCCGTCACATCCTCACGAAAGGCAGCGATGTACTTGTCCGCAACCTCCTGAGGCGTGATGCCTTCTTCCTTGGCGCGATTGATAATCTTATCATCCACATCCGTGAAGTTGGAAATATAGGTAACCTCATACCCACGGTATTCAAAATAACGTCGAATGGTATCAAAAGCCACTGTTGAACGGGCATTCCCCACATGGATATAGTTATACACGGTTGGTCCACAAACATACATCTTGACTTTGCCGTCCTCAATCGGGACAAATTCTCGCAAATCACGAGACATGGTATCATAGATTTTAATCATAAAATAATAGTCAGGAAAGCCAAAATTCAAGAACACTTAGTTTCATCACTAAGAGTTCAATTGAATTTCAGTCCGAATCTCTCTAGACTTCGGAATCCCTTGCTCCTTTCTCATTCAGATAAACTACCTGTGTCTGTTTGACAAAGCCAATCTTTTCATATAAGCGTTTGGCACCTACGTTGCTATCCTCTACTGCAATTTGGAACCCCTTATCATTTTGCTCAATCAGTTGGTTGACTAGAGATTTTGCTAAGTAGCTTCCATAGCCTTTCCCACGTTCGAGTTCAGATATTGCTAAACCGTAGAAGTAATTCGTATTAGTCGATAAATCTACCGTGCAAGTTCCAATAACCTGACCGTCTTTTACTAAAATATATAGGCGGCTTTCTGGATCTTTCAGAGCTTCGGTGACATATCTATCCACAACTTCTCTCGATTCATGTTCCCCTGAAAATGCCTGAAATTTTAACTGGCTAATTTGCTCCTGATACGAACTATCTGCTAACAAAACTTCAAGATTGGAAAGTTTTGCTAACGGATAAGGTCTTCTATCCTTACCTAACCAGGTTTCTGTCTCTTCTTCCTCGACCAATCCCCAGTTGCTGACAAAATCAGGATGACGCTCTAGAAAAATACGTTCTGTCTGAAAAGTAACTGAATGAATAGGGAAAGGAGCCGTTTCTTTCTCAAAACTCGTAAACAAAGCACGCGCAATTCCCTGACGGCGATGATTTGGATGAACCAGTATCGTCACTTCCACATCTTGGTCATCAGCATAGACAGTTAATAGACCAACAAGTTCGCCTTTTTCATAATAAAGGAAAAAGGCGGGCATGTTGGGGTCAAAATTAAGCATGTTAGAGAGATAGGGATCACGATAAGTTCCATCATAGGCTTGACAACAGTCAATTAATTTTTTCGCCTCAGATAACTCTTCTTGGCTCAACTTATTTCTTGCTTGAATCATATAGGTATCCTCTACAGCCCAGACGATCTGTGACTGGCTTCTTTAGCCTGCTCGAGTTTATTGACGTAATACTCTCGTTTTTCTTCGACTTCGTGAATGACTGGCTCATCTTTCTTTCCATGAACACGGACAATCTTGGCCGGAATACCGACAACCGTCACATCACTAGGTACGTCTGCGACGACAACTGCTGCTGCACCGACCTTAGCATTTTCACCGATTTCTACCGGTCCGATGACTTGGGCATGGGCTGATATGAGAGCTCCTTTACGCACAGTCGGATGGCGTTTGCCAACATCCTTCCCTGTTCCACCAAGAGTCACTCCGTGATAGAGAAGAACGCCTTTTTCAACAATCGCTGTCTCTCCAATCACCAGACCTGAGCCATGGTCGATAAAAACACCTGAGTCAATCTGGGCACCCGGATGAATCTCGATTTGGGTCCAAAAACGCCAAAACTGACTGTGCATCCGAGCCAGGAGTTTGAAGCCGTGCTTCCATAGAAAATGCGAGAGACGGTGGGCAGCTAAGGCCTTGACACCTGGATAAGTCAGCAAAACTTCCAAACTGTTGCGTGCCGCTGGATCATTTTCTTTTACAATATCAATGGTTTCGCGCCACCATCCCATACATTTCTCCTTTTCTTATTCTGAATCTTTTGGTGTTTCTGTAACTTCTTTCTTAGGTTTGTGGTCCTTATGGTGACGTGGACGGTGAGGTCGCTCAGACTTTTCACCTTTTTCATCATGCTCAGGTTTTGGAGGACGAGGAAGAAGAGCTTTCATAGAGGCATCAATACGGCCTTTTTCATCAATCTTGATAACCTTAACATCGACTTCATCACCGATAGCTACCAAGTCCTCGACACGGTTGGTACGAGTCCAAGCCATTTCAGAAATGTGCACAAGTGCATCTGTCTTATCAAAGAGGTTGACAAAGGCTCCAAATTTCTCGATACGAACAACCTTAGCATGGTAAACTTCATCCACTTTTGCTTCACGAACCAAACCAGCAATGATTTCTTTGGTACGGTTAATGGCATCTTGGTCGCTAGAGTAGATGGACACATTACCTTCTTCGTCGATATCAATCTTAACGCCTGTCTCAGCAATAATCTTGTCGATAGTTTCTCCACCCTTACCGATGACAATCTTGATCTTGTCGACATCAATCTTGATGGTATCAATTTTCGGAGCAGTTGGAGCCAATTCTGGACGCACTTCTGGGATGGTTGCTTCAATCACATCAAGGATTTCAAAACGCGCTTTCTTGGCTTGAGCAAGGGCCTCAGTCAAGATTTCTGCAGTGATCCCTTGAATCTTGATATCCATTTGAAGGGCTGTAATCCCCTCACGAGTACCGGCAACCTTAAAGTCCATGTCTCCAAAGTGATCTTCCAAACCTTGGATATCTGTCAATACTGTGTAGTTATTTCCATCTGAGATGAGACCCATAGCAATCCCTGCTACTGGCGCCTTGATTGGCACACCACCAGCCATAAGGGCAAGAGTTCCCGCACAGATAGAGGCTTGAGAAGATGAACCGTTTGATTCTAATACTTCAGCTACCAAGCGGATCGCGTATGGAAATTCTTCCAAACTAGGCAAGACTTGAGCAAGGGCACGCTCACCGAGAGCACCGTGACCAATTTCACGACGACCAGGCGCACCGTAACGACCAGTTTCCCCTACAGAGTATTGTGGGAAGTTATAGTGGTGCATAAAGCGTTTCTTGTACTCTGGATCCAAACCATCGATGATTTGAGTTTCTCCCATCGGAGCCAAAGTCAAAACTGAAAGAGCTTGAGTTTGTCCACGAGTGAAAAGACCGGAACCATGTACACGAGGAAGATAGTCAACCTGCGCATCTAAAGGGCGGATTTCATCAACCTTACGACCGTCAGGACGCACCTTGTCTTCTGTAATCAAACGGCGCACTTCAGCATGTTCCATTTGTTCCAAGATTTCAGCCACATCACGCATGATGCGTTCAAATTCTTCATGGTCTGCATATTTTTCTTCGTAAACTGCTGTTACTTGGTCTTTAACTGCTTGAGTTGCAGCTTCACGAGCTAATTTTTCTTCCACTTGAACTGCTTTTTGGAGGTCGCTGTTGTAGGCTGCGATGATTTCAGCCTGTAATTCAGTGTCCACATGAAGCAATTCTACTTCTGCTTTTTCCTTACCGACAGCAGCAACGATTTCTTCTTGGAAGGCAATCAATTCTTTGACTGCTTCATGCCCTTTGAGAAGAGCTTCCAACATGATTTCTTCTGACAATTCTTTGGCACCAGACTCAACCATGTTGATAGCATGCTTGGTCCCAGCTACTGTCAATTCAAGAAGCGATTGCTCTGCCTGTTCTTGAGTCGGGTTGATAATGATTTGGCCATCAACATAACCCACTTGTACCCCAGCGATTGGTCCGTCAAATGGAATATCTGAGATAGATAATGCCAATGATGAACCAAACATAGCCGCCATTGGTGCAGATGCATTTTCATCGTAAGAAAGAACTGTGTTGATGACTTGCACTTCGTTACGGAAACCTTCCGCAAACATCGGACGGATTGGACGGTCAATCAAACGCGCTGTCAAAGTCGCATCTGTTGAAGGACGTCCTTCACGTTTCATAAAGCCGCCAGGAAATTTCCCAGCCGCATACATTTTTTCTTCATAGTTGACTTGAAGAGGGAAGAAATCCCCAGTCGCCATTTTCTTAGACATAACGGCAGCAGTCAATACAGTTGACTCACCGTAACGCACGACAACAGAGCCATTTGCTTGCTTAGCAACCTGACCAGTCTCTACGATCAACTCACGACCCGCAAAAGTCGTTTGAAACACTTGTTTTGTCATTTTAATCCCCTTTGGATTGATGAAATTATACGCCTTGCCTACAAAAATCAGGATACAAAGGGCGTAAAGAATCCCGTATGAAAATAGGAGATTGACGCAGTGTGCGATGCACACCAGGAAATCTATCTTTTTCACTAGGGATTTAGCCCGTGTTCAATTACTCAAGATACTAAGCCGTCAAGCAACTCAAAGGAAAATAGGAAATCGAACGACGGAGCGACTGCTCCTAGGCAGATTTATCTTTTTCCAAAGAGTTGTAGGCGTGTTCAATTCTCAAGATACCAAGGACGTCAAAAGCAAAGTAAAAATAGGAAACTGACGAAGTCTTCGATGAAGACAAGACAGTTTATCTTTTTTACACAGCTTTTCGGCCGGGTTCAATTAATCAAGATACAAATCATTAGAAAGGTTTGACACTAAAGCATCTAATCCTTTCACGCTAACCGCTATTAGGCGATTAGCTAAATGCTTTACTAACTCTCTCGTCAAATAACATCGATTTGACTCGTTCGTGTCGCTCAAACTAAATACTGAAAAGAATAAATTATGAAAAAATTTCTGTCATAAAATTGAGAATCGACAAAGCCTTTAAAACTTTAATACCCTCATCTTTGTATCAAGTACGTACAGAGTCTATTTTATCATATTTTTCTTAAAAAGTACGGTCTTTACCATTAAAAAGTAAACCATTCCCCTCACCTGAGAAGAATGGTTTACTTTTATTATCCTAGAGACTGATGATTAAACAAGGCATGGGTTGCTTGGTGGATGTATTTTGCTGTATCCGCATTGTTCATAGTGTAGAGATGCACACCTGCAACATCCTGAGTTACCAAATCCACGATTTGGTCCACTGCATAGGCAAGTCCTGCTGCTCTGAGCGACTCAGGGTCATGCTCATACTTGTCTAAAATGGCTTTAAATTTGCGTGGAAGATGGATATTCTCACAAGTCTTCAATAGGCGGATAGCCTGATTTCGATTCAGAATTGGCATAATCCCTGCATGAATAGGAACATCAATCCCAGCCAAGATGCACTTGTCTTGGAAATCATAGAAGCGCTCATTGTCAAAGAAAAGCTGAGTTACAAGGCTCGAACAACCTGCATCCACTTTCTTCTTAAGATTTTGAATATCTGAAATCTGATTTGGTGAATCTGGATGCCCTTCTGGATAACAAGCCCCAACAATATCAAAGTGAGGAGCTTGTTCCTTGATGAACTCGATCAAGTCGGTTGCGTAGCGGAAATCCTTCTGTGGCTCCACATCTGGAATAATATCCCCACGCAAAGCCAAGATTTTCTGCACCCCAACCTTGTCCAAGTCAGCAATGGTTTCAGCCACCTTGTCCTTAGTCAAATAAATGGCTGGCAAGTGAGCAATAGTCGGAATCGCCAAGTCATTTTGGATAAAGTCAGCCAAACGAACCGTCGTTTCCTTGATATTAAATTTATTATTGCTGGCAGTTACACTGATAAAGTGAGGGGCCAACTCCTGCATATCTTGAAGAGCAGAAATAATTTTATCATTACCCACTGCTGGGTTTGGAGGGAACACTTCAAATGAGAGTGACGGTGTTTGGCGTGACATAGTCCTTATCCTTTTCTTTTTGATTTCATTTTGAACAACCGTTGTAGGGAGAAATCCTTATCTTACAATTTCTCACGCGCAGCTTTAGCTGCTTCAACAAGGCGGATCAAGCTTTCTTTTGTTTCTGGAATACCACGTGTTTTCAAACCACAGTCAGGGTTGATCCAAACTTTCTTGCTTGGCACTTTAGCAAGGATAGCTTCGATTGTGTGGTCGATTTCGCCTTCATTTGGCACACGAGGTGAGTGGATATCGTAAACCCCAGGTCCCACTTCTGTTTGGAAGTTTTTCGCTTTGAGTTCGTCCAAGATTTCAAGGTTTGAACGGCTAGCCTCAAATGAGATAACGTCCGCATCCAAGTTGTCGATAGCTGGAATGATATCTGTAAATTCTGAGTAACACATGTGAGTGTGGATTTGTGTATCTGGCGCTACTGTTGAGTGTACCAAGCGGAAGGCAGGAATTGCCCAGTCAAGGTAGTCTTCATACCAGTCGCTACGACGGAGTGGCAATTTTTCACGAAGAGCAGCCTCGTCGATTTGGATGATTTTCACACCAGCAGCTTCAAGGTTCAGCACTTCATCCTTGATAGCAAGGGCGATTTGAAGAGTAGAATCCTTGATAGAGATGTCTTCGCGTGGGAATGACCAGTTGAGAATGGTAACAGGTCCAGTCAACATACCTTTAACAGGTTTGTTTGTACGGCTTTGTGCATAGCTAGACCATTTAACAGTGATAGGGTTAAGGCGAGTGACATCACCCCAGATGATTGGTGGTTTCACCCCACGCATACCGTATGATTGTACCCAACCATTTTTAGAGAAGAGGTATCCTGACAAGTTTTGACCGAAGTACTCAACCATGTCATTACGCTCAAATTCACCGTGAACAAGGACATCAAAGTCGATATCTTCTTGCCATTTGATCCATTCATCGATCGTTTCAGCAAGGAAAGCATCGTACTCTTCTTGAGACAATTCACCCTTACGGTAAGCCAAACGTTTGGCACGGACTTCCTTAGTTTGAGGGAATGAACCGATAGTTGTTGTTGGAAGAGCTGGAAGTTTGAAAGCTTCTTCTTGGATAGCTTCACGTTCTGCAAAGGCTGGCAAACGAGTGTAGTCTGCGTCTGTCAAGCCAGCGATACGAACGCGAAGTTCCGCATTTTCACCAACACGTTCAGTCGCAAAGAGTTCTTTGTTAGCTGCAAGTGCTTCTGCACCTTGACCATTGCGGATAGCATCCAAGTCACGAAGTTCTTCCAATTTTTCTACTGCAAAAGCAAAGTGGTTCAAGATTGCTGGTTCAAATTCTTCGTTAGCAGTTGTAAATGGCACATGAAGAAGTGAGCATGAGCTTGTCAAAACGATGTTTTCAGCTGGGATTTGCTCAAGAACAGCCAAGCTCTTTTCGTAGTTGTTGCGCCAGATGTTTTTACCATTGACGATACCTGCATAGAGAGTCTTGTCAGCTGGGAAACCACCTTTAACGAGTTCAAGAGTTTTCTTACCTTCAACGAAGTCCAAACCAATGGCATCAACTGGCAAGTTTACAAGGTCAGCGTAGACGTCACGAACATCACCGAAGTAAGTTTGAAGCAAGACTTCAAGACCTTTCTTGTCAGCCAAAAGCTTGTTGTAGAGGTTCAAGAAGAGAGCTTTTTCTTCAGCTGTCAAATCTTTGACAAGAGCCGCTTCGTCCAGTTGAATACGAGTCGCACCAAGTTCAGCCAATTTAGCAAAAACATCTTGGTAAGCAACCACTAAGCTATCTACGAAGTCTTCTGCTTTCACGCCTTCTTCAAAGTCTGATAATTGAAGGAAAGTGAATGGACCTACAAGGACAGGACGAGTGTTCAATCCAAGTTCTTTTGCTTCTTGGAACTCATCAAAGATCTTGTGACCAGCCAATTTTACTTGAGTGTCTTTTTCAAATTTAGGAACGATGTAGTGGTAGTTGGTGTTGAACCATTTCTTCATCGGAAGGGCACGCATATCCCCTTTTTCTCCTTGGTAACCACGCCCCAAAGCAAAGTAACGCTCAAGATCAGACAAGTCCAAGTTTTGAACAGAAGCAGGGACCACGTTGAAAAGGAAAGCTGCATCTAGAAAGTTGTTATAGTGAGAAAAGTCATTTGATGGGATTTCAGTGATGCCTTTTTCTTTGACAATGTTCCAGTGTTTAGCACGCAAGTCTTTTGCTGCTGCCAAGAGTTCTTCTTCTGAGATTTCTTTTCTAAAGTATTTTTCAGTTGTAAATTTCAATTCGCGGAATTCGCCCAAACGAGGGAAACCAATGATCGTAGTCGACATGATGTGTCCTCCAAAATTTGTTGTTGAAATTATCTTAACAGAAAAGAAAGTGTCTGTATAATTGTAAAAAATTAGGCTTTGATATAGTTTGAAACTATATCACTATTTTAAACTAAAGAAAAAGACTTGAGACTTATGTCTCAAATCCTTTGCGTAGCCTATTTTGTGGCTGTATTTTAGTTAGAATGCTCAAACGTGTTATTAGTAATTCTTATAAGTGACTATGACTTGCTATTAGAAAAGACTATAGCTCTATCCCCTTGTCATGGAGATTAGCCAGACACTCCTCATAGCAGGCATCGTCATGTTCGCTGTATATAGGACTAGGCAACTTCTCCTCTACCAAATCTTCATAAGGAGGGCAGGTCTTACCACGGTAGTTCTTGTCCAGCCACTCTGGACTAACATTGTAGCCACGGTTAGCCATCTCCTCCATGATCAAGCGATGATAGGTATAGAGGTGATAGGGCGAGTGGGTAAAGACATGGTCCACCGTAGCATGCTTTTTGCCCCAGCCATTACCACGCAGGGCGCAGCATTCTCGATGTTGCCCCAAAAGTTGAGGACGCGGAAACTGTGAAATCAAAGCCTCATGCCAAAGTCTCATGGGAGTCTCCTTTCAGTAAAGTCGAATGTTGCAAGTAGGTATTCGGATAAAGTTTAAGCAAATCTCTAGTCTTATCAATCACATCTTCCTTAGAAGCTTGACCAAAGCGGTAGCGAGCCAGCAAAAGCATATAGTCCTTGCGCTCAGTTTCTGTCGCTTTCTTTTTGAAATAGCCCCAAATATGCTGAAAGGCATTGCAAACCTAACCCCTATGTTCTGGGATTTGGCTGGCACGGTCAATCATCTCTTGAACCAGACTCACCTCCACCTGTTCATTCTTCAAGTATTGACGAATCTCATTGTAAATATTGCTAGAATGACTCAAAACGAGATACTTGTTCCTAGCCTAGAGTTGCTGGCAAAGGCCATGTTGGTTATTATTCATAATTGACATTATACCATATTTGGATTTATAAATATCTATTCCTATCTTATGATCTTATAAAATTGCCTTTTTTAAAGCCGCTTGAAGTTCTTCATCTACTGCATAGATATAGAGTCCATTTACTCCTCTTGTAAGCAAAACATTTAATTCATTTTTTAAAAGATCTTCACCAAAATTTTTCATTTCACCATTTTCGAGTTTCCTATTTTGAACTGCTCCTTTATTTTTACTAGCAGAGATATCAAACTTAATTTTACCATCTCTATATTTAACCGATGGATCAATAATGACTCTAGCATAATTCAAATCAAAACCTTGCACAGTAAAAGCGGATTCTACTTCATCAATAGTTTGTGGTTGTTCAATCCAAGAACATTTAGAGTTTTTCCTACCCCTACTCAATTCTCTATTCCAAGGACATAACCAGCCTTCTATTTCCACACACCAATAATTTTTATATTCATCTTTATATCTATATTTATAACTATCTTTATATTTTCTCCAGGTTTAGATTGACTACTATATTCCCAGTTATAAGTTGCTATTAACCTAGAAATCCCTAAATGCCGATTCTTATCTTTTAATTTAATAGCATCCTGTACTTCCTTGGGAGAATTAAATATCTGGATATCATAGTTATTGTCTTCTTTTAATTTGCTAATTTCTCTTTTATCAATAATATTTCTAATCCAACTAATTGTAGATTCACTAGCTTTTATACGCATTTGATTATTTAATTCAATTAAATTGCCAGACAACCTCGCTTGATGTTGTAAAGTCAAAAATGAATCATCTACCCATATTTGAGATTTATTCATTATTTGATTATCATCGTACACTAAAACTACTACTTTCGATTTTGATAGTATATCTTTTAAATGATTACCACCTTGATAAGCTTGATTGTTTGCAGTCAAAAGTAAGTGTCCTTCGTCAATAACAACTATACCAGCATTAGCATCTTGCTTTTTTAGTGCCTTTAAAAACTGAGTTGGTTTCATAGCAACATTAAGAGTTGAACCACTCTTTCATTCAAGCTTTTTCTCTATTTCTTTATAGACACTCAATTGATCGTCATGATTAACAACCAAATTAATTGCATTATTTTCTCTTAGGAAATCCGTGTCATCAGAATTTAATAGTTCATCGATTAAAGAACTCATCAAAACAGTTTTACCAGCACCAGCTTCTCCTTTAACCAAGATTAAAGTTCCAAACTCGCTCTTACTAAGTGCTGATGTAATTTTAAAAATGATTTCATTTTGTGCTTTTAATTGCTCATTGGTTAATTTATGAAATGGGGAAGATTTAAAAATTGCAGAATTTCTAACAATACTTTCTACTGGAAATAAATACTTATTTTTCTTATTTAACGAACTCCAAATTTTGGTAAAAATCTCATCAAGCTCATCAGAAATATAATATTTATTTTGAGGATTCCTCGCCTATTTTGAACATTTGAAACATTATCAACGCTTAATAAATACAACATTAGTCTATTCTCAATATCTAGTGTCAAAGACTTATTAAAGTGATGGTAACCTATAACAAACATTTTAGTAGTATTTGATTTTGAAAATTTAGCCCAATCTTCTCTAATTTCACCTAAATGTTGATTTGTGCGACGTACAATATCTGTTGTTTCACCTACATAAACACTATAACCATCTGACTTTTTATCATTTACAATATATAGTCGGATATTCAAACAATAGCATTTTGTTTTCATCACGAAAACTGATTTTTAAAATTTCCTGTAAAGTGCCTAATGAACCACTTTCATATTTTACTTCTTCAATTACTGGTTTCAATATTTTACTCATATCAGTTACTCAACACTATAATTCAGTATATTTTTTATTACTTCCCTTACTTAATTTAACAAGATATTTCGCTTTATTTTTTTCTAATTTTTCTTCAATAATCTGCTCTATATCCAGTTGTAAATTATCAGCTAACATCACTGAATATATTAGCACATCCGCTAGTTCTTCTTTAATTCTTTCAAGAGATTTTGTGGTAACTTCTTCAGGCTGCTTCCATTGGAACAATTCTAGAAGTTCACTAGCTTCCAGCAAGATGGATATAGCTAAATCTTTTTCATTGTGAAATTTTCTCCAATCCCGATCATCCTGAAATTTATTAATTTTCTCTATTGCTAGTTTCATTTCAATTCTCCAATAGGTCTATTAACTTACATTATAACATGAAAATCTTTCTTAACTCCTAATAAAAGGTAAAGTCACAAAAATCCCCTTAGAAATCCGCTTCTAAGGGGTTGTCCTTATCCTGCTGCTTGGGCTGGTTCTGCTGGTTTGGTCTTTTTATCTTTCTTGTTGCTAATGATGAGACGTCGCTTGCTATCTCGGATGCTATTGAGTTCCTTGAGGAGTTGAGTCAGGTGTTCCTTTTCAGGATAGGCTTCTGCACTGGCTGCGGTATAGCGCATAAAGAGGTCGTAACTAGTTGAAAGTTCGGTACGGAGTTGTCTGGTCTTGCCAACTTCCTTGGCAGACTTGTGAGCACGCGCCTTACTTTCCACTTGATCATATTCCTCTTGAACATTGATCACCGCCGTCAGCATAGGGGTTAGTCCTAGGATGATAACTGCCTCATGATAGGGTGTCTCACTAAGCGTTTTGAGAAGGCTCTTGATTTCTGCCGTTTCCACATCGTTGCTATGCTTAGTGATGTCCTTATACTTAGCAAAGACTGGTTTCAGAGTCTCATGAGCTTCTTTGAGCTTGGCATCCTTAATCTTAGCAAATCCTCTATGAAGGGTAAAGAGACCGACCAAGGCACTATCACGATTGCGATCGACTTCTGTCAGATTGCTAGACTCTTTCGTCTCCACCGCCGCAAGTTGAGCTTGAAAATCATCGAGCTTGGTCTTGAAAGGTTCCAAATGTTTGGCATACATGCCCTCATCCTTGTTTGCCTTAGAAAAAGTCGCCAAGCTTTGATGAGTATCCATCATCAGACTTTCAAACTCACGGTTGGTAAAGTTACTGTAACTAAGAGGGCGAATAGCGTATATTTTTGTCATGATGATATCCTTTCTATTTTCCACTATGTAATCTTTTAAATTAATTCTAACAGTTACTTTAAAAGATTTATCCCTCATCCGCTCAACTGTCATTATTTCCATCTCAAATGTACTTTTTAGGACAAATCAGACATTTCCAAATTAAAAAATCTCTATCTGACTGGACATACACTCCGTCCATCAGATAGAGACCCTTACTATTTATAGATTTTAACTCTTCTAGCTTTAGAATACATATAAACTTTAAGTAAGACAACTATTCGAAAGCTAGAAGACCTCAAAACTTTCTCAGATAAGCCATTCGAAGCTTAGAATACTTTTAAATCAATGGAATTACAATCATTCTAAACCTAGAATGCATGTAAACTTTAGGAAACAGACATATTCTAAGTCTCGAAGACCTGTATTCCCATCTATTTCTCATCAAAAATACTCATTCCCCCTTTCTCCTCCAAAATATGGTATAGTAGAATTATACTATCTACGAGGAGTTAACATGTCACAGGATAAACAAATGAAAGCTGTTTCCCCACTTCTGCAGCAGGTTATCAATATCTCATCGATTGTCGGTGGGGTTGGGAGTTTGATTTTCTGTATTTGGGCTTATCAGGCTGGGATTTTACAGTCTAAGGAAACCCTATCTGCCTTTATCCAGCAGGCAGGCATCTGGGGGCCACCTCTCTTTATCTTTTTACAGATTTTACAGACGGTCGTCCCTATCATTCCTGGAGCCTTGACCTCGGTGGCTGGGGTCTTTATCTACGGTCACATCATCGGGACAATCTACAACTACATCGGCATCGTGATTGGCTGTGCCATTATCTTTTATCTGGTGCGCCTCTATGGTGCTGCCTTTGTCCAGTCTATCGTCAGCAAGCGCACCTATGACAAGTATATCGGCTGGTTGGACAAGGGCAATCGTTTTGACCGTTTCTTTATCTTTATGATGATTTGGCCAATTAGTCCAGCTGACTTTCTCTGTATGCTGGCCGCCCTGACCAAGATGAGCTTCAAGCGCTATATGATCATCATCGTTCTGACCAAACCCTTTACCCTCGTGGTTTATACCTACGGTCTGACCTATATTATCGACTTCTTCTGGCAAATGCTTTGACATATAAAAAATCCGTTTGGTTTCCCAAGAGGATTTTGAAAGCGTAGATTGACTATAGCTTGATTCTAATACTCAATGAAAATCACAGAACAAACCAGGAAACTAGCCGCAGGTTGCTCAAAGCACTGCTTTGAGGTTGTAGATAAGACTGACGAGGTCAGTTACATATATCTACAGCAAGGCGACGTTGACGCGGTTTGAAGAGATTTTCGAAGAGTATAAATATACTTTGGTATGGAAATCATACCTATTTTTCGATAGTGAGTCGAGGACTTATCTAGGCTTTCCGCCGTGATAGAAACACCTGAAATCGAATAGTTTCAAGTGTTGGGAAACTTTGAGACATTAGGCTCAAAGTTTAGGTATGGAATTTCGAAGAAAGTCGCTACCGTCCGTAATCACTTAAGGAAAGGCTCAAAAAACATTGTCTTCAAGAGCCTGAGACAAAAAGATTTTGATTTTAGGAATTTTTTATTATAAATTTTTAAAATCGATAGATTAGACAAAAAAGCGAACAAGACCGAATTCTGAATGTCAGATAACTCGTTTTGTTCGCTTTTTACATTTAAGGTTAGACTTTTGTCCCAGACTCTTGTTTTATTTTGCGACACCCTTAGCAAGGACAAAGTTTCCAAGTGTAGCGGAACCATTGCCTGCGACTGCTGGAGTGACAATGTAGTCACGCACGTCTGGTACTGGTGGGTAACCATTGAAAAGAGCAGTGAATTTCTCACGGACACGGTCCAGCATGTGTTGTTGAGCCATGACCCCACCACCAAAGACGATTACGTCTGGACGGAAAGTCACTGTAGCATTGACTGCAGCTTGAGCGATATAGTAGGCTTGAACATCCCAAACAGGGTTGTTGAGTTCAATGTTTTCCCCACGTACACCTGTACGAGCTTCCAAACTTGGACCAGCTGCATAGCCTTCCAAACATCCCTTATGGAAAGGACAAACACCCTTAAACTCTTTTTCAATATCCATTGGGTGTCTAGCAACATAATAATGACCCATCTCAGGGTGACCCACACCACCGATAAATTCACCACGTTGGATAACACCTGCACCGATACCTGTACCGATGGTGTAGTAAACCAAGTTTTCGATACGACCACCAGCATTGTTACGGGCAACCACTTCACCATAAGCAGAGCTGTTTACGTCTGTAGTGAAGTACATTGGCACGTTGAGGGCACGACGAAGGGCACCAAGCAAGTCCACATTTGCCCAGTTTGGTTTTGGAGTCGTTGTGATAAAGCCATAAGTTTTTGAGTTTTTATCAATATCAATGGGACCAAATGAACCGACTGCAAGACCAGCAAGATTATCGAATTTCGAGAAGAACTCAATGGTTTTATCGATTGTTTCGATTGGAGTTGTTGTTGGAAATTGTGTTTTTTCTACAACGTTAAAGTTTTCATCACCGACAGCACAGACAAACTTTGTACCGCCCGCTTCCAAGCTTCCATATAATTTTGTCATGATAAACCTCTTGTTTTTATTTTCTTTATTATAGCATATTTCGAAAGTCTAAATTTCTCTATTTTTTTAGATTTTCCTCTGTAAATCTTACCATTCAAGCAAAAACGAACAAACATGTCATTTGTTCCTTTTCATTGAGTATTAGATTTTCACTTCGATGATAGCGTCACCCTTGACAACAGAACCACTTGCGACTGGTGTCACAGAAGCGTAGTCTGCTGTGTTGGTTACGATAACCATTGTTGTATCATCAAGTCCAGCTGTAGCGATTTTGTTTGAGTCAAATGTTCCAAGAACATCGCCAGCTTTGACCTTGTCGCCTTGAGCAACCTTTTGCTCAAAGCCTTCACCGTTCATAGTCACCGTATCGATACCAACGTGGATCAAGATCTCAGCTCCATTAGCTGTCTTCAAACCGTAAGCATGTCCTGTAGCAAAGGCAATCGATACTTCTGCATCAGCTGGAGCGTAAACCACGCCTTGGCTTGGTTTCACAGCGATCCCTTGTCCCATTGCACCACTTGAAAAGACTGGATCATCAACATTCTCAAGAGCAACCACATCACCGACGATAGGAGTTACAAGTGTTTCATTTTGAAGAGTATCAGACTCTTCCACTACTGGTGCTTCTACTGTAGTTTCAGTAACTGTTTCTGCAGTTGCTGTTGCAGCTTCATCAGCAAAGACACTAGCTGCTTTTGTTTTCCCGTAGAAATAAGTGAAAGCAAATGCGGCAACAAAGGACATAATTTCCGCAATTATATACATAGGGATTGAACCAGCCTTAATAGAAAGGAATCCGATAAATCCAGCCGCTCCCAATGAAACTGCAATAACGTGAGTTAAACCCGCTACGAAGGCACCAATTGCTGAACCAGCAAGGGCGCAGAAGAATGGGAATTTGTATTTCAAGTTTACCCCAAAGAGAGCAGGTTCTGTAATACCAAGGAAGGCAGAAACAGCAGCCGAACTGGACAATCCTTTTGTTTTAGCATTTTTTGTCAATAAGTAGATTGCAAGAGTAGCCGCACCTTGTGCTACGTTTGCCATTGAAGCAACAACAAAGATGTAGTCTCCAAATCCAGGACCGTTATTATTGTATGCAGACAACAATTGTGTTTCGATTGCTGGGAATGATTGGTGAAGACCTGTCATAACGATTAATGAGTAAGTTCCACCAAATAGCCCCATACCAAAGGCACCTGTTGTGTTGTACAACCATACAATCGCATTTGTAATCGCATCAGACACAACCAACATAACAGGACCGATAACTGTAAAGGTAAGGAATCCTGTAATCATCACTGATAAAAGCGGTGTGAAAGTGAAGTCAACTGCAGATGGCAATTTCTTGTGGAAGAATTTTTCCAAATTAGCTAACAACCAGACTGCAACAAGGACTGGAATAACCTGATAAGCATAGTTTGTTTGTGTAACATGGAAACCTAAGATGTCCCAGAAGGCTTCTTTCCCACCCAAATCTGGAGTGGTCATAATCATACCGATTGCCGCACCAAGGAATTGGTTTGCTCCAAAGCGCTTGGCTGCTGAAATACCAACCAAAACAGGGAGGAACATAAATGGAGCAGCAGACATCAATTGAATCATAGCTGAGAAGCCTTTGATAGCAGGATACATATCTTCAATTGATTGAGGTCCAAACAAGCCTGGTGATGTCAAGAAGTTCCGTAAAGCCATCAAGAGACCACCTGCAACTAAGGCAGGGATAATAGGAACAAAGATGTCTGACAAAAGTTTAATCAAGTCCATCAATGGATTGAACTTTTTGTCTTTATTCACAATCTCTTTCAAATCATCTGTCGAAACTTCTTTCAAACCAGTTTTCTTGATAATTTCCGCATACACGAAGTTAACATCACCAGGACCAATGATAATTTGATATTGTCCGTTAGTGCTAAAAGTCCCCTTCACATCCGCATTATTATCTAGATCTGCTTGGTTCACTTTTGATTCGTCTTTCAATACCAAACGAAGACGAGTTGCACAGTGGGCTGCAGCTACAAGATTATCCTTACCGACAGCCTCAATGACCTCAGCAGCAACTTTACTATAATCCATAGCAAAAATCTCCTTATAAAATTTTGTTCTTGTTTGAAAGCGATTTTATTCGCCCTACGACTATTATTTTATCACGTTTCTAAAATATGTCAAGCGTTTTGCAGAAAAAATATTCTATCCACTTAGTGGATACGCTTTAGATTGATTGTTTTTGATTGATTTATCAGGTATTCCTTGAAAAAATAAGTTTGAAATCTTATTTAAAAAGGTTTTTATTTCATTATCTTGCATATTTCCGTGAAAATTTGATTGATTTCCTGCATTTATTTTATGACTAACGTTTGACAGTTTTTCTCTTTTTCAACATAAAAGACTTGCTTTTTTAACCGAAAACGGTTACTATTAAAAGTAATAAGATTTTTGGAGGAATAAAATAAATGGAATGGACAACTGAGCGTCGTTATAGACCCTATGAAGATTGGAAGCGAGAAGAAATTCAAAATATAAAGAAAAATATATCACAATCTCCATGGCATACTCATTACCATGTTGAGCCAAAAACAGGACTTCTCAACGACCCAAATGGCTTTTCTTACTTTGATGGCAAGTGGATCCTCTTTTACCAGAATTTTCCTTTTGGTGCAGCCCACGGTTTGAAATCTTGGGCACAGCTAGAAAGTGATGATTTGATTCACTTTAAAGAAACTGGAATCAAAGTTTTACCAGATACTCCATTAGATAGCCACGGTGCCTACTCTGGTTCTGCCATGCAGTTTGGCGATAACTTGTTCCTATTTTATACAGGAAATGTTCGTGATGAAAACTGGATCCGTCACCCTTACCAGATTGGAGCTTTGATGGATAAGAATGGCAAGATTACAAAGATTGATAAGATCTTGATCGACCGGCCAGCCGACTCTACTGACCACTTCCGTGATCCGCAAATTTTTAACTTCAAGAGCCAATACTATGCCATCGTCGGTGGACAGGACTTGGAGAAAAAAGGCTTCGTCCGTCTCTACAAGGCTGTAGACAACGACTATACAAGCTGGCAAGCCGTTGGCAACCTTGACTTTGCTAACGACCGTACTGCCTACATGATGGAATGTCCAAATTTGGTCTTTGTAGGGGAACAACCTGTCCTTCTCTACTGCCCACAAGGATTGGATAAGAACGTTCTAGACTACGATAATATCTTTCCAAATATGTATAAAATTGGGGATTCCTTTGACCCTGAAAATGCCAAAATGGTAGATGTATCTCAACTTCAAAACATGGACTATGGTTTCGAAGCCTATGCAACTCAAGCTTTCAACGCTCCTGATGGACGTGCTCTAGCTGTTAGCTGGCTTGGCTTGCCAGATGTTTCTTACCCTTCTGACCGTTTTGACCACCAAGGAACCTTCTCTTTGGTCAAAGAACTCACTATCAAAGACGGTAAACTCTACCAATTCCCAGTCGCAGCTGTCAAGGACCTTCGTGCTTCTGAAGAAACCTTCTCAAATCGTGCCCAAACTAAGAACACTTACGAACTCGAACTCAACTTGTCAGCTAATAGCCAGAGCGAAATTGTCTTACTAGCTGACAAAGAAGGCAAGGGACTTTCAATCAACTTTGACCTTGTAAATGGTCAAGTGACAGTAGATCGTAGCCAGGCTGGTGAACAGTACGCCCAAGAATTTGGTACAACTCGTTCTTGCCCAATCGATAACCAAGCTACTACTGCTACGATTTTCATCGATAACTCTGTCTTTGAAATTTTCATCAATAAAGGAGAAAAAGTATTTTCTGGTCGTGTCTTCCCCCATGCGGACCAAAATGGTATCCTGATTAAATCTGGAAACCCAACTGGAACTTACTATGAATTAGATTATGGTCGCAAAACTAACTGATGTCGCCAAACTTGCAGGCGTCAGTCCTACTACCGTTTCTCGGGTTATCAATAAAAAGGGCTATCTATCTGAGAAAACCATTCAAAAGGTTAATGAAGCCATGCGAGAACTAGGCTACAAGCCCAACAATCTGGCTCGAAGTCTCCAAGAAAAATCTGCCAAGTTGATTGGACTCATTTTCCCAAACATCAGTCATGTCTTTTATGCGGAGTTGATTGACAAGTTGGAACACCAACTCTTCAAAAACGGCTACAAGACCATCATCTGTAACAGCGAACATGACTCTGAAAAAGAACGGGAGTACATTGAAATGCTGGAAGCCAATCAGGTAGACGGTATCATTTCTGGAAGCCACAACTTGGGAATTGAAGACTACAATCGTGTGACGGCACCGATCATTTCCTTTGACCGAAATCTATCACCTGATATCCCTGTCGTTTCCTCTGATAACTACGGCGGCGGGATCCTCGCAGCCCAAACTCTGGTCAAGACAGGCGCCCAGTCTATCATTATGATTACAGGGAATGACAACTCTAATTCACCAACTGGACTACGCCATGCTGGCTTTGCCACTGTTCTCCCAAAAGCTCCTATTATCAATGTTTCGAGTGATTTTTCTCCCGTCAGAAAAGAAATGGAAATCAAGAATATCTTGACCCATCAGAAACCAGACGCTATCTTTGCTTCGGATGATTTGACAGCTATCCTGGTTATCAAAATCGCTCAAGAATTGGGAATTTCTGTTCCTGAAAAGCTCAAGGTCATCGGCTATGATGGGACCTACTTTATCGAGAACTACTATCCTCATTTGACAACGATTAAGCAGCCTATGAAAGAGATTGCCCAACTCACTGTTGATCTACTCTTACAAAAAATCGAAGGAAAGGAAGTCGCAACAACCGGTTACTTCTTACCCGTTACTCTATTACCCGGAAAAAGTATTTAAGTACAAAAAACTCAGACGAATTCGTCTGAGTTTTTTATGATCGTAAATTTTCCAGATAGCGCTGGGCTGTCTCTAGGTTAAAGGTTTTATCTGCGATGAGACGCTCAACGAGGGGAGCAACTTCAGACTCACTAGCACCAGCTAGGAGAGCTAAGGATTTGGCCTGCAATTTCATGTGGCCTTGCTGGATGCCTGTACTTACCAAGGCTTTGAGGGCCGCAAAGTTTTGTGCCAGCCCGATAGAAACGATGACTTGTGCAAGTTCCTTGGCTAAAGGATTTCCCAGTAGTTCATGGCTGAGGGCTACACGTGGGTTGAGTCCTATAGAGCCACCCTTGGTCGCTACAGGCATAGGTAGTGTCATCTCACCGACCAATTCTTCTGTGTCCCTATCTAGACTCCATCGACTGAGACCTTGATAGCGTCCATCTCGACTGGCAAAGGCATGAGCCCCAGCTTCAATAGCACGCCAGTCATTACCAGTGGCAATCAAAATCGCATCGATACCATTAAAAATCCCTTTATTGTGAGTAGCCGCTCGGTAAGGATCAGCCTGTGCAAACTGACTAGCCAAGGCAATTTTCTCCGCAATTTCTCGTCCTTGGTCCCTTTGGGGGCTCAAGTAGCGAAAGGCGATACGACAGCTTGCTGTCACTAGAGAATCTGTCGCGTAATTGGACAGGATTCCCATGAGACTCTGTCCCTGGCTGAGTTCTTCTAAGACTGGTTTCAAGGCTTCCAGCATGGTGTTGAGCATATTAGCACCCATGGCTTCCTGGGTATCGACATGGATATAAACAACCAGAAAGTCTGTTTCATCTTTGATCTGCTCTACATGCAAATCACGCGCCCCACCTCCTCGTTTAACGATAGAAGGATAGGCTTGATTGGCAAGTTTCAAGAGCTCTGCTTTCTTGCTGGCAATTTTCTCTTGCGCTTGTTCAGGTTCAGCAACTTGATAAAGGGCTACCTGGCCAATCATCTGGCGCTCATGGACTTGAGCAGTAAAGCCACCTGCTCGCTTGATGATTTTACTGGCGTAGCTGGCCGCAGCAACCACTGAGGGTTCTTCTGTCACATAGGGAACTGTATAGTCCTGACCGTTCACCAAAACCTCTGGAATGACGGAATAAGGCAGAGAAAAAGTTCCCACTACATTCTCACTCAGCTGATCTGCAACTGCCAAGCTGATTTGTTCATCCTGCTCCAGACCCGTTTGCTTTTGAGGACTAAGGAGCGCCTGAGCTTTCAGCAACTCAAGGCGCTCATGGTATGATTTTTTAGAAAATCCATTCCAACTTCTCTTCATTACTTTTTAACCTTGCTATAACGGCGTTGGTGGTCGACAATTTCAACCAAGGCATAGTCTTGATTTTCAAAACCTGCAAATTGGGCTGAGCCAGACTCATCCAACTGCACCTCTTCGAAGAAGACTTTTTCATAGTCTGCAACAGACAATGCTGTACGTTGTTTGAGTTTACTCAAGCGATCCTTATCAAGGTAAGCCTCATAGCCTTCAATCAATTCGCCACTAAAGAACTCTGAAACCGCTCCACTTCCGTAACTGTAGAGGGCAATTTTATCTCCAGCCTTCAAAGTCTCTGCATTTTCCAAAAGAGAGAGGAGCCCGAGGAAGAGGGAACCTGTGTAGATATTCCCAATCATCTGACTGTAGAGAATGGACTTATCAAAGTTTTCTTGCAGACTATCCTTTTTTTCCTGAGGCAAAGTCTTATCCATCATCTTACGCAAGCCTTTTAGGGCTAATTTGGGATAAGGCAAGTGGAAGCAGATGGCCGCAAAATCATTCATAGTCCAATCATAACGTTTCTTGTATTCATCCCAAGTCGTCGTAAGACTGTCAAGATATTGCTGAGTTGAGTACAAGCCGTTTACATAAGGAGTGGTTGAATAGTTCGGACGCCAGAAATCCATAATATCACGCGTTTGGGCAACATTATCATTGTTAAAAGCCATGGTACGCGGATTTTGCGTAATCAACATCGCCACACTCCCAGCTCCCTGAGTTGGTTCACCTGGAGTCGCCACACCGTACTTGGCAATATCACTGGCGATGACCAAGACCTTAGACTCTGGAGAATTTTCCACATACAACTTAGCATAATGGAGGGCAGCTGTTGCTCCATAACAAGCTTCTTTGATTTCAAAACTGCGAGCGAACGGCTGGATACCTAATAGACCGTGAACAAAGACCGCCGCTGCCTTACTCTGGTCAATCCCTGACTCGGTCGCCACGATGACCATGTCAATTTCTTCTTTTTCTTTCTCTGTTAGAATAGAGTTACTTGCACTGGCAGCTAAGGTGACAACATCCTCAGTCAATGGTGCAATGCTAATTTCGTTTAATAAGAGACCCTTACTATATTTATCAGGCTCAACTCCTCTTGCTTCTGCTAGGTCTTGTAATTTCAAGACATATTGACTGGTCGCAAAACCAATCTTATCAATACCGATTGTCATATTTACCTCTGTTTTTTCATTCATTGTAAAAAATCGTTCTATTCCATTTTATCACAAATAGGAACAAATGAGAGAAAAAAGACTTGATTCAACAAATCAAGTCTTTGCTTGGTAACTTCTCAAAGTAACTTCCACTTTCCTGATCGAAGTGGAAATTCGTCTAAAACGGATTTTCATGGTGGAATTAAGTGTGAGACGTTTGAGTTAGAAATGAGATCTACTCTGACCAAACAGAAACACCTTACCCTTTCAGACCGTAATGATATCCAACTAGGCTTAGAGCGCGGTGAAACCTTCAAAACTATTGGACAATCCATTCTAAAAGACCCAACTACTGTTTCAAAAGAAGTCAAAAGAAATAGACAAGGCCGAGAGTCTACGTGTGATAACCTTCCTTGCACTTTACTCGATAAGGCTCCCTCTGTCTGTAATGATTGCCCTAAAAGAAGACAAAATTGCGGATTTAAAAAAATCTTCTGCCTTGCTAAACAAGCTCAAAAGCAATACGAACAAACTCTTGTCGAGGATCGTGAAGGAACTCCTCTCAATTCCAAGACTTTCTGGGACTCCGAAAAGGATACCTATCTATCGCTCCTATTGACCTAGCCAGAGCCGTTAAATTTAAAGAAAGACGGAAAAATAAGCTACCTTCCATCCCTAAAGAAGCTAAAAAACCGTTCCTCTGAGGATTTTCAAATCTATTTAGCCCTGAATCAACTAGACTCATGGCTGGAAATGGACACGGTTATGGGCAGAATGGGAGGTAAAATCCTAGTCACCTTCAATCTTTCCTTCTGTAACTTTATCTTCGCTAGGCTGCTGGAGAATAAAACTGCCCTTGCGGTTACCAAACACCTCATGATATTAAGAACACTCTTCACCAAGCGAACAAAGACTTTTTCCAACTCTTTCCCGTCATTCTTACCGATAATGGTGGAGAGTTTGCCAGGGGCGATGATATCGAAATGGATGTTCGAGGAGAAAGTAAACTTTTCTTTTGTGACCCTAATCGCTCTGACCAGAAAGGGAGAATTGAGAACATTCACACGCTGATTCGCGACCTTCTACCTAAAGGAACTTCCTCTGATAACTTCATTCAAGAGGACATCCATCTCGTCTGTTCGCATGTCAACAGTGTCAAACGAGCTGCTTTGAATGGAGAGTCAGCCTATGAACTCTTTGCCTTTACTTACGGAGAAGGGATTCCTAAGCTTCTCGGCATTTCTAAAATACCTGCAGAAGACGGCTGTCAATCTTCTAAATTGCTTCAACAGTGGTTCTAAAAACGAACCTTCAACCCCATTCAAACGTCTCACTCTAACTTCCACCATAGCGGAACTTAATCTGAAATGCTTTCAGATGAGGGGATTTTGTGCCCTCTTTTTTCGATTCCTTTTGGCTACAAAAGCGATGAAATCAAGCATGAGTAAAACCAGTGGAACTTAGTTTGGGAATTTAGCAGATTTTCGATACAAAAAATCTTCACCGAAATGACGAAGATTCTAAGTTTTATTTTTTCATAAATTGATGCAAACGGTGAATGGCTTCTTTTAATGTATTTAAGTCTGTAGCATAGCTGAGGCGAACATTTTCTGGTGCTCCAAATCCAGCTCCTGTAATCAAGGCAAGACCAACTTCTTCGAGGATAGCTGTTGTAAAGTCCGTCACATCGGTATAACCCTTCATCTCCATCGCTTTTTTAACATTTGGGAAAAGATAGAAGGCTCCTTGTGGCTTGACAACTTCAAATCCTGGCACTTGGCACAAGAGTGGATAAATGGTATTCAAACGCTCTTCAAAGGCTTGGCGCATGGTTTCAACAGAGTCTTGCGGTCCAGTCAGCGCCTCAATCGTTGCATATTGAGACACTGCCGTCAGATTTGAAGTTGTTTGTCCTGTTAGTTTGCTCATAGCAGCGATAATTTCAGGATTTCCCACAGCATAACCTACCCGCCAACCAGTCATAGCATAGGCCTTAGATACACCGTTAATCACGATGGTTTGCTTGCGAATAGCTTCTGACAGACTAGAGATTGGAACAAATTCGTTCCCGTTATAAACCAGACGACTGTAAATATCATCTGCTAGGATAAGGACATCATGTTCAACCGCCCAATTTCCGATAGCCAAGAGTTCCTCACGAGAGTAGATCATACCGGTCGGATTGGATGGCGAATTGAGAACCAAAACCTTGGTCTTATCTGTTCGGGCTGCTTCTAGCTGCTCTACTGTTACTTTAAAGTGATTGTCTTCCTTGGCCAGGACAAAGACTGGCACTCCTTCTACCATCTTGACTTGATCCCCATAACTGACCCAGTAAGGAGTAGGGATGATGACCTCATCGTCTGGATTGACCACAGCCATAAAGAAGGTGTAGAGGGAGAACTTGGCACCAGTGGCAAAGGTAACCTCGTTAGCTGCTACAGAATACCCATAGTAGCGTTCAAAATAGGTATTAACCGCCGCTTTTAACTCTGGTAGACCCGATACAACTGTATAGAAGGAAGCTCGCCCATCTCGAATTGCTTCTATCGCTGCATCCTGAATGTTTTCAGGAGTATGAAAATCAGGCTGTCCCAAGGTTAAGAAAAGAACATCCTTTCCTTGAGCTTTTAATGCCTTGGCTCTTGCATCACTGGCTAGAGTGACGCTTTCTTCCATTTCTAGTACACGCTTGGGTAGTTTCATATGCCCTCCTTATTGGATCACTGCTCCTGTTTCAAAGTCAACCAGATAGTACTGTTTTCCTGACTTGACTTCCCAAATCGGCTTGTCCTGATAGCGACCAAAGGTGATTTTGTCAATGTCGCTAGCTCCTTTTTCCCTCGAAATCGTCGCCGCCTTGTCTTGAGAAATCCCCTTGTCAAGCTGATAAACATAAATCTTGTGGTCATTCTTTTCAATCAGTACGGCAATGGCCTCTTGCTTTTTATTATGCCCCAGAACGCTGTAATAACCTTCTAGTCCATTATAGAAATCAATCTGATCTGCCTTTTCCAATTCTGCATACTGCTTGGCTAGTTTTTCTCCCTCAACTCTAGCATCTTGATAGGGTTTCATACTGAGAGATATCAGATAAAGGAAGGAAGTGGTCATGACTAGTACTACCAGAGCAATGCCGATTCCATACTGTAAAAGTAGCTTGTTTTTTGCGTTTTTCTGTCTTAGTTTCACTCGTCTATTTTACCATCTCTCCTCCTTTATTACAAGTGAAGACAGGAACATTCTAAGAATCTTTTCCTATAAAATGTAAGTTCTTGTTTTTCTGCCTAATTATTGATAAAATAACCTTATGAAACAATATTTGAAAAAGAAAATTTCCGATAATCAATTAGACTTAAAAATGGCTATCGTCCTCAATAAAGCCATACGAACTTTTAAACCATATGAAGCCAAGGCTGCTAAAGAACACGGGCTAACACCCACTCAATTTTCAGTTTTGGAAACCCTCTATAGCAAGGGGGAACTGCGCATTCAGGATTTGATTGAAAAAATGCTAGCCACTTCTGGAAATATGACTGTTGTTATTCGAAACATGGTTCGAGATGGGTGGATTTCTAGAACTTGTGACCCCAAGGATCGTCGCTCTTTTTTCCTGAAATTAACACCTGCAGGACGCATAAAAATCGAAGAGGTTCTTCCTGACCATATCGATTCTATCGTAGAAGCACTCAGCATCTTGGAAGATGGCGAAAAGGAAGACTTAATCCAGATTTTAAAAAAATTTAAAAATTTGTGAGCAAAATTATTGCTAATTAGTATCATTTGTTGTAACATATATGGTAACAAAAGAGTTCGCTCTTTGAATTTTAAACTAAAGGAGACATATCATGTCTAAAAAAGTATTATTTATCGTCGGTTCGCTTCGCCAAGGTTCTTTCAACCACCAAATGGCCCTCGAAGCTGAGAAAGCACTTGCCGGAAAAGCGGAAGTCAGCTATCTTGATTACTCAGCTGTTCCTCTCTTCAGCCAAGATCTTGAAGTTCCAACTCATCCAGCTGTAGCTGCTGCTCGTGAAGCAGTCCTTGCTGCGGATGCGATCTGGATCTTCTCTCCAGTCTACAACTTCTCTATCCCTGGAACAGTGAAAAACTTGCTTGACTGGCTCTCTCGTGCGATTGATTTGTCTAATACACGTGGTGCTTCTGCCCTCCAAGACAAGTTTGTTACTGTCTCATCTGTAGCCAATGCCGGTCACGAACAACTCTTTGCGATTTATAAAGACCTCTTGCCATTTATCCGTACACAAGTCGTTGGCGACTTTACAGCTGCTCGTGTCAATGACTCTGCTTGGGCAGATGGAAAATTGGTGTTAGAAGAAGCAACTGCTTCATCACTTGCAAAACAAGCGGACGACCTTCTTGTAGCCATCAACTAATCCAGCAAAAACCAGCTCATTCGAGCTGGTTTTATGCTTGTTTCACAAAGACAAGTTCTAAGTCACTTGATAAATCAGGTCGGTAGTCAAAACTTGCAAAACTGAGCTGGCGAGCTTGTTCGACTGTTTGGACTTGCCCCTCTATCAAGGCGGTCAAAAAGGCACCACGGGCTTTTTTTGAAATGGTTGAGTGGATTTTCAACTTACCTGCCTTGTCCTCCATAAATTTGAAGGTCACCATCTTTTCTCTGATTTCCTTCGAAAATACGGTTTCAAACTCTGATGATAGGAGGGAGAATATCAAATCCTCATCCTCTAGCGCCTCATCGTAGACTGACTTCCAATGACTCTTTAAAGTCTTACCAGTGACTTTTAACTTCATCAAGAAGTCCAAACGGTGAGGAGCCATGGGCGATAAGGCGGGGATAACACCGTATAAAGCCGAGGTAATCAGGACATGATTTTCAAGATAGGTTTGTTCGGCCTCGGTTAACCCATCTCGTTTGATGTGGCGATACATGAGACCATCAAAGAGTTTCAAGGCTGGATAATGTTTAGCTCTTTGATCTTTTAGAACTTGAATACGAGCGTGCTCTTCTTCTGCTTTCGCGGCAGATACCTTATAAAAGGTCTCTAATTCACTAGCTGAGTAGTACGCCAGTGAGTCAAGAACTGCCTGACTTTCTTTCCTCAAGGGAAGTGCTTCGATACAAGGATGGTCTGTGTTCATTTCTTTTGCTGTTGGGATTAAAATTTTCATATTGTTAGTGTAGCATATTTTTCGATCACGACCAAGAATTTCATCTTAAAAACCTCGGTTCATACCGAGGTTTCTCTGTTTATTTTGGCCATCCCAACCAGATAGCCACAAGAACAAGGGCTACGCCAGCTAAGCTTGTTAAGATAGATAAGAAGTTAACATTTTTCTCCTTAAACTGAGAAGAACCTATCTTCAAAGCGAGTAGTCCGAGTAACATTGAAACAACCATCAAATAAAAACCCATTTGTTTGTCCTCCATTAGTCCTTCATTTACTTCATTATAACATATACTTTCTAAATAAAGCTGTTTTTACTTGACTTTAAAGGTCTTGAGATAGTTATCTTTTCCAACTTGACCTTCGAAGGATTGGCCATTTTCGAGGTAAGGAAGGTCGTCTGACACTGAGGCCTTGACTTTGTAAATCTTGCCATCAACTTTGAAGAAGTAGACGGTATCCCCCTTGATAACAGCTGTTTTAAGGTCTGAAACCACTCCCTTGATGTTTTCTACCGTTTCATTATCCAGCTCGAGGTCATTTTTATTGGCATATTTGCTAAGGAGTTCATCTACCGTAGTTGCTACAATGACGTTTTGGTACTCCACGGCATCGACCAATGCGTACTCCTTGACCAAGCCTGCGTTGTCCTTCAAGCCCATGATATAGAGCGGTTTGTCATTGAGATTGACAAGGATAGGGAAGGTAGCCTTGTAGGCCTTCTCTTGCACTGCTCCTTCTGCGGAAGCACGGGCTGATTCTTCGGTTGCTGAAGCTAGATTGTACTTGGTGATTTCACCAGTGCGCATATTTTCAAGGATAAATCCTAGATTACTTTCATCAGCATTGGCTGAAGTCACCCCCGTATAAAGATAAATGTCATTTCCGATAGAAAGATAGTTATAGCCCTCTGTCGTTTGGGTAACGTTTTTCTTAGATATCAAGGCATTCCAGAAGCCGTCTTTATACTTGCCGTTGTAGTTGATTTGCTCGATAGTTTCTTCCGCAGGATAGACACGATCCACCCATTCTGGGACTTCATCCAAACTGTATTCCTTGGTTTCTCCACTGGTAGCATCTAAGATAATAACAGATGAAGGACGAGGGACTCCTAGACCAAACTGCTTTTGATAAACGGTTGCTACATAGAAAGGATTGCCTTCATCATCCACCTCAAAGGATGGCGTTTTAAAAATCTTGGTTGGGTACTTGATCCGAAGATGACGTTTGACGTCTCGGTTAAAATACTCGGAGTCCGAATACTTCATCGGTGTTTTCAAGTCTACCAATTCAGCGTTCCCTGTCACCATATCAACCTTGATATACTCACCAATTCCCTTGGACTGATTATTGAACCATTTAATCGGATCAGCATACTCCAAAGGTGTCACCCGATAGGGTTTGCCATCAACCGTCAGCTGGGTATAAGTATCTGCTGCTACGTACTGGGAGACCTTATCCGTCAGAGAGCCCAGGTAACGGTCACCAATCTTTTCTGCGGTGCTCCGATCTAGGATTGGAACCTTACTGGTATCACTCTTAGGAAAATCTTTAAAGTCTTTTTCTGTGATGGACACCACATTAGCATAATTTTTTGCTTGGAAAAAGCTAGAGGTCACTAGACTTACCAGACCAGCAAGGGCAAAGATAAGGCCTGCAGCCAGCAATAATCCTCCACCTAGTCTATTAAAATGAAATCCTTCTAGATTGAAATCTTTGGTAGCCTTGCCATGACGTACGTGAACTGTCTTGAAAGGATTGGTATCCCTTCGAAAACTAAACAAAATCCCCATCACCACCAAATGTCCACATAGGAAAAAGATAAATTCCCAACTGGTAAAATTGAAGGGCGGTAAAAAGATATACCAGGTCGTTGCGATAAAAATAAGTTCAAAAAGTATTCGTTTCATTTGCTTTCCTCCTAAATCATTCGTCCTTCCAAGTGATCCAGTTCATGCTGGCAAATCTGAGCTGGGAAGCCTTTCAAAGTCATGGTCTGTTTTTGCCACTTGCTGTCACGACAGGACACCGTAATCGTTTCATAACGGGTCGTCGGTCGCACCCCAGTCAAGGACAAACAACCTTCTTCTGTCTCATAAGGTTCGTCAAAGGACAGGAGAACTAGGTTAAACATGACCACGGGAACCAAGCCAAGATTAAAGACAATCACGCGCTTCTGCACCCCAATCATATTGGCAGCCAGCCCAACACAAGTCTCACGATTTTCCAAGAGCGTATCCTGTAAATCTCTAGCTAGATAAAGGTCTTCCTGACTTGCAGCTTTCGAAACTTGCGACAAAAATAAGGTATCTTGGACAATTTTCTTTTCCATTCTCTTACGCTCCTGGCTACCTTACTTTATTATAGCATAAAAGTGGATAACTCCCAACTATTCTCCTCAAATGCAAAAAAAGCCATCCGAAGATGACTTTCTTTTTAAATCGCATTCTTGTCAAAACCGAGTTTGCGTTGAATAAACTTAACAATTTCGACGATAATAATCATTGAGAAGCTTCCGCCCATAACGATTCCCCATTGTGATAAATCTAGTTTGGTTACGTGGAAGATTTCTTCAAGTGGTTCTACGACGATAGTTGCCATGAGAAGGATGAAGGATACCAAGATAGACCAGTTGAAGGTCTTAGACTTGAATGGGCCAACTGTCAAGATGGATTGGTAGACAGATTTGACATTATAAGCATGGAAGAGCTGAATCAAGCCAAGGGTTGCAAAGGCCATAGTAAGAGCATCAGCGTGAATAGCTTGATTGTCACCCACATGAACTGGGTAAAGAAGGGCAAGGCCATAAACAGCCAGAACAAGGGTACCTTGAAGGAGACCTTGGTAAATAATCGAACTCATGACCCCACCTGAGAAGAAGCTTGACTTGCGTCCACGTGGTTTGTGGGTCATAACACCCGGCTCAGCAGGTTCAACACCAAGAGCGATAGCTGGGAAGGTATCCGTTACCAAGTTAATCCACAAGAGATGAACTGGTTGTAAGACATCCCAGCCAAACAAGGTTGATAGGAAGATGGTTAATACTTCAGCAGTATTGGCAGAAAGTAGGTACTGGATCGTCTTTTGAATGTTTGAGAAGACCTTACGTCCTTCTTCAACTGCGACGATGATAGTCGCAAAGTTATCATCCGCAAGAATCATGTCAGAGGCACCCTTAGAAACCTCTGTACCAGTAATCCCCATACCAATACCGATATCTGCTGTTTTCAGAGCTGGCGCGTCATTGACCCCGTCACCTGTCATGGCAACGACCTTACCTTGTTTTTGCCAAGCCTTGACGATACGAACCTTGTGTTCTGGAGATACGCGCGCATAAACAGAGTATTGACCAACAACTTTTTCAAATTCTTCATCAGACAGTTCGTTGAGCTCAGCACCAGTTAAAACATGCCCTTCTGTATCGTTTGCATCAATGATTCCCAAACGTTTAGCAATAGCTTCTGCTGTGTCTTGGTGATCACCCGTAATCATGATTGGACGGATTCCAGCTTCCTTAGCCACACGAACAGCCTCAGCAGCTTCAGGACGTTCAGGGTCAATCATCCCAATCAAACCAGTAAAGATTAAATCATTTTCAAGTTCTTCAGAAGTGAGATTTTCTGGAATGCTATCAATAATCTTATAAGCACCTGCAAGGACACGCAAGGCTTGGTGAGCCATTTCAGAGTTGTTTGTATGAATGAGGTTTGTAACCTTCTCATCAATCGGAGCAATATCCCCAGCCTTGTCTCGAAGAACACAACGTTTCAAGAGTTGGTCTGGAGCACCCTTGACCGCTACAAGGAAACGATCATCTGGCAATGGGTGAACTGTTGACATGAGCTTACGATCTGAGTCAAACGGCAATTCAGCTACACGAGGATATTTCTCTAAGAAACCTTTAACATCGTAGCCCTTGTCCAAGGCATACTGGATAAAGGCTGTTTCTGTTGGGTCACCAATCAGGTTGCCTTCCACATCAATTTTCGTATCATTAGCCAAGACAACTGAACGAAGTAGTGGCATTTCAAGACCTAGTTCAATATCATCAGCTGAGTCATGTAGAACCGCATCGTAGAAGACTTTTTCGACTGTCATCTTGTTCATAGTCAGCGTACCAGTCTTATCAGAAGTGATGATTTCTGTTGAACCAAGCGTTTCAACTGCTGGCAACTTACGAACGATAGAGTTTCGTTTGGCCAAAACTTGAGTACCAAGGGAAAGAACGATGGTAACGATAGCAGGAAGTCCTTCTGGAATGGCTGCAACGGCAAGGGCAACAGAAGTCAACAACTCACCAAGTGGATTTTTGCCTTGGATGAAGACACCAACTACAAAAGTAACAAGGGCAATGACTAAAATTGCATAGGTCAAGACCTTAGAAAGGTTATTCAAGTTTTGTTTGAGTGGTGTATCCGTCTCATCCGCATCTTGGAGCATGCCAGCGATATGACCAACTTCCGTGTACATACCTGTATTGACAACAACACCAAGACCACGACCATAAGTCACATTTGAGTTTTGGAAGGCCATGTTGACACGGTCACCAATACCTGCATCTGCAGCAAGATCGATTGTCAAGTCTTTTTCAACTGGCACAGACTCGCCCGTCAAGGCAGCTTCTTCGATTTTAAGAGAATTGGCTTCTAGCAAACGTAGGTCTGCTGGCACCACATCACCTGCTTCAAGGGCAACGATATCTCCAGGCACCAATTCTTTAGAGTCAATCTCCGCCATGTGTCCATCACGAATAACACGAGCAGCTGGACTAGACATAGACTTGAGAGCTTCGATAGCTTCTTCTGCTTTTCCTTCTTGGTAAACACCAAAGGCAGCATTGATGATTACCACGGCTAAGATGATAATGGCATCTGCGATATCTTCCCCACCAGAAGTCACGACTGACAAGATGGATGCCGCAACTAGGATGATAATCATCAAATCCTTAAATTGCTCGATGAACTTGACCAAGAGAGTTTTTTTCTCTCCCTCTTCCAGTTCATTGCGCCCATATTCAGCTAGGCGCTTTTCCGCCTCGCTTGATGACAAACCTTGCTCGGTCGCATCCACAGCCTTCAAGACCTCTTCAGGGCTTTGAGTGTAAAACGCTTGGCGTTTTTGTTCTTTTGACATGTGTCTCCTCCTTGACATTGTGTGCAAAACAAGTTCTCTTTTAGTTTTATGACAAACAAAAAGAGACCTGTTAATCATAACAAGTCTCGCTGTTTAAGATAGTGCCGGAAAACATACTTTTCAGTATAAAATTCGGAATGACGACACTATCACAGGTTTCTGCCAGCTACTCCCTTGAGTAGTACTATTATACCAAATTTTGAAAAATTTTCAAAGAATAAAGATTCTATAAAATTCTATCCTTATCAAAAGTACGTTCACTGATAATATATCTAGGACGACGTTTTGTTTCCAGATAAATTTTTCCAATATACTCACCAATTACTCCCAAACTAATCAATTGAACTCCACCAAGTAGGCTAACTATTGCATAGGTGCTTGTCCAGCCAGCCACGACTGTACCAGCAAACTTACTCAATATAACCCAAATAATCAATAGAAAACTAAAGAGTGACGTCAAAACACCAAGGCTTGTAATCAAACGAATCGGTTTGATTGATAAACTGGTAATACCATCCATAGCCAAACCAAGCATTTTAGATAGTGGATAATGGCTCTCACCAGCAATTCGTTCATGGCGCTTATATGAAACGTAAGAATATTTAAAGCCAACTAAAGGCATTAAACCACGAAGAAATAGATTCACTTCAGTGAATTTTTCTAATTCCTTCAAGAATCTTTTAGAAACCAATCGATAGTCTGCATGATTAAAAACAACTTCTGCTCCAAATAGGCGTAGCACTTTATAAAAACCTTCAGCTGTAATTCGTTTAAAAGCAGAGTCCGTGTCACGGTTATCACGTACACCGTAGACAATTTCAGAGCCACTTTTATACTCCGAAACCATCTTGTCCATGCAATTAATGTCATCTTGTCCATCAGCATCAATGGTAATGACAATATCAGCAAACTGAATGGCCTCATACATACCTGCAAGGATACTACTTTGATGCCCCCTATTACGACTTTGTGATACACCAACCACAGAAGGAACGGAATTAGCATAACTTTTTATCAGTTCCCAAGTCCGATCCTTACTACCATCATTTACATACATAATTTTACTAAGAGAATGGATTTCTTCTTTCTTCACTAATTGTTCAATTTTTTCAACAAACATTGGATTAGTATGTGGTAGGACTTGCTCTTCGTTGTAACACGGAATAACTATGTATAAAATCGGCTTTTTCCTACTCATACTATTCTCCTCCTTTTCTATAAATCATAGCCGTATCAATCTGTTTTTCTAAGTGATAATTGATTTTAATATAATCCTTGATAAAAGAGTCAGTTCTCTTACCATAATCCCATTCAGTATCAAATACAATGTAGATAGGAGGATTTTCTTGTATAGATTTTTTAAACTCATCAATAATAACTCGATCATCTGTCACCGCAGGGATAAAGAAAAATTTTGTACTAGCTAACCGTTCACTGTACAAATAAATTGTTCCATTTTGACGATGGGTATAAATTCGGTCATCCATCGACGTATTTTTCTCTATATAGCTAGCAACACGTTGCTGTTTCTCAGAATTATTCAGATATCTAGTATACATATTCTTCATGATGTATTTCACATCATTCTGGTATACAATACTTAATCCTAAGAACAAGATAAGAAATACTTGAAAAGACATTTTCTTTGATATGCTATGAAATACATAGGAAATATATGGAATCAAAATCGGAAGCATCACTAAAATGTAATGGCCATAGCTTCTTTTCGAGATAAGAGCCAGAAGTAGACAAATAATAAAAACAAAATGATAGAAGATTGATTTTATTCCAAATTTCTTCCATAGTGGTATCAAGGAAAATAACATCAATAAATTAAGACTTAAGAGATTTGTTTGGGAAATGTACCATCTGATAATCTCATACATCGAAACGTTATTTGACTCTGTAGTATAAATAAAATTAATTCCAATCGACTGGTATATCATTTCAAAAAAGATACCTTTTGATAACAGATATAAGCACAAAGGGATAGTTGGTATTAATATCCCAAGGAAAAATAATCCAATCAAAGAAAACAAGTCCCTGTATGCCTTCTTAAGTATGAAATCAATCAATACATAAATACAAAATACAAGCCAAATCCCTATCATATTTGCTTTCGTAAAAAATACAATAGAGAAAAATGCACCTGATGCTATGATATCATTTTTGCTGAAATCATTTTGTATAAACAGTTTTAAAAAAACGTATAATGAATAAGCCAAAAAAGGTAAAATAAAACCTTCTAAACTCCAACCGCCATCAAAAAAATACTCATAAATTATAAAGATAATTGCTAAAGTTAAAATTGTTTGCTTATTTCCAGTAAATAACCTTGAAATCTTATAGCTAGCTATAAAGAAAAGAAATGTGCAAAATAGGTATAAAAATTTAATTCCTAACGCACCACCAATAAGATATCCTAGGTAATTCAGTAAAAAAACGACTGGCCCCTTATGATCAAATAGGTTTGCATACATCAATTCTCCTCGATTCATTGCATACCCAAAATATTCAAAAATACTAGCATCTGAAAACGGTATTCCCTGTTTGACATTTGTTACCATCGAAAACCAGACTAAAACAGTAAAGAGTAAAGAAATACTCGTCACTAAAATACTCATTTTTTTCAATTTATTCACCTCAACTTCTCACTTTATCAGTCTATCATATTTCCTAAAAAAAAAAAGCATTTCTGCTTTGTATTTTCTTACTTTTATCCATCCTATTTGAATTTTCTCTTGAAAACCAGTATAATGGTAGAATGCTATGTGACTAGAAAGGAAGTTGAATGAAGCAATCTATTTCAAATCTCAAGTTAGCTGAGCGTGGGGCCATTATCAGCATTTCAACCTATTTGATCTTGTCTGCAGCGAAATTAGCAACTGGTCACCTCCTTCATTCGTCCAGTTTGGTAGCCGATGGTTTCAACAACGTATCCGATATTATCGGAAATGTTGCCCTCTTGATTGGGATTCGTATGGCGCGCCAACCTGCAGACCGTGACCACCGTTTTGGCCACTGGAAGATTGAGGATTTGGCTAGCTTAATCACTTCCATCATCATGTTCTATGTCGGTTTCGATGTTCTAAGAGATACCATTCAGAAGATTCTCAGTCGTGAAGAAACGGTCATTGATCCTCTGGGTGCAACTCTAGGAATCATTTCTGCAGCGATTATGTTTGTGGTCTATCTATACAATACTCGCCTCAGTAAGCAATCAAACTCCAAGGCACTAAAGGCTGCCGCCAAAGACAATCTTTCTGATGCTGTTACCTCACTTGGAACCACCATTGCCATCCTGGCTAGCAGTTTCAATTATCCCATTGTGGATAAACTGGTTGCCATCATCATCACTTTCTTTATCTTAAAAACTGCCTATGATATCTTTATCGAGTCTTCCTTTAGTCTTTCGGATGGCTTTGACGACCGTCTGCTTGAGGACTATCAAAAGGCTATCATGGAAATTCCTAAAATTAGCAAGGTTAAGTCTCAAAGAGGTCGTACCTATGGTAGCAACATCTACCTGGATATCACGCTAGAAATGAATCCTGACTTATCTGTTTTTGAGAGTCATGAAATCGCGGATCAGATCGAGTCTATGCTGGAAGAACGTTTTGGAGTTTTTGATACCGATGTCCATATCGAGCCAGCACCTATCCCTGAGGATGAAATTTTAGACAATGTCTATAAAAAATTGCTGATGCGTGAACAATTGATTGACCAAGGAAATCAACTGGAAGAACTCTTGGCTGACGATTTTGTCTATATTCGCCAAGATGGAGAACAGATGGATAAAGAGACCTATAAAGCCGAAAAAGAGTTAAATTCTGCTATCAAGGATATTCAGATTACTTCTATCAGTCAAAAAACCAAACTCATCTGCTATGAGTTAGATGGTATCGTCCATACCAGTATCTGGCGTCGCCACGAAACCTGGCAAAATATCTTTCATCAAGAAACCAAAAAAGAATAGAGAAATCCTGTCATGAGACGGGATTTTTCTATTCTTCTAGTTGTCAAAGTCACTGAGGTATTCATAGCGTTCGTATTTTTCAAGGAGTGCTTCGTTTTTCTCATCTAGTTCTTTTTGAAGAGTAGCCAGTTTGCCAAAGTCAGAACCATTGGCTTGCATTTCCTCTTCAATAGCAGCGATACGATTTTCCAAGGTTTCAATATCGCCTTCAATGCTTGCCCACTCCTGCTTTTCTTGGTAGGTCATGCGTTTCTTGTCTTCTCTAACCTTGACGACTTTTTCCTTTTCGGCCTTTTGCACTTGATTGGCCATATCTGTTTCAAAAGCTTTTTTATCAAGATAGTCGGTGTAATGACCAAAGAATGGCCGAATCTTGCCATCCTCAAAAGCGAGAATCTTGGTCACTACCTTATCCAAGAAATAGCGGTCGTGACTGACTGTTAAAACGGGGCCTGCAAAACCTTGCAAGAAATTCTCCAAAACTGTCAAGGTTGCAATGTCCAAATCATTTGTTGGCTCGTCCAAGAGGAGAACATTTGGTTTTTCCAAGAGTAATTTGAGGAGATAAAGACGCTTTTTCTCTCCACCTGACAATTTCTCAATCAAGGTTCCATGCGTCGAACGTGGGAAGAGGAATTGCTCCAGCAACTCAGCGATGGAAGTCGTAGAACCACCGCTGGTCTTGACTTCTTCAGCCACTTCCTGCAGGTAATTGATAACTCGCTTGCTTTCATCCAAGCCCTCAATTTGTTGGGAGAAATAGGCGATACGAACTGTTTCTCCAATCACAACTTGCCCTGCTGTCGGCTCAAGACTTCCTGCAATCAGGTTAAGCAGGGTTGACTTCCCAACACCGTTGTCCCCAACGATTCCGATACGATCTTTTGCCTGCACCAAGAGATTAAAATCTTGCAAAATAGGCTTGTTTTCATAGGAGAAGGAAACATCCTGAAACTCGATGACTTTTTTACCGATACGACTGGTTTCAAAGTTCATGGTCAAGTCTGTCTCAGCAGCACCACCTGAAACTTCTTTCTTCAAGTCATGGAAACGATTGATACGAGCCTGTTGCTTGGTCGCACGCGCCTGCGGTTGTCTGCGCATCCATACCAATTCTTGCTTATAAAGTTGTTCTTTTTTGTGGAGAAGAGCCGCATCTCGCTCGTCCTGTTCCGCCTTAAGACGGACATAGTCCTGATAATTTCCCTGATATTCTGTCAATCCAGCTCGATCCAACTCGAAAATCCGTGTTGACAGCGCATCTAAGAAATAACGATCGTGGGTAATAAAAAGGACGGTTTTCTTGGAATTTTTCAAAAAGAGGGTCAGCCACTCAATAGTCGCAATATCCAGATGGTTGGTCGGCTCGTCCAGAAGCAAGAGGTCGTGGTTGCCAAGAAGGACTTGCGCCAACTGAACTCGTCTTCTCAGACCACCTGACAATTCCCCAACTGGAGTGGACAAGTCCTGAATCCCCAACTTGCTGAGGACCGTTTTGACCTGGCTTTCAATTTCCCAGGCTTGGAGAGAGTCCATCTCCGCCATAACCCGTTCTAAACGAGCTTGCTTATCCTCACTGTAGTTGAGCATGATTAACTCATAGTCACGAATGAGCTGGATTTCCTTTAGGTCGCTGGATAGGACCGTATCCAAAACTGTCTTGCTATCATCAAAATCAGGATCCTGGGTCAAGTAGCCAATCTGGTAATCATTCTTAGCTGAAAAAGGACTGACATCCCCATCAAAGCCAGACACACCAGAAAGGACATCTAAAAGGGTAGTCTTGCCTGTTCCATTGACACCGATTAAACCAATTCTATCCAAGTCATGAATAATAAAGGAAATATCCTTAAAAACGGTCTTGTCACCGACGGATTTACTTAGTTTTTCAACGATAAAATCACTCATTTTTTCTCCCTCAGATAAGCATGGATGGCTTGACGGTCATTTTCCAATTCTCCATCGACAATGGCATATTCAATCTCTGTTAAAATCTCTCCCAAGTCTGGCCCTGGTTGATAGCCATATTCCTTAATCAGAATACCGCCATTGATCTGAATTTCTTTCTTATCATGAATGGTCAAACTCTGGTAGGTTTCTGTGATGGCTTGTGGATTAACTTCTTTTCCTTGAGCCTGACGAAGATTTTCAGCTTGTAAAAGCAAATCCAATTCAAAGCGGTAACAATCGCGCTTGCTCAATTCTCCCTTTTCACGCAAAGCCAAAATAGTCAGCAAATCCTGTACCTGCTTGGCAAATTGGCGTGAGGTCTTCCAATGTTTCAAAAATGGCTGCGCATTTTCAATCTCCAAAGCCCACAAAAGAGCTGACCAGGCTTGTTCAGAGGATTCAAAAGTAAAATCAGTCTCCAAATCAAACAGTCTGTTGAGCTTATCCTGGCTAGCTGCCATATCAGGGAGATAATCATAAGCTTGACTCTCAATCATGGAAGCCAAGCCTCTTCTCCAAAACGGAGCCAGTAAGAGTTTATCAAACTCAACGAAGGTACGCTCTACAGAAATTTTCTCCAAAAGTGGCGTCAAGGTCTTCATAGCCTTAAATGTTTCTGGCTCAAGTTCAAAGCCGAGGATGGCCTGAAAACGGAAGCCACGCATAATCCGCAAAGCATCTTCGTTGAAACGCTCACTAGCCACTCCAACTGCTCGCAAGACTTGCTTTTCCAAATCCTCTAAACCATGGAACAAGTCAATGATTTCCCCTGTCTCGTCCAAGGCAAAGGAGTTGACTGTAAAATCACGGCGCTTGAGGTCTTCCTCTAGCGAACGCACAAAGGAAACCGCGCTGGGTCTGCGATAGTCCACATAGACATCTTCTGTCCGAAAAGTAGTCACCTCATACTCCTCGTCCCCATCTAAAACCAAGACAGTTCCGTGCTCGATTCCGATATCAGCTGTTCGCGGAAAAATCTGCTTGGTCTCTTCTGGATAAGAAGACGTTGCGATGTCCACATCATGGATAGGGCGATTGAGGAGGGCATCTCTGACGGAGCCCCCAACAAAATAGGCCTCAAAGCCTGCTTCTTTAATTTTTTCTAATACTGGTAAAGCCTTCTGAAATTCAGAAGGCATTTGCGTTAATCTCATAATAAGTGTTCTAATCCATAGACAAGCTCATGACGCTTGACAACTTCTTTGATTCCCAAATTGACCCCTGTCATGAAGGAGCTACGATCATAGGAGTCATGACGGAGGGTCAATCCTTCTCCCTGATTGCCAAAGATGACTTCCTGATGGGCTACCAAGCCTGGTAGACGGACTGAGTGGATACGCATGCCATCAAAGTCAGCACCACGAGCACCCGCAATCAATTCTTCCTCATCAGGCGCACCTTGCTGAATAGACTCTCGAACTTCCGCCATTAACTCGGCAGTTTTGATAGCTGTTCCACTCGGAGCATCCTTTTTCTTGTCATGATGGAGCTCGATAACCTCCACATTGGGGAAATATTTGGCAGCCTGCGCCGCAAATTGCATCAGCAAGACAGCTCCCAAGGCAAAGTTAGGTGCAATCAAACCACCCAAATCTTGTTCACGGGAAGATGCTTTTAGCTCTGCAATTTCTTCACTAGTGAATCCTGTTGTTCCTACGACTGGGGCAAAGCCATTTTCAAGAGCAAAACGTGTATTTTCATAGGCAACGGCTGGTGTAGTAAAGTCTACCCAGACATCCGCTTCAAAACCGGCTAAATCAGCCTTATCCTTGAAAACAGGAACTCCCTGCCATTCTGACTCAGACTCAAAGGGATCCAAAACTGCTACCAAGTCCAAGTCTAAATCAGCCAAAACCATCTGACAGGCAGCTTGGCCCATCTTTCCCTTAAAACCGGCAATAATTACTCGAATACTCATCTCTACTCCTGTCTAAGATACAAAGCCTGTAGGAACACAAAGTGAAAATAGGAGTTCTGATCAAGAAGTGTCTACTCCTTGGAAGAACTATCTTTTTCACACAGGGTTCCAGGCATGTTCAATTATCAAGATACAAAGGACGTTAGCTGCCCATGAAAAATAGGGAATGGCGCTAACTTTCCACGAAAGATCAGACAGGCATCTTTTTTCAAGAGGCAGGTAGCCCGTGTTCAATTGCTAAGATACAAAGCCTTCTCAACTATTCTAGAAGTACTAACTAAATCACTGGAATATAACCTAGAGCAATACTTCCTGCTCCTAGATGTGTCCCAATGACACTACCAAATGTAGCTAGTGAAATATCCGTACCCACTCCAGATTCAAGCAAGTGATGACGCAATTCCTCAGCCTTTTCAGGAGCATTGCCGTGAATGACAATGACCCGGTATTGACCTGAAGCCGTTGTTTCCTTAATGATTTCAATTAAGCGCTTGGTGGCCTTCTTTTCAGTACGAACTTTTTCGTAAACTTCAATCACACCTTGATCATTGAAATAAAGGATTGGCTTAATGCTAAGCAGATTTCCCAAAATAGCAGCCCCATTTGAAAGGCGCCCACCTTTTACCAAGTGGTTCAAGTCATCCACCATGATAAAAGCTGATGTACGGCTGATTTGAGTGGCTAGCTTATCCTGAAGGCTGGCAAAATCATCGCCATGGTCACGCCAATTAAAGACGCTTTCAACCATGATACCCAGAGGAGCACTTGTAATCAAAGTGTCTGGAAAAGCAATGGTTAAGCCCTCATAGTCATCCACCATATACTGGATATTTTGGTAAAAACCTGAAATTCCAGAAGATAGGAAAAGCCCCAAGGCATGTGTATAACCTTGTTCTTTGAGCGAAGTTAAGATTTCATCTAACTTGGCAATACTTGGCTGACTAGTCTTAGGCAATTCAGAAGCCTGAGCCATTTTTTGGTAAAATTCCTCAGCAGACAGATTGATACCTTCGACATACTCCTCACCATCAATATTGACAGGAATATCCAAGACAAATAAATCTTCTCTTTGCAAGGTCTCTGCACTGAGATAAGCAGAAGAATCTGTGATAACAGCTAGTTTCATATTAGAACTCCAAATTGATTCCTGGTAAGTCTAATGCAATTTCAGTTACTTCGTAAGTCAAACGGTTGAGCATGTTCAAACTTGGACGAGCCAAAGTTTCCACTTCTTCTTGGCTCAATTCACTTGGTTCATTGACAATACGGCCATCGATATGGTTTACCTGTGAAATAGTTCCACTAATGACAAACTTATCAAATACAATCATAAAGGTCAAGATGACAATCAAGGAAGTCACTTGATTTTCTTGATCATGTTGGAGCAATTGGAAATTCACATCCACCTTGGTTTCAGGAGCTCCATTTTCATTTTCCCATTCAAAATTACGCGCATCAAAATGATACTGACTAACAAATTCTTGTTCACGTTTAAGATTCATGTCTTTCTCCCTCGGCTACAATATTATAAGCTATTGTACCATAATTTTTAATTTTCATCTAGTTTTCTCGGATTTAGTCAATCCCGATTTCAGCTCGAACTACGTCTGCGATGGTATCAACATAGTAGTCCACTTCTTCTGTCGTAGGCGCTTCTGCCATAACACGCAAGAGAGGCTCTGTTCCACTTGGGCGAACAAGAATACGGCCATTCCCTGCCATTTCTTCTTCCATCTTCTCGATGATATCCTTGATAGCTGGCACTTCCATAGCCTTTTCCTTCATGGTATTTTCCACTCGGATATTGACTAATTTTTGTGGATAGATGGTTACTTCTGCTGCCAACTCTGACAAGCTCTTACCAGTTTCCTTCATGATTTTTGTCAATTGGACAGCGGATAATTGACCGTCACCTGTAGTATTGTAATCCATCAAGATAACGTGACCCGACTGTTCACCACCAAGGTTGTAGCCTGATTTTCTCATTTCTTCAACAACGTAACGGTCGCCGACTGCAGTGACTGCCTTGTTAATGCCTTCGCGGTCCAAGGCCTTGTGAAAACCAAGGTTAGACATCACAGTTGTCACAATTGTATTTTGGGCCAATTGTCCTTTCTCAGAAAGGTATTTCCCGATGATGTACATAATCTTGTCACCATCGACGATGTCGCCATTTTCATCAACAGCAATCAAGCGGTCACTGTCTCCGTCAAAGGCCAAACCGATAGCTGATTGGCTTTCTTTGACTACTTCTTGAAGGGCTTCTGGGTGGGTTGAACCAACATTCAAGTTGATATTAAGACCATCTGGTGTTTCCCCTATAACAGTTAATTGAGCACCGAGGGCTGCAAAGATTTGACGGGCACTTGTAGACGCTGCACCATTAGCTGTATCCAAGGCAACTTTCATTCCTTCAAGAGGAGTTCCAGTTGAAACAAGGTAGCCTTCATACTTACGCAAGCCTTCTGGATAATCTACCAAGGTTCCCAAGCCTTCTGCACTTGGACGAGGAAGAGTGTCTTCCGCAGCATCTAGCAAGACTTCAATTTCTGCTTCTTTTTCATCATCTAGTTTGAAGCCATCACCACCAAAAAACTTAATCCCATTATCAAGGGCTGGGTTGTGGCTAGCAGAAATCATGACACCGGCACTTGCTCCCTCAGTTTTAACCAAGTAAGCTACTGCTGGTGTTGCCAAAACGCCTAGTTTATAAACGTGAATTCCCACGGACAGTAGACCTGCCACCAAGGCCGATTCCAGCATTTCCCCTGAAATACGTGTGTCACGTCCTACAAAGACTTTCGGCGCTTCCGTTTCATGTTGGCTAAGAACATAGCCTCCAAAACGACCTAGTCTGAAGGCCAATTCTGGTGTTAATTCTACGTTAGCTTCTCCACGGACTCCATCAGTCCCAAAATATTTACCCATTTTTATAAAATCCTTTTTCTATTTTTAATTCGTTTTTGAACTAGTTGCTTTCGTTGGCGAAGATGTCTCCGATGAACTGCTTGTACTTGAATTTGATGTGCTTGAACTTGGTGCTACTGGTTTTGTAGTCACCTTCATTGTTGTATCAAACGGAGTGATAACTGCCGGTAAGACAACACCATTGCGGTCGATTGCCTGCAAAGGTACTGAACCACTGTAATTACCTGTAATCCGTTCGCTAGTTGGCAAGACAGCGATAATCTTATCAATTCTATCCAATATCTCTTGGTCACTCGTAATCGACACTTCTTCATCTGACACCGTGACATTTTCAATCTGTACCCGACTATCAATTTGACTAGGGTCAATCTCTGGTACAACCTTTACCTTATCCTTCTGAGCCTTCTTACCAATCTTGACTGTAATTTTTTGCGGAGTCGCCACAGCGGTCAGCCCATTGGGTAAATCTTCAATGCTCAAAGGAACTTCAATCGTTCCAACACTGGCATCTGTTAGGTCAGCAATAACCTTGAATTTACGTGTACTTTCTTGCATTTCACTAGCTAGCGATAGGCGATTTGCACCAGTCAAGACCACTGATACTTCTGAAGCAAAACCGCTAATAAAATACTCATCACTATTATAGCGTATGTCAATAGGGACATTTGTTACTGTATTAGTATAGGTTTCCGTTTTTACCTGCCTAGCACTGGTACTGTTTTGAAAATTCGTCGCCGTAGCATAGACAAATAAGACACAAGCAAAAAAGAGTGAGGATATGATATATAAACTATTTTTTCTCATGTTTCCATCCTCCTAGCAATCGTTCTTTAAAACTAAGACCTGCTTCCTCTTTTGGAAGTAAGATTTCACGTAATTCTGTTTCAAATTCATCAAGTGTTAGGTTGTGCTTAAAGCTTCCATTATAGGTTATCGAAATTCCTCCCGTTTCCTCTGATACGACAAAAGTCAAGGCATCTGAGACTTCTGATAAACCGATAGCCGCCCGGTGTCTGGTTCCAAATTCCTTGGAAATTCCTGTACTTTCTGTCAAGGGCAGATAGGCAGACGTCACAGCGATACGTTCTTCTCTGATAATCACCGCACCATCATGTAGGGGAGTGTTGGGAATAAAAATGTTAATGAGAAGTTCTGCAGAAATCTTAGCATCCAAGGGAATTCCTGTCGAAATATACTCCTGCAAGGTACGGACACGCTGAATAGCAACCAAGACCCCGATTTTACGAGGACTCATGTATTCGACGGACTTAACAAAGGCACGAATCATCTGTTCCTCAGCACTAATAGGGGCATTGGAAAAGAAATCTGTCGCTCTTCCCAAACGTTCCAAACCAGTCCGAATCTCTGGAGAGAAGATAACAACCGCCGCAATAACCCCATAAGTAATAATTTGATTGATTAACCAAGAAATCGTAGTCAAGTCAATCATATTTGCAAGGATTTGAGCTAAAATAAACACCAAAACTCCACGTACCAAAATCATAATCTTGGTTCCTGCAATAGCTTTTGTAAAATGGTATAAAATATAAGCAACAATCAAAATATCAATCAGATTGATAGCTATCGTCCATGGACTTGCAAATAAACTGGTCCAATATTGCAGATTGGATAATTGTTGAAAATTCATCTCTGATATCCTCCCTATCAAAACACTTTCGTCCTATTATACCATTTTCTGGCATTTTTTTCCCTATCCTAGTCCATTTTACATTGAGCAAAAATATGATAAAATAAACTGACTAGAAAAAACAAAGGAGAAAACATGTCTCAACTCTATGATATTACCATTGTAGGTGGTGGTCCAGTCGGGCTTTTTGCGGCCTTTTACGCCCACCTACGCCAAGCCAAGGTTCAAATCATCGACTCTCTTCCCCAGCTAGGTGGACAACCTGCTATTCTCTACCCTGAAAAGGAAATCCTAGACGTACCAGGCTTCCCAAACCTGACTGGAGAAGAGTTGACTAACCGCTTGATTGAACAGCTAAACAGCTTTGATACCCCCATTCATCTCAATGAAACAGTTCTTGAGATTGAAAAACAAGAAGAAGGATTTGTCATTACAACTTCTAAAGGAAGTCACCTGACTAAAACAGTTATCATCGCTATGGGGGGCGGTGCCTTCAAACCACGTCCGCTGGAACTTGAAGGCGTTGAGGGCTATGAAAATATCCATTACCACGTTTCCAACATTCAGCAATACGCTGATAAGAAAGTGACGATTCTTGGTGGGGGAGACTCAGCAGTGGATTGGGCTTTGGCTTTTGAAAAAATTGCACCAACCACCCTTATTCACCGTAGAGATAATTTCCGTGCTTTGGAACACAGTGTCCAAGCCTTACAAGAATCATCTGTAAGCATTAAAACACCATTCGTCCCTAGCCAACTCCTTGGAGATGGAAAAACGCTTGATAAACTTGAAATCACAAAAGTTAAATCTGATGAAACCGAAACGATTGACCTAGACCACCTCTTTGTCAACTATGGTTTCAAATCTTCGGTCGGTAACCTTAAAAACTGGGGGCTCGACTTCAACCGCCACAAGATTATCGTCAACAGCAAGCAAGAATCTAGTCAAGCAGGTATCTATGCTATCGGAGACTGCTGCTACTATGACGGAAAAATTGACTTGATTGCGACAGGCCTCGGAGAAGCTCCAACTGCTGTCAACAATGCCATCAACTACATCGACCCTGACCAAAAAGTGCAACCAAAACACTCAACAAGTTTATAAGAAAAAAAGTCTGGGACAATAGTCTCTTATCTCCAAAAAAGCAAGGGACAAGTTTTCCGTCAAACTGCAAGAACAGATCCAGATTTATTGTCAAGAAGAAATCATTCCTCTTATCCATCAAGCTATAGAACTAGATACACAAGAGCCTATCTCCTCAGGGCAGTTGATTGAACTCTCTCACGTCCTTGAAGAAGAATTGCCAAGACATGGAGGAGACACCCCTTAAAGGAAAAGATGAGCGTAAAACCAAAGGTCGGAAACTCAAGAAAATCTTGCCTAAAGTCAAAGATGATTTTTCAGTACGTGCTGAAAAAGAAGAGAGCCTCCTTCGTTTAGATGAAAAGGAGGTGAACCATCTGATGAAATATGCCATGTTTGATCAGGAACAGAAGAGAGGGGATACACAGTCAGCTAGAAACTTAGGGAATTGGTACTATAATGGCAAGGAGGATAGCTACACACATCCTGATGGCTGGTGCTATCGTTTTCACCATACCAAACATCAGAAAACAGAGACGGACTTTCAAGAGGAAATCAAGGTTTACTACGCTGATGAATCTGAATCAGCTCCTCAAAAGGGACTGTATATGAATGAAGGCTATCAGCACTTAAAAAATAAAGAATGCCAGGCGCTTTTATCTCCCCAAGGTAGACAGATTTTCGCTCAACGCAAGATTGTCTTTGGGCAGATAAAGGCTTGTTTGGGGTACAAGAGAGGTAATCTGAGAGGGATGCGTCAAGTGAGAATTGACATGGGATTGGTACTTATGGCAAATAAGCTCCTAAAATACAATAAGAGAGCCCTTAAAATGAAAAAGCTAGAGTTCTGCAATTGGAAATCTCTAGCTTTTTTGTGGTTGAGAACTATTTTGTCCTAGGTTCGTTTATAATTCATCAGCAATCTTGTTTATTTTTCTGAGTCTGTGGTTAACACCACTTTTGGTTAGGGGATTGCTCAGGCTATCTGCCAACTGCTGGATAGAGTAATCTGGGTGCTGGATTCGCAACTGCGCTACCTCCTGCAAATCTACTGGTAAATTTTCCAAACCTATTCTATCTTTGATTTTACTGATATTGTTGATGGTCTTCATACTGGCAGAAACCGTCCGAGCGATATTGGCTGTTTCAGCATTATTAGCTCGATTGAGATCGTTACGAGTTTCTCGTAAAATCTTAACCCGCTCAAAATCATCACGCGCCTGCATGGCTCCGATTACTATCAAGAAGTCCATAATGTCTTCGGCTCGCTGGAGATAGGTCACAGCTCCCTTCTTGCGCTCAAGCACCTTGGCATCCAGTAAAAACTGCTGGAGAAGAGAGGCAATCCCTTGCGCATGGTCCAGATAAACAGAACTGATTTCCAGCTGGTACTTACCTGATTCAGGGTCACGAATACTTCCATTTGCCAAGAAAGCGCCACAGAGATAAGCACGCCCCGCTTCCTCGTCTGATAAAATCGCCCCATCAATACCTGTTTCTAGGTCAAAGAAAGAATCTGCCAAATGCAAATCACTTAACAAGTCCTGCACTTTTTCATCTGTAAAAACAGTATAGACTCGATTCTTACGAAGATTACTCCTCTGGTGGTGTCGGATTTCCGATTTGATTTCATAGAAATGGAGAAAGGACTCATAGAGGTGACGAGCCAGTTTGGCATTTTCTGTCACGACTGACAAGGTCAAGCCCGAAGTCGAAAGACCGATACTGCCAGACATCTTGATAATGGCAGATAATTCATGCCGGCTCAGATGGTGCTGACCTAAGATTTCTTCTTTTACTGCTACTGTGAAACTCATTTTCTCACCTGTATGATGCGCATCAACTCGTCCACAATCAAATCTCCATCGTGGAAGGCACCTCCATTTTCAAGATGAAGGAAGTTGGATGAAATCACGCGCGGAACCTGCTGACAAAGACCAGCAAAGTCATGTTCCACCTGCACCAAGTATTCATCAAACCGGTTGGAATTCATGTATTCCTGTGGCACTTTTTCGATATTTACCAAGACAGTATCGATAAAAGGTCGGCCAAGGTGGCGATGCAAGACTTCCACGTGATCGCTATCTGTAAAATGTTCCGTCTCCCCACGTTGGGTCATGATATTGCAGACATAGGCGACTTCTGCCTTGGTTTCCAAAAGCGCCTGACCAATTTCCTTAATCACAATATTGGGCAAAATCGAGGTAAAGAGAGAACCAGGTCCTAGGACAATCATGTCACTTTCAAGAATGGTCTGCACTACTCGACGACTGGCCAGAGGCGTATCATCGTTGAGGGTATTGGTCACATAGACATGGTCAATCATGCCTGGATGGTCTGCAATATGGCTCTCTCCAGCCACTTCTGTCCCATCCTGAAAGACTGCATGAAGGGTCAAGGGATGGTCACTGGAAGGATAAATCTTCCCAGTTGTATGGAAAAACTTGCTCAATAACTGCATGGCATTATAGGTCGAACCCTGCATTTCTGACAGACCAGCGATAATGAAATTGCCCAGCGGATGACCAGCAAAGGCTCCTGCATCCTCGGAAAAGCGGTACTGAAAGACCTTCTCATAAAACTTAGGCATATCCGACATGGCCACAAGGACATTACGAAGATCACCTGGCGGTGTCAATTGTTGCATATTTTTTCGGAGTTCACCTGACGAACCACCATCATCTGCCACCGTCACGATAGCAGCGATTTCCACATCTTTTTCCCGCAGACTTTTTAGAATGACAGGGATTCCAGTCCCTCCACCAATCACCGTTATCTTTGGTTTTCTCATGAACGGTTTACCGTTTCCTTTCTTCGGTCTTTGTCGCGATGCCCTTCATTGACAGGCCAATTCTTGGATAAGTCCTGCGCCAAGCGTTTAGCAAAAGCCACACTACGGTGTTGCCCACCCGTACAACCCATGGCAATGGTCAAAACAGACTTCCCTTCCTTTTGGTAACTTGGCAAAATCGGCTCAATCAAGGCCAACAAATGTTGATAAAAGTCTTCTGACTCAGGATGGTTCATGACATAATCATAAACAGGTTCGTCTACACCCGTTTGATTACGCAGTTCTGGTAGGTAGTAGGGATTTGGCAAGAAACGGACATCAAAGACTAAATCTGCATCAATTGGGATTCCATATTTAAAGCCAAAAGACATGACTTCGATACGGAAAGACTGGGCCTGTTCTTGGTCTGAAAATTGCTCTGCAATGGTTTTACGAAGCTCACGCGGAGTGAGTTCGGTCGTATCCACCACATTTTGACTCATGTTTTTCAAAGGTGCCAAGAGCTCGCGTTCCAGCTTAATTCCATCTAAAATCCGTCCGTCTGCTGCTAGTGGGTGACTCCGTCTGGTTTCCTTGTAACGAGCGACCAATTCCTTATCAGCCGCGTCCAAAAAGAGAATTTTGAAGGCCAATTCTTCCTTGTTTTCCAACTCATCCAAAACAGCTTGAATCTCTGAAAAGAAAGAACGGCTACGCATATCCACTACCAAGGCCAACTTATGGTCGTCTTCCTTTGTTTCCACCAACTGCAAAAATTTAGGCAAGAGGGCTGGTGGCATATTATCAATGGTAAAATAGCCTAAATCCTCGAAGGACTGAATGGCTACAGTTTTGCCTGCCCCACTCATCCCTGTCACAATCACCAAATGAAGTTGTTTCTTTGTCATCTTTTTCTCCTTATATCAAAAGAAGTTTGGCAGAACCAAACTTCAACTAGCTTATCCAAGCTCTGCGATCACTTCAATTTCGACTTTTACATCACGAGGAAGACGTGCAACCTCTACAGCTGAACGAGCTGGGAACTCCTCTTTAAAGGCCGTTTGGTAAACCTCATTAAAAGGAACAAAGTCGTTCATATCGCTCAAGAAGCAAGTTGTTTTGACAACATGGTCAAAATCTGTTCCTGCTTCAGCCAAAATAGCACCAATATTTTTCAAGACTTGTTCTGTCTGTTCTTGGATGGTTTCTCCAACGATTTCCCCAGTTTCAGGAGATAGGGGAACTTGACCACTAGCAAACAAAAGGTTGCCAACGATTTTTCCTTGAACATAGGGTCCGATAGCCTTTGGAGCCTTATCTGTATGAATTGTTTTTGCCATTTTCTTTTCCTCACAATTTTTCTAAGATTGCATCCCAAGCTTGGTCCATCCCTACCTTGCTTACAGATGAAAAGAGGATGAAGTCGTCACTTGGGTCAAAGTTTAATTTCTTTTTGATTGCTGATTCGTGCTTGTTCCATTTACCACGAGGAATCTTGTCCGCCTTGGTCGCAACGATGATAACTGGAATCTCATAATACTTGAGAAATTCGTACATCTGTACATCATCTGCTGACGGGTCATGACGAAGGTCAACTAAACTAACTACCGCACGAAGATTTTCCCGAGTCGTTAAGTACTCCTCAATCATGCGGCCCCACTTTTCACGTTCCTTTTTAGAAACACGAGCATAACCATAACCTGGTACATCCACAAAGCGCATCTTGTCATCAATATTAAAGAAATTGAGAAGCTGGGTTTTACCAGGTTTTCCTGATGTACGGGCGAGATTCTTACGGTTCAGCATGGTGTTGATAAAGCTAGATTTGCCAACATTTGAACGACCCGCAAGGGCGATCTCTGGCAAGTCATCCTGCGGATAGTGGGATTTATTAGTCGCACTGAGCAAGATTTCAGCATTGTGTGTATTGATTTCCATAGTCACCTCTAGGCTGTTTCTAGGATTGGTTTATCCGTTCCATCGACAGCTTCTTTTGTGATGCGGACCAATTTCACATTTTCCTGACTCGGTACTTCAAACATGACATCTAGCATGGTTTCTTCGATAATCGAGCGAAGACCACGCGCACCCGTTTTACGTTCGATCGCTTTATTGGCTATCTCTTGTAAAGCCTCGTCGTCAAATTCCAACTCGACATCATCATAAGAAAGCAAGGTTTGGTATTGTTTAATCAAGGCATTTCTTGGCTCTTTCAAAATACGAACCAAGTCATCAACGGTCAATTGCTCAAGAGCCGCAAAGACAGGCAGGCGTCCAATCAACTCTGGAATAATACCGAATTTTTGAATATCTTCAGCGATGATTTCTTGCATGTATGAGCTGTTTTCGTCAATTGCTTTGTTATTTTGACCAAAACCGATGACTTTTTCTCCCAGACGTTGTTTGACGATTTCTTCGATGCCATCAAAGGCACCACCCACGATGAAGAGGATATTTTTAGTATCCACTTGAATCATCTCTTGTTGCGGATGTTTGCGTCCACCTTGAGGTGGTACGCTAGCAACAGTTCCCTCGATAATCTTGAGAAGTGCTTGTTGTACCCCTTCACCAGAAACGTCACGCGTGATAGACACGTTCTCGCTCTTCTTGGCAATTTTGTCAATTTCATCCACGTAGATAATCCCACATTCTGCACGTTCGATGTTAAAGTCAGCAGCCTGCAAGAGTTTGAGGAGGATGTTTTCAACGTCCTCACCCACATACCCAGCCTCAGTCAGAGCTGTCGCATCCGCAATAGCAAAAGGCACGTTCAAGCTCTTAGCCAAGGTCTGAGCCAAGAAAGTTTTCCCGGAACCAGTTGGGCCAATCATCAAGATGTTTGACTTCTGCAAATCCACATCTTCTGACTCTTCATGCATATCGTGGAAATTGATGCGTTTGTAGTGGTTGTATACAGCCACTGCCAAGGCGCGTTTGGCACGATCCTGACCGATAACATAGTGGTTCAAGATATGGAGGAGTTCGATTGGTTTTGGTACTTCAGACAAGTCTACCAAGACTTCCTCAGCCAACTCCTCACGAATGATTTCCTGGGCTAACTCCACACATTCATTACAGATAAAGGCGTTGTTCCCAGCGATTATTTTCCTTACTTCTTCTTGGCTTTTGCCACAAAATGAGCAATAAACCATCATATCATTTTTCCTATTTGTAGGCATGATTTCCTTCCATTCTAATTTATCATTCTATCTAAAATAAGGTCATGTAAAAGGCATGAATACTGTTTACCAGATTGGTAAAGGCATTCAGCCAGAGTAAGGCAGACAGTCCATAGCGCTTCTTACGAAAAGCCTGTGCTCCAGTCAAAATACAGATTACACACAAAAAAGCTGTAAAAAATCCAAATATACTGCGCTCCATTAGACTTCCTTTCTATCTCGGTATTCGATGGTAAAATCATAGTCGTTTTTCTCATCTCGGGTGTAGGATTGGCTTGCAACTGTCTCAAAACGAGACAAGTCAAACTCCTCAGGAAAATAAGTATCTCCCTCTACCTGAGCATGAATCTGTGTCACGATGATTTCATCTAAATACGGCTCAAAAGCCTGAAAAATCTGCTTTCCGCCAATGATATACAGATTTTTTTCCTGACTCTGATACCACGCTAAAACAGATTCCACATCTTGAAATACGAGTGCCCCATCTATGATTTCTTCGCTATTGCGCGTTAAAATCAGGGTTTGCCGTTTTGGAAGCAGACGACGTCCCATGCCATCAAAGGTCACTCGTCCCATCAGTATAGCATGATTTAAAGTTGTTTCCTTAAAATGTTGCAACTCTGCTGGCAAATGCCAAGGGAGACGTTCTTCCTTCCCAATCACACCTTTTTCATCTTGGGCCCAAATGGCTATGATTTTCTTTGTCATGCTTCCGTCCTTTTTATTGATACTACTATTTTATCAAAATTCTCCCAAAAAGACTGTTTTGAAACGCGCGCAAAAGAGAGAAAAGGAGCAGGCATCACCTAGCCTGCTCCTCTCATCCCTAGGACATATATTTTTTTGCTTCTGATTCAATTTTTTCGACCACTTCTTGGATACTTAGTCCAGTTGTGTCAAGGTAAACTGCATCCTCAGCCTGTTTGAGAGGCGAGGTTTCACGATGACTATCTTTGTAGTCACGTGCCGCAATTTCTTCTTTCAGCATTTCCAAGTCAGTTTCAATCCCTTTAGCAAGATTTTCCTTGTAACGACGCTCTGCTCTTTCATCAACAGAAGCTACTAGGAAAATCTTGAGTTCAGCTTGTGGTAAAACAACTGTCCCGATATCACGGCCATCCATGACAATGCCACCTTGCTGAGCAATCTCTTGCTGAAGTGAAACCAGTTTCTCACGCACTTCAGGAATAGCAGCAATGCTTGAAACCTTGTTGGTCACTTCATTTTCACGAATCGGATGAGTAATATCCACATCCCCTACAAAAACAAGTTGATCACCTATTTCTGAACGACCAAAACTAATGGGGTATTGATCAAGCAATTCCAAAAGTTGCTCTATTTTTCCTGCATCCAACTGGTGTTTGAGAGCTATATAAGTCGTAGCACGGTACATAGCGCCCGTATCGAGATAAGTATAACCAAAATCTTTAGCGACAATCTTTGCAACCGTACTCTTACCACTGGAAGCTGGACCATCAATAGCAATTTGAATTGTCTTCATTTCCGACTCCTATCTTGTCTTGATCACATCACCTGGATTGGCAAACCAAGCTCCAGATGACATATGAGAAGGATTTAACGCTTCCAACTGGGCAATGGAAATCCCTGCACGCTGAGCAAGAGCTGCCTCACCCTCTCCAGGATGCACTGTGAGTGTTCCTTCTCCTTCTGTGTGCTCTTCTGAACTGCTCTCTGAGGGAGTTGTTTCAGAAGAGGATGTTTCTTCTACCTTGCTACTTGAAGAGATTGACTCTTCCACTTTAGAACTTGAGCTTGTAGAAGGAGATGATGCATCATAAAAGTCCTTCAAAGCTGCTGTGCGATTGCTTCCTCCGGTTGATAGGTAAATCAATACAACCACCATCACCACAACGACTACAAAAAAGAGGCTGGCTAGAACTGTTAAGACACGATTGGCAACAGCGCCCTTTCCTTTTTGTTTACGGCGACGACGCTCTAATCTTGATTCTTCCTCACTATTTTCATAGATATCTTCTTGCCATGGTTCCTTTGCCATACCTTACTCCTTGTTTTTTTTAACTTTTCTTATTACAATATAAATATGAAAATCACACTTATACCTGAACGATGCATCGCCTGTGGGCTTTGCCAAACTTATTCTGAATTATTTGATTACCACGATAATGGAATCGTACGTTTTTACGATGATCCTGATCAACTGGAAAAAGAAATTTCTCCTAGTCAGGACGTCTTAGAGGCTGTTAAAAATTGCCCAACTCGCGCCCTGATTGGAAATCAGGAAGCCTAAATCAATGTCGACAATCCACTCCCTCTAGTTTAGCACATTTCCTTGTAAAATTATAGTCTTTTCTCTCTATTTTTTTCTATAAAATCAGGAAGGTCACTTTTTTCTTTGATGAGATAAAGTGGTCTTTTTTTGGTCTCTAGATAAATCTTACTAATATACTTGCCGAGAATCCCAATGGTCAAGAGTTGAATACCACCAAGAAAGAGAATGACAGCCATCAGAGAGGTCCAACCTGATGTCGGATTGCCCAAAATGAGGGTTCGAACCACGACAAAAAAGGTCATGAGCAGAGAAATAAAACAAGATAGGATACCAGCTACGAAGGCTATAATCAAGGGAAAATCTGAAAAATTTACAATACCCTCAATGGAGTAGAAAAAGAGTTGCCTAAAACTCCAACTGGTCTTGCCAGCCTGCCTTTCGACATTTGGATATTCCAGATAGTGGGTTTTAAAGCCGACCCAAGCAAAGAGTCCCTTTGAAAAACGATTGGACTCAGTCAAACTTAAAATGGCATCGACCACAGACCTTCTCATCATGCGAAAATCACGGACACCTGACGGCAGGGCTACTGGACTGATTTTTTGCATGAGGCGGTAAAAGATGTCAGCACAGAAACTGCGAAAGAAGGGTTCTCCCTCCCGACTAGTTCTCCGTGTTCCTACGCAGTCCAAGTCTGTATTTTGTTCCAGTAAAGTTTTCATATCAAGCAACATACCAGGAGGATCCTGGAGGTCTGCATCCATTACCACCACCAGATCTCCTGTCGCATACTGCAGGCCTGCATAGAGGGCTGCTTCTTTGCCAAAATTTCGAGAGAAAGAAATATAATGCACTGCCGGATTTTGTTCCCGATAGACCCTTAAGAGTTCCAAGGTCCCATCACTCGATCCATCATCGACAAAGACATACTCGATTTCTGTTTCCAAATCTGGAAGTAAATCTTCCAAAGCCTGATAAAAAAGAGGAAGTACTTCCTCTTCGTTTAGACAGGGGACAATGATTGACATCCCCATCTTAGTCTTCAAATCCATTTGGATGCTTACTTTGCCAACGCCATGCGTCTTCACACATTTGGGTGATATCTAGTTCTGCTTCCCAACCGAGTTCTGCTTTGGCTTTTGCTGGGTCTGAGTAGCAGGCTGCGATGTCACCTGGGCGACGGTCTACAATGCGGTAAGGAATCGGACGCCCCACTGCTTTTTCCATATTTTGGATAATTTCAAGAACAGAGTAACCTTTACCTGTCCCAAGGTTATAAACATTTAGACCTGAACCTTTTTGAATTTTTTTCAGAGCTGCAACGTGACCTTTAGCCAAGTCGACAACGTGGATATAATCACGAACACCAGTTCCGTCTTCCGTATCGTAATCATCTCCAAACACCTGCACTTGCTCTAGTTTACCAACGGCTACTTGAGTCACATATGGCAAGAGATTGTTTGGAATACCATTTGGATTTTCTCCCAAATCTCCACTCTCATGGGCTCCGATTGGGTTAAAGTAACGAAGCAAGACCACATTCCATTCTGAGTCTGCCTTGTAGATATCCGTCAAAATTTCCTCAAGCATAAGCTTAGTACGGCCATATGGATTGGTAACTGAAAGTGGGAAATCTTCCAAGATAGGCACTGTATGAGGATCTCCGTAAACTGTCGCAGAAGAACTGAAAATGATGTTTTTACAGTTGTTTTCTTCCATGGCTTTCAAAAGGCTAACAGTTCCAGCGATATTGTTATCATAATAGGCAAGTGGGATACGGGTAGATTCACCGACAGCCTTCAAACCAGCAAAGTGAATGACCCCTGTTGGTGCTTCTTGTTTGAAAATACCTCTGAGAGTATCGGTATCACGGATATCTGCCTCATAGAACGGCACTTCAACTCCTGTAATTCTCTCAACAACTTCTAAACTTTTTCTGTTACTATTAACAAGGTTATCCACCACAACAACTTGATGACCTGCTTGGATTAACTCAATAACTGTGTGGGTTCCGATAAAACCTGCTCCACCCGTTACCAAAATCTTTTCTTGCATCTTCTTTCCTCGATTCTCGGATTATTTTTTCTTATTTTATCATTTTTGATAGGGAATGTCATTTACCATCCTAGAGGGGAGGTTAAATTTTCAGTCAAATGCTTATTCGCGTTTTACTCGTTTGACATAGTTTGCAATTGGATAGTTTGCTGGGGCCAGGGTCAACTCCTTGTCTTGAACCAATTGGGCTAGATGGTAACCAATAATAGGCCCAGTTGTGAGACCTGACGAACCTAGTCCACTGGCTGCATAGACACCTGCTAAGCCAGGTACTTGCCCAAAAAACGGGGAGAAATCACTGGTATAGGCTCGGATTCCTACACGCTCACTTGATGATTTCGCTTCTGCCAAGGCTGGATAGTGAGGAAAGCCCACCTCCTCCATTTGCTGGAGCAAGGTTTCATCCACCGTCAAATCAAATCCCATATCATTTTCATGGGTAGCGCCTAAGGACAATTTCCCACCTGCAAAAGGTATCAAATCCCACTCCCCTTCTGGCATAACAACAGGGTAAGATTCCATGTCTTGGCCAAGCTGATAATCTCGGAGTTGTCCTTTTTGAGGACGAACATCCACAGTATAACCCAAGGGTTCTAATATGTGTCCCAACCAAGCTCCAGTCGCCAAAATAACCCGATCAAACACCTCTTCACCAATCTGATAACCTGATGCTAAAGGTGTCAGAGTTACTTTTTCTTTGACCAGCTTGACATGACTGGCTTCTATCAAACGAGTCACCAAGAGTTGGCCATCTACTCTCGCTCCACCAGAAGCATAGAGCAGGCGATCAAATCCCTGCAAACCAGGGAATAATTCATTTGCAGACGCTTGATCCAGAATTGCTAACTGACCTATCAAGGGAGATTCTTCTCTGCGCTGGAGGGCTAGTTCATAGAGTTCTTCCAACTTGGATTCATCCTTTTTCAAGAGAAAGACTCCCGAACGCTGGTAAAAGTCGATTTCTTGTCCTGATTTCTCTAAATCAGCTAATAAATCCACATAAAAATCAGCCCCCAAGCGCACCATTTTATACCAGGCCTTATTGCGGCGTTTGGAAAACCAAGGACTGATAATTCCTGCTGCTGCTTTGGTAGCTTGACCCTGTCCATGGTCAAAAACGGTCACCTCTAGGTCACTTTCTTTCGAGAGATAGTAGGCTGCTGTTGCTCCCACAATTCCTGCTCCGATAATGGCAACTTTTTTCATTGTCTTCACCTTCTAACTAGATATGGTGGAAAGGATTGGTCGATGCTTGACTAGGTAAAATCTCTAGTTCCCAGCCTTTTTTCTCTTTCCATTGAGTAAGGAGTGCTGCGATTTTTTCCACAAAAAGCACTTCGATATAGTGGCCTGGGTCCAATGCTAACAAGCCATCAGACAGCATATCCTGAGCAGTATGGTAGTAGATATCACCAGTGATATAGACATCTGCCCCCTTTGCCAAAGCATCCTTATAGAAAGACTGCCCGCTTCCACCACAAATTGCTACTCTTGAAATAGGCTTCTGCAAATCATTCTCTTGATAATGCACCATTCGAAGGCTATCTAGGTCAAAGACTTGCTTGACCTGTTGGGCCAATTCCCAAAATGTCTGAGGCTGAATATTCCCAATACGTCCAATTCCACGTTCTGGACCTGTTTCCTGCAGATAAGTCGTCTCCTCGATTCCTAGCATCTGACAAAACCAGTCATTGAGCCCATTTTCAACGATATCAATATTGGTATGGCTGACATAAACTGCGATGTCATGCTTAATCAGGTCGATGTAAATCTGATTTTGCGGACGGTTGGCTACTAAGTCCTTGATAGGACGGAAAATCGGCGCGTGTTTGACGATAATCAAATCCACACCCTTTTCAATGGCCTCTGCCACCGTCTCTTCTCGAATATCGAGGGCAACCATGACCCTTTGGATATCCTTGTTCAAAATGCCGATTTGCAGACCACGACTATCACCCTCCATGGAAAATTCCTGAGGGCAAAAGGCTTCATAAACTCTGATTACTTCACTTGCTAGCATGGAGAACCTCCTTGATGGCTTGAATTTTATCTGCTAGGACTTGACGCTCTTCCAGATTTTTTTCTGGGATTTGTCCGAGGGCAAACTCTAGCTTATCCGCTTCTTTTTGCCACTTTTGGACAAAGACTGTGCTGACTTCTTTGGACAAGAAGGGACCAAAGCGAACATCACTGGCTGATAACTTCATTTGTCCCGCTTCCACAACTAGAATTTCATAAAACTTGCCAGTTTCTTCTAGAATGCTTTCTGCTACAATCTGAAAACCATTGTCTTGCAACCAAATACGCAAGTAGTCTTCGCGATTATTGGGCTGGAGAATCAAACGCTCTACATTAGCTAGCTTGTTCAAGCCCTTTTCTAAAATCCTAGCAATCAAACGGCCTCCCATACCAGCAATGGTGATAACCGACACTTGGTCAGCCTCTTCAAAAGCTGCTAATCCATTGGCTAAACGAACTTGGATTTTCTCATTTAGACCATGAGCCTCAACATTTTTAACCGCAGACTGGTAGGGGCCTTCCACCACCTCACCTGCAATGGCGCTTTTGATTTGGCCTCTTTCAACCAAGTCTATCGGCAGATAAGCATGGTCACTTCCCACATCTAGTAGAATGGCTCCCTGTGGCACAAAGGAAGCCACCAATTCTAATCTCTTTGAAATCATCTTCTCTCACTTTCCAAACTCTGTTACCTTTTATTATACCACATTTCAATCCTCAACTTTCCAGTAATATAAGTAGCTCCAGCGAAAGAAGTTTCAATGACCTAACGCAATAGATGGAGGAAATTAAAAGATTTTAAACAATTTACAGAAATATTGGAAAATAAGAAATAAAAAGTTTATTCAGAAAATTCTTGACATATAAGAAAGTTCATGTTATAATACATTTAGAAAGTTAGAAAAAATAAAAAGTTTAACTAAAATTTGTATTTGAAGGTGGTGTTCAGATAGGAAATTTTAGTCAGACGAACCACGAATTTGCCTCTGCTTTCTGGAATTTATTATAACAGGAGGATACAGTCATGGAACAAACATTGTTTGAATTAGAATTACTTCCAGAGGAAGATGTTATTGTCACAGGTCTACCTAAATATTGTTCTCTTACTTGTTTAATTACAGGTCACTAGTTATGCTTTGTATAAAATAGGTTTCTTTACTTACAGAATAGGCTAGTGCTGTGTCTCTAGCCTATTTTAATGATAGGAGTTTGTTATGGATTTATTAGAGAAAGAATGTTTAAAATGTGATAAAAATTTCCAACAGGGTGATATTTGGAATTACTATTATTTATCAGATAAGGTACCTGCACAAGGGTGGAAAATACACATAAGCTCCCAAATAAAAGACGCTGTAACTATTTTTAAGATTGTGTATAAACTATCCCAACTAAATAATTGTAGCTTTAAAGTTGTTAAAAATTTAGAGGAATTAAAAAAAATTAATTCCCCTAGGGAAATGAGCCCTACTGCAAACAAATTTATAACTCTATATCCTAAGTCAGAATCTGAAGCTAAGAGTATGATTTGTAATCTTACGAATAAACTGTCAGAATTTAAGGCTCCAAAAATACTATCTGATTTTCAATGCGGACTGCATTCTCCAGTTCATTATAGATATGGGGCTTTTTTAAAAAAACAGGCTTATGATGAAAAAAATAAAAAAGTCATCTATTTATTACTAGATGAAAATAGTAATAGCTATGTAGAAGATAAGAGACAAAATTTCCCTAGTCTTCCTAGCTGGAAAATGGATTTATTTTCAGAAGAAGAAAAAAGGATTTATTTTCAAACCACATGTGAAATTTCAAGTAAGGACTCTGCAATAAATAAATACAAAATAGAAAAAATTATTAAGAGATCAAACAAAGGGAATGTTTATCGGGCAATTAGAAAATCGGACGGGCAAAAAGTAATCATCAAGCAGTCAAGACCTTTTGTGAATTATGATGCTGAAGGAGAATGGACAGCTCTTGATGATATAAAAAATGAAGCTCACATGCTAAAAAAATTAGCCGATAAAAGTTATACTACTAATTTAATTGATGAATTTTATATCGTGGATGATTATTTTCTTGTTCAGGAACAAGTTGACGGGTTAAACTTTGAAGAATTTATTCAAGAAACAGAATACTCCTTAAATATTAGAGAAAAATCACTGGACAACATTGTGAATATAGTAAATGATATCCATAAACTGGGATATAAAATTGTAGATATAGCTCCTACAAATTTTATATACACCACAAAAGGTGATATAACATTAATAGACTTGGAGACAATGACTCCTATCAAGGATAAGGTAAGACGAGTTAAAACACCAATGATGGTTAACCCAGATACTGACCTAACTATCAGCTCAGTTCAACAAGATTATTTTAGTTTAGCACTAATTGGATTTTCTTTGTTAACAGGTGATCTTTTATCTTTTTCAAAAGGTGATCAAAAAACAGGATTATCAGCCTTTATAAAAATAGGTCATCTAATAAAAATAGCTAGATTAAACAATAAAATAACTAAACAACAAGAATACTGGCTATACGATTTATTAATGATGAGCCAGGGAGAAAAAATCCAAAAAATAAAGCAATTGAAACAAATTCCAAGTGACATTCTTTTAAATACTCCAGATTTTTCAAGTTATTTTGAAAAATATAATTTTAAAGAGGAGGCTGAGAATATAAAATCATACTTACTGACTAAATCTATGGACAAATCTGGTCGTTTGTTTCCGTCAAATGAATTTGGTGAGTTCGTAAGTCCTGTTTCTTTCCAACATGGTTTTGGAGGAGTTTTATTTTTTATGAATAAATATTATGTTGAGGAAGATGAAGATACCGTTAAAGAATGGCTTACAAAATTAGAAAATTATGAGGCAACTAATTTCTTACATGGCTACTCTCTACTATTTGGAGAAGCAGGTTTGCTATTTGGAATCCTAGATAGGTATGAAAAAACAAAGGAGAGATATTTAATAGACATAAGTAAGAGATTGGTCAAGCATTTAATGCAAGGTTATGGCAATATTGATAGTTTAGATTTTGCTTTAGGGAGGTCTGGTGTTCTACTCAGTTTGATAAAGCATTATACCATTTTTCCTGATAAAAATTTAGGAGAATTTATCAAAAATAAGATAAATGATGTATATAGTTTATTAGAATCTGATAGGGATGAAGATATATATTTTAACAATTTTGCTCACGGACGTTCAGGTGTTGCCTATGTATTAAAAACGTATGCTGATATTTTTGTAGATAGTCGCTATCAAAATCATTTACAAAAATTTTCCGATGGGATATCTGAATTGCTAGAAGAGAGGCTTTCAAGCTTTTCTAAATTAGATAATTTAGGTCTTTCTTGGTGTGAAGGTGTTTCAGGATTAATATTGTATCTTTGTTTGATTGATAAAGAAAGATACTCTGAGATAATCTATAAATCACAACTTGAAATGGTGCGACAATATGAAGCAATGGGAACTAGTTTTTGTCATGGTTTAAGTAGTTTATTGCAAACTGCAATATACAATAAAAATCAAAAAGTTGAACAATTGATAAAAAGAATCTTATTGACTCGTTCTTATCGTAATGATGATAGATTATTACAATTTCAAGGGGAAGATGGAATAAATAGTTATTTTGACTTTGGTGTGGGAAATCTGGGTATTTATTGGACTTTACTGGGTTATACATTTCCATTTGAATTAAGTAAAGGAGATTAATATGCATATTTTTCTTAAAAATCGAGCTTTTCGTCAGCTAACAGTGAATGAGTGGATTTCAAGTTTTGGAGACACTATTTTTTACTTAGCTTTTATCAACTATGTCTCTTCCTATACGTTTGCTCCCTTAGCTATATTTTTGATTAGCCTGTCAGAAACCATTCCACAGATCTTGCAGCTTTTTACTGGGGTTATAGCTGATTTTCAAAATAATCGAATTAGCAAGTATATTTCTATTCTCTTTATCAAGGTTCTTCTTTATTCTGGAGTGACTTTGCTCCTGATAAGTACCGAATTCTCTCTCTTTTCTGTTTTCTTTATTTGCAGCATGAACTTGATTTCAGATACGATTGGTTTTCTTGCAGGATACATGCTGACACCGATTTACATACGGCTGATAAACGATGATGTGACGGAGGCTATGGGTTTTCGGCAGTCCACGAGTTCTATTATACGTTTGGTAGGTAATCTCAGTGGAGGACTATTTTTAGGACTGTTTAGTATTTCCACTCTAGCTTTTATAAATGTTTTAACCTTTTTATTTGCCTTTATGGGGAGTCTCCTTATCCGCAACCGCTTGAAAAAAGAGGAAGAAAAAATCGAAGTTTCCCCCTATGTAGGGATGAGTAACTTTTTCCAACATTTAAAAAAGTCTATGAAATTGTTGGTAACTATGGAAGAAGTTATGGTATTGCTTTGGATTTTATCCATTAGTCAAGCTGTTTTGATGGTGGTAGAGCCTGTCAGTGCGATTCTACTGATTCATCACCCTTTCATGGGTTTGTCAACAGGGCAAAGTCTAGCAATTTTAATAATGATAAGCCTTATTCATGTTATTTTAGGTGGGCTTATGAGTGGAATTATGTCTAAAAAAATTTCTATTCGCCTAAATATTTGTATTTGTCTATTGATGGAAACTCTCATTGTTATAGGTTTCCTACGTGGAAGTTTTTTACTCATTTTACTAGGAAGTGCAGGAGATGCTCTCTCGACAGGAATTTTGAGTCCTCGCTTGCAAGCCATGATTTTTGGAATGATTCCCGAACAGTTAATGGGAACTGTTCAGTCCTCTATCAATGTTATTAATATGCTTATTCCAGCTGTTCTATCCCTTGCTCTCGTATTTCTTGCAACAAGTGCTGGTCTGGAAGTTGTTGCTTTTGCTTTGATGATTTTACTGCTCCTAGCAGCCTATCTAGTTCACCAGATGAAGAACCTACCAAATCAAGAAGAAGGTTAGCTAGAATGTTATGGGTAAGTCAGTTTTCACTTGATATTTGAAATAAAATAAAAAACTAAACAAATTAATCAGGGAATTCAAATCAATTTCTAACAATGTTTTAGAAACCTCGGTGGACTATTCCAGATCCAAGGTGCTATAATTTATTTGCAATTGTAGTCTCCTTGTAATTGATTGTCGATATTACATACAACTATCTTGCAACTACAAATATTTTCAATCCCTATCAAGATGCAATTTATGTAAGATAAGTCTATTCTTTTTCTATAAAGTCTGATAAGATAGAGAAAAGAATGATTAGAACAGAGGTTACTTCAATGGCGGTTCCCGATAGTCTACCTGCTCGTATGAGAATGGATGGACGAACTATTTTCCAACAGATAAAAAACTATTTTGATACTGAAAACAAAGAATATTTTAAGCATCCCAATACCTATAATGGCATCTCCATGTATCTGGAACCCAACATCCTGACCAGTATGGAGCACTTCGATTTGACTGGCTTTCATTGCGAATGTAATGATTTCCAAAATCAGGAAGTCTGTAAACACTGGGTTGCAATGGATCTCTACTTTCGTAGTCTTCCCCCAAGTTATTCAAGAACGCATTGGTAAAGCGAGTCATAAACCAAGTTTTGCCTGCCAACTGATTCCTACCTTGCCATCTGATGAGCTCCAAGATGAACTGGTAGAAGAAAAAGCGGCGGCGCCTTTACTTGCCCTTCACGGACAAGCCGAAATTCAAAATCATAGCCTAGCTTGAACCCTAAAACTACAGGTTGAACAAGCTTCTCGTGCCTATGTTATCAAGGATATAGCCCACTTCATTTTTCTCATTTTTCAACAGGAAGATTACTTTGTTTCACAAAAAATCGGAACAATCAACTTATCATTAGACCAGTTTAATCAGGCGTCCAAAAACCTACTCCTCTATATCAAAAAATATTTCATCGATAGAAATGAACATTCTTATTTCAACTTCGGTTACGATATTAGCCCTAGAGATTGTGGACGCTATTTAGAGGCTCCTGTTAGCTATTTAAACGACCTCGTCCCACTTTTTCAAGCTTTGGATGTCTTCCAATATATAACATCAAAGGCAGAATACCCTCTTATATTCTTAGATGATAATCCCTTTATCCCAGAAGAAGAAATTTTTAAAGTTGTCAAATCTGATAACCATTATAAAATCATCAATACAGCTTATTTTGGTTTCATTATTCAAGAAAAACTTTGGATTCGACACAATCACTTCCACATCATCAAAGAAGAGCACCGTTACTTTTTAGATAAATTAGCTACTTGGATCTACCATTATCAGTCTTATTTTCCTCTTATCTTTTCAAAGGAAAATAAGACTGAACTTATGCAAATCTGTACTATCATCTCAAACTATGTTCCTATCAGTATCCCAGATGAATTACAAATCCATGACTTTATCCCCACCTTTGCCTTCTCCAAGACTAGAAATGAAATTGCTCTCAACATGGTGTGGTCATTTGGAGAAAAGCAAGTCCACTCTAAACAAGAACCCCTATCCCTCCCCTATACTTACCAAGCTAGCAAAGATAGAAAAATCTATCATCAACTGCTTTCTGCTGGTTTCAAAGAGGAATTTCATAGTCTTTCTAAAATCAAAGTCGTTGATTTCTTCCTAAAAGAACTCCCCCGTTTTCGTACTCTGGGTCAAGTTCAACTAGATGAATCGCTTGAAAAACTCTTAGTAGAAGATTCTGCTGTCATTGACATTTTTGACGACGAAGGCTTCCTTTCAGTTCAGTTTGATTTTTCTATGATTTCAGAAGATGAGGTTAAAAAAGCTATTCAAGCTTTATGGAATCAAGAAAGCCACTACCAAACCAAGCAAGGAAAGGTTCTAGTCTTTGACGATGAAAGTCTCAAGGTTGCCCAAAGTCTCCAAGAGCTTCGTGCTAAATTTTCAGACGGAAAAATCAAAATGCACAAATCTCGTGCCTTTAGCCTTTCTGAAACCTTCAAAGACAAGGAACATGTCAATTTTTCTCGTGATTTCAAAAAGATGGCTTATGATCTGACTCACCCTGAAGAATTTGATATCAAGCCTTATGAAGTCAAGGCCAAACTCCGCTCCTATCAAAAAGAAGGAGTCAAGTGGCTGAGTATGCTGGATCATTATCATTTTGGAGGAATCCTGGCGGACGACATGGGACTAGGGAAAACCTTGCAAACCATCACTCTTCTGGAAGCCAACCTTAAACCAGACCAGAAAGCTCTTATCCTAGCTCCAGCCAGCCTTCTTTATAATTGGAAGGAAGAATTCCGAAAATTTGTACCTCACAAATAGGTTGAAGTAGCCTATGGTACAAAAACTGAGCGTATCAAACAAATTGAAAAATCTGCCACTATCACTATTACAAGCTATCCATCTTTTCGATCTGACCTTGAACACTATCAAAAGCAGTCTTACGACTACCTCATCTTAGACGAAGCACAGATGATAAAAAATAGTCAGACCAAAACAGCACAAGCTTTGAGAGAATTTGATGCCAAAACCTGCTATGCCCTATCTGGAACTCCTATTGAAAACCGTCTCAAAGAGATTTGGTCTATTTTCCAGATAGTATTACCAGGACTCCTACCAAGTAAAAAGGAATTTTCAAAATTGTCACCTCAACTCGTTGCTAAACTGATTCAACCTTTTTTCCTACGTAGGAAAAAAGACGAAGTTCTGACAGAATTGTCTGAACTGAGCGAGCTCCTCTACAGCAATGAACTCAGCAGTTCACAAAAAACGCTCTATCTAGCTCAACTCCGACGCATGCAAGAAATGGTTGCAGGAGCCAGCGCTGATGAGATTAAACGTCATAAAATTGAAATCTTAGCAGGACTGACCCGACTTAGACAAATCTGTAATACCCCTGCTCTCTTTTTAGAAGACTACAAAGGAGATAGTGGAAAAATGGACAGCTTATTCGAGCTTCTGGACACTATTCGTGAAAAAGGATCACGACCACTTATCTTTTCACAATTCACCTCTATGCTTGATCTCATTGAGCAAGAACTAGAGAAAAAAGAAATGTCTCACTTTAAAATAACAGGACAAACACCTTCAGATAAACGTCAAGAAATGGTCAATCTCTTCAATCAGGGTGAAAAAGACTGCTTCCTCATTTCCCTAAAAGCAGGTGGAACAGGACTGAATCTAACAGGAGCTGATACCGTCATCCTCTGTGACCTCTGGTGGAATCCAGTAGTCGAGATGCAAGCTATCGGTCGAAGTCACCGCCTTGGCCAGACCAAACAAGTGGATGTCTATCGCCTCATCACCCTTGGAACCATAGAGAAAAAAATCCAAGAACTCCAAGAAAGTACAAAAAGAACTCTTCAACACCGTCCTTGAAGGACAAGAAAACAGAAGCAATCTGAGCGTTGATGATATTAAAGAAATCTTGGGTGTTGAATAAACGAAAATCAAAGAGCAAACTAGGAATCTATCTGCTTTGAAGAGCATTATTTCTTGCGTCAAACTTCAAATAGTCTAACCGCAGACATTTGAATCTGCTACCTCAATCCAAGCCGGGCTTGAGAGTCTCTCTTGGATTCACCGATAGATGCTCGGCACATAGGTCTTACATATCAGATGTACGATAGACTCGTTTTATAAGAAAGACTGCAATCCACAGATTGCAGTCTTTCTTTATTTTCTGGCTTGATAACGACTGGTCAAGATGAAAATCACGGTAAAGAGCAACATCATGACTCCATAGACCAGCAGTGTTTGTCCTGTTAAGATCGAAATTTCAAGGAGTTTTTGAATTCTTGGGAAGAGATCTGTAACTAGGAAGCCTCCTACTGACCAAACAATCAAGAGGACTCGCCAGAGGGTGAATGGCATGCAGGCTCTAAATACGGATAAGAAACCAGGAGACTCCAGGTGATAATAGAGGAGAGTTGAGATTTCTAACTCAGACCAGCCTTGACTACTTCCAAATATTTTCACAAAAAGAACGCTGAACACGACCATAAGAGCACTTGGTAGGGTGCGAAGCATGGACCTTCTGAGGAAATTTGGCTCAACAGGTTTGATATTTCGCTCAAAAGTCAGAACGAATGGTGGGAAACCTTCCACAAACTGGTCAATCATGGTAATCTGGATTGGAATGAAGGGAAAAATTAAGATCCATTCAGACCTACCTAGTAAAGCACTGGCGATACAGATAACTGCGAGCAAGAAAGAATAGATGGTCTTTATCAAGAAAATCGGAGCGATGTGGGCAATGTTATTGACCACGCGACGACCTTCAAAAAGAATCTCAGGAACATCATTAAAGTCAGAGTTCAAGAGAACCAGATTGGCAATCTGACGAGTCGCAGGATCTCCCTCAGCCATCACGATAGAACAATCCGCCTCACGAAGGGCCAGGATATCATTAACTCCATCCCCTGTCATAGCTGTTGTATGCCCCGCTTTTTTCAGTGTTTGAGTGTTTGGATGATGAGTTTTTTTGATGAGGGGAAACACGTCCGAAAATAGCTGTCTCCTCAGTCATAGCAATCAATTCCTCATCCGTGATTTTGTGGAGCAATCTACATAACTATCATAGTCCGCAAAACCAGCCTTCTGGGCAATACTGGACACCGTAACTGGATTGTCACCAGAGATAATCTTGAGTCCCACTTCCTGAGAACGGAGATAGTCCAGCGTCTCTGCTGCTCCCTCCCGAATGGGGCCCAAGATTTCCAGCAAGGCTAGAGCCTGAATATCAGATGGTTTCTGTGGCTTGTGATGGTCTAATTTCTCCTGACTGAGAGCTAAGACCAAGACACGTGAACCTCTCTCCAAGGCCTCTCTGGCTTCAAGGACTTCATTTTCTAGCAACATCTCAGGTGCACCTAAGAAAACTGTTCCCAAACCTTCTAACTCCATGGCTCCCCACTTGCGGTCGCTTGAGAAAGGCAGATTAGAGATCATAGGATAGACTACCTGACCTTGGAAACGCTGGCGAATAGCTTGGGCTGTTGGATTTTTATCCTCACTATGGGCCATATAGCTAGCCAAGATGCTGGCAATAGTCTCTTCACCATAAGTTTCCATCAGCGGAAGGACAGCCTCCACCTGCATCTTTCCTTGAGTGATGGTGCCCGTCTTGTCCAGACAGAGCATATCCACGCGCGCCAAGGTCTCAACAGAATACATCTCCTGCACCAAGACCTTTTTCAAGCCCAACTTAATCACCGCAGTCAAGAGCGAAGTAATGGTCAAAAGGGCAATTCCCTTAGGTAACATCCCCAAAAGGGCTGTCGACGAATTTACAACGGATGACTTAAGAGGCAAGCCTTCCAAAACCAAGGCATCACTGGGAATCTGCTCTCCAGCAGACAGACGAATCACATCTCCTAACACCAATTCTTCAGGATTCAGAGCCACTTCTTAGCCATCACGAATGGTTTTGACCTTTTCCTTGGTCATGAGATTGAGCTTGTCCACCATGTGTTTAGCCCGCAGCTCGGTCACAATCCCAGAAAAAGCGTTAAAGCAGATAACAGCAAAGAAGACCAGATTGCTCCAAGCCTGCACAAAGGCTAGTGCCAAAGCAATGGCAAAGTTCAAAGCGTTAAAAAGGGTAAAGACATTTCGTTTAACGATTTGCCAAGTGCTAGTACTGCCCGAAGCAGTAAAATCATTGACCAAGCCCTTAGCCTGTCTTTCCTTGACTTCTCTTTGGGTTAATCCCATAATCTTATTTTTATCCATAAATTCTATCATATCATTTTTTTAAAGAATTCTAATCTCGTCTAAAACTGTTGGCTGACAACTGAAAAAGTTTGCCAGTAGTCTTTTGATAAGGTATAATAATAAAAGCAATACAATCGAAGGAGATCGCATGTTTTATACTTATTTACGTGGATTGGTTGTCCTGCTCCTCTGGTCCATCAATGGCAATGCCCACTATCATAATACTGATAAAATTCCTAATCAAGATGAAAATTATATTCTGGTTGCACCTCACCGCACCTGGTGGGACCCTGTTTACATGGCCTTTGCGACCAAGCCAAAACAGTTCATCTTTATGGCCAAAAAAGAACTCTTTACCAACCGTATCTTTGGTTGGTGGATTCGTATGTGTGGTGCCTTTCCCATCGACCGTGAAAATCCAAGCGCTTCATCCATCAAATATCCTATCAATGTCCTCAAAAAAAGTGACCGCTCTCTCATCATGTTTCCAAGTGGTAGTCGCCACTCAAACGATGTCAAGGGTGGCGTAGCCTTGATTGCCAAGATGGCCAAGGTTCATATCATGCCTGTTACTTACACAGGTCCCATGACCTTGAAGGGCTTGGTTAGCCGTGAGCGTGTCGATATGAACTTTGGAAATCCAATCGATATCTCAGATATCAGGAAAATGAATGATGAAGGTATTGAAACAGTCGCTAATCGCATTCAAGCAGAATTTCAACGCTTGGACGAAGAAACGAAACAATGGCATAATGATAAAAAACCAAACCCACTCTGGTGGTTTATCCGCATCCCTGCCCTCATCCTTGCGATTATCCTCGCTATCCTAACCATCATCTTTAGCTTTATCGCAAGCTTCATCTGGAATCCAGATAAGAAAAGAGAAAAACTTGGTTAAATAAAAGATTTTCCATTTTTGGGCCAATCAGCTGGAAAAAGCTAGAAATCTATCAGCTACTTGTTCATGGTGTCCATAAGGATCAAAGACAAACTGACCGTTCGGATAGCGTTCCTGAAGACTGGTATGGATCTGCTCAGCATAGACTGGTGCTTGAGCCAAGCGATTGGTATGATGGGCTCCTTCTGTTTGACCATTCTGTAAATACAGCAAACAATCTAGATTTCTCACATTCTCATCCCTGCAATAAGTCGTAAAATCAGGATACCAAAAGGAACCGCAGATAGAGAAGATACAGGAGATCTTATCAAAACGGAAAAGACTGTATACTGCCGCCAAACCACCTAGTGAGTAACCTCCATAAGCAAGGCGATTTTTGTCTAGGCGATAAAGTGACTGCAACTTGTCTAAAAGACCTCCAAATAAATGACCATGATAGGCATTTGCTTGACCGCCAAAATCTGGAGTCCCATCTCTCAGAGCAGATGCCTTCCATGGAGTGTAGTCGTCTAGGCAATTTTTAGAGGTCAAGCCCACTAAAATCACAGATTCTGAAAGGGAAGATAGAAAATCCAAGTTTCCATCATTCAAGAGAATCGCTGGATAGGTTTGATTGGGATCATAAGTCGAAGGAAGGCTGACCTTGACTTGGATCCCTTCCCAATCAAACTCATTATTTATTGATAAAGTCATTGATTTTCTCAAGGGAATCAATCACTGCTGGACCATAGTCCATCAACTCATCGTAAGAAATGGTCATGATTTTTTGATTCTTAATTGCAGGGACATTTTCTAAAACTTCATTTGCCTTCATCAACTCTACTGCGTTGGCATCCAATTTTTTATTGCGGTCGCTGGTCACATAGATAATCAACTCAGGATCCATTGACACGAGATTTTCCAAGGTCAAGCCTGATGTTCCCGTTGCAACGTTGGCATAACCAAGTTGATTCAACAAGCTTTCTTACAAAGCAGACTTGTAAGCACCGAAGGTTTCGTTATTATAAGCAACCATAATCAAAACTTTTTTCTTTTCACCTTGGCTTGTTGGATTTGCTTTCTTAACAGCGTCAATTTTAGCTTGTAATTGGGCTGCGTATTCATTAGCCTTGTCCTGAACATTGAAAATCATTCCAAGATTTTTAACGTCTTCTACAATATTTCCCAAATCTTGCTGAATCGTTGAGAGAGAAGCTTTTTGCGTATAGACTGGGATTTTGTTTTCATTCCAAGTGCTAACTGTCCCCAAGGATTTTTCAGAAAACATCATGTTTCGCCCTATCACAGCGTCTGGCTCATAAGAAAGGACTGTTTTTTTATCCCCAATTTGAGGAATCGTCGCACTCGCGTCCTTGTATTTGTCCGTCACAGCATTATCAGGGTTAAGCATGCCAGCAATTTTATCCTTCAAGCCTAACTCCAATAAGATTTCAGTGGTTGAAACATTGTTGGTGATAACTTTTTCAGGTGCCTTGTCAAAGACTTGTTCGACTTCATTCCCTTTGGCGTCATAGGTTTTGACCGTTAGTGGATAAGTCGTCTCTGTGCTCGCCTTTTGACTTGTTTCTGTGCTAGATTGTGTGGTAGCTTTTTCTGTAGTAGTATTGCCACAAGCTGCCATGGTTAGGGTAGCTACTGTTATGAGTAAAATGCTTAGTGTTTTTTTCATCTTGTTTTCCTTTTCATTCTTATAAATAGTGAATCATGGCTTGCTGGTCCTCGGTCCAAGTCACTTGACTTTGAACTTCGTATACAGTTTGCAATGACTCAGGGGTGATGGTCTCCTTTGGAGTCCCTTGCTAAAGGATTTCTCCCTCTTTCATCAGATAGAGATAATCCGAATAGAGACAAGCAAGTTGAATATCATGTAGGACAGCTAGAACATTGACCTTGAGATTTTTCACAATAGCCAACAAGTCTAGCTGATACTTGATACCCAAGTGATTGGTTGGTTCGTCAAGGAGCAAGAGAGTCGGTTCTTGCGCCAAGGCGCGGGCTAGTAAGACTCGCTGTTTCTCTCCCCCTGACAGAGACGAATAGAGACGAGTTTTCTTCTCAAGCATATCCACCTTGACGAGAGCATCTTGAACGAGGGCATAATCCCTTTCCCTTTCCTTCTGTAAAAAAGAGAGGTGGGGAGTTCTTCCCAGCAAGACGATTTCTTCAACTGTACAATCAAACTGCAATTGGTTAAACTGGGTCACAACTGCCATTTGCTTGGCTGTTTCTTTGAGCGTCCATTGTTCCAGAGGCTTTCCATCTAGGCTTATCAAGACTTTGTCCGCCTTTTCCTGACGATAGAGGAGTTTAAGTAGACTGGTTTTTCCACTTCCATTTGGTCCTAGTATCGTGTGAAATTGATGCCCCTCAACCTTAAGAGAGACTCCTTTGAGGATTTTTTCTCTCCTAGTCCAAAATGGATATCCTGACAAATCAAGTCCATATCAGACCCTCACCTCCCTTCTCCTACCTCCAACAATGTAAATAATAAAGAAGAGAACACCTACCAAGGCTGTGAAAATACCAATAGGAAGCTCTGCGTTTGGAATGATGATACGAGAGAGTACGTCTGCCCAGATGACAAAGAGGGCACCCAGCAAGGTTACAACAGGAAAAAGTCTCTTGTAATTCGTTCCTACTAACCCTCGAGCTAAATGTGGAGTAATCAGACCGACAAATCCAATAATCCCACAGGTTGCCACTAAGACTGCTGTTAGCACAGCCACCATGGTCACATAAAGATACCAATAAAAGCGTAAGGGAATTCCCAAAATTAAAACAGCCTCATCTCCCATCATCATCGCATTGAAAACACGATACTGAGTAGAGAAAAATAGAAAGGCTATTCCTACTACTATAGTTGGTAAGAATAAGTCAGACCAGGTAGTCCCTGCAAGCGAACCCATGGTCCAAAACTTAATGGTCATCACACTGTCCGCATTAGCGCCGACTGAGATAATAAAGTTGGAAAAAGCTAGAAAAAGAGCGTTGACTACCGTTCCCGATAAGATTAGACTAGAAGTCGTCATCCTTCCCTGCATAGAGGCAATGATGAGGACAGCAATTGTTGCCAAAATAGCTCCAAGAAAAGCTCCAAGGCTAATCATCACTTTTAAACCAAGAATGATGCTCAAGGTTGCACCTAGAGTTGCACCCGCGGATATTCCTAAGACATAAGGCTCTGCGATGGGGTTGTTCACTGTAGACTGCATCACGCTACCACACATAGAGAGACCTGCTCCTACTATCAGACCTAACAATACTCGAGGGAATCTCATGTTCCATACAATGGCAAGAGTAGACTTGGAAACCTCTCCTATCTCCAGAGGAAATCCCAACCTGCTCAAAATAATCCGATAGGTATCTCCTAGATTAATCGCAACGGATCCTATAGAAACTGCTAGAAAGAGAGAAATCCCTAAAATACCTAGCAAAATAACTAAAAGTAACACAAATTGCTGGTCTTATCGGCTTCCAGAAAATTTGGAAAGCATGCAAACCTCCTTTGATAGAATCTTAAAAATTCAGAAAATTCTCATAAAAAATATACCATATTTTCAACTGTGTAACAAGCTATGGAAAAAATACAATTAAAATCAGAAAAATTATGGTTGGTTTTTTCCATACAGTGCTAATAATCGTAACCGAAGATTATACTTGAGTATATCGAGGTAAAGTGACAACATAAAAAGCCCTCTAAAATTAGAGAGCTGATTTGAGATTGGGATAAAATCCTAGTGAAACAAAAAAATCTACACGGTCAGAAAAGTCTCTATCGTGCCATTTTCATACATGATGTATAGTCCAAGTAGAATGAATACTAAGGGCACAATGATTCGCTCGTATTTTTCAATTGTCTCGAATATTAAGGGAATAGAGGATAACACCCGACTAATCTCGCATAAGATAATTATGCCGATTACAAACACAAGCAAGGCCACGAGGGTCTGTGACCAATCTAATGAAGCAAAATAAGGTATATAGATACCTAAATTATCTCCGCCAGACGCAATTGTCAGCAATGTAACTGTCCAAAACAGTTGATTTGCCTTGCTTTGTTCTAATCTTTCAATAATTTCTTCCTCTTCTTCCTCTTCTTCCTCACCTTCTCCAATAATTGCAAAGCGAATCCCTAAATAGATAGGGATTAAACCAAGCAATCCAACCATCCATTCTTCAGGCACGAAATTAACGACATAAGCAGCAACTAAACTCACCCCTACAAGTAAGCCTGTGCCTAGATATTGCCCCGCATAAATATGCCATTTTTGTTTATTCTGTGATAGCTGTGCAAATAAAATAAATAAAATAATTAAATAATCGATACTGGTGGAAATATAAACACCAATAGCAGATATGATTGTCTGTCCCATAAAAAACCCTCCTGTATTAGTCAGTAATAAATCAGCAGATTTTAGGAGAGCACAGACACATTAATTTAGCTATCGCTAGTGGGTAATTTCGAACATAGGAAAGCATTTTACTCCTCCTCAAAACGTAGTTACAAAGTAATTTCTAACTGGAATTCGGTGACTACTTCCATGTAAAGTATAACATATTATACTTTACTTCGTAAAGTGTGGGCTCTCCGAGGGGGGTTGCATACAGCTACTCGGCTTTTCAAGCCGAGTAGCTGCGCACCTTTATGGTGTAATTAGCTGATACCATTTGAGGTTTTTGTAGTCTCCAAAATTGTAACCGATAAAACCTCAATGAAAAAGCCCTCTGAAGTCAGAGAGCTGATTTGAACCCAGGCTAAAATCCTAGTGAAAAAGATGAAACTCCTTGCACTCATCGAACACTATGTCCTTTCCCTATTTTCATACGGATTTCTTACGCCCTTAGCATCATGATTCCTGCTGGATAAACCGTTTATAGACTAGGCGACGAGGCAAAGGTTGTACGAAACTTTCAGTGAAACAAAAAAATCTCCCCGAAGGGAGAAGATCTGGTTTATTTTACCTTACAGTGCTAGAAACTGTAACCGAAGATTATATTTGAGTATATCGAGGTAAAGTGACAACATAAAAAGCCCTCTAAAATTAGAGAGCTGATTTGAGATTGGGATAAAATCCTAGTGAAAAAGATGAAACTCCTTGCACTCATCGAACACTATGTCCTTTCCCTATTTTCATACGGATTTCTTACGCCCTTAGCATCATGATTCCTGCTGGATAAACCGTTTATAGACTAGGCGACGAGGCAAAGGTTGTACGAAACTTTCAGTGAAACAAAAAAATCTCCCCGAAGGGAGAAGATCTGGTTTATTTTACCTTACAGTGCTAGGAACCGTAACCGAAGATTATACTTGAGTATATCGAGGTAAGGTGACAACGCAATGTAAGTGGAAAATAAGGCAGATTAGCGACGAAGTCCTAGAGAGTTGATCAACTCACGGTAACGGTTAACATCGTTTTTACGCAAGTATGCAAGCAAGTTACGACGGCGACCGATTTTCTTCATCAATCCACGGTATGTAGCGTGGTCTTTTTTGTGTTGTTTGATGTGTTCGTTAAGGTGGTTGATTTCCCAAGTAAGGACAGCAACTTGAACCTCTACTGAACCTGTATCACCTTCGTGACGTGCATATTGCGCAATGATTTCATTTTTTTTCTCTTTTGAGATTGCCATGATGTTTCTCCTTTTTATTTGGCTTCATCCGAGTGACAGGTTGGCATGCCTGCAACCAAGAAGAAGTTATTTGTCTTTACGACAGTTCTTATTCTACCAAGAAGCAGGGACTTTGTCAACTGATTTACTGTTTAAAAACTTGACTTACTCTACTGATTTCAGGGCTTCGAGCATATCCACTTTTCTTAAGTGGTGATTGACAAAGAGGCCCAGTAAGGCTAAGATTACAGTCACTGCGACGATTGGAAGAGCATAGACTTCCCAGCTGACTCGTGGATAAAAAAGTATGGTGGCAGGTGAAATCATTTGTATCAAAAATTGATGTAAATAGTAGCCTGCTACCAAACCTAGAACAATCCCCACAAGGGATAACACTATGGTCTCGCGGTAGATATAGAGGGTCACTTCTTTATTGTGGAAACCGAGAACCTTGATAGTGGAAAGTTCACGGATACGTTCTGCTACATTGATATTGGTGAGATTGTAGAGAATGACAATGGCTAGTAAAACGGAAACAAGGACAAGGATGGCCATGGTTTTATTGAGCGAACTAGCCACGGATTCAAAGAGATGGATGGCTGTCGCATTTTGGACGACCCCAGAAACAGCAGCTTTTCCCATGAATCTAGCCGCTTCTTTCTCGATATTGGAAGGTGTTGGATCTTTTAATTTTACTAGGTAGGTATTGTCTTGTGGACTAGTGCCGTAGACTTGTTCGTAAGTCGCTCTGTTGAGATAAACAAAGTGTCCAACATAGTTTTCAGAAATAGCCGCGACCTTGATTTCCTTCCCATCAAGCTCCAGCTTATCCCCAACCCTAACACCTACTAGTTGGGCTAATTTTTGACTCACGACCGCTCCATCAGTGACTTGCACCTCTCGCCCATTTTCCTCTAATGTGATAAAAGGCTTGAAGTCTTCTCCACTAGTAACCATCATGGTGATGGTTTGAAGTCCTGCTTTTCCTTTAAAATCTTTTTCAATGGATTTTGAGTAAATCTTTTGAGAAGCATGGATAGATTCAGCTTGCAAGGCATTTTCTAGATCTGCTTTTTCTTGCTCACTGGCACTGCTTTTTTCTGCTACAATCATCTGGTATTGCTGGATTTGTTCAAATTGACGCTCAGAGACTCGTCCTACAGAAGACTGAATGCCAAGACCTGCAAATAAGAGAGCCACCGAGCCGGCAACTCCAAAAATGGTCATCAACATCCGTTGCTTATATCGGAAAATATTTCGCGCCGTGACCTTATGAGTGAAGCTCAGACGACTCCAAATAAAGCTCAAGCGCTCCAGCAAAATCTTTGATCCTTTAACGGGAAGTTTGGGAAGTAAGAGTTGGGCTGCTTCATCGTGTAGTTCCCTTCGTGCAACCAAGTAAGCCGGCAAGACACTGGATACCCAACTCAAGGCTAGGGCAAGGAGGCTATAAGACCAGTAGAAATACTCCTGACTTTTCCCAACGACCATCCCAGCAGTTATAACATCTGAAATCACTCCTGCAAGAAGATAATGTCCTAGAAGCGTTCCTAAAATGGTTCCTACAGTTCCTGCAAGAAAACCATAGAGGACAAACTTGGCAATTATATCTTGATTCCGGTAACCTAGGGCCTTGAAAATACCGGCATTGGTACGTTCTTCATCCACAAAGCGAGTCATTGTTGTAAAGGTCACCATTGCAGCGACCATATAAAGCACCACTGGGAAGATATTCCCGACTGAACGAATGCTTGAAGATGCATTGCTGTACATGAGGTAGCCTTGACCACCTGGCATGGTTTGGCGATTGTATACGTGGTATTTCGGCTCTACCAGTTCATCAAGCTCTTTCTGACGCTGTTCAAGCTGCTCTTTTTCCTTGGCTAGATTACTCTCTGTCTGAGCCAGTTTTTCTTTTTCTGTAGCCAATTCCTCCTTAGCTTTTGTCAATTGCTCCTTGATTTGACTCTTTTGAGGCTCAGGCAAAGCGGTCACTTGTTCTTCTTGGATTTTCAATCGACTTTCAGCCTGTTCTAACTGACTCTTTCCTTTTTGAAGCTTACTTTCAGCTGTTTGAAGCTGCTCTTTTCCATCTTCCAAGCTCTTTTGCCCATTTGCTTTGATACTTGCCAATCTTTTTTGACCATTATCGGCAAGTAAGTCTTGCAATTCTTCCTGGTGTTGGGTTCGTTTTCTCTTATAATCTGATGAAAAAGCATCCAGATTTTTTAAATCATCATAGCTCACACGCGCAATACTGTAGACTTCTGTATCAAACTGACTGGGTAAAATCACTCCATAACCAGCCAAAGTTCCATTTCCACTACTAGCACTTCCTAAATCTTCTTTAGAAAGAATTTCACCCGACTGAACAAATCCAGTAATTGTGAAAGTTTGGGATTTTAGGACGGACTTTTCTTCTTTCTTAGTAAAGGTAATGGTCTGCCCAATCTGATAGCGGTCTTTCCAGAAATCAGCCAAGGCAATTTCCTCATTAGCTTCTGGCAGTCGACCTTCCGTCACTTGGAAGGTTGAAATGCTCTCTGGTTTGGAAGAAAGTCGAACCGCTTCTTCACTATTTTCAACGGTTAGATCTGCCATATAGCCAAACTCAACACTTGCTCCTTGAAGAGTCTTTAGTTCGTCTTGGTCCTCTTTATCCAAGCCATAATCAGCAATCACTGCCAGAGCCAGGGTATTGGCTTTACGGAGATAATCCCCTGCCGTACGTTCCATATTTGGACTGGCTACTTTAAGACCTACTAGGGCCAGGGAACCCAGCATCATCAAGGTCAAGATAGAAACAAAACGCCCCTTAGAAGCAGTTACCGACTGGAGTAAGTCTTTCCGATATGTTTTTTTCATGCTAATACTCCAATGTATCAATATCCTGCGGATGCTCATTGATCGTCATGCTCTTAACCGTAGCATCACGCATATGAATCACACGATCTGCAATAGGAGCTAGCGCGCCATTGTGGGTCACGATAATCACCGTCGCTCCTTTTTGACGAGACATGTCTTGGAGAATCTTCAAGACTTGCTTCCCCGTCTGATAATCCAAGGCACCTGTCGGTTCATCACAAAGGAGGATTTTAGGATTTTTGGCTACTGCCCGTGCGATGGAAACTCGCTGTTGCTCCCCTCCAGAAAGCTGTGCTGGAAAGTTATTCAGGCGATGACCTAGCCCTACATCTTTGAGCACTTGCTCTGGATCTAGGGCATCCGCTACGATTTCTGAGGCCAACTCCACGTTTTCCTTGGCTGTCAGATTAGAGACCAGATTGTAAAATTGAAAAACAAATCCTACATCTTCACGACGATAATTTGTTCGTTGGTGTGAAGTGTAGTTAGCAATATTGGCACCATCAATCCAAATCTCCCCCTCATCATTGGTATCCATACCTCCTAGGAGATTGAGAACGGTTGATTTTCCAGCACCTGAAGCGCCAAGGATAATAACCAGCTCCCCCTTTTCAATTTCAAAATTCACATCACGATTAGCCACAATCTCCGTATCCCCAACCTGGTAACACTTGTAGCTGTGTTTCATTTCAATATAAGCCATATCATTTATCTCCTTTTCAAAGCTCGTTTTCTTAAATCAACAAGGTGTTGATTCTAAATCACTACTATTATATAATTGACTAAGTCAAAAAGCAATAATCAAAAATCAACAAAGTGTTGATTTAAGAAAAAGGAAGAGAAATGGTTCAGAAACGAAAAACTACTACTAAGGAAGACATCAAAGAAGCTTTGATTCAGTTGCTATCAGAGGAGAAATTTGAAAATATATCAATTAGTAAGCTTTGCAAACGGGCAGGAATTAATAGGGGAACTTTCTATCTACACTATGAAGACAAATATCAAATGAATGAGAGTTTTAGAAGTGAGATCATTTCCCAGCTCTACATTTTTTTAGAAAAAGAAAGAGAATCGCCTAGAAAATTTATGTTAGCGAACTTTTATATATTACGTTCTAACAAACGCCTTATCAACGCCTTGTCCCAAAGTCATTACATAGACTTTCGTGATGCAATTCGTGAATTTCTGAGTAACATTATTCTAAGTGAAAATCAAAAAGAAACGACTCATCATTTCTTATCAGAAAACTTCCAAATTCCTCACAAATATGCTTTGGAAATCTTCTTATCAAGTATTGAAGGGATTATTTCTCTTTGGATTGCTGGGGGAGCTCAAGAAGAATCGGAAGAAATCACGGATATAATTTTATCAACCTATAACTACGAATACTGGCGCTACGAATCAAAAGAAGATTAAATCATACAACCCACTACATCATAAGCTATATCCTCTCATTTCATACTTTTTCAATTTGCTAAATCGTCTTTTTTAAACTTAGATACAAAAAAGCCTAGGAATCCTAGGCTTTCTGTTTATAGATTATTTTCCAAGATAGTATTCAGAAACTACGTTCAATTTTTCGTCGAATTCGAATACCAATGGTGGGAAGTTAGGGATTTCTACACCCATAATCTCATCATCTGACAAGTGTTTGATGTGTTTTACAAGGGCACGGATTGAGTTACCGTGAGCTCCTACGAATACGTTTTTACCATCTTTAAGTGCTGGAGCGATTTTATCTTCCCAGAATGGAAGGGCACGTTCCAAAGTCACTTTCAAGTTTTCAGCATCTGGGATAACTGAGTCGTCAAGTGAAGCGTAACGACGGTCGGTGTGAGCTGAGTGCTCATCATCACGGTCCATGTTTGGAGGCAATACATCGTATGAACGACGCCAGATGTGAACTTGCTCATCACCAAATTGTTCAGCAGCTTCAGCTTTGTTTTTACCAGTCAAACCACCGTAGTGACGTTCGTTCAAGCGCCATGATTTTTCAACTGGAACCCACAATTGGTCAGCAGCTTCAAGAGCCAAGTTTGTTGTTTTGATTGCACGTTTCAATACTGAAGTGTAAGCTTGGTCAAATTCGATACCAGCTTCTTTGATCAATTTACCAGCGTCAATCGCTTGTTGTGTCCCTTTTTCAGACAAGTCAACATCAGCCCAACCAGTGAAAAGGTTAGCTTTGTTCCATTCAGACTCACCATGGCGAGCAAAAACCAATTTTACCATTAGATGGATTCTCCTTTAAATTTTCCGAGGTTTCCCCTCGTTTATCTATTCTATTTTACACAATTTTTCACAAAAAAGCTAGTTAAAATCGACAAGTCCTACGAGTCAGAAAGCAAATTGCTCTCATCCTGCCTAGGAACTTCTATAATTCATTACTTTTTATTTGCAAAAATAGAGGTTCTGAAATCGTTTGTTTGGTCAAGATAGGCCTTAAAGATTGCTCTCTTCAACTTATGAACGGCACTGTCAATCTCTGGCTTATAGTCACTCCAACGAGGACCTTCAGCATCCTTCAAAACAGCTTGATCCATCAGTTCTTGCAATTCTTTTACTCTTTGAATGGTCTTGGTGGCATTGCTCATCCATGATTGCGTCGGATCTTTAAAAGTAACTTTATTCAAATGTTCAAACTGATCCACACGCTCTTTATACATGGCTTTCTTAAAGGCAGCCCAAGAAGAATACTTCCCTTCAAATACCTTGTCCAATACAAGTTCATCTGTCACCAATCCGCGTTCTTTACCATAGAGATTGATAGTTTTACCTTTTTGTTTGGCAATTTCTTCGTATTGGTTGGAGATATAAGGTACCATTCCATCCTTAAAGCCTTTGGCAGCCAAAAGTTCGTAAGCGATCCGACGTCCCATAAGGTCCCCTGGCGTGCCTTTCTCACTGCTGAGAGCTGAAAAGATTGGGGCAAAGAGTTTAATCGTATAGTAGCCATTTCGTTCATAGTCACCAGATTGGTACTCGCGAGCAGATAAGATGTTATGGTCAATCAAACTATCAAAACTATTTAGGTTTCGGGCCTCTTCTTCTGTCAATTCTTTGACTACGTTAGTGGCATAGACCTCATTTCCATCTGCTGGATCTTTCACATACTTGTTCTCAATTTTTCTGAGAGCCGCCATTTTCTGGTAAACATTTAGTTTCTTAACGATTGATTGCCCTTCGAGGTATTCCAGCATGTAAATAAGGTCAAACATGTTATGGACATAGTTCTGAAGATCTGTTGCGTTTTGGAATCTCTCTGTCGGATCCAAGACTTGCAGACGGGTGTCCTCTGTACTATCTGATTCTGAGTGTTTCAAGATAGAATTGATGGTAATGGTTGCGTCACTTGGTTGGTCAGGGGCTTGCAATAAGCCTTTTGCGAAGAACTCTGGTCCCAAGCCACTTCTTCGACCATAGCCACCAAGGTAAATATCCTGATCTGAATCATGGGTCATCTCATGGGTATATGTAATGGCTCCATCCTTGTCTAGCATACGGTAAGACATGTAGTAGACGCCATCCCCTGTTGCGTAGGCTCCATGCTGGTTGTGTACTACCTTATTGCCAACTGGACCAAAGAAGTTCTTCATGGCTGGATTGGAACTATCAAACTTAGCCTCCACTGTAGCTTTTCCAGAGGTTGTATCATCACCAAACTTATAAGCATCATAAAGGAGAATTGTACGATAGAGTTTTTCACGTGATTGTTCATCTAAAATGCGATACCAATAATCGTAGTGATCTCGCTGGCGTTTGGCTGTTTCACGCGTATTTTCTTCAACAAAGTCATTGAGATTCTTGCCTGCTTTATGGTCACTATTGCGGTAGCGATCATAGGCTCCAAATCCTAGACTAGACATGGTCGAGATGACAAAGACTGATCTTTCTGGCAAGGTTAGGAGAGGCAAGAGCATATTGCGGTATTTCCATGTGGCACTCGTGATGCGATCATAAACACCGATAGAATACTTGGTGCCAGCTAGTCCCTGCTTAGTTTTGACTTCTTTAATATTAGATTTTTCTTCAACGATGTAAGCCTTAGTCTCTGATTTAAACCAGTCATTGTTGCTTTTCTCTGGTAGAAAGACTTTTCGGTAATGTTCTAGCGTACTAAACAAATCTGTCGTTCCATGATTGTTGGCAAGACTGATACCATAAGTATCGACATTATTCTTAGCTAGAAGATTGTTAAAGCCAGATTTACCTAACTCGATTAGAGTATCTAGTGGCGAAGCATTTCCCTTACCAAAGAAGTCTGAACGATACATAACCAGGTCTTTGACATTCACCTGACCATAGCTGAAGTTATACCAACGTTCCAGATAGGTCAAGCCAAGTAGCAAGGCTTCCTTATTGCGCTTGATTTTATCTACAAGATAGCCCTTGGTAACTTGGTTGTCACCAGCCAGTCCAGCATCCGCTGACAAGAGTTTTTTCAAACTATCTTCCAAATGTTCCTTGGTTTTGGCGAACTGGTCTTCTAGATAGAGCTCCGTTTGCTTGACGTTTGGAGAAATACCGAGTGTCTTTCTGATGGCTTCTGAATGGTAGTCAACCTTTTGTAAGTCAGGTAAGACTTGCTTGATGATAGGGCTTTGGCCATACAAGAATTGGTTTGGCGTATAGAGAAGCCCCGTATTTCCTAGACTATATTCTGCTAATTTGGCAAAATCAGCTTGGTACTTGAGATCAAGCTTCTCAGATGAATGATCCTTGTAGTGAAGTAAGAGTTTGTTTGCAGTCTGTTTGTTAGAAACAATGTCTGTGATGACTTGGTTATCCTTCATCATGACTGCTGACAAGAGTTCTTTTTGATATAAAAGACTGTTCTTATTGACCAAGTTTCCGTATTTGACGATGGTTGCCTTGTTGTAGAAAGGTAGCAATTTTTCAATGTTCTTATAAACCAAGTCGCGCTTAGCTTGATAATGAGCCACCTTAGAAAAATCACTGTCTTTTTTGCCACTTGTTGAGAGGGATTCCACTGTTGGTAGAGTGAGAGGATTGATGGCTGCTTTTTTGCTTTCGATTTGGGAAGCATCTAGCATTGTTCCTCTTTCTTCAAAGGATTCCTTGCTGACGACCTCATCCTTGACCAAGGTTACATTGTAGACTCTGTTCGCCTTACTGCTGAATGTGTCCTTCACCTTCATTCCATTATAGTGGTAACCGGTAATAGCATTTCCGTTGGTTACATTGACATCGCTGAGAACATTGGTCAAGCTTCCAGCATGCTTTTCATCTCCAGAAGTTCGATCCCACAAATTGCCTGCTACTCCCGCGACTCTACCAAAGTGCTTGACATTGTTAATGTCACCCTCAGCATAACTATCATGGATTTGTGCATCCTGATCTACTAGACCTGCAAGACCACCCACAGTCTGATCTGAACTATTTGTGTTGGATGAAATGGCTACTGTCGCTTTTGACTTCGTCAGCAAAGCCCTGTTTCCTGTCAAATGACCGACCAAACCACCGATATTGTAGGCAGCTGTCGTTTCATAAGTGTTGATAATTCTTCCCTTGAAACTGCTCTCTGTGATGCTTGATTGATCAGCCTTAGCCAGCAAACCACCGATACCACGTTCACCTGCTAGAACACCATCGACGTGAACTTGTTTAATCTTTGTGCCATTCTGGGCTTTATAAGCCAGTGAACCGATATCATCTTTCCCTGAAATAGAGACATTTTTCAGACTCAATTTTTCTACTGTGGCGCCACTCAAGGTTTCAAACAGAGGCTTTTTCAAGTTGTAAATAGCATACTGCTTGCCATCTTTTTCACCGATTAATTGACCTGTAAATGTTTGCTTTATATAAGATCTATCATCTTGCCCTAATTCTACTTCGTTGGCGTTTAAGCTAGCTGCTAGATGATAAGTTCCAGCAGGATTCCGATTTATAGCTTCAACTAGATTACTAAAGGAAGTAAAGTTTGTCGTTTCCTCTGTAGCCTTCTTAGAAAGATAGAAGCTGAAATTGTCAACATATTTATTGTCCTGCTCTTGCTGCAGTCTCTCAGCTTTGGCTGTAATTTTATAAACTGTCTGACCATTTTTTATTTCCTCAGTTATTGAAGCAACTGGTAAATAGACATCTTTAAATGACGAAGATTTAACCTTTACAAAGTAAGTTTCTGAATTACTTGGAACACTATCCAAAGAAATATGTTGTTTGTAAGTACCATCGGTCTGACTATACAACTCCAGATCCGAAACATTTCTTAATTCAAGTGTTTTTTCTGGATCTTTTTCTTGTGGTTTTTCAGATGGGGTTTCCGGTTCTACTTTCTCGATATTGCCAGTATATTCTGGAAGAGGGGCAACTTGTTCGGGTTCAACTATTGCTCCCGATTGGGTGCCTGTATAGGTTGGCTTCTCAGCCGTTGCTGGTTCGACAATTGCTCCAGATTGACTGCCTGTATAGGCTGGTTTTTCAGTTGTTTCTGGTTCTACCAAAGCACCTGACTGGGCACCTCCAACCTCTGGTTCATGCTTTTCTGGTTCAACAATGGCACCAGATTGAATCCCTTTGTACTCTGGCTGTGGGGCAACTTGCTCAGGTTCGACAATAGCACCTGATTGAGTTCCTCTATATTCTGGTTTTTCGGCTGTCTCTGGGGCTACAATAGCTCCCGATTGCTCACCTCTATATTCTGGCAAGGAAGCCTGAGACTCTGGCTCTCCTTTTCTTGCAGAGAATGGTGTTTCACTCGAAGCGACTGCTTTCTTTGTTCCCTTTTCTACTACACGTGGCAAGGCTTCTTCTACTTTAGTTGAGAGAATCTCTCGAGCAATTTCTTGCTTATCAACAGTGAAAATGCGAACAAGTTCAATCTTCTTCCCAGCACGACCTTCTTGTTTGACATGGATGGTTCCCTCTGCTAGTTCTGGATTTTCTTGAACCACTTCAGCAAAGTCTAGTTTGGTTTCAATCTCTTGATCTTTGTATAAGAGCTCTGGTTTGTTCACGCGACCATCTAAGACTTCATCCTGAGGATTCACACTAGCAAGACCTGACGGTTTTTGATTGGACAAATCTCGAGAAGGAATTAATTGCTCTACTGGACGGATTTGAGACGGTTCTTTCTGATTATCTAGTATATTTTGACCAGCCTCCTTGTTCTGGAGATGAGAGTGAACCGTGTCGTCTAGTTTCTGACCTCTAGTAGTAATTTCTTGAAAAATGCCGTTCTTGTCTTGCTTAATATAGCCTAAATAGGTATAACCTGACAGAACTCGTGGCAGAGGCAGACTATCTCCTTGTGATAATTGATATTCTTGATTGTATTGGAGTAAGAGTTGATTTTCAATAGCCTGAACCGAAGAAAGCAAGCCACTCCCCATTCCTGTTATCAAAACAACTTTCAACAGTGCTTTCTTTTTGCCTTTATTTCTCGAAATAGCAAAAATAAGGAGTCCAACCGAAGCGAGGGCTCCACCAGTGAGGACGGTAACCAGATTACTGTGCTCACCGGTATTAGGCAACTGACCTAGTTGGGCTTTCTCATCCATACGGTAGACTAGATAGTAAGTGCTCTCACTATCTTCAGCCACTTTAGGAATATCCTTTACAATCAAGTCTTTTTCTTGCCCACTCAGCTCCGTATCCGTCATATATTTGTAGTGAACAGCTACACTTTCTTGAGCAAATACGCTCCCACTGCTTGCAATGGACACAAAAAATAAGCTCGAGATAGAAGCAGACACAAGACCAATCGCTAACTTTCGTAAGGAAAAACGATGTTGCTTCTCTCCAAAAAACTTTTTCATTCTATATCCTCTCTATTGTTTTATCCATTTCAAAATAGAAGAAGCATTTTGCCTCCTCGCTCAGATAAACTTACAAGAAACAAAAATACTTCTATATCTATTCTGATCTATTTAATCTACAACCGTCATTATACTATAAATTCTCTAACTTGTCCCAAAATAATACCAGCATTCTTTAATTCTTTTGAACTGCTTTTCTTCTCATTTATAAATATAGAAAAACCACAAGAAAATCCTTGTGGTTACATAACTTATTTCTCTTCAAATCCTTCTGCGACTGCATCCGCAAAGTTTTCTTCTACGATGCTTGCACAGTGGTCACAGATGACTGCGTTGTAGCTGCGTTCTGCTGTTGTTGGGTCGATACGACGGCAACGGTCACATACTTTACCTGCAGCACGTTCAACAGTGAAGGCTACATCTTCGAAGCTAACGGTAGCTTCTGGAGCTGGTCCTTCTGCGATGGTCAAGTCTGACACGATCAAAAGTTGAGCTACATTGCTGTTTACTGCTTCGAGTAGAGCTTTCACAACTTCGTTTGGATAAACTGTCAAGTGAGCTTCAAGTGATTTACCGATTAATTTTGCATTACGAGCCTCTTCCAAGGCTTTTTGAGCTTGTCCACGGAAGTCCATGAAGGCAGCCCATGTATCCAAGATTTCCTCTTGATTAGCAAAAGTTTCCGCTTCTGGTAATTCTGACAATTGGACGAAGTCTTCTGCTTCAAACTCAAGATATGACCAGATTTCCTCTGCTGTGTGAGGAAGGATTGGTGTCAAGAGTTTGGTGATTTTCACAAGAATGTCATAGAAAACAGTCTGCATTTGACGGCGTTCCAATGATTTGGCACCTTCGATATAAACAACATCTTTGGCAAAATCAAGGTAGAAGGCTGACAAGTCAACGTTGATAAAGTTTACCAAGGCCTTGTAGATTGTCAAGAATTCAAAGTTTGCGTAAGCATCACGAATGGTCTTAACAAGCTGGTTAAAGCGAATCGTCATGTACTTATCAACTGAACGAAGCTCATCGTAAGCTACTGCGTCTTGAGATGGGTTAAAGTCAGATGTATTGGCAATCAAGAAACGAAGAGTATTACGAATCTTACGGTAAGTTTCAGAGACTTGGCTCAAGATATCCATAGAGATACGTACGTCGTTGCTTGAGTCAACACTTGTTACCCAGAGACGCAAGATTTCCGCACCAAATTGTTTTTCAACATCACTTGGAGCAATAGTATTACCAAGAGATTTAGACATCTTCTCACCTTTCCCGTCAAGAGCAAAACCTTGTGACAAGATTTGTTTGTAAGGTGCTACGCCATGGTTGGCAACAGATGTGATGAGTGATGAGTTAAACCAACCACGGTATTGGTCTGAACCTTCTAGGTAAAGGTCTGCTGGGTAAGTCAATTCAGGACGGTTTACCACAACTCCATTCCATGATGAACCTGAGTCAAACCAAACGTCCATGATATCTGTTTCTTTTTTGAACTCGCCATTTGGTGAACCTGGATGCGTAAATCCTTCTGGTAAGAGGTCTTTGGCATCACGTTCCCACCAAATGCTTGAACCGTGTTCTTCAAAAAGTTGAGCTACGTGTTCAATCGTTTCAGCTGCCATAATAGCTGTACCATCTTCTGCGTAGAAGATTGGAAGTGGAACACCCCAAGCACGTTGACGTGAAATAACCCAGTCGCCACGGTCACGAATCATGTTGTAAAGACGCACTTTCCCCCATTCTGAGTGGAACTTCACTTTTTCAATTTCGTCCAAGATTTCTTGGCGGAATTTAGATACAGAGGCAAACCATTGTGGAACTGCACGCCAAATGATTGGTTTTTTCGTACGCCAGTCAAATGGATATGAGTGAGAAATTTCTTCTTGGGCTAGAAGGAGGTTACCAAGTTTTTCAATAACAGTTGGTACAACCTTGTCGTAGAACTGGCCTTCAAAGTCAGAGCCAGCATTTTCCATCATAATACCGCGTTCATTGACAGTGACAAACACTTCCAAGCCGTTAGCAACACCGACATTGTAGTCGTCCTCACCAAAACCAGGGGCTGTATGGACAATACCAGTACCAGAGTCAGTGGTAACGTGATCACCAAGGATCACCAACTCATCTACAGCTGTATCCCAAGGGTGAGCTGTCACGATTTTATTCAATTCTTGACCACGGTAGGTCGCCAAGACTTGAACATCCGCCCAACCAAATTTCTCAGACAAGCTATTCAACAATTCTGCAGCAACCACAAACTTACGAGATTCACCAGCAGGTTGAACCAAGACGTAATCAATATCCGCTCCGACAGTTAAACCACGAGAAGCTGTGATAGTAAATGGAGTAGTTGTCCAGACAACGATGTAAGTATCTGTATCTAGAACACCTTTACCATCTTTGACCTTGTTGGCATAGTAAAGGGAAGTTGAAACCAAGTCATGGTATTCAATCTCTGCTTCAGCAAGGGCAGACTCAGATGACCAAGACCAGTAAACTGGCTTGGCACCACGGTAGATATAACCTTTATTAGCCATCTCACCAAATACACGGATTTGAGCCGCTTCATAGTCCGGAGTCAAGGTCACATATGGATTTTCCCAGTCACCAGAAACACCCAAACGTTTGAAGTCTTCGCGTTGTTTATCTACTTGAGAAAGAGCGTATTCACGGCAGAGTTTCAAGTACTCAACCAAGTCCATTTCTTTACGTTTGACACCTTGTTTTGCCAAAACTTGCTCGATTGGCAGACCATGAGTATCCCAGCCTGGAATAAATGGTGCGTAAAAACCTGACATAGATTTTGAACGAACAATGATATCTTTTGAAATCTTGTTCATAGCGTGTCCAACGTGGATATTTCCGTTCGCGTATGGAGGACCATCATGCAAGGTGAAATGCGGTTTTCCTTGGTTCAATTCTTGACGACGTTGATAAAGTTTTGCATCTTCCCATTTCTTTTGCCAAACCGGCTCTTTGGTAGGAAGGCCTGCACGCATTGGGAAAGCTGTTTTCCCAAGGTTAAGGGTATCTTTGAGTTTCATGGCATCTCCTTTATAAATATTAACAAATTAAAAACCACGACTTCCAAAAAGGACGAAAATCGTGGTACCACCTTTGTTCGAAAAAAGACAGCGTCTCTTTTCCTCTTTTCCCGTAACGTGGGGGACGTCCAGTCTTACTGTTTTCAGACTGGATTCGTTGAGAGGATAATCTAACGACTAGGGATTGCAGGGCTCACACCATCTCCCGCTCGCTGAAAATATAGTTGGTTAGATTTTGTTCTCACATTTACTTTTATAGGATAAGAACAGATTCTTTGTTTGCATCTTCCTCAGTTGCTGCAGTAGTTTCTACGTCAACTGACTCTTCATGTTGTTCACTTTCATCTGTTTGTTGATTTTGTTGAGCTTCAAACTCAGCCAATTCTTTGTTGCCAGCCTCGATACGAGCTTGCAACAAAGCAACCTCTTCTGGTGTAAATTGACGAGTCATATCAATTGGCTCTTCCTCAGGTTGTGAAGGAATAGTTTCACCAAGAACTTCACCCACCACTTCTTTAAAGGCTTCATCGCTTGTTTGAAGATACGTTGCTGTTGGGCGAAGAATGTCTTCCCAATCTGATGACTCGACAATAGCCAACTGACTTTCAATCGTAGACTTGAGGCGTTGATGGAATACACGGCTCTTGTTCTTCAACTCTTCTGTCTCAACAGCCACTTTCTTAGCATTATCTGTTGCCTGACGGAGAATTTCATTTGCCTTGTATTTTGCTTCTTCTAGCAAACGCTGAGCGTCTTGTTCAGCTTGTTGAATAATATTGTTCGAACGTTCTTGAGCAGCCTGTTTGACACGCTCCGCAGTATCTTGGGCAATCAAAACTGACTGACTCAAGGAATCTTTCATCTCATCAAAGTAAGACAAACGTTCTTCCAAACTCCTGATGTGTATCTCTTTGTCGTGATTACTACGAACCAAATCTTCATAGTCACGAACAACGATATCAAGAAATTCATCTACTTCTTCTGGGTCAAAACCTCTAAATCTTGTACCAAAGGTTTTATCTTTAATTTCTAACGATGTAATTGGCATACTTTTCCTCACTTACTTAATAATAATTGAATGCTTAATTTTATCTTGTCTTTTTTTGTCTGTCCATTGTCTTTGACAACTTTTAGACGACCAAACTTTCTCACACTGATCAAATCGCCAACGGCAACCTGGTAATCAGATTTTTCAATCAGATGATAGTTTACTTGGACAGATTTTTTCTCAATCAGTTGACTGGTTTGATTTCTAGATAATTTCAAGGCACTTGATAAGAGGGCGTCCAATCGAAAACTCGAAACTAAAATTTCTCGTTCTCTAAAGTCAATTTTAGATATAATCCTATCGGTAAAAGGACGTTCCTCCAGCGATACAGGAAGTCTGCCAATCTTTCTTATCCCATCCTGAAAAAGAGAAATAAAATCACGATTGACAAAAATCTGTGCTCTCTTTTCATCTACCAAGATATCACCAAATAATTTACGGTCAATTCCTAGCTGGTTGATGATTGTTCCCAATATTTTTCCATGGCTCAGCTGTTCAAACTTGCTCGGATAGCAAATTTCCAACAAGGCCATTTCAAAGTCTGATATTTCCGGTTCAAAATAATCTGGATAGAGAAGAACACGAACCGACTCCGTCAGAAGAAAATCACCACTACTTTGGCAACCCAGCCCATATGTCCCAGTAAGCACCCTTAAAATCTGTTCCTGATGGGGATTGATAAAAGGAGTAAGCACCGGTACATATGTATCTTCTACCCGCCTTATCCACTCTAATCCCTTATCAATAAAAGGAATATCATCTTGGAAGAAATGCTGATAAATAGCTCGATTTACTGTCATAGTAATAGTACTAGTCGTGTTAAGATATTTCCAAGAAGCTGGATCAGAATCAGCGCGGTCCAGACCGTAAAATCAAGACCAGCAAATTGTAAATTGAGCTTACGAAGTGGCTCGATAACTGGACGAGCAAGTCTGATGACTAAGCGACCTAGTTGACTTTCATAGGCATTTGGAAACCATGAAAGAAGAGCAAATGCAACGAGAATGATGGAGTAAATGCTAACTGCATTCTGAATTAAACGGATTAAGAAAATCATTATCTTGCTCTATTTCGTTTAATATCAAAGCCAAACTCGGCACCTTGTGATTCATCTGGAAGTTTGATATCTTCAATATTCACGATAACGTTGACAGGCGTCAATAGATACATCGTACTCGCAACTTTCTTCATATTTCCAGCCAAGACGTGACGAGCTCCATCCAAGTAATCAAGACAGCGACGCGCTTGTACTTCTGTCATGTATTGGAAATCAATCAAGATACTTTCATTTCCAGTTAACAAATCAACAATCTCAGTTGCATCCTCATACTTTCTTGGATAACGAACATCAATCGTCACTTTCTCATCTGAGTGATGGTTTTGCTTTGCCAACTCTTGTTGACGAGCATGGAGGCGAGTAATATTCGTATCTTTTACTGATCCCGGCTGAGCAGATGCTGGTAATTCTTTAGAAGATGAGATGGTTGGACTAACAGTCTCCTCTTGTTGAATTTGGTAGTTGGTCACGTCTTCTCCATCTTCTGTAAAATAATCTATAAATTTATCGAATCTATCTTTTAAAGACATAGCTCTCTCCTATTTAAAAAATGCTGTACCGATTCGAACAAAGGTCGAGCCGAACTGAATCGCTTCTTTAAAGTCACGACTCATTCCCATGCTTAGCTCTGTCATCGGCATATTAGGGATTTGTTTTTCTCTAATTTCTGCTTGCAGAGCCTGCGTATCCTTGAAAATTTCTTTCAATTCATCACTGTCTGCCTCAAAAGGAGCCATGGTCATTAAACCAACATACTCAATCTGATCTAACTTAGCCAATTCTGGCAAAAGTTCTAGCAATTCTCCTTTTGAAAACCCATGCTTGCTTTCTTCCCCAGAAATATTAACCTGCAAGAAACACTTGATAACATGAACTGTTCTCTTTTGAATTTCCTGTGCTAACTTTAGGGAGTCTAAAGCATGAAAGTAATCCACATATGGGATTACTTCTTTTACTTTCCGTCTCTGTAGTGTTCCTATTAAATGCCAAGTGACTGGGTAATCTTTCAAGACCTGATATTTTTCTAAAAACTTATCAACTCGATTTTCACCGATATGATGGATACCAAGCGGAAGCAAGGCTTCCGCTGTTTGTACATCTACATATTTTGTCACTGCGATTACTGAAACAGCATCTAGATTACGGTTGGCTTTTTGACTAGCATCAGCAATTTGCTGAAAAACTAATTCAGTATTTTTTTTCAAATTCATTGATTAACGATTTTTGAAGAATGGAGGTGTATCCAATTCATCCTCATCTTGTGAAACTGGTGTTTCAAAGCGTTCAACTGGTGAAGCAACGGGAGCTGTTTGGCGAACAATTGACTCACGGCGTAAGTTCCAACCTCCAAAAGCAGATGCTTGGTTAGTTTCAAAGCGACGCGGACTTGATTTAGGCAGTTCTGCTGTCTCTTCCAAGTCGAATTGACGGTCAAATGTGTGTGCTTGTGGAGTTTTAGTTGATGGTCGACCAACTGGTTGATTGGTAGCAGACCCGACTACTTTTTCTAGTCGTTCTTGACGAACACCTGTCGCTACAACAGTCACACGTATTTCATCCTTCATGCTTTCGTCAATAGATGTTCCAAGCCAGATGTTTACACCTTTGCCAGCTGCTTGATTGACAATTTCTGAAGCTTCTTCTGCTTCAATCAAAGTCAAATCAAGACCACCAGTAACGTTGACAATCACATCCTCTGCACCATCAATAGTTGTTTCAAGAAGTGGAGAGTAAATCGCTTTACGAGCCGCTTCAACAACGCGCTCTTCACCACTACCGATACCGATACCCATAAGGGCATTCCCTTTGTTTGCCATTACAGTTTTTACATCAGCAAAGTCAAGGTTAATCAATCCTGGATTCGTGATCAAGTCAGTAATTCCTTGAACACCTTGGCGAAGAACGTTATCTGCTTCACTAAGAGCTTCAAGAAGCGGTGTTTTCTTGTCAACAATTTCAAGCAAGTTGTTGTTAGATATAATCAACAAAGTATCAACATGCTCGCGAAGTTCATTGATTCCTTCTACAGCGTACTGACCACGTTTGCTTCCTTCAAATCCGAAAGGACGTGTCACGACACCAACTGTGAGAGCATCAAGATCTTTAGCGATACGTGCAATAACAGGGGCAGCACCTGTACCAGATCCACCACCCATACCAGCAGTGATGAAAACCATGTCTGCACCGCTGATTGCTTCAGTCAGAGCTTCTTCGCTCTCCTCTGCAGCTTTACGTCCAACTTCTGGACGACCTCCAGCACCCAATCCACGAGTCAATTTTGGACCAAGTTGGATAACGGTTTCTGCTTTCGTACTGCTAAGGGCTTGTACATCAGTGTTAGCTGCGATAAATTCTACACCAGCAACACCTTCGTCAACCATACGGTTGATAGCGTTACCACCACCACCACCGACACCAATTACCTTAATAACTGCGCCTTGAGCTGCTGCTGTATCAAATGAAAATGTCATAATTTCTTATCCTCTTTTATTCATCAAACATGCTTCCGATTAAACCACGGAAACGTTCTATTAGCTTCGGTTTACTTTGAGAACTTGCTTGGAATTCTTCCTTGGGAGCAACTGGAGTTTCCTGCACAGTTTCAGCTGGAGCTGTTTGTGCCGGACTTGGTTGCGCTACAGGATTCAAACGTTGATTTGGAATACCAAAGTTGATTGGTTTTTGACGAAGGAATTCATCTCCTTTAACTGCTTTTTGAGCAAGAAGATTGACTTCGGTCAATTTACCAGCAAACTCAGATAAACTAATCACGTGAGCAAATGCAGGGTTGCGAATTCCAACCTGATTTGGTACATAGAGTTTTACTCGAACACCAAATACTTCTTGGGCTAATTCAACAACTCCCGGCAAAATTGCATTTCCACCGATAAGGACGATACCTCCTAGCAAATCTAACAAGTGTCTTCTTTCCAACTCTTGTTTGATTTGGTCAAAGATATGTTTGATGCGTGCTGAGATAATTTCTGCTAAGTAGCTCTCTGTCACTTCAACAGGCTCTACTTCACCAATTACTTCAACTTGGAAAGTTTCATTACTTGCTAGTGGAACATAAGCTTCACCATAGTTCAGTTTCAAACTTTCTGCAATCTTTTGAGATGTTTTCAAGACTTTAGAAATGTCTTTTGTAACGTAATCTCCACCTTCTTGGTAGATGTTGGTAAATTGCAATTCTTGGTTGCGGATAGTCGCTACAGTAGTCTGACCTCCACCCATGTCAATGACAGTCGCACCAAATTCACGTTCGCCTTCATTGAGGACTGAGTTCACAATTGCCAAAGGTGAAATAATCACATTATCAACCTGGATACCTACACACTCAACTGTCTTGCGGAGATTGTGTAGAATCGTACGAGGTCCTGTGTAAAGCAGACCGCGCATTTCCAAGCGAACCCCCATCATACCACGAGGGTCACGAATTCCTTGGAAACCATCCACGATGAACTCTTCTGGAATAAAGGTAATTACTTCACGATCAGGAGTCATGCTCTTTGTCAAAGCTGACTTAACAACATCTTCAACATCCTGATCTGTGATTTCTTTTGTATCTGATGTTACAGAAATCATTCCTTGTGTTGGTTCGACCTGCAAGAGATTTGCTGGAAGACCAACGTTGACAGACTTGATAGAAATGCCTGCTTTCTCTTCTGCCTGTGTGATTGCAGATTTGATTGCTGAAGCAGCTGCTTCAATATCAACAATAATTCCGTCCTTTACACCTTTACTTTTGGCATTACTAACACCAATTACATTTACTTCGCCATCCCTATGCTCAGCAACTAACACCTTAATGGAGCTAGTTCCGATATCTAAGCCTGTAAAAAAACCATCTCTAGTCATTGCATCGCATCCTCTCTATCTTCCAAGTTTCTCACTTCTATTTAATAACTATGTTTGGACATAGCTATTCAAAGAATATTATAACACAAAAAAACTAATCATGCTTAGTTTTTCGTAAATTTCCTACATGTTTTTTGAGAAAATATTAGAAAATTTTTCTTCTAGAAAAAGTTTTTGATGTTCTTGTCAACAATTCGATAATATTTATAACCCATCAAAAAAGAAGGTCTATTTAGACCTTCTCTTGAATAAATTCTTGCGATTTTTGCTGTAAAAAAATCTCTAGCAATTTTGCTGTTACGCAAATTGCTATCACGATAACGCTCGAAACAATGAGGTAATTCAAAAGTTGTCCGTGATTTCCAACAAGTGGCGGTCTCGTTAAGAAACCATAATCCCCACTGACAACTAAATTAACAACCCATATCAAAGCGTTCAAGGTGAAGGTAATCACCGCCACATTTTTGAAGTTGAGCAGGGAAGCTTCATAGTTTTTAAACAAGTATAAGAGTGCATTTCCCAAAAGTGCCACATGTCCGATAAAGAAGGACAGGATGGTCACATGTGGAAACGGATAAGGATCAAATAGTGGATAAGTCAGAGCCGCTGTTACCCCAAAGGTTCCTAGAAGGGCAAAGTATTGCTTGTACTTAGAGGCTCCCGGGATCAGGAGCAAGGCAAACATGGCTACACGGCAATGATAGAAGGGTAAACTTTCTGACAAGGGTAGATGGTTTCCCCAATACCAGCTATACAGAACAATCAATTGAACAGATTGAAGAATCTGAATAAATCGTTGGTAGGCCACTTTGTCACGAAAACGATAAGAAGCATAAATAGTAAAGGCCAGTAAACATAACAAACCAATATACCAATGGAGTTCAATCTGGGGCGGTTCTGATATCTGCGTGGTAAACAATTGATCCCACAAATTCATATTCTCTTCCTCATTCATCTAGCCAGAGCAGTATAAAAGTCGCCGCTCGACCTTTTTAATTTTTTGAAAATACTTGATTCTATACTATGCATAGAATACTTGCGTCTTAAATTCGCAACCTATTATATCATTTGTATTGCAGAAATGCACTTTACAAACACCCTTTTTTGATTTATCGACTTCTCTAGCATAAACTAATCGACATATTGGTCTCTTTGTCCTTTATGAACCTGCCAAAGAATCTCCATTTGCTCCTTGGTGATGCGTTTTTCAGATAAGGCTGGCAGTTGGTTAATGGCAAAAAATTGAAGCTCAGCAATTTCTTGATTCTCTTGAAATTGTCCATCAAGAAGCTTACATTCAAAGACAAATTTTGCATATTGTTTGCTCTGTAGTTGGAAACGATTGGTGTCAAAAACTGCAAGTAACCTTTCAGCTTTTGCTGTAAAACCGGTTTCTTCTTCAATTTCTTTAAGAATATTTTCAGTTGGTGAATAACCGACCTCACCAAAGCCACCTGGCAAAGCCCAACTATCCTCTCCTTGTCCCCTAACCAGACAAACCTTTTCGTCCTCAACAATCCAAGCACGGACGTCCATTAACGGAGTTGCATAAGCGGACATTGGCTTCAAGACTTCTGCCACTTCTTCGGAATCAAGGTCTGATGCTTGATTCAACATTTCAGATAACAGACTTCGCAAGTCTTCGTAGCGCTCACGGTCAAAAGGATCTTTTGTAAAGGTTAATCCAGTATCTGTAATGGCAATCATTCTTTGAAGATACTTAGCAAAATCACTTGCATTCATTTTCTAAACTTTCTACCAACTTGGCTAGATTCATAGAGTTAGAGCCTTTGAGCAAAATTTGGTCATTGGCACTGAGGCTTTCCTTAACCTGCTTGACTAGGTCTTCAAATTGGTCCTCGTCGGCTGTTTTTTTGAAGTAATAAACGTGACCGATTGGGAACATTTGACTAGCCAGTTGTGCCAATTCGGCAATGTCTTCTCCGTAGAAAATGACAGTATCCAACACATCTGGGGAAAGACTTAAAATCATCTGGTTATGGAGCTGAATAGACTGGTCGCCCAGTTCCTTCATATCCGCCAACACTACAATTTTCTTGCCACCTTCATTAGCTGGAATAGCCGAAAAAGTCTCTAAAATCAACTTCATAGCAGTTGGATTGGCATTATACACATCTGACAGGATATCTGCTCCATTGGCTACTTTCTTCCACTCAGTACGGTTACGCGTCAATTCAAGATCTTGGAAGACCTGACCAATCTGTTCCTCTGACACTTCTTCTTGTAGGGCAACATAGGATGCAATCATGGCATTAGTGGCATTGTACTTACCAGTCACTGGCAAATCGAGGGCTTGTTCCAAGAAATTAGCCTTAAAGGTCAGACTATCCTTGCGCTCAACCAAGTCTGTAATTTCCAACTCTGCTCCTTGCCCAAAACGGACCACCTTTTTATCAGTTGGCAAGTAATCCTCTATAATGGAGTCGGCTGGTGCCAAAAGCAAAGAACCTGAAGCCATACCGTCTGCAATTTGCATCTTCCCTTTAGCGATCTCCGAACGGTCTTTGAAAAAGGCCAAATGAGCCTCTCCAACCAAGGTCACAATGCCTGTTTTTGGGTGAGTCAATTCAGACAAGAGATGGATATCACCTAAGTGATCCTGCCCCATCTCCAAGACCAACTTTTCTGTTCCTTCAGGCATATGGAGAACTGTGTAAGGAAGACCTATCTCGTTATTATAATTGCCTTGTGTTTTGTAGGTTTTGTAGGTTGTTGATAGCAAGTGCGCCAACATATCCTTGGTCGTTGTCTTGCCATTTGAACCCGTGACTGCAAAGACATCAACAGCTGTTTTCTCAAGATAGTAGGCAGCGAGGGTTTGAAAGGCAGTCAGCACATCATCTACTAGAATGTAGGGATGATTTGCAAGCTCTTTCTCAGACAGGGTTACAGCAGCGCCATTTTCAAAGGCTGTTTCGATAAAGTCATGACCATCACGCGCACCTTTTAGAGGCACAAACAAGTCCCCTGTCGTAATCAAACGACTGTCAAACTCAGCCTTTTCTAACTGGGTGTCCTCAAAGATGCTGATATCATTTTTAGCTCCAACAGCTTGGGCAACTTCGTGAATTGTAAGTTTCATTTCTACTCCTTTAAAAAGGGTCGAAGTCCGAGAACTCTGATCACCTTACAGTGATGGTTCTGGCTTCTACCCTCTCTTTCATTTTATAGCAAATGCGCTTCGCGCTTGTCAAAACTTTCCTTGGCAAGATCAACCAAACGCTCGATTAGGTCTGGGTAACTGATTCCCATTTTATCCCAAAGTAGTGGATACATAGACCACTGGGTGAAACCTGGCATAGTATTGAGCTCGTTTAGGAAAATCTCTCCCTTATCTGTATAGAAGAAATCGCAACGAGATAGACCAAGGCCACCAATGGCACGGAAGGCTGTTTCCGCATTTCGACGCATGACAGCTACCACATCATCACTGACTTTGGCTGGAATATCCATAGTAATCTTGTTATCAATATACTTGGCATCGTAGTCATAAAAGGCAACATCCTTGACCACTTCTCCTGGTAGCGTACTTTTGACATCGTAGTTCCCCAAGAGACCAACCTCGATTTCACGAGCATTGACCCCTTGCTCTACTAAGACACGGCTGTCATATTGGAAGGCAAGTTTCAAAGCTTGGCGGAGTTCTTCTTGATTTTCTGATCTGGAAATACCGACACTAGAACCCATGTTTGACGGCTTAGTGAAGACTGGATAAGTTAATTTTTCTTCCACTTCAGCGATTCTAGCAGTCACATCGTCACCTTCAACGATAGCCACATAAGGAACTTGGGCAATACCAGCAGATTCCAGAACACGTTTAGTCGTGATTTTATCCATGGCAAGACTGGATGACAAGATATTACAGCCGACATAGGGCATTTTCAAAACTTCCAAGAATCCTTGAACAGAACCATCTTCTCCCATCGGACCGTGAAGAACTGGAAAGACCACTGCACCTTCTTCGTAGATGGCACTTGGTGCAACCTGCTTATCCCAATCAATGGTTTCATTGGTCATGAGACGATCCTCTTGCCCTGGAGTCTGACTAAATTCTTGCGTTTTGATAAAGTCACCTGACTGGCTGATGAAGAAATTCTTGACTGTGAAACGCTCGTAGTTGACCGCACGCATAACACTTTCCGCTGAAAGGACAGAGACTTCACGCTCTGCACTCCGTCCACCATATAAAAGAATAATCGTTTGTTTCATATTATTTGTCCTAATTCTACTAGAATACTCGCTCTTTAGTATATCATATTTGCTTGGTTTTTTAAAACTTGAAAATGAAGTTCGTAAATTTGTCTACACTTACAACTCTGTCCGATTTTCAATAGCCCGTAAGAGGGTCACTTCGTCCGCATACTCGATATCTGCTCCCACAGCGAGGCCTCGCGCCAGGCGAGTGACCTTGATGCCAGCTGGTTTGAGCAGGCGAGAAAGATACATCGAAGTCGCTTCCCCATCTGCTGTAGCATTTGTGGCTACAATCACTTCTGAAACCTCACTATCCATAAGACGGGTCATGAGACTCTTGAGATTGATATCATCTGGACTAATGCCATTCATGGGAGAAATAAGGCCATGTAAGACATGATAGAGTCCATGGTATTCTTGGATATTTTCCATAACCGCCACATCACGACTATCCTCTAGCACCAAAATCGTTGTCTGATCACGAGTTGGATCGGTACAGATAGAACAAGGATCGTCGTCTGTCAAACGACCGCAGACGGAACAATAGGTCAACTCTCGTTTAGCAGACAGGAGATTTTTTGCAAATTCATTGACATCATCATCAGACATCCCAATCGTATAAAAAGCCAGACGCGTAGCCGTCTTAATCCCGATACCTGGTAACTTTGAATAGCTATCAATCAGTTTGGCAATAGGTGTTGGATACAGCATATGTTCCTTTCTAATTCATTGGATGGTGTTGATGATAAAGATTGATAATGTCGCGCGCAATTGAAGGTCCGACACCGTTTGTTAGGTTGGTGTTATGAGGAAAGACGACTGCGACAGCGATTTGGGGATTTTCAGTCGGAGCATAGGCGACTGCGTTGGTATTATTGGCTTTTTGACCGCCATTAACGTAACTTTCGGCAGTCCCCGTTTTCCCGCTGATGGAAACGGCTGCGCCATTTGAAAAGGCACGACCAGTTGTCAGAGCACTCGTTCCATGCGAAACTTGATAGAAACCTTGTTGCAAGATAGCCATATCTGATTCTGATATATTGACCTTATTCATCTCTGTCGGTTGCAGTTGCTGAATCAAGTCACCCAGTCCTCCCTTATCATTATTACCATAAATGCCTTCAACAATACGAGGAGCCACACGAACACCATCATTTGCAATGGTTGCGACATACTGGGCTAACTGCATCGGTGTGTAGTTGTCAAACTGACCAAAGGCATTGGTGATGTAATTGGCAAAGCTATAGTCTTTGGGAATAAATCCAGTAGATTCATCTGGTAGGTCAATACCTGTTGAAGCTCCGAGTCCATATTCCCCAAAGGTTGATCGCAATTTGCCCATTGCAGTCTTTAACTGTCCAGTTGCGATTGTCATATTTGGCTGGTAGGTCTGCCCCATGATCCCTAGCGCAGTCTGAACCATGTAGGTATTAGAAGAATACTCCAAAGCTTCAACTGCTGTGATAGGGAAGGAGCCATAGGACAAGGTATACCATGAATTGATTGGAGCCGAACCTCGGAAAACAATCGGCTGATCTGTCAAGGTTTGATTGCCTGACAAGACCCCATTTTCCCAACCAGAGCTGATGGTCGCTGCCTTAACGACAGATCCTGGTACAAAGACATTGGTTATCGTTCCAAGCGAATCTGAACTTAATTTACCGGATTCGACATCATGCTTGACACCTGACATAGCCAGAACTGCACCGGTTTTAGGATTGAGGGCTACAGCGTAGACTCCTTCAGAGTATTTGGCTCCACCGTTGCCCAACTCTGAGTTGAAGTAGCTCTTGAGTAGGTCATCTACACCATTCTGGAAAGTTAGGTCAATCGTTAGTTTGATGTTGTTTCCTTTACTTCCCTCTTCGACATTTTCTACACTTTCCATATTTCCGTGTTGGTCGAGGTGGATTTCTTTGACGGAACGTTTTCCCTGAAGAACATCTTCATATTGCTTTTCAAGATAGGAAGTTCCCACTCGGTCATTGAGAGAATACCCTTTTTTCAAATAAGCGTCCACTTCCTCCGCTGGAAGACCTGATTTTTCACTTGATACACTACCTACAATTGAAGACAAAGAAGTGTCTAGGACTTTTCTATCCCATGAGGTTGAAATACTGATGCCTGGTAATTCCTTAGACGCTGATGCAACGAGAGCAACTTGGGTATCATTCAAGGCATCCGTAGAAATGGTGCCTGTCGCAAAATTTTCAACGGCATTGAGCTGACTAAAGAGATAGATTTCCTTTTTCTGGTCATCTGTATAATTGAGTTGACTCACGTCAATACTTTCAACCGCATTATTGTAGAGAGTCGCTTCAGATAAGCGGTTCCCATCTGAAGCTAGGCGTTTATCACTTGGCAAGGATTCGACTGTTTTTTTGTAAACGTCCTGGTCCGCCAAGTAGTAGTCTACAATCTGACGGTCTGTCAGATTAGGGGAGGTTACATTCACATATGCGAGAAGTTTCTTGGCTGTCTCCTTCAATTCTGATACCGTCATTTTATTGTTTCGGGTGAAAGAAACAACTTGCTTGACAGTGTTTTCTACCAAGGGTTTCCCTGATGCATCATAGATCTGTCCACGAGCTGAACTGGTTCTTACCCTTGTCTGGCTGGCTGAAGCCAATTTTGTTTCATAGAAATCTTTATTGAGCACCTGCATATATAACAATCGACCAATAATGGCCATAAACAACAGGATGACAATGGCAAACAGTAAATTAAGCCGGATAGGAATCGAATGGCTATTGAATTTTCTCATACAACTAAGGCTCTTTTCTAGAAAAATTTCCGATTTTCACCTTCATTTACATATAAAATAATAAAGCAAACAGGTGAAGCTCAGTACTTTTTATTGTATCATATTTTACGGAGGAACTCTTGGAAAAATCGAAGCATTTTTTGACTTTCAACTGAACATGCCTTTTTATTTGGTTATCCTAACTTCTATGATATAATGATAGTAATAGCTAGGAAAGCGTTAACTTTTAAGACTTTGACTTATAAAAAGGAGCCTCATGAACAAGCTAGACATCGCAACCATAATCGACCTCCATTTTGAAGAATTAACCGAGCTTGAGCAAGAAATCGCTCACTATTTTTTGCAAGCTGAAACGATCCAAGATGATCTTTCTTCTCAGCAAGTCACCCAGAAATTGCATATCTCCCAAGCAGCGCTTACCCGCTTTGCTAAAAAGTGTGGTTTTACAGGCTACCGAGAATTCGTCTTTCAATACCAGCATCAGGCTAGTAAACAGGACACTCATTCGTACAAACATAGTCCTTTGACCAAACGTGTTTTGCGAAGCTACAGTATCATGCGAGAGCAAACGCAGGATTTGATTGACGAAGAACAACTGGAACGAGTCGCCCAGTTAATCGAAGATGCTGAGCGTGTCTACTTCTTCGGAACAGGCAGTTCCGGTCTCGTCGCTCGTGAAATGAAATTGCGTTTCATGCGTCTGGGTGTGGTCTGTGAAACTTTGACTGATCGAGATGGCTTTGCATGGACGACCAGCATCATGGATGAAAATTGTCTCGTACTCGGTTTCTCACTTTCTGGTACAACTCCCTCTATTTTAGACAGTCTATTAGACGCGAAAGAGATGGGGGCGAAAACTGTACTCTTTACAAGTGTTCCCAATAAAGATAGTCAAGCCTATACAGAGACTGTTCTTGTTGCCAGTCACAACCAGCCTTTCTACATTCAACGAATATCTGCTCAAATTCCTATGCTCTTCTTTATAGATTTGATTTATGCCTACTTTTTGGAAATCAATCGCGATAGCAAGGAAAAAATCTTTAACAGTTATTGGGAAAATAAAAAGCTCAACGGCTATCGTATACAAAAACGCGTTAGAAAATCCTAGTTTGGCTGAGCCAAACTAGGATTGTTTTGTTATGAAATAGACAAAAACCTCCTAGGTGGTCTCTCCAATTTTTCTCTTTGCGCCAATGCTTTTTTATCTATTTTTTTCAATTCTTCCATAAATTCTCCTTTCCGTTTTTGAATTTTTGACAACAAAAAAGGAAGTATCACTATTTGCTTTTACTCCCTCTCTATCATTTTATTTAATTGTTTTACTTCGACAAACTTAGATTTGCCAGAAACTAAAGTTTGCAAATCATGACATAGTCATCTTTATTTTCACGAACAACTTCAAAACCAACTTTTTTATACATACTCACTGCATAGTTTATTTTTTGAACAGATAATGAAACTTGCTTATATTTTCTATCTTTCAAGGTCAAAAGAATTTGTTTCATAAGTTCAGTTCCAATTCCCAAATTCCTATATTCCTTGAGAAGAGAAATGGAAAGAGAGGGTGTTGTGTCATCAACATGACCATAATCATTTATGATACGAGTCCATACAGCTCCTACTACCTTTCCATCAAAATCCGCCACATAACATACATCATCTTTCTTGCCAAAATCAGCAACATATATTTGTAAATCGGGATGTTCTATAATATCTTTGGACGGTGCTTGTACTCCTTCAGGAATAAAAATAGCCTCATATAGAAAAGTATCCAATAAATTGATTTCATTCTGCTTTAATTCTCTAATCACATAATCCATGATGGCCTCCGGTTTATATTCTGTAAATTTATTATTTTATAAATCTGTAGAAATTCCACACATACTATACATCCATACTTTTTGAGTTGATTCTACTACTTCTAATTTGTCAATTTCTCGTCCATCTCATTATATCACTTTTTCTTCTTGGCTTGGGTTTAGTATTTGGAAACAAAGTAGAGAGTTTGCACAATCTTCTAAGGCTATCTTAAAGGGAATCTCCTCTCATATATTTTTCGATGGTAGGAATTCTGCTCCTATCCTACTTTTTTTGTAATTCTCTTTGTCTTTCCGCTAGTTTTCATATACTGGACAGTTTTTCTATCGTCAAAAAAAGAATTAAGCAAAACAGCTTTCACTCAAGTAGTGATTAAGTGTTTTTCTTAATTCTATAGTTCCAAACTAAGATTGTTTTGTTTTGAAATGGTAATAGGCTCCCAACATCCCTGCTGTATTTTGGTGATGGGCAAATTCTAATCGTGTTTTTTCAGCTAGACTTGGTACCAAGGCCGCCTTCAAGGCTGCGCGGATCTTAGGCTTGAGGATAGCCTCTTGCCCCATGATACCGCCACCGAGAATGACCACTTCTGGATTGGCCACATAGCAAATATTTGCCAGACCTTTTCCTAGATAGTCTACCATACGGTCAATACCTGCCATACAGATTTTATTTCCTTCAGTAGATTCCTTAAAAATGCGTCGGCCATTCCACTGATCAACTGGATCGCCATGAGCTGCTGCTACATATTCTACCAAGGCTGTCGTAGAGGCGAGATCCTGGAAAGCTCCATCCTGCATGTGCATATAACCAACTTCGCAGGCTGAATTGCTAAATCCATGGAAGACCTTCCCATCCATAATCAAGCAACCACCGATACCTGTTCCAATGGTCAAGCATAGAGTGACACTCGCTCCCTTACCTGAACCAGAAACTGCTTCAGCAAGACCTGCACAGTTGACATCATTTTCAATCTCACAAGGAATAGTAAAGCTAGTCTCGATTTCCTTTTTGAACTGAGTGCCTGCGTAGTTAGGGATTTGAGGGCCAGCATAGAAAATCTCACCCTTGTCAGGATCCACCATCCCAGCAGAAGAAATGGCAACACCTGCTACTGGGCCTTTTTCTAAATAGCTGGCTACAATATCTTTGGTCTTTTGTAAGATATGAGGTCCACCCTTATGCGCCTCTGTTGGCATTTCATGCGATTCAACAAGTTGGCCTTCTTGGTCGATCAAGCCATATTTGATGTTGGTTCCACCGATATCAATTGCAACGTAGTGTGTCATAAATACCTCCTTATGGATTAGAGGAAGCGCTCCTTGGTTTCACGAATCAAGGCTGCAGCTGCTTCTACAACTGGACGATCGTCTTCAGTCACTGGTGTCAATGGCGAACGAACAGAACCAATGTTCAGACCTTCATTGATTTTCAAGACTTCCTTAATCACACCATACATATTCCCGTGAGCAGCAGTCAATTTCCCAATAATCTCATTGATAACGTATTGTAATTCACGTGCTGTTTCCAAGTCTTTGTCAGCAATCAACTGATTGAGTTTCAAGAAGAGTTCTGGCATAGCACCGTAAGTACCACCAATACCAGCTTTGGCACCCATGAGACGGCCACCTAGGAATTGTTCATCTGGACCATTAAAGACGATGTGGTCTTCCCCACCAAGGCTGACAAAGGTTTGGATATCTTGAACTGGCATAGAAGAGTTCTTAACACCGATAACACGTGGATTTTTCAACATTTCAGTATAAAGGCTTGGAGTCAAAGCAACCCCTGCTAACTGAGGAATGTTGTAAATCACGTAGTCTGTGTTTGGAGCTGCAGAACTGATATCGTTCCAGTATTTGGCAACTGAGTACTCAGGCAAGCGGAAGTAAATCGGCGGAATTGTCGCAATGGCATCTACACCCAAACTTTCCGCATGGCGAGCAAGTTCCATACTGTCCTTGGTATTGTTGCAAGCAACATGGACAATAATAGTTAATTTACCTTTGGCAACTGCCATGACTTCTTCCAAAATCAGCTTGCGGTCCTCTACGCTTTGGTAGATACATTCACCAGAAGAACCATTGACATAGAGACCTTGAACACCTTTATCAATGAAGTATTGAACCAAGGCACGTGTGCGCTCTGAACTTACTTCTCCTTGATCATCATAACATGCGTAGAAGGCTGGAATGACACCTTCGTATTTTTTTAAATCTGACATAGATTTTCTCCTAACTTATTTCCGAAATGAGGGGAGAAAATAAGTTTTTCATCCCCTTTCCATTATGTTTATTTTACAATTTCTGACAATTTTACTTTGCGATCTTCAAACATAGATTGGGTACAAGCATCTGCAGTAGCAATTGCTTCTAGAGCAGCTTCACCTGTCAATAGTTTGGCAAATTCTTCTGATACTGGAGCTCCTTGCATAATCTCATGCAAATAGCGCATTTCTTTATCAATGACAGATGATAGCCATAATGGAGTACGTTTACCTGGTTTACCATAAGCAATTGCTCCATCCATCTCTGTACTATGATAGATACGAGTACGGTCATCATCTTCTTCTTGCGATTCATGAATCAAGAAATAACTTTCTTGCCCATCTAGCTTAAGAGTTCCTTTACAGTTGAATAAGTCTAAGCGGATAGCACCTTTTGTCCCTTGAATCAAGACATAATGTTCACCCCAACGATAAGCTGAACCCCATTCTAACAAGGCAAAACGTTTATTAGAAAATTCCATATTGACAAAAATCATATCATCTTCATCACCGAAATTTTCACCTTCATGAGCTACATTACCACCTGTCATGGTTACAGTTTCAGGCATTCCACCCATAAGGAATTGTACACAATCCAATTCATGGATGTGGTGATACAAGTGACCACCTGATTTTTCACGAATTTTTTTCCATGATACTGACGGTTGTTGTTCTTCCCAACCATTACGAGCAGTGTGACAATATAGAACGTCTCCGATGACTCCTTGATTAATCAATTCTTTTGCATGATGGACACCATTAAAGAAGTTCATAATATGTCCTGCCATAAAGGTTACATTGTTTTCTTTACAAGCATCTACCATCTCACGACAATCTTGATAAGAAAGTGCAATTGGTTTTTCACAGAAAACATTTTTGCCATGTTGTGCAGCCTTAATAACTGGCTCTTTATGAAGATTATTTGGAGTTGCGACGATGACACAATCTACTTCATCGCTAGAAACCAACTCATCTAAGGAGCTTGCTACTTTTGCTCCCAATTCTTCTGCAATTGCCTCTGCATTGTCTGGATCATAGAGAAGAGTAATCTCTGCTCCATCATTCTTTTGCATATAACGAGCCAACTCAGCTCCAAAATATCCTGTTCCAACAACACCGTATTTAACCATATTTTTTCTCCTTTATTTTGTTAAATCATTAATTTCCAAATCTATATACTGAACTACATTACTTAAATGCAATTCATTTCTCGACCATGAATCATATTTTTCAAATAATACACCTATGTGATGATTTGGCAATTCTGTAATCGCAGAATAGGCATAACCATACGAAGGCAAATCAATATCATAGTGGTATTTCCAATCAATACTATCATCTTCCTTATTGACTAAACCGACAACTAATTGACCTCCCTTACGGCCATTTCTAGAATTTGGTGTACTCAAAATGACTGCTTCTTTTCCATCAATTAATTGAGAGTATTTAATTGCAGATACTTGTGTACCATATGAAGTTTGTTGGATTCCATCAATATACAAAACTTCCGACCATGTTTCCCCAGAATCTCTACTAGTCATATAAGCTATCTTACCTGTAGTAGTTCTAAAGAATGTTCTAATCACACCATCTCTCAGTTCAACCATTTGTGCTTCTGCTGTTGCATTCTTAAACGGAATTGGAGCCGAAGATTTCTTCCATGTTTGACCACTATCATCAGAAATGAGATAGGTTAGTTCTCCACTAGTATATGTTGCAAAAATCAATCTGTTACTTGATTTTAATGCTAAACCTTGTCCGGGACATAAGTAAGTTCCGTTATGTTTTTCTCCTAAGAACGGAGGCAACAACTTAAATTGTTCCCAACTCTCTCCTCTATTCTGACTAGTTGTCATTGCTATATAATTAGTAGGAGTCACTTTAAATAACGAATCTTTGTAGAAAACATTCATAGGAATCTGTTTCCCATTATGCCTTTCTCTTAAAGAGCCACTATCAAAATCAACCGAATATTGTTCGACTGTTAAAGGCTTTCCTCCCTCCAAAACTTCATACTTATCATTTATAGTATAATTTATAGGTTTATTAGTCGTTTCATCGTAAACGACACCATTTTCTCTCACTGTATAACGGAAATCGTTATCTCCATTCTTCTTTAGTTTTAAATAATAATGACCATTTATTTCTTTAAAACCTGAGTCGGCTTTATTTGCATTATTATTTCCAATACCCGCCGGCATAACATCAGCTAGTAATATCGTTTTCCCAGATTTTTTATCTTCAACAATGGATGAATCTATGAATGAAGCACTTCCACTAATTTGACTATTCTTTAATTTATTATCTCGTGACCAGTAAACTAACTGCTCCTCATAGTCATTAAACTTCATAGCAAAAATTGGCTCACTCCACGTTTTCCCATTATCATCACTATAAGAAGTGGCAATATTAATCTTACTTTTAGAATCATGAGTCCCACCATAACGTGCATCAATACTTGATAGAACTCTTCCACTACTTAATGTATATAGTGTCGGTATTCTAAAATAGTTAGCTTGAGTAGAATCTCCTGATTGGAAAATTAACTGAAATGGATTTGACAAGGGAATAGTTGAAACTTCCTGATCACTAATTGCTTTATTAAATAGACTGATTTCATCAATACTTCCTTTTGCGAGGTAATGTTCCTTACCTTCACGATTAACAGCTCCTAGTGTTGCCTTATCTATACCATTTATATTTGAAATTGGCAAAAATGTATCAACTGTTTCAGAGAACACTTCTATTCCATTAACATACATTGTGTATGTTTTATCTTTAGAATCAGATACAAATACTAGTGTAGTTTCAACTGCCTGTCCTTTATGCTTTCCCCATAATGAAGCTGGTCTAGAAAATAAATAATTTATTCCCTTTTGGGCGTCTCTTATTTCTACACCTATCTCACCAGAATCTCTCATGAAAATTGAAAAGTAATTATTTTTAAAGCCTGCTTTACTATTAGATAGGCCAAACAAAGCTTGAAGCGAGTTTGGTTTATCTGCTTTAAATTTCATTACTACTGTCTGACTCTCTCCAGACAATTTATCTAATAACAAAGGGCTGATATCTATACTCTTATTGTTCAATTGATATGAACCTCCTTGAAAAATAGGAGATATGGACAGTTGACCATAGTTTAATTCATTCGCATGAATCAAAGTGGGGACTCCCATTAAAAGACTAATGCCTACAACAGAAATTCCTAGTTTTGAATAAAGACCTCTCTTATTCATTTTTTCCTTCTTTCGTCTACTTCACAGATCCTTCTGACAATCCACTTGCAATTTTATTTTGGATGATAGAGAAGAAAATGATTGATGGAAGAACCACAATAACAGATGCCGCCATCATATCTCCCCAGTCTAAAATTTCTGAACCGTTAAGTGATCGAAGGGCTACTGCTACTGTCATCTTTCCTGTATTGTTAATCAAAATCAAGGCATACAAGAATTCATTCCAAGCATTGATAAATGTATAAATAGCTGTTGCTACAATACCTGGTGCTACAATCGGTAGTACAATTTTGTAAAAAGTCACAAATTTATTAGCGCCATCAATTCGAGCTGCTTCTTCAATTCCAATCGGAACTGTTTGGAAAAATCCAACTAAAAGCCAAACCGCATATGGAACACTAAAAGATAGATAAACCATCATCAAGCCAAATAAACTATTTGTTAATCCAACTTTAGCAATGGCAATTGAATATGGAATTGCTAACAAAATTGGTGGGAAAATGTAGGTAATGACGAGTAGTCTCGACATAATCGCTCCCAATTTAGGGAAGAATCGAACAATACCATAGGCTGCCATAGCAGAAATAATAATCGCAATAACGGTTGTAGCTAAGGCAATGATTAAACTGTTTCGAATGTTATCAATAAAGTGCAAATCGTTGATAACATGAGTGAAATAATCCAATGTAAATTGTTCAGGCCAAAATCGTGTTGGATACTGAGTTAATTCCCCTTTACCCTTGACAGAAGATATGATAATCCATACCAATGGGAAAATTGCAACGATTGTCGCACCAATCAAGAGTACATGTGAGAGAATATCTAAATAAATACTGGATTTCTTCTTCATTATTTTCTACCCTCCTTTTCCCACTTACTGATGATAGCAAAGTAGATAAAGCAAATTGCTACCAAGAAGATAAAGAGCAATACTGTAACTGCTGAAGCACGACCCAACAATTTAGTTCCCCAACCTAGGTTATAAGCAAAAATTGGAAGCGTCGTTGTAGCATTGGCTGGTCCACCACCAGTAATTAGGTAGATGATATCAAAGTTATTAAAGATCCATACAGTTCTCAAAACAACTAGAAGTCCTACAACCACTTTAATATGCGGAAAGACGATAAACTTAAACACCTGCCAACTTGAAGCACCGTCTATCTTAGCAGCCTCAAATTGTTCTTCTGGTACTGTTTGTAAAGCTGAAAGTACATTAACCATAATCATCGGTGCTCCAAACCAAATGTTGATAAACACCAAACATAGGAATGCCCATGTACTATCTGTCAAAAATGCAGGTGTATGATCCATTAAACCTAATTTTACGATTAGATTAGGTAAGTAGCCATAAACCCCGTTTAGAATCCACTGCCAAGAGAAGGCAATAACGATGGTAGGAAATGCCCAAGGAACAATCAATAAGGTCCTATATAATTTCTTGAAGTGGCGTACTCTGTGAAGAGCTAAAGCCAATACAAACCCTACTAAAACTTGACCAACTAATGAGAAAATGGTCCACTTAATTGAATTAAAGAACGCATTAAAGAAGTTGGGATCTGATAGCACAGCTTTATAGTTAGCTAAACCAACAAATTTATAATTGGGCATAATCAAATGCTTATTGGTAAAGCTATAAAAAATACTCGAGAAAAACGGATAAACAAAGAGTAATCCTACGATAATCATAGCTGGCAAAACAAATATCCAGCGAGTTAAATTACGTTCTTTAACCATTCTCCTTCTCCCTTCTTTTACAAGATTGGGCTAGGGCTTTTCAGCTCACTAGCCCACCTATTTTCTAGTCTTTTACATCTACTGAGCAGCCTCAAATAAATCGTTTAATTGTTTTTCTGCTTCTTTTGCTGCTTTCATAGGATCTGTTCCATTTGAAATGATATCTTGGAACATTTGTTCAATAATGTGTTGGTTAGTCAACATACCAGCTTGTACACTTGGTCCATTTTCATAACCAATAGCAGTACCTTTTTTAACAGCTTCAGTAATCACTTCTTCAGCATGTTTAAATTTCTTACGAGTTTCATTTTCTTTATAGGCTGCAGAATCGCTGATACCACTAATAGTTGGTAACATACCTACTGGAGTTGAATCAAGGAATTTAACATAGTCTTCTTCATTATAAAGTGATTCTAAGAATGCCTTAGCAACTTCTGGATGTTTTGAATTTTTCCAAACAACCATTGGAATGTTTGAGGTCTCAATTCCTTGGTCTTTATCAGATTCTTTGATCTTTGGAATAGGATAAGCATCAATTGAATCAATCAATTGAGGACTGTTGGCATTAATTCCTCCAATATGGAATCCAGAGTTAAAGTCAAATGCTGTTTTTCCTTGATAGAACAAGGTAGCTTGTTGAAGGACATTAAAGTTCAAAGAATCTTGAGGTGAGATTTCTTTGTACAATTTAACCCAGTATTTAATACCATCTTGAGCAAGTTGGCTTGTCAAATCTGCTTTAAGATCTTTTGTTAAGAGGCTACCGCCACCACTACGTACGTAGAAGTTCAAGAAGCGTGTTGCCATTAAGTCATTTGTTCCGAACGGAACAGACAATCCATAAACTCCAGCTTCTTTCAATTTTTTAGAAGCTTCATAGAGTTGATCCCAAGTTTTAGGAACCTCAATATTATGTTCTTTTAATAAATCAGTTCTAACCCACATAACTTGTGCATGTGAATAAAGAGGAACAGAGTAGTAATCATCTCCGATTTTCGCTTCATTTAAGGCAGTTGTGTTAAATTTATCCTGTCCAATACGCTTGATAGAATCATTTAGCGGAACCAAAGCATCTGAGTTGACCATTTCCATTACTTGGTTAGGAAGAGCTGTACTGATATCTGGCACATTGCCATTTGCTAAACCTGTAGTCCATTTAGTATAGAAGTCATTCCAAGAAAATGTTTCAATCTTGATTTTCGTTTTTGGATGCTTTTGCATGAAAGCATCTGCTGATTTTTGAATACTTTCTAAACGTGGTCCTTGAGTAAAGGAGTGCCACATTGTAATCTCACCAGATAATTCTGTCGGTGGTTCAGTACTAGTTGTAGCTTCTTTTTTTCCTGAACAAGCTACCAAGGCAACGGCTGCTAGCGCAACTCCAGCTAGACATAAAAACTTTCTCATTTTTTTCATTGTTATCCCCTTTCTACATTAAGAAATCGCAACTTTAAAGACAACTTTTTTCACAGGTTCATCATTTATACGAACCTTGGGTTGATGTAAATCTTCTGGAAAAGTGATGAGGCATTCGCCAGCTCTCAAATGAACCAACTGTTCCACTTTCCCTGTGTATAATTCAATATCCTTCTCTTCATCATACTCTTGGATAACGCTTACATTTTCCGGCGACGTAACAGCCATGGCTTCTTCGTTTTCCAAAACTAAATGAATATCCAAATATTTTTGGTGGGTTTCAAAGAAGGCCCCTGCTTGACCATCTGCTAGATAAGTAAAGCAATTCCCAAACAATCGATCTCCATCGATCTCAATCGGACCTTCTGTCAAATTTTCTAGTCCTGTTTTTTCTAGAAAATCTATTAATGTTGCAAAATGTGGATTTACTCCCACATAAGTTTCTAAACGACTAATTTTAGTAATAATCATACTCAATCCTCCTTTCTTTATTTTTTATTTAAGACCAGCAAGGGAATGACTCCTCCCGCTTCTGTATAGAGCGGTTAGTGAGGAAGGGCCTGACAAGAAACGATGATTCCATCTTTGATTTGTTCAATCAAGGCTTCTTTAGTAATCTGTGGCAGCCTCTTCCCCCTTTCTTTGTTCTTATGGGTTTATTATATATTATTTATTAAGCGCTTTCAATAGGTTGTGGTAGAATAGATTTCATTTTTAAACGTATTTTATAGAACAGCTATTTCTAAAAGTAGTTTCAGAGGGTCATCCTATTGATATTTTGCGAAAATTTTCTCCATCAATCCAGTCTGGATAAAGACCAATAGTCCAAACCCAAAAAGTAGGAAGGCTGAGCCACCTAAGAGTAGACTGAAAGCGGACAGATAAAGAACCATCACAATGAGGACAAGAATAACTAACATGAGGAAGAACCAAAGAAAGTTAAAACTTGCCAAGATAAGCCCTTTTTGTAACACTTCTTTCCAAGTCAAATCATAACGCGCAGCGATTGGATAGCTAGCCAACATCACGATAGTAAGGAAGATAAGAATCCCTAGACAAATAACTTTCACCATTTGGAAAGGCATAGCTGTCTGCCCCCAAAAGAGATAGAGGTCTAAAAGACTCAGCAAAACAATACCCAACTCGAGCAGACCTAACTGAAGACCTAGTTTCAGATTTTGCTTGAAAGCTCTCAGATAGATTTTAAAAACAGGCACCCGTCTGCTTCTCTTAATCTCAAACATGGTTTCATAGAGGCTGATTTTAGCCACTCCAATCGTCACGATTGGCAAACAAGAGACGACAAAAAGAAGATTGGCTGTGACGATATCCAAGACTTTCTCACTGAAACGCATGAGAAAGTTGTCTGTATCAAATGCTGCCTTGATAAGGCTTACTCCTTTTTGTGCCATATTTACTCCTCCATCATTTTTCTTTGTAATACTTCTTCGAAAATCTCTTCAAACCACGCCAGCGTCCATCTGCAACCTCAAAACAGTGTTTTGAGCAACCTGCGGCTAGCTTCCTAGTTTGCTCTTTGATTTTCATTGAGTATAAACTGTTTTCTTTTTTGTCAGTAAAGCTTTCATAAGTCCCTACCATGAACAAATCTATTTTTTCTTTTTTCTTTTGGACTTTTTCCTATTTTTATCTATGGACATATAATCTATATATACCCCAGACAGCGAAGCAATTAAAATAGTACTCCAAGTATGCTCATTAAATTCATCTAGCCCTCCACGGACTATCATTGCAAGCACTGTCCAAGCTAACATATTCAATAAAAAAATACAAAGTGCTTTTAATAAAAAAATACAAAGTGCTTTCATTCTCGCATTTTAAAAGTTTATACGACCATTGTTAGGAATTTTATCATGTGCATCCCAAGCTGCAGCAATATTGTAGGCAAAATTACCATATACATCAGCTGCGAGCACAGCTATTCGTAAAATCTTCCAGAAATCTTGGTCAATAATCCTACTCTTGCTGCCGCAGTTGCAGCTGCCCTACTTAAGATCGAGCGCGCCATACTAATACCATACTTAACTGCATAAGTGCCTAATTTTATGTATCTACCAATCAATCCATTCACAATGCCATTAATTATCCAGGACATCTCATCAACTGTAATTCCCTGTCCATCTAAGAAACTAGCTCTTGCAGCATACTTAGAAGATACCATTTCTAGCAATTCAATTTTACGCTCATCTGATATGTCTGGATAGGCTCCTTTGCTATCTTCCACCAGATCCTTAATTTCTTGTTCAGTTAGCAAATAATTTTGCATCTATTCGATCCATTTCTGACTGTATAGTTTGGATATTCGAAACTTCATTCGCATACACAATTGAAGGTAAAATATTACTCATTAGCAATAAACACACTGACAATAAGACACCAATTTTTAAATATTTTATTCTCATTTCTCTACCTCACAAAGATAAATTTCATGGTAGAGAATTATTAAAGCTTTACAAAAAACAGTTCATATTATTTTCAATCAATCAAAATTTTAAAGAGATATTTGCGAACCTTTTCTTCCATCCCTGCGTAGCCATTTGGCTGGCGAGGTTCTCCTGGGAAGAAAATCGCAAAATTGTGATAATCCAACAAGAGTGGGTATTTTTCATGACAATGGACAAAACCAATGTCGCTCGCTTCGTCGAATGCTACCGCTTCATCTTTGATACGTGAACCGTAGCTCGAACATTCATGTCCTTCTACCAGCAAATGCAAATCTGCATAGTTCTTATGATGCTCAAATTGATCATTTTCAGCTTGATTAAGGACATTTTCCTGCACAACTAGAAAGACCTTGTCCCCGTCAATCTCATACTTACCGAGTTCGAAAGAATCCTTACGGTGCTGATAGAGATAGTCGATAGCCTTGTCTAGATTGGGATGAATCCCTTTGTAAAAGGTGATGTTTTTCAAATCGTCAAAAATCATACTCTTTTCTTCGTTTCTGATAGTTACTATTTTTCAGTTCCGATTTATCCTTTCTCTATTTCCATGTAACAGTGCGGACGGAAGTAAATTCCTTCAGAATTTCATTCCTAATTTTTGAGCCTTTCGCTCTTTCATCGTCAGTCTCAAAAATTCCGTCTAAGATAAGCATAAGTTGCTATCTTAGATACCACTAAAGCGGGAAATAGTTACCATAAAACGAACCTACTCTAACTAGTATCATGAAAAGAGTTCATTCTTAAGTTTATAAGTGTCTGACAAAACTTCACGAAGTAACTGCACACTCTCCATTTTGTAGACACTTATGAAACTATATTTCTCTTAGTCTATAACATATACTTCTGAATTTTGATAGACAGTTTTTCCTATACTCAATGAAAATCGAAGAACAAACTAGGAAGCTAACCGCAGGCAATACTTAAGTATGGCAAGGTGATGCTGACGTAGTTTGAATTCGATTTTCGCAGAGTATTATCCTTTAACAGCTCCCATAGTGATTCCTTGAGTGAAGGATTTTTGGAAGACAAGGAAGACGGTTACGATTGGCACGGCTGCAAGGGCAGCCCCTGCCATGATCAAACCGTAGTTGGTTGCCATTTCGGCCTGCATGGTCGCAACCCCGAGTGAGATAGTCAAGTTTTGACGTGAAGTCAACATAACCAACTGCATGAAGTAATCGTTCCAAGTATTGATGAAGGTAAAGATCGCAAGGGCTGCAAATCCTGGTTTCACGATAGGGAAGGCTACGCTCCAGAAGGTACGAATCTCACCACAACCGTCAATTTTAGCTGATTCAAGCAATTCTGTTGGGATATTTTCACTGAACTGTTTCATGAGAAAGACACCGAATGGCCATCCGATCAAAGGCAAGATAACTGCCCAGAGAGTATCGTGAATTCCCATGAAGTTGACGATGCGTACCAATGGTACAAGGACAACTTGTTTTGGAAGTGCCATGGCAGCGATAAAGATTGCAAAGAGGATGCGTTGACCATAGAAACGTTTTTTAGCCAAGACATAACCTGCTAGAGAAGAGGTTGCGCAGACTAAGAACATGGTTACTAGTGAGATAAATACAGAGTTCCACATCCACTGCATAGCAGGGTTTTGCACCATGAGTTGTTGAAAGTTCTCCATGGTTGGCATTTTAGGGAACCACTGTGGCGGAATCATAATGGTATCCGGCTGTGATTTGAAGGCCCCTGTCAAGATCCAGTAGAATGGAAAGATGAACAGTACGGTCAACAAGAGCAAGATAATCGTTGAAATAACAGTAAAAGCTGTTAAGGGTTTCTTTTGTTGTGTAGGTTGCATAACTGTCCCCTTTCTTTAGTATTCTACGTCGTTTCCGAGGATCTTGAATTGAGCAAAGCTGACAATGGCAATCATCACTGCCAAGAAGACACCGATAGTATTTGCATAGCCGTATTCAGTCAATTGGAAGGCTTTTTCGTAAAGGTAGTACATCAAGGTACTTGTTGAGTAGTTTGGACCACCAGATGTCAAGAGCTGAATCAAGGCGAAACATTGGAATGAGTTGATGGTCGTAATGATTGCGATGTAAAGAGTTGTTGGAAGAAGGCTAGGCCATTTGATCTTCCAGAACACTTGGAACTCAGTCGCACCGTCAACACGCGCCGCTTCAACAAGTGAATTATCAATATTTCCCATAGCAGCGATATAAAGGATAATCGGTTGACCAACAGATGTTGTCAAAAGGATGATCATAATCGCTAGCAAAGCCCAGTTTTTATCACCCAACCAAGAAATGTTTTGGCTGATGATATGGCTTGACTTAAGGACAAAGTTTAGAATCCCTGATAGGGGGTCATAGATCCATTTCCATACAACCGTTACGGCAACACTACCTGTAACTACAGGAAGGAAGAAGACGAAACGATAGAAAGATCGAGCAATCGCATTTTGATGATAGGTTTGAGATGCTACAAAGAGCGAGAAGAGAGCCACAATCGGAACAGATCCGATAACCAGGATAACGGTATTGATCAAAGACTTCATAAAGACAGGGTCTTTAAACATGCGAATGTAGTTGTCCAAGCCCACAAACTCAAATTTAGTCATGGAGTAGTTAAAGAAACTTGTAATAAATCCCATAATCATAGGAGCCAAGACAAAGATGACAAAGAAGAATAACACTGGTGCTAGGAAAGCGTAGGAAATCACTGTTTCCCGCATACGAATTTTATTGACTTTCACAGTCGGCACCTCTCTTTCAAATAGAATAGTTTTTGATTTTCTTAAACTGTTTTAAAATCAAAATGAAATTTTTTAAGATTCGCTTATGTAAGAACTTCATTTTAATTTCGTGACAGTTCCTTACATTTCAAACAAAAGTCCCCCTTTTCTTACACCATAGTGGACAGGGAAAAGGGGGGAATCAATCTGACTTAGTGCTTATTGTTTTGTAGCTTTTTTGATGGTTTCGTTAGCTTTTTCAGTGAAGGCTTTCAAAGCATCCGCTGGTTTTTCGTCACCATTTGATACAGATTGCAACATTGGGAACCAAAGTGTTCTCATTTCAGCAAATCCATCAATAGTGTTGTAGTATGGTGAGTAGTATTTAGTCCAGCTGCTGATTGTTTCCATTCGTTTGTCTTCATAAAGTTTGCCAAATGAAGTACGAACTGGGAAGGCACCTGTACGAACAACGTCTTTTGGACCCCATTCTTTATCATCCGCGATAAATTGGATGAATTTCTTAGATGCTGCAACTTTCTTATCGTCTTTGTTGTTAAATACTGCAAATCCGTTTACAAGGTATTCAAGAGCTGGTTTACCAGAATCAGATGGGAATGGTACTTCTACCACTTCTACTTTACTTGCTTCCAAGAGTTTCGCTTGGATACCATTTTGAGCTGGTGCCCAAAGAGTAGTGTATGATGTTTGGCCGTTAGCAAAGTTTTGGATATCTGCTCCACCATCAAATTGTGAACCATTGTTCAACAAACCATCTTTAATCCAGCTAGTTGCTTTTTCAAGACCTTTAACGAATTTAGGATCATCAGTTGTATACTTAGTAACATCTTTATCAGTTACAGAAGCACCATAAAGGTTTGAAATGAAGGCGCGTGTTCCTTGGTCTCCCCCTTGACCTGAACTGAACAATGAACCTGGTGTATAGCCTTTATCTTTAAGTGCTTTCAATACTTTTTCAAAGTCGTCTGTTGTCCAGCCTTCTTTTACAAGATTCGCAACTCCAGCTTCTTCCAACATTTTCTTGTTCATAGCCATGTAGAATGGTGCTGAACTGATTGGATACATGTAGGCTTTATCTCCAGCCTTACTTGCTTGTACGATATTTTCATTGTTGACATCTTTGACAAATTCATCTGTGAAGAGGTCGTTCAACTCAGCCAATTTACCATTTTTACCGTATTGAATGATACGCCCTGGTGCGTCAAAGAGTACGTCTGGCGCTGTCCCTGCTTCGATGGCTGTTGTGATCTTTTCAGGACCTGACTTGAAGTCAATGGTTTCCAATTTCACTTTTACATCTGGATTTGCTTTTTCAAACGCTTCGATGATTGATTTTTCATATGTTCCAACACCGTCACCAGTTTTTTCTTGAGTGAAGACTGGAAATGCCCACCAAGTGATTTCTGTTTTTCCACTATCGCCACCAGATTTTCCAGCGTCTTTACTTCCACCAGAATTACCACATGCAGCAAGGCCAAGAATCGCAACACCCGCAAGTACTGTACAAGCTAGTTTTCTAAATTTCATTTGTATTCTCCTAATTGATAAGCGTATCCATATTGGATAATGAGTTCTTTGAAATTATATACGTTTTCATTTTATTCGACGCATCCATCACCCTCCTCTGTTTTTTTATTATTTAAATCTTTATAAGTGAATGTATGTTCACCATTTTTATCAAATGTATATGTACTTTCACCAACAGCTTTAAATCCTGAAGGAAGTTGTAAAGTTGCTACAATATCTTTATTGGTTAGAGAAGCTATGGAATATTCAATGCTAGGAACCCTTATAAACTTTTGTCGTATCTTCATAATAATTAAAACGTGTTCCACTTACATATTTATTTGGACCTTCCGCATTACCATACGTTTCTGTTGCTTCAATCTTTACAAACTTTGCCGGTAATGATTTATCAAGTGAAATTTCTTTTCTGTCAGTATTATTCGCCATATTTGTCTTTTCACCAGCTAAAGTCCATTCTTGACCATCCAAACTTACATAGATTTTTGCTGATTTTATTCTTCCATTTAATCCTGCTGGATCATAAGTAACTTGTGAAAGATATTTTACTTCATTGAAGCTGACGACATAGGTCTTGTCTTCGGCCACTTGTCCCCATGTTGTATGCCATGTTGTAAATGGACTGGCATCTATCATATTTTGCGCAGCATATCCACGTTGAGAACTTCCTGATGATACGTAAGAAATATCTTTAACGTAAACATATTTTTTCTCTTTATCGTTATTTTCAGTAAAGTTATATTCTGTACTATCTCCACTTAAATACACTCCATGTGCTCTGTATCGAGCAAGCACTGTTTGATTTCCTGTAATTCTCGTATCACTATCAAAAGCCTTCCATGTTTTTCCATTGTCTATACTATATTCTAAAACTTCTGTTTTTCCAACAAAGGAATCTTCATCATCATTCATCACAAGTGTTTTTGAAGAAATATTTTCACCTTCTAAAATATCAATCGTAAACACTTCATTTGACCCTGATATTTTAACTTGGATATCATTATCACCAGTAATACTGTCGATTTGTTCTTTAGATAAGATTATTTTATGTTCTAATGAGGTTTCCCAAGTATTTCCCCCATCCAAACTATATTGGACTTGGAAATCATAATCATCATATTTTGAATTCATAACGATCATACCCGCATTTTCTCCATCAAAAGAGAATGAAGCTAAATCGACTTTGTCACTTCCAAGAAGTTTACGGGCAATTTCTCTACATGCTCCTGATTGTAATACTTCATCATCTGTCGCATTTAAAGCTTTATTCAAAGCCTCTGTTCTTGATATATCAACTTCTATTGTATCTTCTCTATTCAAATAAGGATTAATCACTCTTAATAAATCTGTCATAGCCATTGGATAGTAGGTATATGTTGAAATCACTCTTTTAGCGAGTTCTAACCAATTTGCACTTGTTACTTGATCACCTTTTTGTTTATAAAGATTAAGTATTGCTTCAAAGCTGTCTAAATTGATATCTAAAATTTCTAGTGCTTTATTATAAACTTTTTCTTTTTGTGTTGCACTTTCATAAGAATTGGCAATCAAGTTATAATAAAGTGATTTTTGATAAGCTTCATAGTTATTTAAAGCAGCTTGTCCTAATAATTGATATCCACCGTTATTTCCTACATCCGATTTCACTCCATTACCTAGATCAACCTTTAATCCCATATGTGCACGTGTAAATGATTTATTATTCCAATTTAATAATAAACGTGTTCCATTTCCACCATACCATTTTGACGAACTTTGTCCCCAACCAAAAATATTATTTCCAATACTCCAGGTACCTTTACCGTCACTATTTTGTGAATAAGTAAAATAAGATTCATGAGCTGGTTGATAGACACCTACTGTTGGTATTCCATAAACGCGATTTAAGTTTTGTCCTAATCTTGAAATATTCCAACAAATACCTCCAGCTTCCATAACCATCCATGTTCTTGAGGTTTTTGTTCCATCACTGTTTAATCCATAAGGAATGTTATATTTACTTAATTGATATTTCGTATCATATGTTTCTCTATTGTTTGCATCATAAAGTTTATCTTGAGTATATTTTGGTGAAGCATAATTCGTATAATTATAAGGGTTTAAAGCTTTATTGAGATCCGTTCCATAACGTGATTGCGAGTAATGTCTTAACCAATAGATTTCATCATTACTAATAGAATCATTCATTACCATTCGAATAAGTTCCATAGAATATGTACTAAATTCATCTTTTCTAGCAAACAGACCTGAATCATATAAATCTTTTATAATTTCATATCTTTCTACAGCATCATAGGAATTCGGTTGCATATTGAAACTCAACGGTGAACCATTTCTATCTGTACTATAAGCAATTGCTAAGGCAATCACCATCTTTTTATAAACGTCACCTTGTGTTTGATCATTAAGATCATCTTTGTGCTTACTATATAATTCTTTTAATAGACTAATACATTTTAAAGAATCTCCTACATTTCCAGCTTCAATAAATAGTTGTAAGTTTTCTTGATCATTAAAAATCCATTTAATAGCTTCTTTTGATTCACCAGTATCATCACCTTTGATACTGTTTTGTAAATTCCAATAACCCATGCGATTGATAAATTCTCTTTTTAATACTGTATCGAAATGATTTTTATAGTTTTCTTCTACTGTATTTTTAGAAAGAATTTCATCATAGTAAGATACCTTTTTGATATCATCAAAAATTTCTGATGAAAGATCATAGTTTTCTTTTACAATTCGCGAATCTGCATAAACAGCATGATCTACCGCATTTGAGCCATTTTTATCTGCATATAATCTTAAATATTTATAATCTTTAATATTTAAATCCACATCTAAGGCATTGTCTTTTGAAGTTACTGGATTTGATTTATAAAGTTCATCCCAATTTGTTCCATCCTTTGAAGCAAAAATTTTAAACCAGACTTCTCCTCGACCATTTTTAGAAGCATCGACTCCCATTTTAGAAACAAATCGAGTATATGTACCTGAAAAACCAGAAACATCATAGGTAAGTCGTGAAGAAGCATGCGCTCCCATACCTTTACTGAAATAGACTCTTGTTCCATCAACAAGCAAACTGATTTGTCCATTTTCAATATTCTTGTCTTTTTTAATTTCTCCCCATCCTGCATAAGACCAATTATTTTCTGTAATATAATCTAAATCAGAAAGATATTTATAGTCTTCGCTTTGGTGAGCAGCCGTAACAACGATATTTTCTTCATCTTCTGAAGAATCCTGAGCACTGTTATCTTCGTCTTTACCAGTGTTTTCATCCAACACTAAGCTTTCATTCGTCGTTTCTTGTCCACCATTTTCTATTGCATAGGAAAAAACTGGACATACCATTTGAAACAACACAACTAAAACTAAAATACTACTTATTACTTTTTTTGATTTTTTCTTATCCATTTATCTCCTTTGCCAAAAGCAAATAAACTTATAAACTTAAGTTTATCTGTCTCATAAATCTATAAAAAATACTCTTTGTCGATTGCATTGTCTGTTGCTTTACATAAAGGTTTCATTACCATTAATAAAAACAGGTAAAGAGCATATAAAAACCTTCTTTTTCTAGTTCAGTTAAATTCTTTTCAACTTAGAGATTTTTTCTACAATTATTTGTTGCACTATATTTTACAATTTATCATTAAATAAGTTATTAATCATCAACACCTAAAATTTCATTAATACTATTTTTATATAAGATTGCTTTTGCTCCATAGATTGCTTGAATTCCACCCTTCACTTCTAAGACATCAACTGCACCTATTTGTTTTAAAAGTGCTTTATCAACTTGATCAACTTCTTTTACAGCTACACGTAAACGTGTTACACAAGCATCTACATCTTCTATATTATTTGATCCACCCAAGGCTCTAATAATTTGTATACTATCCTGTTTTAAATGATTTGTAGTATTCGGAGTTGAGTCTGTAGGTTCAGAAATTTCTTTAGAATCCACTTCTTCTCCTCGTCCTGGGGTTAACACATTGAACTGAGTAATGAACCATCTAAAAATAATATAATACAAAACACTCCAAATAAGTCCAAATGGAATCTGAAAAAACCAATTCGTTTTATCATTCCCCTGCAAAATTCCAAATAAGGTGAAATCAATTACACCTCCTGAGAATGTGTTTCCTATTGAAATATTTAAGACGTCTGCGACAAAGAAACTGACACCATCAAGAAATGCGTGAACAATATATAAAACGGGACTGACAAACAGAAACATAAATTCAATTGGTTCAGTAATACCGGTAATAAAAGATGTCAAAGCAACCCCAAAAAACAAACCTGCGTATTTTTTACGACGATTTTTAGGGACACTATGGTACATCGCTAGACAAGCAGCCGGTAAACCGAACATCATTGTTGAAAAGCGACCTGCAAAAAACCTTGTTCCTTCTGTAAACAATCCAGAATGAGCTGGGTCAGCTAATTGAGCAAAAAATATTTTTTGAGCTCCAACCACTGTTTGTCCTGCAACAGTTTCAACACCACCAAGTTCAGTATACCAAAACATTGGGTAAATCATATGATGCAAGCCTACTGCTCCAGAAAGTCTCATTAAAAATCCATATAGAAAAGTTCCAATTGGTCCTGCCTGAGAAATATATCCACCTGTAGAAACAAGAAGTTGTTGGAAAGGTGGCCAAATAACAAAGAAGACAAAACCAATTAAGATAGAAGAGAATGATGTAACAATAGGAACGAAGCGTGAACCTCCAAAAAATCCTAGAGCCGAAGGTAATTGAATATTGTTATATCGATTGTGCAAATATACAGCAATCATTCCGACAACTAATGCTCCAATAACTCCAGTATCAATTGCAGATCCTTCTGACATAAAAAGTTTTACCAGAGCTTTGATAGTTGCAGTCATAACTAAGTAGCCAGTTACTCCTGCTAACGCAGCAGTTCCTTTATCTCGTTTCGCTAAGCCAATACATAGTCCCACGCATAGAAGTAGTGATAAATTACTGAATACAACTTCTCCCGCAGAGCTCATTACTTGGAATATCGACTGGAAAATACTATTGTTCAATATTGGATAAGTTGCTATCGTGGTGGGATTTGAAAGCGCTCCACCAATACCTAAAAGTAGACCTGCTGCAGGAAGTATAGCTATAGGTAACATAAAAGCTTTTCCAATTTTTTGTAAAACTTTAAACATAAAACTCCCACCTTACCTCTTATTTAAGTCCAGCAACAAAGCGTTCTGTAATCTCTTTTGGTCTAGTAATAGCGCCACCGACAACGACACCTCGCACCCCATATTCAAGGATTTGCTTGGCTTGTTCTGGTGTATGAATTTTCCCTTCAGCGATGACATCTACCCCTGCTTCACACAGTTTTTTGATCAGTTCAAAGTCTGGTCCATCTACTTTCGGACTGTAAGATGTATAGCCTGATAAGGTTGTTCCGACAAAGTCAATTCCTGCTTCAACAGCTGCTAGTCCTTCCTCGAAAGTACTTGTATCAGCCATCAAGAGTTGATGCGGATATTTTTCTTTGACTTGTCGGATAAACTCCTGAATCTCTAAACCATCGTAGCGTTCACGTTTGGTACAATCCAGTGCAATGACCTCGATGTCTAGTTCAGCCAGTTCATCAACTTCTTTCATAGTAGCCGTGATGAAGGGCTCTTGCGGTGGATAATCTCGTTTAATTATCCCAATGATTGGAAGGTTGGTGACCTCCTTGATCTCTTTGATATCGCGAACACTATTGGCTCGGATACCGACTGCTCCACCTTGCTCAGCCGCTTTGGCCAGCAAGGGAATCACCCCTCCCGCTTCTGTATAAAGCGGTTCATGAGGAAGTGCTTGACAAGAAACGATGATTCCATCTTTGATTTGTTCAATCAAGGCTTCTTTGCTAATCTGTGGCATTCTCTTCCCCCCTTTCTTTGTTCTTATGTATTTATTATATATTATTTATTAAGCGCTTTCAATAGGTTGTAGTAGAATAGATTTCATTTTTAAAATTATTTTATAGAACAGCTATTTCTGAAAGTAGTTTCAGAGGATCATCTATTTTAAATCATTTTTACTGAACTATAAAAAGAGAGCTACTGGGCTCTCTCATTCATTATCTTACGTACTTAAAAGGAATCTCACTGCCACAGAGCCAGTTGTAGACTTGGTCATTGACAAAAACATTCATGGCTTCGTGAGCATACTCAGGCATGATGCGATAGGCCTTCTCGCAGGTTAGACGGTTGTAAATCGCAAACTGGGTAATAGGATAGCAAACATCGTCATCCAAGCCCGTAATCATCTTAACCTCACCTTTAATACGATGGGCAAGATTTTTCACATCGATATAGGCAAGGGTCGCCATGATTTCCTCCTCTGTTTCATGGAAGGGATCATGAAACTTGAAATAACGGAAAAGCTCATCATAGGCCTCACTGGTATTGCCAATCTCAAGCACCCGTCTAAAGTCTGATAAGAAAGGATAGATGGCAACTGTTTTCTGAATTCGTGTATTGAGTGCTGCCGCAACCAAGGCTAGAGCCCCTCCTTGTGAGGCACCATAGCTAGAAAGTCTTTCCTCATCTACCTGAGGCATATTGGCAACAATTTCGATTAACTGGTAAATATCCAGATAGACATCCTTATAAAAGAGGTGGTCTCGACCTTCAACAGCACCACGGATGATATGCCCCTTAACTGTATTTCCTAGAGGAGAGCGCAAGCCATCTTGAGAATACCCCGACTGGCCTCGAACGTCCATAGAAACAACACCGTAACCAGCCACAGTGAAGGACAGCATATCTGCCCAATCCCAACCACGTCCCATATAGCCGTGAAAATGGAAAATTAGGGGAACTCTCCCCTCACTTTTTGGAAGGACGACGCGTGCGTAAACCTTGCCTTCCTTGGTTCCCTCAAAAGTGAGTTCATAGCACTTGACTTGAGGAATATGGAAATCTCTTTCCTCCAACTGGTAGGCTGGAAGTGCGGATACTTTTTTCACTTCCTCATCCCAGAAAGCATCAAAGTCTTCTGGAATCTCATCCCGTCCTAGGTAGGTCTTAATTTCTTCTAGCAAAGCTGGATTTTTCATAGCATGCTCCTTTTAATCTGTAATCGCTATCACAACTATAGCATATCTAGAAAAACAATGCAAGAAAGAATGGTAAATAGAAAGTGGTTTTAGATTCTCTAACTTCAAACAGAGTGCCTGAAAGTAGTTTTAAAATAAAAAGAGCGTTTCCGCTCTCTGTGTATCAATAGGTGCTAGCTCCTTTCTCTTGCTTGACGGTTTGGAATTTCTTTTGGTAGGTTACTTTAATAGTCATGTGAGAGTCCTCGTTTCTTTTTGATGACTCTAGGTATAAGACCCAAACCTAAAAGCTAGCTTATAGATTTCTTAGAAAAGGCTTAATCCAGATGTTTTCTCTTTTCTAGGTGGAGAGCAATCATGCGCCATTCTGGATCCTCTCGCCAACCTTCTATCGAACTAATGTAGCTGGCAACCTTTCTAGCTTCTTCTAAAATCGGAAAATCTTCGATAATATCAGCCACTTGGAATTCTGGGAGTCCTGACTGTCTGGTTCCAAAAATCTCACCAGAACCACGCATTTTCAAATCTTCCTCTGCAAGGACAAATCCGTTGGTGGTTTCTGTCATGATGCGCATGCGGTCTTTACCAGAATCCGTCTTGGGATTGGCAACGAGAACAGCATAAGACTGCTTGTCCCCCCTACCGACACGACCCCTGAGCTGGTGAAGCTGACTGAGACCGAACCGATCAGCATCCATGATAATCATGACAGTCGCATTGGGAACATTGACCCCGACCTCGATAACCGTCGTCGAAACCAGAATATCCGTTTTTCGCTCTTTGAACTCCTGCATAATCTGGTCTTTTTCATCACTCTTCATCTTACCATGTAGAAGAGCCACTTCTGCCTTACCTGCAAAATGAGCCGTCAACTCCTCAGATAAAGCAATGGCATTTTTCAAGTCCAGAGCTTCAGATTCTTCAATCAAGGGAGAGATGACGTAGGCTTGAGAACCTTTTTGAATTTCTCCCTCTAACCAGGTCAAGACCTGAGGCAGCTGCTCATGCTTAATCCAGCGCGTCACAATAGGCTTCCGCCCTGCTGGCATCTGGTCGATAATGGAAACATCCATATCTCCAAAGGCTGTGATGGCCAGCGTCCGTGGAATGGGAGTCGCTGTCATCATGAGAACGTCAGGATTGTCACCTTTTTCCCGTAAAATCCGCCTTTGCCCCACACCAAAACGGTGTTGCTCATCGATGATAATCAAGCCAAGACGAGCATAATCCACCCCATCCTGAATCAGAGCGTGGGTTCCGATAATCAAATCAGTCTCACCCTTGGCAATGGTCTCCAAGACTTCTCTTTTTTCTACAGCTTTTAAGGAACCTGTCAAGAGAGCCAGTTTCAAGTTCGGAAAGAGACTCTGTAGGCTGTCAAAATGTTGCTCTGCTAAGATTTCTGTCGGTACCATGAGGGCTGCTTGATAACCAGCCGTCACCGCCGCAAACATGGCCAAGCCAGCGACCACCGTTTTTCCGCTCCCCACGTCCCCTTGTAGAAGACGATTCATGTGGCGATCAGACTTCATATCAGTTAAAATTTCCTGCAAACTCTTTTCCTGAGCAGGGGTCAGGGCAAAAGGCAGGCTTTCTTTGACAGCCGTCACTTTTTCCTGAGACCAATCCAGAACCAGACCACTTCCTTGAACTCTATTTTCAGACTTAAGCGTCTGCAACTGCATCTGAAAATAAAAAAGTTCTTCAAACTTGATACGACGAAGTGCCTGCTTGTATTCTGCCAAATCCTTAGGAAAATGCATAGCTCGGACAGCCTGGCAACGGGACATGAGTTTGTATTTATCAAGTAAAGACTGGGGAAGATTTTCCTCTATCAAGAGGTCCAACCCCTGATCAAAGGCCGTCTTAATGACCTTGACCAGCCCTGCCTGACTGATTCCCTGAGCCAGACGATAGACAGGCTGGAGGTCATCTTCTACCTGAGCCAGAACCTTCATCCCTGTCAAACTTGCCTTGGCGCGGTCCCATTTTCCAAATACAGCCAGGGTAGCTCCCAACTCTATCTTATCAGCCAGATAGGGCTGGTTAAAGAAATTCACCGCAAAAACGACTTCTCCCTGCTTGAGACTAAAGCGCAGGCGATTGCGCTTGAAACCATAATACTGAACACTGGCAGGAGTCACAACTTGACCAGACAGAACCGCCTTTTCACCGTCTTCCAACTCCAGCACCTGCTTGGTTTTGAAGTCTTCGTAACGGAAAGGAAAGTAGAGCAAGAGGTCTTGCAAGTTTTCAATTCCTAGTTTGGTGTATTTCTCTGCTGACTTTGGTCCCACACCAGGTAAGACATGCAAGGGTTGATGTAGATTCATGCTCCACTCCTTTCTTTTTAATAATATTCTCTCGGAATGCGATCGCTCAGAAGACAGACCACCTCATAGTTAATAGTGCCACGGTAGGCAGCTACCTGAGTAGCTGTGATTTCCTTGTCACCGTTGGTGCCGATCAGGGTGACTTTTGTTCCCAGCGGATAAAGCTTAGGCAGACGAATGGTGATTTGGTCCATAGAAACCCTGCCGACGATTGGGCATGCTTGCCCATCTACCAAGACAGAAAAATTCTGCATGTCTCGCGTCCATCCATCCGCATAGCCGATTGGCACGGTCGCAATGACTTGCTCGCTATCCGCCTGATAGGTTGCTCCATATCCCATGCAAGCTCCAGCTGAAACTGTCTTGACATGAACCAGGGCAGATTCCAAGGTCAAGGCTGATTTCAAGTCATAGGGCAAGTCCAATACCTCTCCACTTGGGTTAAGACCATACATGGCATCTCCCATACGGACCGCATTGAAAATAGTCTCTGCATGCCAGAGGGTCGTTGCCGAGTTGCTGGCATGAACCAGCTCTGGAACTTCCTTCATACTTGCCAAAATAGCTTTAAAGCATTCTAACTGCTCATTAAAGTAGGTATCTGATTCCTCATCTGCAGTCGCAAAGTGGGTAAAAATTCCTTCAACATGCACACCGTGTTGTTGGAGCAAGTCTTGAGCCTGATTAGCCTCACCGGCCTCTCTAAATCCAATCCGTCCCATCCCTGAGTCAATCTTGAGATGGACTGTCAAACCTGATAGGTCTGCTTCCTTAACTAAGAGTGCTTGAATCCACTCCAATCCAGCTACTGTCAAGGTGATGTCGTATTCTTTAGCTAGAGCAACAGCTTCGATGTCAGAAACTCCTAAAATAAGGATTTTCTTGCTGAGTCCAGCCTGTCTGAGTTCAATGGCCTCATCAATATTCGAAACGCAAAAACCATCGACATCATCTTGAATAGCTGTCGCAACGGTAACAGCCCCATGGCCATAAGCATTAGCCTTGACTACTGCAAATCTGAGCGTTCCCTCAGGGATATGAGCTCCCATTTGTTGAATGTTTTGTCGAATAGCTCCCAGATGAATCAGAGCCTTGGTTGGTCTATGTGGACTAGCTTTCATGATTTTCCTCCAAAATGACACTGGCTGTCACAAACTGATCTGTATGGCTGATCGACAGCCAAATCTTTCCTGAAAATGGCGACTGACTAAAATAAGGCGCCCCACGTTCATTATTCAAAACTTCCAAATCCTGAAAACTGAGCTTGCCAATGCCAGTTCCCATAGCCTTGGAAAAAGCCTCCTTAGCTGACCAGCGACCAGCCAAATATTCAATCTGTCTGCGCCCTTTGAGACTGGTAAAGCGCTCCATTTCTTTAGCAGTCAGCACGCGATTGGCAAAGCCCTCACGTCGTGTAACTGCATTTTCTATCGAAGCCAATTCTTCGATGTCAATTCCGTGTCCAACTATCATACTCACAAAAGGAGCTGAGATTCCCCCAACTCCATCCTTTTCACTTATTTTGTTAAGGTAGTATAAATTTCTTCTACCAAGGCTACTGTATTTTCCCAACCTAGACAAGGGTCGGTTATGGAGCAGCCAAAGACCTCTGGTTGATTTTGGCGACCATCTGCTAGGTAGGATTCAATCATAAAGCCTCTAACCGTCTTTTTAATCTTTTCATTCCAGTCACGATTCAACAAGGCTTGGCGAACAATGCGAATTTGTTCCATATACTGCTTGCCAGAATTGTCATGATTGGTATCAATGATAATGAAGGGATTTTCAAGTCCCATAGTCTCATAACGTTCAATGGCATTTAGCAAAGTTTCATAGTAAAAGTTAGGCTCATTTTTCCCATATTCATTAACTGCGCCACGAAGGATGACGTGGGCCAAGGGATTTCCTGAAGTCTCCACTTCTTGACCATGGAAGAGGAAGGTCTGTTTGTTCTGAGTGGCATAGATAGCATTAAACATGACACCCAAATTTCCAGAGGTTGGATTTTTCATCCCTACTGGTGCATCAATCCCTGAAGCCACAAAACGGTGTTCTTGGTCCTCCACGGAACGAGCCCCCACAGCATGGTAGCTGACCAAATCATCTACCAAGACCAGATTTGACGGATAGAGCATCTCATCAGCTGTCGTCAAGCCCGTCTCCGTAATCACACGGTAGTGCAGCTGACGAACAGCCTGCAAGCCATTAATCAGGCTTGGAGCTTTAGAAGTATCGGGCTGATGAACCAAACCCTTATAGCCATCTCCATTGGTACGAGGTTTAGCCGTATAGACACGCATCACGATAAAGATTTTGTCCGCAACTTTTTTCTGCAAGTCTGCTAAGCGACGAGCATATTCAAGCACTGCTTCTTCATTGTCTGAAGAGCAAGGTCCCATCACCAAAAGGATTCGGTCATCCTCACCCGAGATGATGGCTGCCAGCTCTCTATCACGGCGCTCCTTTAATCGCAAGGCTTCCGCAGACAATTGAGTTTCTGCCTTGATTGCTTCAATATCAATTTCTTGACCTTTTTCGATAAATGCCATCTTACTCTCCTAGCGTTTGGTAAATTTCGCGAACAAGTGCTTCTGTGTTGCCCCATCCGAGACACGGATCTGTAATGGACTTACCAAAAACTTCGGGTTCACTTTGACGTCCATCTTCCAGATAGGACTCAATCATAAAACCACGAACGTATTTCTTGATTTTCTCATTCCAGTCACGGTTAATCAAGGTCTGACGAACGATACGGATTTGCTCCATATACTGCTTGCCTGAATTGTCATGATTGGTATCGATGATGATAAAGGGATTTTCCAAGCCCATCTTTTCATACTGGGCAATGGTATCCATCAAATTATCATAATAGTAGTTAGGAATATTTTTCCCGTATTCATTCAAGGCACCGCGAAGAATGGCGTGGGACAATGGATTCCCAGTCGTTTCCACCTCTTTACCAAGGAAAAGGAAACTCTGCTTATTTTGCGCTGCGTAAATCCCGTTAAACATAACATTGAGATTTCCTGAGGTTGGATTTTTAAAACCAGTCGCAAAATCTGCACCACTTGCCACAAAGCGGTGTTGCTGGTCTTCAACTGAACGGGCACCAACTGCCATGTAAGAAATCAAATCATCCACCAACGGAAGATTTTCAGGATAAAGCATCTCATCCGCTGTTGTCATACCAGTCTCAGAAATAACGCGGTAATGTAAATGACGAACAGCCTTGATTCCATTGATCAAGCTAGGTGCTTCTTTAGTATTTGGTTGATGAATCAAGCCCTTATAGCCATCTCCATTGGTACGAGGTTTAGCCGTATAGACTCGCATGACCATAAAAATGCGATCTTTGACCTCTTCTTGCAAAGCAGATAGACGCTTGGCATACTCGAGAACCGCCTCTTCGTTATCAGATGAACATGGTCCTATCACCAAGAGAATACGCTGGTCTTCCCCACGGATGATGGCTTCCAATTCCTGATCACGTTGTTTTTTTCTCGTAAAAGCTGCCCCCTCTAATTTGGACAAGGCGCGAACTTCTTCAATGTTAATTTTAGGACTTTTAGCTGTAAATACCATGATTCATCTCCTTATAAAGCAAACGGACACCAAGCAAAAAATGACTTTTACCAGGTATCCGCCTGTATCTTATTTCATATTATTGTCTCTTACCATGACAGTTCTTGAATTTCTTACCAGATCCACATGGGCATTGATCATTTCGTCCGATTCGGCTCAAGTTCACATCTTTTGGAAGCTGAGTCTGCTGCGCCGCGATATTACGAGTCGCAGTTGTACTGATATTGTGTTCAGTTTGAGGACGTTCCTGTTCGTGGATTTGTGCTTTCATCATCAAGCGGGTCACATCAAATTCAATTGATCCAATCATATCGTTAAACATGCGGAAACCTTCTGCTTGATATTCTACGACAGGATTGTTTTGGGCATATCCACGAAGACCGACAGCATTTCGCAACTGGTCAAGAGCATCGATATGGTCTGTCCACTTGTTGTCTACAACACGTAGAATCAAGACCTTCTGGAACTCTTTCACTGCTTCTTCATCACGAAGTTTGGCAACTTGGCTGTCATAGACTTTCAAGGCACGTTGGAAAAGTTCATCTTTGATAGCTTGGTCTGACAAACCTGCAAGATCTGAACGGCTAATTGAATCTTCTGGAAGCAAGTTATACTTAGCAAAGTTCAAGATTGCTTCTAGTTTTTCATCTTCTTTCGAACGAGAATGTGCATCTACGATTCGGCCAATTGTACGACGAATCATCGCATGGATTTCTGGTGCCAAGTCACGATCTGCAGTAATGACATCATAACGTTGTGCATAGATGATTTCACGTTGTTCACGCATAACGTCATCGTATTGGAGGACTTGTTTACGAGTATCGTAGTTGTTTCCTTCGACACGTTTTTGAGCCGCTTCAACTTGACGCGTTAACATGCGAGATTCGATTGCTTCATCAGACATGTTAAGACGTTCAAAGACACCTTTCAAACGTTCCGAACCGAAACGTTTCATCAAATCATCTTCAAGAGATAGATAGAATTGTGACTCACCTGGGTCTCCTTGACGCCCTGAACGTCCACGAAGCTGATTATCAATACGGCGGCTTTCATGGCGTTCTGTACCAATGACACAAAGTCCACCCAATTCACGAACCCCTTCACCAAGCTTGATGTCGGTACCACGACCGGCCATGTTGGTTGCGATAGTAACTGCGCCACGCTGACCAGCGTTCATGATGATTTGCGCTTCTCTGTAGTGGTTCTTCGCATTCAAGACTTCGTGAGGAACACCCGCCTCTACCAGTTTCTTAGAGAGGAAATCACTCGTTTCAACCGCTACTGTACCAACCAAGACAGGTTGACCTTTTTGGTAGCGAGCCTTAACATCTTCGACAACCGCCTTAAACTTAGCCTCAATACTTGCATAAAGAAGGTCTGAGTGGTCAATACGTTGAACAGGACGGTTTGTTGGGATTGGAATAACACGAATGTTATAAATTTCACGGAATTCTTCTTCCTCAGTCTTACCTGTACCCGTCATACCTGACAATTTCTTGTACATACGGAAGAGGTTTTGGTAAGTGATTGAGGCAGATGTCTTGGTTTCATCCTGGATTGGCACACCTTCTTTAGCTTCAATCGCTTGGTGCAAACCATCAGAATAACGACGACCTTCCATGGTACGACCTGTAAATTGGTCGACAATCAAGATTTCTTGCTCTTCGCTCACCACATAGTCAATATCGAGAAGCATGATATAGTTGGCACGAAGGGCGTTATCTATAAAGTGTGTAAGAGCTACGTTTTCGATATCATAGAGATTTTCAAGCTTGAAGTAGCTTTCAGCCTTGTCAATCCCTGAATCAGACAAACCAATAGTCTTAGACTGCACATCGATGATGTAGTCGTCTTTGTCCAAAGATTTTACATAGTGGTCTGCCATGTGGTACAACTGACTGGTTTCAACCGCGTTAGCACCTGATACAATCAATGGTGTACGGGCTTCGTCAATCAAGATAGAGTCAACCTCATCGACCAAGGCATAGTTGAGCGGACGTTGTACCATGTTTTCAGCACGAACGACCATATTGTCACGAAGGTAATCGAAACCAATCTCTGAGTTGGTTGAGTAGGTAATATCACAGAGATAAGCTTCTTTTTTCTCCATTGGAGATTTAGCTGCTAGGTTAATCCCTACTGACAGACCGAGCCATGAGTACAACTCACCCATCTCAGTCGCGTCACGTTCTGTCAGGTATTCATTGACTGTAACTACGTGAACTCCTTTACCTGCAAGGGCATTGAGGTACACTGGCATGGTCGCCGTCAAGGTTTTTCCTTCACCAGTACGCATCTCTGGAACGTCACCATGGTGAAGAACAATCCCACCCATGACCTGAACCTTATATGGGAAGAGACCTAGGACACGTTGTGCACCCTCACGGACAACCGCAAATGCTTCATAAAGCAATGAATCCAGTGATTCTCCATTTTGATAACGTTCTTTAAATTCAACTGTTTTTGCTTTTAGCTCTTCGTCCGACATTGCGGCCATTCGGCTCTCATAGTTTAGAACCTTATCAGCCATCTTTTCTAGACGACGAAGTTCTCCTTTATCATTTTCGATAATTGTTTTTAAAATATTAGCCATGTTTTTCCTTACTTTAATTCCGAATATTTTAGAATGTTCTTTTTATTTTAGCACAATTACTGATTATTTTCAAGGAAGAATCCCCATTTTGAAAAGGAAAAAGAGGTTAGTTTCCAAGCTAACCTCTCTGACTTTTATGATACTTTAATTGCCAAAAATCGGCAAAATAGCAAATAGGATAAATAGGTTAATCCAAAGAGAAAGACAGCAGATCAGTCCAAAAACAAAGAGACTGACTTTCTTGGACAGCAAGGCCATCAAAATGGACAGAATGCCAAAAACTAGCAAGACTTTCTGTATGCTGAAGAGGTCAATCTTCCCCCCCAGAATCGGACTGCTCCAAGGAAGAAAGAAGAAAGCAATCCAGATCAACAGAACTAAACCAATATAGACCTTAGAATAGCGTGTAATAAATGATTTTAGATTCAACATCCTATAGCTCCAATCGTTTCAAAATAAACTCTGATAGCATCCGCAACCCATAAGGCACTTTCTGGTATCCAACGTCTGTTAACTTTTATAAAATCGACTAACTGACGATTACACTCACAATTAGCTCCAATACCAGCTCCCCACTTGTAACATCTATCATGATTTTGGCAACCTTGATCCAAAACGTCTACCACAGGTAAAGTAAATCCTTCCCCGTTGTAACCAGGACCACAGTAATTCCCGTGAACAGGCAATCCTGCCTTAAAATATTTAGCAGGTGTAAACGTATTTGAACTATAGTCTTCGCTTATTGTCTCTACCAATAAACCCATGTCAATTACATCTTTCGCTTGTTTATCTTGAACCGCTTTATCATAATCAAAATAAATCCTATCTTTATCTTTTACAAGATAACTCTTCAACAATTCTCCGTTACGAAAACTTCTATCGCTAACTTCCAAAGAGTTTAAGTTATCATGTGAATTAGAGTCTGCAAAAACATTTTTTCCAGCAAATAAAAGTAAAAAGGCAGATAAAGCAACTAAACAAATTTTAACGATAGTTTTCATGACTACTCCTCCTAATAAACATAAGTTATAAGCTAAATACACAAACAATATTTTTACCAAAAGAAAGTTAATTTTTGGTAAATGTACTAAATACACATAAACTTAAAGCTTGTCAAATGAGTTTAAGAAATATATTTTATATTATTCTAACAAATGATATTTCATATACTCTCCTCCTTATTTATAAAATATTCAAGTTTCACTATAATAAAAACACAACAATAAGTATATTAATGTTTGACTAAAGAATATAAATAACACATTAATTAGTCACTCCCAAAACCATATATCAAACCATGGGATCAGAGACTCCCAATCATTACAATATATGACAAAATTAAGTGAATTTTGTATTTCCATGACTTTTTTTCTCCTTTTTGATATAATGATACCACCTTTTTCTACATTTTTTTATAAATGTAGAAAATATTCACATTTGCCTAGGAGGAACAATATGAGATGGGATTATGGACAAATTTTTAAAGAAATTCGAAAGTCAAAAGGATTGACCCAACAAGATGTATGTGGACATGTCATACATCGGACAACTCTAACAAATATTGAACACGGTAAAGTTATTCCCAGTTTTGAAAACATGGTATTTCTTCTTGAACAAATTGATATGAGCTTAGCAGAATTCAAGTATATATGCAACGAATACCATCCTAGTGAAAGGCGAGATATTATTGTAGAGAGCCAAAATCCATCTACTTTTCAAGATACTAGAAAAATAATTGAACTCACTGAGAAATGTCAAAAATATCTTAAGACACATCACGATGTTCCTATTCAAAATATCTATCGCCATACAAAAATTGTCACAGAGTTACGAACTAAAGGATTCAAAAACAACCAAGTCTTGAAAGATTTGTTTGAAGAAATTTGGGACTATCTTGAACCTATGGATACATGGTACATTAGTGATTTGAAATTGCTAGGAACCATTCTCTTTTTCTTTCCTTCAGAAAATCTTCCCTTTCTTATTGATAGAATTATGAAAACCATCGAGAAATATAAATACTTCCGAGAAACAAAAGTATTTTTATCATCTTTTTTAGCCAATCTCTCCACTGTATATTTTCAACATCATTTACTCAAAGAATGTGAAACAATCACCCTACAACTTTTGGTATTAGCAGAAGAATTAAAAATATACGATATTCTTGGATTTTCTCAAGTACGCTTGGGAATACTGCAACATAACTCCGATTTGATTAACAAAGGAATAACTTTATTACGACTAACCAAAGAAGAGGCATTAGTTAAAATACTCGAAAAAGAAATTAATGATTTTTCAAACCTATAATTTGCAATAACTCTCATCACTTTATTATAGCAAATCGAAATAGAATGTGAACGAATCAATTAGGGGTCTAAAGCATTTTATTCCAATGTTTTATAAGTTGTATTGTATTATTTCATATTCAATACACTATACAAGATGAATGTTCCTCTCAAGTTTCATAATCAAAATAAAAACGACTGTATCTATAGCTGTATAAATAAATCATAGATATTGTCATTTTTTAGTTCCTACCCTTTTCTTAATTCACACCCTTAGACTTTCCTAACTCCTTTCTTAGTCTAAGCATTTTTTTGAAGAATACATAGGTTAACCAATCACTGGCAAAAGCAATAAGTAGTAATAATAGCCAAATGCCCCAAAGCTTGATGTCTACCACATTTTTCAAGACGATATTGAAAAACAAGACTGAAAAAACTGTCCAAGCAAGACTAAACAGAGCATAGAGGGTGATGTAAATCCAGTAAAAATAGTAAAAAATTGGGAAAAATTTACTAGCTCTATTAGCCTTGTCAATCCAGCTGAAAAAGTAAATACAGGGAAATATGAGCACGAATTTAAACAAATGTTTCATCACCAGCCCCCTCTATTTGATAGCGTTTTCTTCACCTTCATTCTATCAAAAAAATCTGGAAATGTCATTCCAGATTCTACTTTTTTATTTACGTTTTCTTGCGATGAGATGGATTGGTGTCCCCTCAAAAACAAAGGCCTTGCGGATTTGATTTTCCAAGAAACGCAGGTAAGAAAAGTGCATAAGTTCTTCTTCGTTGACAAAGATAACAAAGGTTGGTGGCTTGCTTGCCACTTGGGTCGCATAGAAAATCTTGAGACGTTTTCCTTTGTCTGTCGGTGTTGGGTTGATGGCAATGGCATCCATAATCACATCGTTCAAGACAGCTGATGGAATACGTGTGTTTTGACTTTCACTGATTTGCTTGATCATCTCAGGAAGTTTGTGGAGACGTTGCTTGGTCAAGGCTGATACAAAGATAATCGGTGCGTAAGGCAGGTATTGGAACTGCTCACGGATATCTTCTTCCCAGTTTTTCATAGTGTGGTTGTCTTTTTCAAGTGTGTCCCACTTGTTGACCACGATAATCATCCCTTTACCAGCTTCATGGGCAAATCCTGCGATACGCTTATCGTACTCACGGATTCCTTCTTCCGCATTGAGGACCATCAAGACTACATCAGAACGATCAATGGCACGCATGGCACGCATGACAGAGTACTTCTCCGTATTTTCATAGACTTTACCAGACTTACGCATACCAGCCGTATCAATCATGGTAAACTCTTGTCCATCCGTATCTGTAAAATGGGTATCAATGGCATCACGCGTTGTTCCAGCTACTGGACTAGCAATCACGCGATCTTCTCCCAAAATAGCGTTGATCAAACTTGATTTTCCAACGTTTGGACGGCCAATCAAGCTGAATTTGATCACATCTGGATTTTCTTCTTCAACTTCATTTGGTAGATTTTCCACGATGGCATCGAGCACATCCCCTGTCCCGATACCGTGGACAGACGAGATTGGCAGAGGTTCGCCCAAGCCCAGAGCATAGAAATCATAGATGTCGTTTCGCATCTCGGGATTATCAACCTTGTTAACGGCAAGGATAACAGGTTTATGGGTTTTATAAAGTTTACGGGCTACGTACTCATCTGCATCCGTGATTCCTTCTTTCCCAGACACCACAAAAACGATGACATCAGCTTCTTCCATAGCAATTTCTGCTTGGTGCTTGATTTGCTCCATGAAGGGAGCGTCGACGTCGTCAATCCCTCCCGTATCAATCATACTAAAGGAACGATTGAGCCACTCACCCGTTGCATAGATACGGTCACGTGTCACACCCTCGACATCTTCTACAATTGAGATTCGCTCACCAGCGATCCGATTAAATAGGGTCGATTTCCCAACATTGGGACGTCCCACAATGGCAATAGTTGGTAAGACCATGTTTTCTCACTTTCTACAATAACTTTTTCTGTTCTAGATTCTTCCGAGTTGAACTAGGTTCGGCTTGACCAAACTGCTCTGCTAAACGCCGACTCCAAGAGGTCGTCGCACGCGCACCAGCATAGTCTGCCTGAACTTTGTCATAGTCCAAAATCGCTTCAACTGGCTGTTCTTGGTATTCTTCTTCAAATACCACTTGATTCAAAGGCAGTCTTGGTTTGACTTCATGTTGTTGATTTGGCACGCCAAGGGCAATCCCAAAAACAGGGTAGGTATAGTCAGACAGGTTAAAAAGCGCTGCAACTTCTTCCGACTTGTAACGGACTAAACCAATGATAACACCACCATATCCCAGACTCTCTGCTGCAAGCAAGGTATTTTGCCCTGCAAGCGCTGCATCTACCGAAGTGATGAGGAGACCTTCTACCCCTTGAGGTTGGAAACTGTCCGCGTGAAGTCTTGCTCCCTTTTCAGCTCGGTTCAAGTCACCGACAAAAAGCAAAAAGGCTGCTGACTGGCGAATAGCTTCCTGAGGAACCAGTTCGTATAAGGCATCTTTCTTCTCTTGACTGCGCACAAGAATCACAGAGTAAGATTGGAAATTTTTCCAAGATGACGCCATTTGTCCAGCAGTCAAAATCTCGTCCAAGTCTGCTTGAGGAATTTCCTGTTCCTTAAAGCGACGAACTGAAGTATGAGCTTTCATCAGTTTAATGGTTTCTGTCATCGGCGATTTTCTCCTTCTAGTCTGGTTTCTTCTGCCAAATAACGGATTCGTTCCATAACCCGTCTAGCTTCCCAAGTCTCATCATTTCCATTCTTTCCTTTGGCAAAATGTTTTTCCAAATCTTGGAAATTAAAGTTGGAAGTAAAGAAGGTCGGCAAATCTTCCTGCATGCGATACTGAAGAATGACTTGGAGAATCTCATCACGCACCCAAGGGGTTGACTGCTCCGCACCAATATCATCTAAGACCAGAACTTCTGCTAACTTGATGTCATCCACCAAGGTCTTCACAGAACCTTCACCGATAGCATTTTTCACATCAATGACAAAACTTGGATAGTGGAGAATCGTTGTTGATGCCCCACGTTTTTCAGATAGGTCGTGAGCTAAGGCCGCCATCATGAAACTCTTACCAACACCAAAATCTCCGTAAAGATAGAGGCCTTTTCGGATGCTTGGGTAAAGGTCAACAAAGGCATAGAGTCTCTCAAAAATCGGCAAACGACCTAGATCATCCAGGTCAATCTGAGCTAACTTCGCTTTCTTGAGACTTGCTGGTAGATTGATCAACTTAAGACGATTCTTAATTGCAGCCTCTTTTTCTGCCGCGATTAGTTCTGGTGTTTCTTCATAAGACACATCCGCATAACCGTGATTCATAACCAGGATAGGCTTGTAGCCACGCGCTATATAGTCCGCATCCCCACGAAGAAACTTGTCCCGTTCTGTGATATATTGGTTGAACTTGGAGATGCTACGATTCAACTCCTCTGGACTGAGGGATTCTTTCTGGATAAAAGTCGCCACATCTGGGTCTTTCATAATCTGCTGGGCTAGGTCCTGATACTGAAAACGACTTGTCTGAAGTTTGATAACGTCACCAACACTTTCCATCTAGTCTCCTCCTTCTTCTAATCGGGCTAACATTTCTTGTTTTTTACGTTCTAGTTCCAGACGAGTTTCCTCACTGGTTTGATTCTTATAATCTGGATTGCTCCACTTGGGAACATTTGTCTTAGTCGAGCTAGTTTTCGATTTTTGGTCTTCCTGACCTTTTTGCTGACGCTCTCGAATCCGAAGCACAGCCTCTTCTGCTGTCCGAATTTTTTGATAAGCATAGTCATTTGCGACTTTCATGGCATATTTTTCATTGACATTAGCCGAATCAACCTTGTTAAAGGTTAGAAGTAAGACGATATTGATGACTTCATCCAACAAGCCTACAGATGCCATCTGGTGAAGAAGTTCTCGTTCGCTCTGGGTGATGTTTCCCTTACGAATTTGCTTGATTTCCGCTAAAAATTGTAGGGGAGTTTTATTTTTGGCTTCCCTGATAATGGTCATTTCTTTGGGGCTAAAGTCAGAAGAAACCTGCTTTTGCGCAATCTTTTCACGCATGCGTTTGATTGAAATAACTTGAGCCACCGCTGTCGCCTTGGCTAATTGATAGGTTTCAAACCAGGGCCATTTTTTTTCATCTGCGATGGCAAACAATTCCAAAACATCCGTTTGCTCGTCTTCAAAACGCAATCCATCTCGAGCCATCAGGCGCTGGAAATGTTCCAAGTCAAAATCATTTTTTAACTTGCTTTTTGACTCGATTGGTGTCACTTCTTCAGTCAGGATTGGAAAGACTTGACTCAAAGAAACAGAGAGTGCTTCTCCCTCACTTGCATCCTGCTTCATAGCAGAGACAGCTGTATCCCCAATCTTTTTCTCTAATAACCTGCTATAGACAGAATGACTTAGAAATTCCTGACTGGAGAGGGGAGGATGAAGCTGTAATTCATAGACATTCTCCTTCTGATAAAGGGTTAATAAATCCAAAGCAGACAAGACTTTGAAGGATTGGAGCAAGGTCGGCATGCCAAAGTTTAAGTGATTGAGGATATGGGAAAAGAGGTGTTCCTTTTGCCCACCATCCCAAAAGGTAATGGCGTATAGATAGAGGCTCAGTGGCTCCTGACCGATAATTGGGAGGTAGCACTGCACTAGAGAAGAGGTATCTTGTGACACCTGATTATTCTTTAGAAAAGAAAAACGGTCATTTGGCTTCATCTATTTTTCCTTTTTCTTTTTAGAGGACTGGGTGATTTGTTGGAGCAGACTCTCCAACTCACTGACATCCTTAAAACTACGATAGACGCTGGCAAAACGTACATAGGTAATCTCATCTAACTCAGCCAACTCCTCCATGACGAGTGAACCAATGTCCTCACTTTGAATTTCATTTTCATTTCGACTACGGAGTTTTTGTTCGATACGATTGACTACCATGTTGATTTCATCACTTGAAACAGGGCGTTTCTGGGCTGAGCGAATAATCCCATTAAAGATTTTATCTCTCGAAAACTGCTCACGTGTACCGTCTTTTTTGACGACAACAAGCGTTCTTTCTTCTACTCGTTCATAGGTTGTAAAACGATGCTGGCATTCGTCGCACTCACGTCTTCTACGAATGGTGTTCCCTTCTTCTGCTTGGCGACTATCGATAACACTTGACTTGGTAGCCCCACATTTTGGACAACGCATCCTTTCCCTCCTTATCGTTTTCTTTTCATTATACCATTTTTTAAACGATTCCCAAAACAATTCTTCTTTTTGCTTGACAAGTTTTTTGTTTTATTGTATTATTTAATTAGAACAATAAAGGCAAAGAAAGGAGACTATGATGTCCTGGTCATTTGATAACACAAAACCGATTTATTTACAGATTATGGAAAAAATCAAACTACAGATTGTTTCCCATAAACTGGAACCCAACCAACAACTTCCGACCGTAAGGGAGCTGGCTAGCGAGGCAGGTGTCAATCCCAACACCATCCAAAGGGCCTTGTCAGACCTTGAACGAGAAGGATTTGTCTACAGCAAGCGGACAACTGGACGATTTGTGACTGAGGATAAGGAACTGATCGCCCAATCGCGCAAACAACTATCAGAAGAACAATTGGAACACTTCGTTTCCTCCATGACCCATTTTGGCTATGAAAAAGAAGAACTACCAGGCGTAGTCAGCGATTATATTAAAGGAGTTTAAGTCTATGTCATTACTAGCATTTGAAAATGTATCCAAATCTTATAGTGCAACCCCAGCCCTTGAAAATGTTTCTCTTGACATCCCCGCTGGAAAAATTGTCGGTCTCCTTGGCCCAAACGGCTCAGGAAAAACAACCTTGATCAAACTGATCAATGACCTTCTTCAGCCAGACAAAGGACGTGTCCTCATTAACGGACAGTATCCAAGTCCTGCTACCAAGGCGATTGTCTCTTATCTACCAGACACAACTTATCTCAATGAGCAAATGAAGGTCAAAGAAGCCCTAACCTACTTTAAGACCTTCTATAAAGATTTCAATCTGGAACGCGCCCATCATCTACTTGCAGACCTTGGCATTGATGAAAATAGTCGTCTCAAGAAACTTTCAAAAGGGAACAAGGAAAAGGTACAATTGATTTTGGTTATGAGCCGTGATGCTCGTCTCTACGTTTTGGACGAACCCATTGGTGGGGTGGATCCAGCAGCCCGTGATTATATCCTCAATACCATTATCAACAACTACTCCCCAACTTCTACCGTTTTGATTTCTACCCACTTGATTTCGGATATCGAGCCAATCTTGGATGAAATTATCTTCCTAAAAGATGGAAAAGTCGTTCGTCAAGGAAATGTAGATGATATTCGCTATGAGTCTGGTGAATCCATTGACCAGCTCTTCCGTCAGGAATTTAAGGCCTAAGCAAAGGAGATTATTATGTTTTGGAATTTAGTTCGCTACGAATTTAAAAATGTTAACAAGTGGTATTTAGCTCTTTATGGTGCTGTGCTAGTCCTTTCTGCCCTTATCGGGATACAGACACAAGGCTTTAAAAATCTACCTTACCAAGAAAGTCAGGCTACTATGCTACTTTTTCTAGCTACAGTCTTTGGGGGGTTGATGCTTGCACTTGGAATTTCAACCATTTTCTTGATTATTAAACGCTTCAAAGGAAGTGTCTATGACCGACAAGGCTATCTGACTTTGACCTTACCAGTTTCTGAACACCATATCATCACAGCCAAACTAATCGGTGCCTTTATCTGGTCATTGATTAGCACTGCTGTCCTAGCTCTAAGTGCTGTTATTATTGTGACCCTAACGGTTCCAGAATGGATTCCTCTTTCTTATGTGATTACATTTGTAGAAACACATCTCCCTCAGATCTTTCTTACAGGTATATCCTTCCTACTAAATACCATTTCAGGAATCCTCTGCATCTACTTGGCTATTTCCATTGGACAGCTTTTCAACGAATACCGCACAGCACTCGCTGTTGCAGCCTACATTGGGATCCAAATCGTCATTGGATTTATTGAACTTTCCTTCAATCTTAGTTCTAATTTCTATGTCAATTCACTTGTAGGACTTAATGACCATTTCTATATGGGAGCAGGTATAGCCATTGTTGAAGAACTCATTTTCATAGCTGTCTTTTACCTCGGAACCTACTACATCTTGAGAAACAAGGTTAATTTGCAATAAAAAAGCCCAGCTAAACAGCTGGGTTTTGATTTAACTCAATATCAAACTGGCTACAAGAGGGCTGACAAAGACATAGAGAATACCGGTAACACCGATAGCCAAGCCCCCCATGGCTCCTGCTACAGAGCCGTATCGAAAGGCTGTTCCCGTTCCGACTGCATGCCCTGTTCCTCCAAGGGAAAGTCCGACTGCTACCGGATCATCAATTTTCAACCACTTCAAAAGGGTGGGACCAATCACACTGGTTAAAATCCCAGTTGCCACTACGACGACCAAGGTCACGGTCGTCAGACCTTGCAATTTTTCTGTAATTCCTACTGCCATGGCGGTTGTCACTGACTTAGGAAAGAGAGAAATGGCTAGGAAAAAGTCCATGCCAAAGATTTTAGCCACAAGGGCTGTGAAAGAGGTATTGACCACCACCGCTAGCAGACTACCAAAGAGAATACTCCGAGCATGGTGCTTCATCAAGTGAAAACTCTTGTAAAGCGGAATCCCTAGAGCCACTGTCGATGGGACTATCAAGTTATTCAGATACACCCCACCTTGGTAGTAATCTTGGTAAGAAATCCCCGTCACCTTTAGAAAGATAATAATGAAAACAGCCGACAAAAGCAAGGGTGTTGTCAATGGATGGGGGAAGCGTCTGTAAATCAGCATTCCCGCTAGATAAGCTAGGATAGACAGGGCAAGCCCGAACAGGGGATTGCAAACAAATTCACTCATTTGGCATCTCCTTTCTCATAATCTCCCTCAAATCGTCTCTTGATAAACTGAACCACTAGGGCTATAAGGATAATATTGATAACAGCTGCAAAAAAGACAATCAAGACAATGGGCAAAAGATAGGGTGCAATCACATCAAACTTTTCCATAATTCCCACTGCTGGTGGCAAAAAGAGAATGGTCATATTGGCCAACAAGAAATTCCCGACCATGTTGACATGCCTGGTTCTCAGCCACTTAAATTGTAGGGCTAGAAAGAGAATAATCAAACCGATAACACTGCCTGGGATGGGCAAATGAAAGAAACTGGAGATTCCCTCTCCGATTAGAGAAATCACAAAGAGAATCATTAATTGAACATATAATTTCATCCTAAACTCCACGAAATAGACTTCTTGCATACCAGTTTACTCTTTTTTCAGAAAATTTCAAGGAAATGCACAAGAGTTAGTGAAAACTTGAGAAGAAAGGGGATACAGGCAATTACAGACTAGTGAAAACAGGCGTGATTTAGGATAAAAGATTTCAGCGTCCTTCTTGCCAGCTCTTTTGAAAAGTAGTATAATTATTGCATGCGCAATCATCTTGTGATGCAGAGACTGTCCGTGAATGGACTTTCTTCTATTTACAACTCTAAAAAGAAAGGAGATACTATGACCTATTTGGAAAAATGGTTTGACTTCAATAGGCATCAGAAAGAAATTGAAGACCTCTTGGAAGAGACCATTGCCCAGCAAAGCGAGCAAAGTCTGACCTTGAAAGAATTTTACCTGCTCTACTATCTGGACTTGGCTCAAAAAAAATCTCTACGACAGATTGACCTGCCAGACAAACTTCATCTGAGCCCGAGCGCTGTTTCTCGGATGGTGGCTCGCTTAGAAGCTAAAAATTGCGGTCTACTCAGTCGCAGATGTTGTGATCAAGATAGACGCTCTAGCTTTATCTGCCTGACAGGTGATGGGCAAAAGACACTGGCCTCTCTACAAAAGGCTGTCGAAGAAAGCTTGGAAACTGGTTTGGATTTCTTGATTTAAGATGATTTCTAAAAAAGTTGCGTGCGCAAGCATTTTTATTGACATTCTCTCTTACAAGGAGTAAAATAAAGTCATCATTAAACAAATGAGTTTTTAAAATGATTGAAATTACCTATCTAGATGCCAGCAAGAATGAAAGAACTGTAACTTTCGACTCTTATGAAGACTTTGATTGTTCACAACAAGCTTGCCTTATCGGCGTCGCAGATTACTACCCTGTTCAAAAATTGACTTATAAGGGTCATGATTTGGACTACCATGGGACTTACGGAGATATCTTCTTCTATCTCAAGAAACAAGATTTAAGCCAATATAACTAAAAAAGGAGAAATACAATGGCAAAAGCAATTACAGATGCAACATTCGAACAAGAAACAAAAGACGGTTTGGTCTTAGTAGACTTCTGGGCAACTTGGTGTGGTCCATGTCGTATGCAAGGTCCAATCTTGGATAAATTATCTGAAGAACTTTCAGAAGATGTCTTGAAAATCGTTAAAATGGACGTTGATGAAAATCCAAACACAGCTCGTGCCTTTGGAATCATGTCTATTCCAACTCTTCTCTTCAAAAAAGACGGCCAAGTGGTGAAACAAGTTGCTGGTGTTCACACAGCAGAACAAATCAAGGCCATCGTTGCTGAATTGAGCTAATCAAACGAGAGACCAAGTACTTGCTTTGGTCTCTTTTTTCTTGCCCTTTGCCATTTTTCAAAAAATATGCTAGAAATATGCTAGACTGTAGATAGAATATTACGATGTTTGGGACATGCCATCGCTAAAAAAACTCTACTTGGTATTTTTTAGCTCCCTCAAGGGAGCTTTTTGCGTGCTCTGAACATTTCCCATTTTGGAAGGAGTACTATGAAACGGCAATCAGCTTTGGTCGTCTTTAGTGGCGGTCAAGATTCCACAACCTGCCTCTTTTGGGCTAAAGAACACTATGAAACAGTCGAAGCTGTCACCTTTGCCTACGGCCAACGCCATCATCTCGAAATTCAAGTTGCTGAAGAAATCGCTAAGGAACAAGGCATTCGTCATCACATCTTAGATATGTCTCTGCTGGGGCAAAGTCCGCGTCCTTCCTCAACTGCATACCCTCCTCTACGACAACCAACGTGGTGTTTAAGATTAGAAAGGAAAAATCATGTCACAATAAGAAGAAATGAAAAACATAAGCCTACTAAGCAACAAAGAAACCAACTACATTTTCGACTATCAACCAGAAGTCCTCGAATTCTTTGACAATCGTCATGGGGAAAATGACTATTTCATCAAATTCAACTGCCCTGAATTTACTTCCCTTTGCCCAATCACTGCTCAGCCAAACTTTGCGACCATTTATATTTCCTACATTCCTGACAAGCTCTGTGTCGAGTCAAAATCCCTCAAACTCTACCTTTTTAGCTACCGAAATCATGGGGATTTTCACGAAAACTGTATCAACACTATCGGTAAAGACTTGATCAACTTGCTAGACCCTCGCTATTTAGAGGTCTGGGGAAAATTTACACCTCGCGGTGGCATTTCAATAGCCCCCTACTACAACTACGGTAAGCCAGGAACTAGGTATGAAGGCTTGGCAGAACAACGCCTCTTCCAACACGATCTCTACCCAGAGAAAATTGACAACCTCTAATACTCTTCGAAAATCTCTTCAAACCACGTCAATGTCGTCTTGCCGTATGTATGTTACTGACTTCGTCAGTTTCATCTACAACCTCAAAACAGTGTTTTGAGCTGACTTCGTCAGTTCTATCTACAACCTCAAAACAGTACTTTGAGCAGCCTGCGGCTAGCTTCCTAGTTTGCTCTTTGATTTTCATTGAGTATAAATAGATACGAAAAAGCCCTATTCCTCAAGATGAGGAGCAAGGCTTTTTGAGTTTCCATTATTCTTCTGTTCCAAGGAAGTTTTTCGCAACAAGGGCCGCAAGAAGGCCACCAAAGATTGGGGCAAGGATGAAAATCCATACTTGTTGAAGAGCTGCGCCACCAACCAAGATAGCTGGCCCCAAGCTACGGGCTGGATTAACTGAAAGGCCAGTAATGTTCAATCCAACAAGAATTATCACCATCAATGACAAACCAATTACCAAACCAGCAATCACGCCGTTTCCCTTGCTTGCTGATGTTACAGTCATGATAACTAGGACAAACAAGAAGGTTGCGATCACTTCAAATAGGAAACCACCAAAGACAGTTACACCGTTTGCCAAGGCATTTTCACCAAGACTAGCAGTTGACATACCTGAGTTGGACAAGAGGAAGAAGACCGCACCAGAAGCGATGAAAGCTCCAACTACTTGCCCAAGATGCAGTTGACAAGTTCTGAAGATGACAAACGTTTGTTTACAAACATAGCGATCGAAACCGCTGGGTTCAAGTGAGCACCTGAAACCGTTCCGACTGAGAAAGCTGCGACTACGATGGCCAAACCAAAGACAAGAGCAATCCCAAGGTGGCCAAGACCTTCAAGACCATTTCCAAAAACAACGGCTCCTGTTCCGATAAACACAAGCATAAAAGTACCGATTAACTCAGCAACAAATTTTTTCATGATAAGCCTCCTTTTTTAAAACTATGTATTAATCTATCAAAAGAAAGAAAGGGGTTCAAGAAAATTGACTGGAAAGTTTTTTGAAAATCTGACTCGCTTTTTCTTAGTATTGAAAAGACTGGATAGCTTCTTTCAAGTCATCTTGTAAACTATTTCTCTTGTCAAGTTGTACATAGACTTCCAACAGACAGGATCTGAAGTTGGAAAATTTGTAAAAATCTTCTCTTTCTTCTATCGGAAAATCAACTGTTTTTATCCAAGAAGCTACTTGCTCTTGCTCCAACTTCCCTTGTAAAATCGGTTCATAAAGCACTCTGGCTAAACGCCAATCTTCATCATTTGTAAAACGAATGGTAATTCTTTTAAATAATTGACCAAGTATGTCAAATACTTCATGAACTCTGTTTATAGGAAAGTCTGGATGACAAACCACCTCTGTCAGTAAATCGGCTCCATGTGCAAAAGCATGAACCCAACCATACTGACTTTAAAAACCTGTCGTGTCCTTTTCTTTTGAAATATAGTACAAACCTTGATTTAAAAGGACATTACGGATTCCTGCATTTAATCCCTGATAAAAAATCGATTGCTGGTTGACATCAGCAGATAACAGGTTGGTATAAATAAGTGCTCTAAAAGAACGTTCAAGGACTGGCAGACCTACCTTATTAATCTCTTTGTATAGTCCTTCATCAGATGTGAGCACCTCTGCTATAAAGTGAAATTGCTCCTGCGTCAATAATTCTTCCTGAATCCCTCTAGCTAAACTGGTAAAAACAAGTTCATCACGAATTTCTGGTGAAGGATCTCCCAAATGATCAAGCAACCACTGGATTTCCTCCTGGTTATAATTTGGTTTTTCTTCTGCTATTTTTCTTAGTAAATCTTGATACATGGTCAATACCTCTACATTTCTAGCAACTGTTCAAAAAGGCAGTCTTAAATGACCTTACCAATTTGTAAAATTAAGTTAAAAAGAAAAAGACATTTATATTCAGAGAAACAGCATATTTCTGAAAAGATATATAAATGATTTATTCCATATTACCACAAATAAACTTGTAATGATAGAGCCTTATCACAAAAATCACATTCCTGTCTCAAAAATTGCGAAAAACTAGTTATAATAAAGTGAAATAAAAACTATACAAATTGATTAGGGAATTTAAAACAATTTCTAACAATATTTTAAAAACTGAACCGTACTATTTCAACTTCCATAAATTACAATATTGATAGGCACAGTTCCCATACCTGTCCAAATTCGAATAACGTTTAGTATAAATTAGAATATGACTACAACATCACAAATAATTAGACTATCTATAATATCTACGATGTAACATATACATAGGAAACACCGTTATCAAGAGCGCCAAGGCTATCAACCAGATAAGATGAAGATACAGACCTGTCACCTCCCCTCCCCATATAATCCGAATCATACTGGTAGCGTGATACAAGGGAGAAAACCAAGTCAAATCACCAAGTATTGGGGGCAAGGAAGTAATAGGAAAGAAGGTATCTGAAAACATATAAAGAGGACGAATTACCAAAACATTGTAGTAATTCAGAAATTCCCTAGACGGCGCCAAGTAGGTAAAGATTAGCCCTAAAACACCAAACAAATAACCCACTATAAATAAAATCAGAGGAATCAATAACATCAAGGCATGAAAATGCGCTGTGATAAGCATGGAAATCAGCCAAAAAATCCCACCGAAAATCACTGCACGAATACCTGCCCAGATAGCCTGACCCACCACAATATCACTCGTATTGATTGGCGTCATCAACATAGCATCATAAGTCTTTTCAATCTTATACTGGATAAAGGCATTGACCGTTGTTTCTGCGGTGGCCGCAGACATGGAAGTCGCAGCAATTAAACCTGTAATGACAAAATCACGGTAGAGCATACCGTTAACATGCGTCAAATAGGCACCAACTCCAAATCCCATTGCTAAAAGATAAAAGAGGGGGTCGATAAGGTTGGGGACAATTGAAATTTTAAATAAGTTTCTAAAACTCATGTAGTTACGTACCACAACGTGTCCGATGGTCTGAAATGATAACTTAAACATGCAAGCCCTCCTTCTCTGTCCCAGTCAACCCCAAAAAAAGCGTCTCAAGGTTATCAGCATCATACTTGATGAGCAAGTCTTCTACAGTTCCTTCTTCTTTGATAATCCCTTGGTGGAGCATCAGCACCCTATCTGTCAAATATTCAATCTCATTCATATAGTGGGAAGTAATAATGATGGAAACACCTAATTCCTTCAACTCCAAAAGTTTATCCCAAATAATATTGCGGGATTGAATGTCTAAACCAACTGTCGGTTCATCTAAAATGATAATATCAGGCCGATTGATGAGGGCTCTTGCCAAGACAAGACGTCGTCGCATCCCACCCGACAGCTGATTCACCATCTTTTGCGCATGTTTGCTCAGTTGAACAAAATCCAAGAGAGAATCGATTCTCTTCCTAAGTTCGACAGATGAGATACCATAGCATAGACCGTGAGCAAAAAGATTATCATAAACATTCAAGGTCATGTCCAGCATATCCTCCTGCCCTACAATACCCAGACAAGATTTACTCTTACGACGATTGGTTTCAATATTTTGCCCCAAGATATCAATCTCTCCTGAGGAAATTGAGGTCAGTGAGTAAATCATCTTTAAAGTGGATGTTTTGCCGGCACCGTTGATTCCCAAGATACCCAAACACTCTCCTTCTCCCAATTCAAAGCTAATTCCCTTGACAGCTTCATAAGAACCATATTGCTTTTTTAGATTTTTAACACTTAACTTCTTCACTCTTTCTTTCCCCCACAAATAGAGCATGTTGGATACTTTGTTAATTCATCAAAATGTTGTTCGAATGTTATAAAGTCAATTGAGAATCTTTTATTAAATGTTAGCAATGCTTCGTATCCCCAAAAAATATATCTTAAAATTTCAAACGAAATAAAATACCCTTGAAATAGACAAGCAGGGCCTAAAGCACCATTCGGAGTTCTGAACATCTCTAGTTCCAATGAATTTGTCATTGTACGAACGGTCTCCAACTCCTCAGCATACTCAGGAATTTTTTCCAAATCCTCTAAAAACTGACAGTAATAGCACGCTGCTTTATACGGAATAATTGAATATACTTTCCCATTTTTCTTACCAACCACAGCAGACAGGCATAATTTATTGTATTGAACACAAGCTTCATTGACCCAAAAATCAATATAGCCTGTTGGATAATCTGCAACATTTACTACGATATCACATTTTGAAGTTTTTATTAACTCATCAACATCCTCTTTTGAACCTATCTCTTTATCAAGTACCTCAAATTCAATTAAAGGATTAAACTTTCTAAGCGACTCTTTTGCAGCCTCTACTTTTCTTTTTCCAATATCAGATGTCGAATACAAAATTTGTCTATTGAGATTACTAGCTTCGACCGTATCAAAATCAACTGCTGTAATATGCCCTATACCTAATTCAGCCAATGCTAGACAGATATTACTTCCTATACCACCAATACCTAAGAGCAAAATACGCGTCTTTTTTAATTTTAACTGATAATCATATTTTGTTAAAGATAATGTATCTAAAGTATTAAAAAAGTTAAGATTTACGGAATATCTATCCAATTCTTCTGAAGTTAATTCAGTTGTAGTAACAAAATTATCCTCCAAATACCCTAGTGTATCTAGTAAAGAAATACTTTCTTCTACCTCATTAGGGGACAAGTTATCAACTAAGCTACAAATTTCATTGATTGTATGTTTTCCATTGAGGAGCTTAATGAGCTGAGTATACTTCTCATCCAGATTCTCAATCTCAATACCATAATCTTTACCTATACCTAATCTGATTTTATCCTTTAAAAATAGGACACTATGAATATCTTTAATTTTAGGTAAATTCAATTCTATTTCCTCCTAAAATAGACAAAAGGAATGGAAAAGATCCATTCACTTTTGAAAAAATGTTGAGAATGTAATCTTAAGATTAACGTCCTTCAACTGTGGATGCTGCTGCAATTACTTTTGTAATTTTCATTAGAATTTACCTCCATTTAAACTCAGACAATAAAATTTAAAATATTCTCTAGTAAAACATTTTAAAGATTTATTTATCTTGTGCTTTAATTATAGTATAATAAAAGATAGAAAATCATCGATATATGAAATTCGGAGAAAATTTTTATGGAACCAGATATTTTCGTCATCACAAAACTCTTGTCAGACCCTTCTCGGATGCACATTTTAGACATTCTGATGGATGGAAAAGCTCACACGGTTAACGAAATTGCCAGCTTTACCAAAATCAAGCAACATACTGTCAGCTATCACCTCAAATTGCTTACCGAAGCGCAGGTAACCACTCTACAAACCTATGGACGTTTTCATTATTATTCTTTAAAAAGTGCTGCTATTGCAGAAATGCTGGAATTTCTCAGCTTCTACTCTCCTCAGCGTGATGTCAAAAGTTATAAGCAACACATTCACAAAAAGGAATTAAAGGTCGCTCGCACCTGCTATGACCATATTGCTGGTGAGCTTGGCATTTCCATTACCAATTATCTCTTGCAAGAAAATCTCCTCAGCGAATCAGAAAAAGACTTCCAACTCACTGACGCTGGGAAGTCTTATTTCCGAAGAGAATTACACATTGATACGGATGAATTGAAAAAGAAAAAACGGAAATTTTGCCCTAAATGTTTGGATTGGAGCGAACGTAAGAATCATGTCGGCGGAGCTCTCGGCAATGCTCTCTTAGAATTTTTCAGCCAAAAACAATTGGTCATCCCTGCACAAACGCCACGTTCACTCACAATTACAGAGCAGGGCAAAGAATTCCTCGAAAAGGAATGGGGGATTTAAACATCGACTTCTAAGTAAATAACTGTCCATACCAATTCTAGAACAACCTCTCTATTCCCCTACTCTCCCAACTGGGCACTGTAGGCGATAATCTGGTCAACTGTGTCTGACAAGAACTGAATGGTATCACGGAGTGGTTTGTCTTTTGAGATATCCGCTCCGATAATCATGGCTGATTCAAACGGTGTCTTGCTACCACCTGATTTGAGAAGATTGAGCCAGTCTTCAGCTCCAGTTTCTGAATGTTTTAGATGAAGATAACCTGCAGTCGAAATGACTAGTCCAGCTGAGTAGGTGTAGCTATACAAGCCCATGTAGTAGTGAGCTTGTCGCATCCAAGTGAGTGCTGCATCGTCGTCAATTTCAATAGCATCTCCCCAGAAATCTGTCAAAACTTCCTTCATAATGCTGTTGAGCTTGCTTGCTCCAAAGGTTTCCCCTTCTTCAATCAATGTATAAACCTTACGCTGGAAGGCGGCTTCCAAGAGGTGGGTGATGAAATTATGGAAGTAGGTGTCTGTCAAGCGGTGGGCAAGGGCAAAGCGTTTTTGACGTGGGTCATTAGACTGGTGCTCCAAGTAGTCACTGAGAAGCAATTCATTGAAGGTTGACGGCGCTTCAACATAATAGGTTGACATGTGGGCATTGAAGTAACTTTGGTGATTGTCAGAAAAGATGAATTGACCAGAATGCCCGATTTCATGAATCAAGGTATAGACGTCGCTCAAACGGCCCGTCCAGCTCATGAGGACATAAGGGTGCACGCGATATGGATTCGCCGCATATCCACCAGAATCTTTGCCGCTATTGGCAGCGAAGTCCACCCAGCGTTCTTCTTGATAGCGAGCAACTTCCTGACAATATTCTTGTCCCAAAGGTTCTACCGACTTCATGACCAAATCATAGGCATCGTCAATAGTCACTTCAGGATTCAGGGTGCTGTCCAAGTCCAATTTCCAGTCTGCAAAGGTCATCTTTTCAAGACCATTCACCTTGGCAACATGCTTGAGGTATCTCTGAGCAACTGGCGCAAAATCCTTCATAATCAGGTCAATCTGGCGGTCAAACATAGCACGGTCCACTTCTTGCTCAGCTAGAAGATAATCAAAGACTGAGTCGTAGCCCTTCATATCTGCCAATAGTTTTTCAGACTTGACTTGGGCTAAGTAGGCTGCTGCAGCTGTATTTTGGTGCTTACGAAGTCCCTCTGAGAAGGAGCGGAAAGATTTCTCACGAACCTCAGCATCCTCGTGGTTTTGGTAGAAATTCTCATAGGTGACAAAGCTGTTTTTGTAGGTCTTGCCATGGGCTTCAAAGTCAGCCATTTCAAAGTCCCCAGCTCGCATCTTAGTATAAATGTCCTGTGGACTGTAGAAAACTTCACCCAGATTTGTCAAAGCCTTTTCCACATCTGCCCCTAGATAGTGGGCTTTTTTGATTTTGACCTGACGAATGGCTGCCGTCAAGTGAGGCAATTCACCCAAACGGTCCAAGACTTCCTCATCTGCATCCACCAAGGCGTCGTCAAAGAAGGTCAAGGCTACGCTGGCATCTGTTTCAAATTCCATCCCAGCTTGGGCAATATTAGCAAAATCTTCATTGCTATAGTCTGTCGTCTGAGGCATAAAGGCGTAATTGCCGATATGACTCATCTGAATGTAGATTTGCTCCAATTCCGCAAAGGCCTTCTCGAAATCCTCAAAAGTATGAAGATTACCCTTGTAGTCACGGTTAAATTTGTTGATGTCGTCGCGAGCTTTCTCGATTGCACGCAAGAAATCCTCACGGTCTTGGTATAGGGCTGTTAAGTCCCAAAGTTCCTTTTCTGGAAACTCTGAACGGTGTCTTTGTTCCATTTTCTTCCTCTTATTTCTCTAATTCTAATAAAACGCTAAGGGCTGATAAGGCGTAAAGTGGGGCTGTTTCTGCTCTTAATATACGAGGTCCAAGACCTGCCAAAACAGCTCCTTTGGCTTCAAAACTCTCAATTTCTGCAGGTGAGAGACCGCCTTCTGGACCAAAGATAAAGAGCAGTTTGGCTCCTGTTTCAAGACCAGTGACTGCTTGCAGAAGCGCAGCGGTTTCTCCTTCTTTAGCTGATTCTTCATAGGCTACTACGATAGAGTCAAACTGGTCCAGCTCTGCTAGAAAATCTGCTTTTTTCTCAAAAAGCTGGATACTTGGAACGATATTACGTTTACTTTGTTCGGCTGCTCCAAGGGCAATTTTTTCTAGTTTTTCGACTTTCTTGCCCAATTTCTTGCCGTTCCATTTAGCAACCGACCAGTCTGCAGGGAAGGCCCAGATTTGACTGGCTCCTAGTTCCGTCATTTTTTGAGTGATGAACTCCAGCTTGTCTCCCTTAGGAAATCCAGATGCGATGGTCACTTGGACTGGTAGTTCCACATTGTCATTTAATTCTTGGACCAACTCAAACTGACGATTTTCCACATCCAGCACACGCGCCAAACGCTTAATGCCATCATCAAAGACCAAGGTCACTTCATCATCTTCCTTCAGGCGCATAACCTGAAACATGTGCTTGCTGGTTTTCTTGTCCTCAATGGTGACAGGAGGGATAGGACTGCCTTTGACAAAATACTGCTGCATGCTAGCCTCCAATCACACCTGAAATATCCTTGGTCTTCTTAAAGACACAGGCATTCCATTCCCCTTGAATCATATGGGTTTCAAGGAAAAATCCAGCTGACTCAGCTGACTCTCGCACCATGTCCCACTTGTCCTTGATAATGCCACTCATGATGAGGTAGCCTTCATCCTTGACCAAGCGATAAGCATCCTCCGTCAGATGAATGAGAATATCCGCCAAGATATTAGCCACAATGACATCGGCCTCAATCTCCACACCCTTAAGCAAATCACCTGCCGCTACATGGATGTTTTCCATACCAGGGTTGAGCTCAATATTTTCCTGAGCCACACGAACTGCCACATCATCTAGGTCGTAGGCAAAGATTTCCTTGGCACCAAGCAACGAGCTGGCAATGGAGAGGACACCTGAACCTGTCCCCACATCCAGCACCGTTTCGCCACTACGAAGAACCTGCTCCAAAGCAAAAAGGCTCATCTTGGTCGTCGGATGGGTCCCTGTACCAAAAGCCATCCCTGGATCTAGCTTGATAATCTTTTCCCCAGCAGTCGCCTCATAATCTGTCCAAGAGGGAACGATGGTCAAATTATGAGTGATGCGAGTGGGTTCATAGTATTTCTTCCAGTTGTCTGCCCAGTCTTCCTCAGCCAAGGCAGTCGTCCCCATCTTGACCTCACCCAAATCCATAAAATCTGTTAATTCTGCTAAACGAGCCTGCAAGTCGGCCTCAATCACTGCCACATCAACCGTATCAGGGTAGTAGGCCGTCACTACAATTTCTTCTTGCTGCTCCACCTCTGGGAAAATTTCACCAAAGCGATCAACATTCCCCACATAGTCCATGCTGTCTTCGATTGCAACACCCTGGGCACCTAGTTCAATCAAGAGGTTAGAGACCAATTCCTCCCCCTCACGCTTCACTGTAACTTTTAACTCTTGCCATGTTTCCATCATTAAAACACCAAGCCCGTAAAACACAAGACCAAAATAGAAAATTCTCTGAAGACGCTTGTGTCTAAGAGAAGTTTATCTTTTTGGCACAGTGTTTAGGGCGGGTTCAGTTTAGAAATGTAACCGAACCATCCTTTCTAATCACTTACTTTTAAATAATCTTTCAATCTTTCTTGCAACTGAGGTACAACTTGACTGGAACTAAGAAACTCCTCCACATCCATGAGCTGATAACCCTGCCCTTCATCTCCAAATACGATACTGTCAAACTGTTCCTGAGCCAACTTTCCAACTAGAAAGACGGATTTCTTCCCCTCAAAAAGCATACTTGGATAAACCTTACTCCAAAGCAGACAATCCTCAGTCAGATGAATTCCCAGTTCTTCATAAACTTCACGAGCCACACACTCGAAAGGACTTTCATCACCTTCGCGCCCACCACCGGGCAGTTCCCACATATTGGGTCAGGGAATGTTCGCCTTATCATCGCGTAAGATAGTCAAGAGCTTAGCCCCACAAAACAAAGCAATCTTGCAACCTGTAAAATCAGAAATTTCTATTCCCATATTAGACTCCTTCGGTTAATTCTTTTTCCAGATCGGCTAACCAATTTTGATAATAGCTTTTCTCATCCCGTAACATCCGGCTGCTATTCATTTTCTGTCTAGCAATCTTCATAGTCTTGTGAGTTTGAACTCCATCTTTCTTTACCTTAAATTGATACCAAGCTTGAATGACCTGCATATCTGCTGTTTTTATAGATAAAAAGGATTTGACTCCTCGAATGCTTGCATATTCTTCCGCTTTCTTATTATCTCCTTCCATCAGAGCAACTTGAAGAAGGTATAATTGAGAAATAGTTTTAGACATTGGATTATCTGTTTTCTCTAGCACAGACTGAAACTGTTGCTTTGCAAGCTCTATATGATCATCCAATATGAATACCACTCCATCAAGAGTTTGAATACTTTCTGCAAAGCTCCCACTCGCATACTCAGGAACAGGCATGATAAAGTCTTTCAAATCATATTCTTGAGGAGCTAGCAAGGTCTGGGCAGAATGCCTCAATATCAGGTAGGCGTATTGGGTATTTTCAGGGTGTTGTAGCAATTCCCAAATTTTCGCTCCATCGGTGATCCCGACTGGCAAGACGTTGTTTAGGAAGAAAGACAAATTAAGAAAAATCCAAGTGCCTGCAAAATACCAGCTTCTTGTCAAAAATCCAAACAATATCGCCAATAACATCAAGCCGAGATGAACCAGCAAACCTCCTGAAAGCATCAGGATGATTCTTTGATCGCTTTCATCTTCTTTCAATCCAATATACTGAGCACCAACATTTTTCAGAATGGCTGTTCGACTAAGATGAAACCTGCCTGACTTTTTTGTCAAAAGAAAATGTCCTAATCCAAAAGCCACCAGCCGATAGCCTGTCAAGTAGCCACAAAAAGCATGACCCAACTCATGAAGAATAAAGATTAAATACATACTTAGAAGAGCGAAGGCATAACCAAAAGTAAAGGCTAAAACTGCGGAATATCCCAAATCTGCAAATGCGATGGTTCCACAAGCAAAAGCTAGCATAATAAAGACAAAAGCTAGCACATAAACCAAATAAGTCCCAATTTTCTTCATAAAATTTCCAACCAACTCCTAATATCTCGGATAAGGATAAAATTCTCCCTCTTCCAAGCCAACTTTTCCTTCTTCAAAGACTTCTTGGTTCCATTCCATGACAAATTCTTCTGCTTCTGGGTCTTCCAAAAAGTCCATGAGGGCATCCAGCCCAACCTCAGCAGTATCTTTGAGGAAAAGGGTAAAATAAGCTAAAAACTCGCGAGAAAATCCTTTTTTAGGCAGATAAGGGATAAGAGTCAGATAATCTTCTTCATTGACTGTTGACTTGGCAGGATTGTAGAAAAGGACTGCTTCCTCAAATAGGATATCGTCTGACGAAACCTCTCCGTCTTCATCCACCATCTCCACATCTGCAGCGTTTTGCGCTTCCAATAGGAAACTCACTTCTACCGCGTGATTGCGCTTATCCCAACTAATCTCAAAGTCAAAGGGAAAATTCTTCTCCAACTCTTCCTCTAAAACATCTAAAAATCCGTATGTTGCCATTTTGTCCTCTTTCTATGCGACTCTTTAATCGCCCCGATTGCTCGGAAATGTGCTAAAATAGATACTACCATCTTACCACATATGTATCAGAAAATCCATGTTAGAAAGGACTGCTATGCCAGACAATCTCGCGCTTCGCATGCGCCCAAAAACTATCGACCAGGTTATCGGTCAAGAGCATCTGGTCGGACCTGGAAAAATTATCCGTCGCATGGTGGAAGCCAACCGTCTGTCCTCCATGATTCTCTACGGACCTCCAGGAATCGGCAAGACCAGTATCGCCTCTGCCATCGCTGGAACGACCAAGTATGCCTTTCGGACCTTTAATGCGACGGTGGATAGTAAAAAGCGACTGCAAGAAATCGCCGAGGAAGCAAAATTCTCTGGTGGTCTCGTCCTACTGCTTGACGAGATTCATCGTCTAGACAAGACCAAGCAAGACTTTCTCCTCCCACTCTTGGAAAGTGGTCTGGTCATCATGATTGGGGCTACGACTGAAAATCCTTTCTTTTCTGTCACACCAGCCATTCGTAGCCGCGTTCAGATTTTTGAGTTGGAACCTCTGGCTAATCAAGACGTCAAAGAGGCACTTCAGATAGCTCTAAGTAATCCTGAGCGTGGTTTTGATTTCCCAGTAGAACTAGATGAGGAGGCACTGGATTTCATCGCAACTTCTACAAACGGAGACCTTCGCTCTGCCTTCAACTCTCTAGACTTAGCTGTTCTCTCTACCCCCGAAAGCGACAAGGGCATCCGCCATATCACCCTTGATATCATGGAAAATAGCCTGCAGCGGAGCTACATTACCATGGACAAGGACGGGGACGGTCACTACGACGTCCTATCAGCCCTACAAAAATCTATCCGTGGTTCGGATGTGGATGCCAGTCTCCACTACGCAGCTCGCTTGATTGAAGCTGGTGATTTGCCTAGTCTCGCGCGTCGCTTGACCATTATCGCCTATGAAGATATCGGCTTGGCCAATCCTGAAGCCCAGATTCATACCGTAACTGCTCTGGATGCTGCCCAGAAGATTGGTTTCCCCGAAGCCCGCATTCTCATTGCCAATGTGGTGATTGATTTGGCCCTTTCTCCAAAATCCAACTCAGCCTATGTAGCTATGGACAAGGCCCTTGCTGACCTCAAAACATCAGGTCACTTGCCTATTCCGCGACACCTGCGTGATGGCCACTACAGCGGAAGCAAGGAACTAGGCAATGCCCAAGATTATCTCTATCCACACAACTATCCTGGAAATTGGGTCAAGCAAGACTATCTGCCAGAAAAAATTCGCAATCATCACTACTTCCAAGCAGAAGACACTGGTAAATATGAACGGGCTTTGGCTCAAAGAAAGGAAGCTATCGACCGTTTGCGAAAAATCTGAAATCCTTTTCAAAAAATTGCACTTTCCTCTTGATTTTTTTTTGAAAAAGTGGTATTCTATAAACATAGAAACGCTGTGGTGTACGACTTCACACTTAAGTGTTGACCGACTATTTTTTGTATTATTAGGGAAACAAAAGTCTTCTAACAGCATGTAGGCCGTCTCACACGGAAACAGCTTCAGTTAGAGCGAGTTGCCCACCTGCTTAATTGCGCGGGTTCAATACAAACCGTGAAGTTTCGGCACCAATACAGCTTTTTCTTTGCCTCCTTAGCTCAGCTGGCAGAGCAGCGGACTCTTAATCCGTGGGTCACAGGTTCGATCCCTGTAGGGGGCATCTAAATAAAACAGGAAAAGCCTTGATTTCAAGGCTTTTTTGTTGGTCTGTTCTACTTTTGGCCAACCAATGGATAGTCAAGTAATAATTTTCGTACAAAATATGCTTATGTACCTGAGAACAAGCATGTTTCTTATCATAAGGAAGAATTTTTACATGCTTTCTCCCAAGCTTAAAAGATATGAAATAAATTATATAGAGTTATTCCCATGACAAAGAATAACATCCCTTTAAAACAGTATCTTACCCAATTTTCAGGTAAGACTTTTGATACAACCGTCCCCAATATCCCTCCGCATATAGAGGCAAGAAAAATAACTGGAACAGGTGCTAAATGATACTGATTTAAACCAGTAACTACAACAATTGTAGCCAAATGAGACAACTGGGAAAAGAAAATAATTGCAAGAGAATACATAGTTGCTTCTTTTATCGAAATAGAAAAAAATACCATCAATAAAGATACATTGAGCGGACCACCACCAATCCCTAAAAAACTAGAAATCAAGCCCAATAAAAGACCACAAACCATATAGAATCCTATTTTCTCAAATTGATAAGTTTTTTTAAAATCTGCTAAAACAAATGATACAATTAACATCACAAATAGTAAAATCATTTGAACGATGAATACCAGCCGTACTGATAATTGAGATAACAAAACTTGAAAAATGAGATGGCCTAGAAATCCTCCTAAAACAGAAGAAAAGGATACCGTAAAAATCAATCTCCATTTTATCTGTTTTGTCTGTGCAAATCTTTTGATTGTTGAAATAATCGCCATTACAAAAACAGAGAAACTAGAATAAAAAGCAATATCACTGACCGAATGATATCCAAAACTATCCATAAGTGGCTTGATTATAATTCCACCACCCATACCTGATATAGAACCCAATCCACTAGCTATTATAATGATTAGAAAATAAATAATCTCAACCACTCTTTAAGTCCATCCTATTCTTTCAAACATCTAAAACCTAGATGGCTACTAGTGGAAGTAGAAAGGCATCCATTTCTAGCAGCTACTCGGTAGCGATTACAATAAGAACAATGACATAAAAAGGAACCTCCTCTGATCGCATACTCCTCCTCTTGTATCCCATATTTTGGCAGCTCATAGTCATCTTCATTAAAACTAGCTAATAAGGTATATCTCGGATTGCGACACCATTCCCAAACATTCCCAATCATTTGATATAGATCAAAATCATTAGGTAGAAATTCATAGACAGGAGCCGTTCCTATAAATCCATCTAAGCCAGTATTTTCATAAGGAAATCTTCCTTGCCAGGTATTGGCATGGTAATAGCCCCCTTCTAAAAGAGTATGTCCCCAAGGATATTCAGATTGTCTTCCTCCTCTAGCAGCATATTCCCACTGCGCCTCAGTCGGTAAAGACATTCCGCTCCAATCACAGAAAGCCAATGCATCTTCTAAAGCAACATGAACTACTGGATGGTCTTCTAAACCCACTAGATTACTGTTCTCACCGTAGGGATGTTTCCAGCAAGCATTCGGAACTTGTAACCACCACGGAGCCCCAGCAGGATGAGGATATCCCTCCCTTTCTGCCTCTGGAACGAACAATACAAAAACAAAAGACCACTCTTGTCGCTCAGCTAGTGTTTTATAGCCTGTTTCTTTCACAAATTGAGCAAATTCTTGATTCGTAACTGGAGTATCTGCAATGGAGAAATCCTTTACATTAACAGCAACTTGAGGACCTTCAAAATCATCTAAAAAGCCCTCCTCAGAATTTGTTCCCATCATAAATGTCCCACCCTTGATTTTTTTCATTTTCATGATTGAATATCCCTCGTTTTCGTTAGAGTTGGTGTTATTTTAGATAGTTCAACAGGAACTAACTCTTCATTCACAACAAAACCTTCTTCTCTATATCTAAGAAAGTCTACTAATTTTTTCTTCATCTGACGAACAATAGGCTGGTATTTTTCACTTGGATACAAATCATTCATTTCATGCGGATCTTTTTTCATATCAAATAACTGATAATGATTTAAAACAGGAAACCAGATAAATTTCCACTGGTCTGTCAAGATATATTGACTAGAATCTTTTCCTAAAGCATGTTCCCCATGAAATTCTGTCCGCCATCCCTCGTACTGTCCAAATAATAAATTCTTAACACTCCGTCCATCTAGTTCATCTGTAGTAGTTCCTCCTGCCAAATCCACGAGGGAAGGGAAAATATCTTGAATTTTCACTAATTGCTTGATTGTTCCCCTATTACCAGCTATCAATCCAGCCGGATCGTAAATGAACGAAGGGATGTGGATACTTCCTTGATAAGGATAGCCCTTTCTAAAAAGATAATGTTCACCCAGCTGATCTCCATGATCCGAGACAAACCAGATAATCGTATCTTTATCATGACGGAATTCTTTTAGGGCAGTCAAAAAGCGACTAATTTGATGGTCTATATGAGTAATCAATCCAAAATAAGCAGCAACCATTCTTCTTTGATCATCTTCCTTTAATTTCCCTCTTAAAGCATAAATAGACGGAATTTGCTTTTCTAATACTTCCCAATTCCCGATATGCAAATCGAGAAATTGAGGCAAGCGTTCCATATACATATCAAAATAGTATTTTGGGGGATTTAATGGAGCATGTGGTTTTTCAAAAGACATTTTGAGAAAAAAAGGAACTGTTGGATCTCTTCTTTGTAAAAACGAAATGGACTCACTCACAACCCAGTTTGTTGGGTGTAGCTTCTCATCTTTATTCCAAGGTCTAGCTTCCCAAGAATTACAATCCATTCCATCATCAATCAAATCAACATCATAACCAACTTTACCCTTTAAAAAGGCTAGATAGTCACTAGCATAATCAAATTGACTTCCATAAGCCTTATCATACTTTCTATCAACATGTAGATACCCATCGTGAAGTAAGACATGATCAAACCCAAGTCTCTGTCTGGAAGGAAAAACATGCATCTTACCAATACACTCTGTTTGATAACCCATATCTTTAAAGACTTTTGGAAGAGTATTAGTAAAATTCCAAGGCACCTCATCTTGATAACCAACACGTCCACTTTTATCTTGATCTAAGCCAGTCAATAAAGCTGCCCTAGCAGGAACGCAAGAAGGAACTGGAGAATAGGCATTTTCAAAATTATAACCTACACTAGCCATCATATCTAATGTTGGAGTGCTAACTAGCTTATCCTTACTATTCAAGGATAAGGCGTCTGCTCTCATTTGATCTACAACAATCAAAATAATATTTGGCTGTTTTGTCTGAACCATAAAATCTCCTTTCTAATATGGCAAAAGAGGCACAAGAAGATATCTACCTATACTGCGCCTCTTTCTATAAGAATCTCTCTATATAAAGCAAGAACACCTTGTTATGTTTTAGGATAAAATATGACTAATACTCTTCGACAATCTCTTCAAATTGCGTCAATGTCGCCTTGCAATATGTATGGTTACTGACTTCGTCAGTTCTATCTACAACCTCAAAGCAGTGCTTTGAGCTGACTTCGTCAGTTCTATCTACAACCTCAAAGCAGTGCTTTGAGCTGACTTCGTCAGTTCTATCCACAACCTCAAAACAGTGTTTTGAGCTGACTTCGTCACTTCTATCCACAACCTCAAAGCAGTGTTTTGAGCAACCTGCGGCTAGTTTCCTAGTTTGCTCTTTGATTTTCATTAAGTATAAATCGATTAGGAAATCCAAATCATTTTCTAGCACTGTTTTAGAAGCCACAGTGTACTATTCCAGCTTCAGACAACTACAAAACTTTATCTAATAACATTTTTAGTAGAGATAAGAAATCCTACATCTAACTCATCTTACACGTAATCTATTTCTCATTCTATTTTATCACAAAAGATACAAGCAAGACCATTAACTCAATTCAGTTTTATCTGCCATTTTCACAAATGGGAAATAAGTCAAGACACTAATAATCAAACAAACAACTGATAAGATGATGGCACGCCAATCAAATGCTGTAGAGAAGAAACCATATAAAATTGGTGGCATTACCCAAGTAACATTTTGTGTAACAGGTGAAACAAGACCCCAGCTTGTTGCCCAGTAAGCTACCGTTGCCATGAAAACTGGGCTAAGTACAAATGGTATAAATAGCAAAGGATTCAAGACAACTGGTAAACCATAATTGACCGGCTCACCAATATTAAACAGAACTGGCGCTAGACCAAGTTTGGCAACTTTTCGATAATGACTGTTTCTTGAAAAAATTAAAATAGCAAGTACTAATCCTAATCCTCCAAACCAGACAAACGCCCCAAAAGATCCACTTGTCCAGATATAAGGAATCGGTTCACCTTTTTGGAAAGCATCCAAGTTCGCTAACATAGCAACTCCAAATAGCCCTTCCATGATAGGAGCCAATACATTTCCTCCATGGAGACCAAAAAACCAGAATAACTTATTCAAAAAGATTATCAGAATAACTGCAAAGAAACTTTGAGACAAACCTAGTAATGGCGTTTGTAACACCTTGTAAACCCAATCAATCAATAAGTCATTGCTAAATAAATGGAAAACATAAGTCAAGATGGCTACTATATACATCGCCATAAATCCTGGAATGATAGAAGTGAACGGCTTAGCAATCGCAGGGGGAACTGAATCTGGTAACTTGATGACCCAGTTCTTTTTCATTACTTTACAGAAAATAATAGAGGCTAAAAATCCAATCATCATGGCTGTAAAGTAGCCTCTGGCATTAATATGGTTTCCTGGAATCACATTCCCAATAGTTACCATCAGATTTTTACCATCAAATGCTAGATTATCAATTCCTTGTAAGATTTGATCTAATTTCACATCTCCTACATTTGCCAAAGGGAAACTCTTTGTAACTGTACTTCCAATCGAAATGACAAACGAAGCAAGCGATACCAAACCAGCAGAAACCGTATCAACCTTGTAAATCTTAGCGATATTCACTCCCAAGCAATAGATGAACAACAAGGAAACAATTGGTATACTTCCCTTGAATACCAAATTATTGATGTCAACAAGCCACTGAAAGGTTTTCGTAATACTTTCTAAGTGAAATTGTTGTGGTAAATCCACTAGAAAAGCATTTAATAACAAAGCAATGGAACCTGTCATAATAACAGGCATAGTCCCCACAAATGAATCACGCAAAGCAACTAAAAACTTCTGATTCCCAACTTTCATTGCAATTGGAGAAAGTTTTTCTTGCATTTTATCCAACATTGTATTCATAGCAAACTCCTAATTTTTTTCAAAACGTTCGTATACTTCTACCACTTCTTTTGCCAAGTCAACAAAGGTCAGACTCGTCATTAAATGATCTTGCGCATGTACCATCAAGAGGCTAATTGAAGTTTCTTCCCCCTGTGCCTCTCTTGTCAACATTTCTGTTTGAGCCTTATGAGCTAGCAATAAGGCAGTATTCGCATCAGCTAATTTTTGATTGACTTTGGAGAAATCCCCTTTTTTTGCTGCCTGAATAGCCTCCATAGCATTACTTTTGGCTTCCCCACCATACATAATTAGCCCCATTACAGATTCTAAATTACTTTCATCCATAACATTCTCCTCAATCTTAGTCTAATAAACTTTCAGCTAAATCTAAGACTTTAGAACCATTCATCATTCCGTAATCTGTCATCGGAATAACCGCCACAGGAATCTGTCTATCTTTTAATTTTTCTTGAAAGTCCCCTAGTAAATAGCGAACTTGAGGACCTAAAAGCAACACATTTACTTCTTTTGTTGCTACAATTTCTTCTGCTTCAGGAGCTGGAACTGCAAAAATTTCTGCATCCAACCCCTTATCTTCTGCTGCCTTTTGCATCTTTGTCACTAATAGACTTGTACTCATACCTGCTGCACATGCTAACATAATTGTTACTTTAGCCATAGCTTACTCCTTTATCACCTATTTACTGATCTAGCTAAGCGAGATACTGTATGTCTCACTCCTCTAATTGCCTTGCTCAAGGCATAAATATTATCGACTGTTGCCAGTCCTCCATATCCTGCGTCACCTATATGTTGAATATCAACTCCACAAATTTTATTTCTCAGCGCTATTTCCCTAATTGTCTCCGTATCAGATGTTTCTTGGCTAGTCCCAATGGCACTCAGTACTAGCCCACCTTTACTGTGAACTAAATCTACCACTGCGCGTAATTCTTCATCGTTAAAAGAAGGAACTGTCCCAACAGCTGGAACCAAAATCACATCTGCACCTGCTTCAAGCAACTGCTCCACAACGGAAATATCCGCGACAGGTTCCTTTACACCAGCGCCGTGCATTTTACCAGCTATAATCAAACCTGAAAAATTCTCTTTAGCAGATTGAACTGCTTTGATAATCTCTTGGTTACTAACTCCTGTACCTGGATTTCCAGTCAGACAAACAAAATCAAACCCCAGTTCTTCAATTCTCTTAAAGGTATCTCTGTTTGCGACACGACCTGCAATAATGTCTTGTGTTTCTTCTAGCATTTTTGCAGATGGGTCAATCGGTTCCAAATTTACACCAATTGGGCAAGCAACGAGCTGGTGTAAGCGATGAATAACATCATCACCTGAACTATCCAAAGCATAAACTTTAGGCTCAAAAACATCAACACAATTCAATAAAATCATGTCAGCTCCAAAAGCTCTCGCAATTTCAGAATTAGTGATATCCCCAACAAATGTCTCACGAGTGACTACATTTTCAGATAAAACAACTCTACCTTCACTTGCTAAAATACTTTGTTTTAATTCTTCAGCATTCATCTGTAATATCTCAGATGGATTTGCACTAATTAAACGTTTCATTCTCAATCCTCCAATAACTTAAACCGTTTTTCAATAGCCATTACAAATGGTAAATAAAGTAAGACATCCAAAATAATCAATACAATTTGTAATAATGAACCAAAAATACTTCCTGTAGCAAGTAAACCACTTATAACAGGTGGCATAGTCCAACCTGGATCTGTATAAGTTAGCGGAACCAAACCTGATGCCATTGCTCCCCAAGCTACTAGTAAGTTAAGCATTGGAGCTAAGATAAATGGAACTAGTAACAAAATGTTCAAAACAATAGGAACCCCAAACATTGCCGGTTCATTTATATTAAATAATCCAGGTATAACAGTTATAGGTGCCAAAGTTTTTAATTGTTTACTAGCTTTCTTCTTATGTGCTAAATATCCTAACGCAAGAACTAAACCTATGGTTGCTCCACCACCGCCTATGAATACAAAATTATCCATAAATACGCTAGTAAAAATATTTGGAAGAGCTTCTCCAGTTTGATAAGCTACTTTATTTGCATCCAAATTAGCTAACCACAACGGTTTCATAACTGCATTAACAACATTTCCTCCGTGTAAACCTACAAACCAAAAACTACTATTGAGGAAAATTAAAATAAGAAGACCAACAACATTATTTCCTAAAAGTCCAAGAGGTCCTCCCAAAGCTACCTGAGCAATTTCATGAAGATTAGGTAAACTTAATTTATCTAAAGTTGCATAAACAATCAACCAACCAACAATAGTCACTGCACCAGGAATAATGGCACTAAAGCTTTTAGATACTGCTGGTGGAACACCATCCGGCATTTTTATCTGTATATTATGATTTATAAACCATTGGTAGATATAGCCATTAATCAATCCTAAAATCATAGCAACAAATAAACCTTTTGATGCCATGAAAGCGGTAGGCATTCCTGCTCCAGCTTCCCCTGTAATGAAAGGCGTAACTGTAATAAAAGATGATAATGACACAATACCAGCAGGAATACCATCAACTTTGTATTGTCTAGCCATAAAGTAAGCGATACCAAAACTAGCTACAAGACCAAGTAATCCAAAACTACTATCAACACCCTTCCATAAATAGCCAGCAACACCAAGATCACCAAGATATTTTTCCCATCCTGGAATAGGAAAACTTGCAATAACCATTAGTAATGAACCTATCAACAATAAAGGTATAGTTAAAGTAATACCGTCTCGAATAGAAACCAACGCTTTATTATTACCCAATCTAGCCGCTACTGGAAGTAACTTTTCTTGTAATAATTTTTCCATAACCTTTTCCTCTTAAATATATTTTATTATCAAAAGTTATCAATTATCTTTATTTTTTGACGTCAAGTTGTTATTTGATTATCTTTTGTTATTTATATTTTACAACTATAAGAAAGCCTTGTCAAGGATTTATGTAAATATTTGATTATTTTTATTATCAATATATAATAAAAGAAACTAGTAAGTAATGAAAAACTTAAAAGATTAACATCTACATTTATCCATAACAAAACATCATAAGATTTTAAGAATCTGACAACTAGGAAGAAAACTAATATGACCTTATCTAAGAAACAATTACAACTAAGAGCTAAAATATTGGAGACAGTTTACACATTAGGCCCCATTTCACGAATTGAAATTGCTACCAAAACAGGAATAACACCTGCAACAACTAGCAGTATCACAAATGACCTGATTAAGGAAAATATTCTCTTAGAGCTTGGTGAAGACGAACACGATACAAGTGTAGGGAGAAAAAAAATCCTGCTAGATATTCAAGCTAAACGATTTTACTACATTGGTTGTGAACTATCTGAAAAACATTTCACTTTTGCTTTAGGAGATAATCTAGGAAATATTTTAAAAGAAGAGAAAGAAATTGTTACTAAACAGTTAATCCAAGAAAAGGGAAATCAAATCATTAGCCAAACACTAAAGCAATTCTTAAATAACTGCTCTGATTATGCAATAGAAGCAATTGGAATCGCGCTACCTGGTCGCTATTTAGATGATTATAAAATAACAACAAACAATCCTTTATGGCAACATATCGACTTAGAAATGATTCAATCCCACTTTGATAAGCCTTTGTTTTTCTCTAACAATGTTAACTGTATGGCTATAGGTAAACGCCTATTTAGTCGCCAACAGAATGACTCTAATTTTGCTTATTTTCATTTTGCTAGAGGTATGCACTGCTCTTATATCTATGACGGAAACATTTATGGGAAAGGAAATCTAATGATTGGAGAAATAGGGCATACAGTGGTTTCATCTGAGGGAGAAGAATGTAGTTGTGGACGCAAGGGATGCTTACAAACTTTTGCTGGAGAATCTTGGTTAATCAAAAAATCAAAAATTCTATACCATCAATCTCCCTATTCTCTACTTCCTAGTTTAGTAAAAAATGCCGATGAGATTGATATCCAAGTTGTTTTAAACGCTTATCAATTAGGTGACACTGGAATAATCACACTTATCCATCAAGCCTTACTCTATCTTAGTCAAACCATTTTAAATATCAGTATGATGATTGACTCTCAAAAAATCTACCTACATAGTCCTTTACTAACAAATCAACACATCATCCAAAAACTATATAGTGAAATGAACTACAAACCCAAATTGCTCTATAATCGCCTACCTGAAGTCATTATTGAACCTTACAATGATTTTACAGCTGCACACTCAGCTATTGCACTTTGTTTGTATCATACAATTCTACATTCCTAATTTTCTATTACATTTAATAAATAGGTTAAAAAGAGGGAGTATATCATAAAAAGCGAACAAACCTGTTTTCTGAAAATCAGAATTCTGTTTTGTTCGCTTTCTTTATATTTGGAATTAAACTCCTATCTCCCCTTTTTCATGATGTATTTTCGTACGGGTGCTTCAACCATTTGAACGATTTCAAATCCTTCTTTTTGATACAGATGCTTTGCTGCTTGATTGGAGTCAAATACTGTTAAAGAAATACTCTCTATATCTCTATTTTCAAACATCAATTGCATAAAGCCCTTAAAAGCCTGGCTACCTAAGCCTTGCCCCTGTTTCTGGGGAGTGATAAAAAATCTTCCAATATGAAGATTACTGTCTTCTAGCCTGATTTTCTGGATAAGCCCCACAAACTCTTGTCCTTCAAAGATTGAAAAGATTCCTTCCAAATCTTGCAAGACTTGAATTGTCAAGGGAAAAGGAATTATTGTTCCCATCCATTGTTCTTGAAATGATTTGCCTAGGGAGTTGGACCATTGGCATACGATCCGAGCGTTTTCTGTAGTCACCTTTTCTTCAAAACGAATTATCATCTTTGCCTCACCATCTTATCTATGTTTCTCCATTATACTACTTCTCCCATTTTTTACGAATAGATAAGTATGATTGATTTTTATTTTTTTCTTGTCGGGAGCATTCTCGCTTCCTTTCTTGGTTTGGTTATTGACCGTTTTCCAGAGCAATCCATTATCAGTCCAGCCAGTCACTGTGATTCTTGTCAGACTCGTTTGCGTCCCTTAGATTTGATTCCCATCCTCTCTCAGGTCTTTAATCGCTTTCGCTGTCGCTACTGCGAGGTCCACTATCCTATTTGGTATGCCCTCTTTGAACTAGGCTTAGGACTCATCTTTCTGCTTTACTCTTGGGAATTACTCTCCTTGAGTCAAGTCATCCTAATCACTGCTGGTTTGACCTTGGGCATCTACGACTTTCACCATCAGGAATATCCCCTACTGGTCTGGATGACTTTCCACCTAATTCTCATGGCTTCCTCTAGCTGGAATCTGGTCATGGTCTTCTTCCTTGCTCTTGGAATTTTGGCTCATTTTATCGATATCCGCATGGGCGCAGGGGATTTTCTCTTTCTAGCTTCCTGCTCTCTCGTCTTTAGCGCAACAGAATTACTGATCTTGATTCAGTTTGCTTCTGCTACAGGGATTCTAGCCTTTCTCCTGAAAAAGAAAAAGGAAAGACTTCCTTTCATGCCTTTCCTCTTACTTGCTGCTTGTGTGATTATTTTTGGTAAGCTACTGCTTGTTTGATAAAGTCCTGAATCGGCTCTCCTTGATGGAGAGCTTTTACGATTTTTGAACCGACGATAACGCCATCTGACACCGCATTGAAGCGTTCTACATCGGCTTGACTAGATACGCCAAAACCTGTCAAGACTGGGATATCGGCCACTTGATGCAATTGTGCCAAGTGCTTGTCCAAGTCTGCACGGTAATTGCCAGATTTCCCTGTCACCCCATTGATGGCAACCGCATAGACGAATCCTTCTGCCCCATCAATCAACTCTTTCTGGCGCTCAATTCCTGTCGTCAAACTAACTAGGGGAATCAAGGCGATGTCTGTATCTGCCAAAAATGGTTCTACAAAGTTGGCATGCTCATGAGGCAGGTCTGGGATAATCAAGCCCTTAACCGCTGTATCAGCCAGATCTTTGACAAAGTTCTCCACACCGTACTGAAAGAGGGGGTTGAAGTAGGTCATAATGACCAGCGGAACCTCTGTTTCAATGGTTTTCAAGGTTTCAACCAAAGCTTGTGTCGAAGTACCATGGGATAGACTACGCAAGCCAGCTTCTTCGATAACAGGTCCATCTGCAACAGGGTCTGAAAAGGGAATGCCCACTTCAATGGCAGAGACACCCAAATCTTCTAAAAAGTGGATTGTTTCAGCGAGACCGTCCAAACCTTTCTCATGATCTCCAGCCATGATATAGGGAACGAAAATTCCTTTTCCAGCTGCTTTTATAGCGTTTAATTTTTCTGTTAGTGTCTTAGGCATGAGCTTCTCCCTTCTTTGCTGCATCTGCTTCCAAGCGGTCCTTGACTTGAACCACATCCTTGTCCCCACGACCTGATAAACAGACAATCATGGACTTGTCTGGGCCAAGTTCTTTGGCCAATTTCACTGCAAAAGCGATAGCATGGCTAGATTCCAAGGCTGGGATAATCCCTTCCACACGAGACAAGAGTTGGAATCCTTCCAAGGCTTCTTCGTCTGTCACAGGGACATAGCTGGCACGTTTGATATCGTGGTAGTGAGAATGTTCAGGACCGATACCAGGATAGTCTAAACCTGCTGAGATAGAGAAAGCTTCAAGAATTTGACCATGGGCATCTTGGAGCACATCCATGAGGGAACCGTGAAGAACACCTGGACGACCCTTGGTCAAGGTAGCTGCGTGGTGCTCTGTATCCACACCAAGTCCAGCCGCTTCAGCTCCATACATAGCTACAGACTCATCTTCTACAAATGGATGGAAGAGACCGATGGCATTAGAACCACCACCAACACAGGCTACTAGGGCATCTGGTAGATCTTGACCTGTCAAGTCACGGTACTGTTGTTTAGCTTCTCTACCGATGACACTTTGGAAGTCACGAACGATTTCTGGGAAAGGATGAGGCCCCAAGGCAGAACCAAGGATATAGTGGGTATCATCGATATTAGCCACCCATGAACGAAGAGCTGCATTGACCGCATCCTTGAGCACGCGCGAACCATCTGTCACTGCCTCAACTTTGGCTCCCAAAAGCTCCATACGGAAGACATTGAGGGCTTGGCGTTTAACATCTTCCTCACCCATGTAGATGGTACATTCCATGTTAAAGAGGGCCGCAGCTGTTGCAGTTGCCACACCGTGCTGACCTGCACCTGTTTCAGCGATAATTTTCTTTTTACCCATGCGTTTAGCAAGCAAAACTTGTCCCAAGGCATTGTTAATCTTGTGGGCCCCTGTATGGTTAAGGTCTTCACGTTTAAGATAAATCTTGGCTCCGCCGATATGCTGAGTCAAATTTTTTGCGTAGTAAAGGGGAGTTTCACGTCCCACATACTGGCGCAAAAGTTGGTTTAATTCCTCTTGGAAACCGGGGTCTGCCTGACTTTCACGGTAGGCCTTCTCCAACTCCAAAACTGCTGTCATCAATGTTTCTGGGACAAAACGTCCGCCGAATTTTCCGTAAAATCCATCTTTATTTGGTTCTTGATATGCCATTCTTTACCCTCTCTATAAATCTTCTAATCTTTTCATGATCTTTTTGTCCATCTGTCTCCACTCCGCTTGATACATCTACTGCATAGGGAGTAAAGTGTTGAATTGCTTTTACTACATTATCTTCCTTAAGCCCACCTGCGATAAAGAAGGGTTGAGTTAATCCTGTCGTATCCAGTTGAGCCCAGTCAAAGGTCTGACCACTCCCTGCCACAGGGGCATCAAAGAGTAGATAGTCTGCCTGAGAATTAGGCGCATGACCATTTCCATCCACCTGCACAGCCTGAATACTGGCACAAGGCAAATTCTCAAACAAATCATCCGCCACCTGACTGTGAACTTGAACCAAGTCCAAGCCAACTTTTTCAATCGCTTCTAGCAGTTCTGCCCGACTTGGTGAAACAAATACACCAACCTTTTTGATATCTGCAGGAATAAGCTTTGCCAGCTCAGCAGCCTGATCCAAGGTCACCTGTCTTTTACTGGGTGCAAAGACAAAACCGATATAGTCTGCTCCTGCTGATACAGCTGTCTCCACCGCTTCTTTGGTCGATAGTCCACAAATTTTAACCTTTGTCAATCTGCAACTCCTTGATTCTCTGGGCCACATCTTCTGCCTGCATAAGAGCTGTCCCTACCAAAATTCCGTTAAAGTATGGTGCTACTCGTTCCGCATCCTGCCCTGTGAAAATAGCAGATTCAGAAATGTACAAGCAATCATCTTTGAAATGTTTAGCCAAATCTACACTGGTCTGCAAGTCAACTTCAAAGGTAGTCAAGTTGCGGTTATTAACACCAATAATCTCCGCACCAAGTCTGTGAGCCACTTCTAGTTCAGCTAGATTGTGAGTCTCCACTAAAACTTCCAGACCAAGTTCCGTCGCGTAGTCATAAAGTTCCTTGAGACGTTCTTCAGACAAGGCTGCCACAATGAGTAGGATGACCGTTGCACCTGCATTGCGAGCGCGGATGATTTGCTTTTCATCGATAATAAAGTCCTTGTTGAGCGTTGGAATGTTTACCTGACTGGAAATCTCCCGTAGATAATCCAAATGACCTTTAAAGAAAACTTCATCTGTCAAAACAGAAATCATCACTGCGCCATTTTCTTCATAAGTCTGGGCCTGTTGCACAATATCCACATCGAGATTGATATCTCCCAAACTAGGGCTAGCTTTCTTGACCTCAGCGATTACCTGTAAACGGTCTTGGTGTTGTTTTAGATAGTCAGCCAAGCGATAGGTCTGGCGCAGGGGCTGGATTTCCTCCAGCTCCATCTGCTCAACCTCACGCGCCTTCTGCTCCAAGATTCGTGCTAAAAATTCCTGACTCATTTTTGGTACTCCTGTAACAGTCTGAGTTTTTCAAGGGCCTTGCCACCAGCAATCACTTGACGGGCCAAGGCAACTCCTTCCTTGATACTAGCTACCTTACCATTAGCATAAAAACCAAGACCAGCATTCAAGACTGTGGTTTCCAAGAATGGACTTGCTTCGTTTTTCAGAACGCTGAGCAAAATTTCTGCATTTTCCTGAGCATTGCCTCCACGAATATCTTCGATAGCGTAGCGCTCCATCCCCAAATCTTCTGGAGTGAAGCTTGACAAGGTAATTTCGCCATTTTCAAGAAGAGCAATCTTGGTTGTTCCGTTCAAGCCAGCTTCATCAAGACCTTCTGGTCCAGCAACCACGATGGCACGTTTACGACCCATATTTTTCAAAACCTGAGCTGTACTTTCTAAAAGTTCTGGACGACTAATGCCAAGAAGCTGTGTTTCCAAAGCTATTGGGTGAATCAGGGGACCAGTCAAGTTCATGATCGTTGGAATTCCTAGTTCCAAACGAGCTGGCATGATGTATTTCATTGCTGGGTGCATATTTTTAGCGAAGAGAAAGACGATTCCAGTTTTATCAAAGACCTTACCTAGTTCAGCTGGTTTGAGGTCAAGATTGATGCCCAAGGATTCGAGGACATCTGCAGAACCAGATTTAGAAGAAATCGAGCGGTTACCGTGTTTTGCCATATGAACACCACCACCAGCCAAGACAAAGGCTGAGGTTGTGGAAATGTTAAAGCTGAAGGATTTGTCTCCACCTGTACCACAGTTGTCCATGGCATCATGAATTTCAGTTGGAATATGTTGGGCATGACCTCTCATGACTTGGGCAATGGCTGTGCGTTCTTCAGGTGTTTCTCTCTTCATCTTAAGAGCTAAGAGGAGAGAAGCAATCTGCGCCTCCGTTACACGCCCAGTTACGATACGCTCAATGACATCCGTCATTTCCACACCTGATAAATTTTCAAATTTTGCTAGTTTTTCAATAATCTCTTTCATCCTAGTTTCCTCACTTTACAACCTTCTCGATAAAATTCCGAATAGAAGACAAGCCATCTGGCGTTCCAATGCTCTCTGGATGGTACTGGAAGCCATAAATCGGTAGGTTTTTATGTTGAATTCCCATAATGGCCTGATCATCAGTCGAACGAGCTGTCACTTCAAACTCTTCTGGCATTTCTTCAATTAAAATACTGTGGTAACGCATGACCGCACGGCCATCCTCGATACCTTGATACAAAACAGATGGCGCTTCAAAACTGATATTGCTCTGCTTCCCATGCATGACTTTTGGAGCCAAGCCTAGCTTACCACCAAAGACTTCTGCAATGGCTTGATGACCCAGACAAATCCCAAGAATCGGCTTTTTGCCAGCAAAGTCACGAATCATATCTTCCATCTTTCCAGCATCAATTGGCCAACCTGGACCAGGAGAAAAGACCAAACCATCTGCTTTTTCAGCTTCTTCATATAGCTTGGGATCATCATTTCTCAAGACCTGAACTTCTGCAAAATTCCCAATGTATTGGGCCAAGTTATAGGTAAAAGAATCATAGTTATCAATCAATAAAATCATGGTCTTAGTTCTCCAATTCTAGTCATAGATTTAGCTTTGTTAATGGTTTCTTGGTATTCGTTTTGGGCGATAGAGTCGTAGACAATCCCTGCCCCAGCCTGCACATAGGCTGTTTGATTTTTGAGAATCATAGTTCGGATGGCGATGGCCAAATCCATATCACCCGTTGCAGACAAGTAGCCGATTGCTCCTGCGTATACGCCACGTTTTTCTGTTTCCAGTTCATAGATGCGTCTCATCGCTCGAATCTTTGGTGCTCCAGAAACGGTTCCAGCAGGAAGTGTTGCTTTCAAGGCATCCATAGCAGTGAGTTCTGGAATCAAATGTCCCTTGACCACACTGGTCAAATGCATGACATAGCGGAAGAGCTCCACTTCCATATACTTGGTGACTTGGACACTAGCCGTTTCAGAGATGCGACCAATATCATTACGACCCAAGTCTACTAACATTCGATGCTCTGCTGTTTCCTTCTCATCAGAGAGGAGGTCTGTCGCCAAAGCCTTGTCTTCTTCATCAGTAGCTCCTCTTGGTCGTGTCCCTGCAATCGGATTGGTTGTCACGATGCCATTTTTGACAGAAACCAAACTTTCTGGACTAGCTCCGATGATTTGATAATCCCCAAAATCATAGAAATAGAGGTAATTAGATGGATTAGTCACACGGAGATTTCTGTAGAAGTCAAATGGATTTCCAGTAACTTCTGCTGAGAAGCGCTGACTAAGCACACATTGAAACATATCCCCGTTACGAATCAAGTCACGAGCGGTTTCTACCATTTCCTCAAACTTCTGAGGAGCGATATGGGGTTTGAAGTCAAGTGGTGATAAATCCAAGTCTTCAAATTCATTTGGAGCAGGAATGCGTAATTCCTCAAGCACTTGGTTCAAGGCTTCTTCCAAGTCTTCTTGACTACGCTCACTATAGAGAGCATCCTCGATGACATGGATTTTCTCCTTCTTGTGGTCAAAGACCATGTAACTCTCATAGACAAAGAAATGCATGTCTGGCGTTCCAATTGTATCTTCAGGAATTTGACCAATTTCTTCATAAAGCGAAATCATATCGTAACCAACAAAACCAATGGCTCCACCACCAAAAGGTAGGTCTGAGTGGTGCTGGCTCTTATGAGTCACTTCATAAAGAAAATCCAAGGGATCCCGATCAATAACTTGGCCATTTTGATAGAGAACTCCATTTTCAAACTTAATCTCAAAAACTGGATTATAAGCTAAGATAGAAAAACGAGCGGTTTCCTTGTCTCTCGGAATACTCTCTAAGATAACCTTGTGTTGCCCCTTTAGGCGCATATAAGCCAAGATTGGTGATAAGACATCTCCATGAATAATTCGTTCCATTGTAATTTCCCTTTCAGTTCTAATTCTAGTTCGTAGCGACTGTATGAAAAATCCCCACGCAAAATAACTTGCGTGGGACGAAATTCGCGGTGCCACCTCAATTATAGGATTTCTCCTATCTCTCATTCCTGTCTCAAAAACCTCCTGTAACAGGCTGTGCGATAAAGGGCACTCCCTTGAGAATTATGTTTTTTTCTCTTGTTTCAGATGGACCCAACCTTACAGCTTTCTCTGCTTGTTTCCAGCAACCACAAGCTCTCTGGGAAAGAAAGTACTGTAATTTTTCCATCTATTATTTTTTAGCTTCTAGGTAGTCTGCAATTGCAGCTACGTCCTTATCTCCACGACCAGAGACATTGATGATGAGATTTTTATTTCGATACACCTTTACTAGCTTCTTTCCTTGATAGTTCGAATCTTTCAACTTTCTATCGCTATCATGTTACGAAAAAAGCCCACACACGGAATCGATTTCCGTGTGAGGGCGTTGGTAACGCGGTGCCACCTCAATTATAAAGGGACTATCCCTTTACATCTCTGCCTTGTCTAACAACAAGTTGCACTGTAAGGTGTGCGCACCGAATTTTCATTGTTTCAAATTCATTTTTAAAATCAGCCCACTTTCACTACTTCCAACCACCTGTTCACAATGACCACAGGCTCCCTGAAGATCAAAAATAGTTACTTTTCTGATTTGTTGAACTTATTTTAATACTTTGTTTTTTCTTTGTCAAGACTTTTTTACGATTTTTTTGATAAAGTTAGCACTTTTTCAGAAACTGTTTTGAAAGTCTCAATGATATAGTCTACTTCTTCATCGCTTAGTTTAGTATGAAGTGGAAGCGTAATTTCATTTTCAAAGAAGGCATAGGCTCTTGGATAATCTGCCATATCAAAACCAAGATTCTTATAGGCTGTCAAGAGAGGAAGCGGTTTGTAGTGGACATTACTTGCAATTCCTGCTTTGGCCAATTCTTGGATGATAATGTTGCGTTCTTCTAGGCTCACTCCTTCTACATGGGTGATGTAGAGGTGGCGTGAAGATTCGACAGTTTCAGTCTTGTGTGCCAATGGATGGATACGAGAACCTGCAAAACCACGATCATAGCGATCCACGATATCCTTACGACGGCCAAGCAAACTTTGGTAACGGTCCAATTGTACCAAACCAAGTGACGCCATGATATCTGTCATGTTACACTTGTAGGCTGGTGTAACGATATCGTATTCCCATGACCCCAGTTGCATCTTAGCAAGAGCATCCTTAGTTTGCCCGTGAAGGGAAAGGATTTGGAATTCCTTGTACATTTCTTCGTCATCAATCGCTGGATTGGCCTTCCAAGTCGCACTTCCACCCTCAGCAGTCGTAAAGTTCTTAACTGCGTGGAATGAGAAGGAAGTAAAGTCAGCGATAGAACCAGCAGGTTGTCCTTTATATGTTGATCCCAAAGCATGGGCACTATCAGAAACAATCACGATACGGTTAAAGGCTTTTTGCCACTTGCTTGCAGCTGTAAAGAGGTCACATTTCTTCTCCGCAACTTGGAACAAACGATCATAATCGCAAACAATCCCCGCGAGCTCTACTGGGATGATCACCTTAGTTTTTTCAGTGATAGCTTGCTCCAGCAGGTCATAATCCATCTCAAAAGTATCTGCTTGGATATCCACCATGACAGGGGTTGCCCCTACGTGAGTGATAACACTACATGAAGCTGTATAAGTCATGGCTGGAACGATGACTTCATCACCAGGTCCAACTTCCAAGACGCGCAAGATCAACTCAAGAGCGGCAGTCGCAGAGTTAAGGCAGACAGTCTTAGGTGTCTGTGTATATTGAGACAAGCGACGCTCTAGTTCTTTTGTCTTCGGACCTGTTGTGATCCAACCAGAACGCAGAGTGTCTGCTACTTCAGCAATTTCTGCTTCTGTAATATCGGGTGGTGAAAATGGAATATTGTAATTTGGCATTGATTTACTCCTTTTATCTGTACTCATTCTCTCATGACTACTTTATTTTAGCACTTCAAACACGGTTTGAAACATGATTTTGATATCTCCAAGGAAACTAAACTCTCGTAGATAGGCGAGGTTATAGCGCATCTTTTCAGGAAGGACGTGTTCGACATAGGCTTGGTCAACCGACAGACCTTTCTCCGTCATTTGACTGATGATAGTGTCCTCATCCTTGTAGTTGATGCTGGCTGGAGAGGTAATCCCTGCTGGCAAAAGCAAGGTTGCCATCATTTCAGGGCTATACTGCTCTGTGTAGCGTGGCACTTCAGGTCGTGTACCAACAAAGGACATCTCACCTTTAAGGACATTAACCAACTGAGGCAGTTCGTCCAAACGGACACGGCGGATGAAATTGCCAACCTTAGTAATGCGACTATCGTTAGCAGAAGTCACCAGACTGCCTTTTTTATCCGCATCCGTCACCATGGTACGGAACTTCCAAATCTTGAAAGGTCGATTATACTGGGTCACGCGCTCTTGCTTATAAATCACTGGTCCCTTGCTATCCAACTTAATCCAAATACCCAAGATCAGAAATACTGGGGAAGTCAAAATTAGCAAGACCAAGGCCAGAATCCAGTCCAAACAACGCTTGAAAATCAGTGAACCTTTCCTTTTAGAGACAAGCTGGTAGTAAGACTCAACCTCGCTTGATTTCATTTCCACGGGCAAGTCTTCCCATTTCAGCATGCTGTTTCTCCTTTGTTTTTTTATACTATTTGTCAACATTTTTCATTATACCACAAAATAGAAAAGGCGGTGAAAGAAATCTGTAATTTGAAGGATTTCCTTCTTATACTTAATGAAAATCAAAGTACAGCTTTTAGCTTGCAGATAAAGATGACCTGGTTTTAATAGATTTTCAAAGAGTATTAGGACATGGCCCCTGCCTGCAAACTATACATCTTGTGATAGGTTCCTCCCAGAGCCAAGAGTTCCTCATGGGTTCCACTCTCAATAATGCGCCCCTTATCCAATACGTAGATACAGTTGACATCTTGAATAGTAGAAAGGCGGTGAGCGATGGCAATGGTGGTTCGTCCCTGTCTCATCTTCGCCAGAGAAGCTTGAACTAAACTTTCTGTTTCAGAGTCAATATTGGCTGTCGCTTCATCCAAAATCAAGATTTTAGGCTGACTGGCAACTGTTCTAGCAAAGGCTAGAAGCTGACGCTGACCAGTAGAGAAGCTCGAACCACGCTCAGAAACAGGGGAATCATAACCCTGAGGAAGGTCCTGAATAAAGGAATCTGCATCCACGAAGGCTACCGCAGCCTGAACCTGCTCATCACTGATCTCTTGGTACATGGCGATATTGGACTTGATGGTCCCATGATAGAGGAAGGGATCCTGCAAGACTAGACCGATATTTTTTCTCAGCTCTTCCTGGCTGTATTCCCGAATATCCACATCATCCAAGAGAACTCGCCCTGACTGAAATTCATAAAAGCGCATGAGGACACTGATAATAGACGATTTCCCTGAACCTGTATGACCTACAAAGGCAATGGTTTCACCCTTGTTAACGGAGAAGGAAATGTCATCCAGAATCGGATGCTTCCCATCATATGAGAAACACACATGTTCAAAACGAATGTTGCCTTCTTTGACCTCAGTCTGACCATTTTCTTGAAGAGGCTCATAGGCCCTCTCGTCAATCAAGGCAAATACACGGCCTGCAGAAACCATAGACGTTTGCAGGGTTGAAAAGTTTTGCGTCACTTCAATCAAGGGATCAAAGAGACGATTGATGTACTGGATAAAGGCATACATAGTCCCGGCAGTTATTCCCAGATAAAGTCCTCGATAGCCAAAATAGACCATTAAAACTGCATATCCTAGGAGTTTCAACAAACTCATGGCAGGGCGCAAAAAGAGGGCATCCAAGGCTACAGAACGGTTGGCATAGACCAAGTGTTCTTGGTTGATTTCATCAAACTCTGACTGCAGGCGCTTCTCTTGATTAAAGGCCTGGATTATTCTGATTCCCTCGATGTTTTCGGCTAGCTTACTATTGATATCTGATAAGAGACTTCTAGTTTTTTCGATGATTTTGACTGACTTTTTCCGATAGAGATTGACCAAAAGGAAAATCAAGGGGAGAAAGAGCAAGACCAAAGCTGTCAAACGAAAATCCAACACCAACATGGTATAAAGGGTTGTCAGAAAGATAAAAACTGCAGAAATAAAGCTGGATAAAATCCCCGAAAACATATCACTGATTGTCTCGGTGTCATTTGTCAAACGAGAGACGATAGAGCCTGCTGGCGTCTTGTCAAAATAAGACATGCCCAGCTTCTCCATATTAGCAAAGGCATCCCGACGAATATCCCTAACAATACTGTAGGACACGCGCGCAAAGAGAAGATTACCGACATACTGGACCAGAGTTTGTAGGATATAAAGGCCATAGTAGACCAGCAAAACGGTAACGGCAAGTTGATTGAGGTTGCTGAGATACTGGTCAATAAAGTGGGAAGCCACAAGGGGAATGACACTTTTAATGACCGTCGTCGCTAGGAGAAAACTGAGTGCTAAAAAGGTCAGGAGGCTGTAAGGCTTGAGATAGGACATCAAGCGCTTCAATACAGCCCATTGTTCTTTCTTATTCTGCATCTTCTTCTCCTTTCATTTCCAACTGCTGAGACTGGTAGGTTTGGGCATACCAGCCATCCAAAGCTAGCAAGTCTTCATGCCTGCCTCGTTCGATGATTTGGCCATTTTGCAGGACTAAAATCAAATCTGCATGGACAACCGCACTGAGGCGATGAGCCGTGATAATGGTTGTCTTGTCATTTCGCGTCTCCTTGAGGTTGTCGATAATCGCATACTCCGTCTTGGCATCCACGGCCGACAAAGAATCATCCAAAATCAAGATATCAGGGTCTAAAATCATAGCCCGACTCATGGCCAGACGCTGCTTTTGACCTCCAGAAAGACTGACTCCCTTTTCACCAATCAACGTATCAAATCCCTGAGGCATGGCTACAATGTCTTGGTAAACTTGGGCTAGCTTAGTCGCTTCCTCGACCGCTGAAAGTGGTAAATTAGGATTAGCAAAGCGGATATTGTCTAAAATCGAAGTCGCAAAGAGAAACTGGTCCTGAGGAACATAGCCCATGAGACTGCGAAGGTCTGTCAGACGATAGTCACGAATATCGTGGCCGTTTAGGTAAATGGCACCCTTATCCACATCGTATTCACGCAAGAGGAGTTTAATCAAGGACGTTTTTCCAGAGCCTGTCTGCCCGACCAAGCCCAGAGTTTGCCCTTTTTCCAAACTAAAGTGAATATTTGTCAGTGTTTCCTCATTTTCAAAGGCAAAGCTGTCAATATCGTACTCTAAGCGCCCATTTTCAATACTGTCTAGAGGAAACTCAGGGTCTTGTACAGGTGATTCCTGAGACAAAAGTTCCTCAATCCGCTGGTAAGAAACCTTCCCTCGCTGAGTGATATTAAAGAGGAAGCCGATGGCCATAAGAGGCCAAACCAGCATATCCAAGTAGCTGATAAAGGTTACTAGATTCCCAACGGTAATCTGCCCTTCCTGAACCATCAAGGAGCCTACCAAGAGCGTTAAAACATAGGAGGAACCAACAAATAAGAGAACCATAGGGTCAAAGAGACTATCGTATTTCATAGTTTGGAGGTTCTTTTGGAAGGTCAATTCATTGACTGCCTGAAAGGACTTCAACTCGTCCGCCTGGTAACCGAAAGATTTGGTTACTTTAATACCTGATACAGACTCCTGCACCTTGTTATTGAGTTCGGAAAAGGCAGCTTGGGATTCGCCAAAGGCCTTATGAGTCTTTCTCCCTAAACGACTGGTGGCATAAGCCATAAAAGGCAGGGGCAAAATAGCAACCAGAGTCATCTGCCATGAAATGCTAAAGAGCATGGTCAGCAAGGTCACTAAAGCCGTGATAGAAGCATCCACCGCAGACATAACACCGCCACCTGCTAGACGAGTCAAGGCATTGATATCGTTGGTTGCGTGTGCCATCAGGTCCCCCGTCCGATAGGTTTGATAAAAGGCTGGAGACATTTTTGTGAAATGCTCAAACAAGCGAGAGCGCATAATCTGCCCCAGACGGTAGGAAGTCCCAAGAATATACATACGCCACACATAGCGCAGATAGTACATTCCAAAGGCTGCAAGCAGCAGGTAAAATAGGTCAAGAAGGAGGTCCTGCTGGGTTAATTGCCCCGATGTGATGGCATCAATGACCCGCCCCATGACCATAGGTGGAATGAGATTGAGGACGGAAACCAATACCAGAGCCACAATCCCGACTAGATAACGGCGTTTTTCTAACTTGAAAAACCACCAAAGTTTTTTAATAATGGACATAAAATCCCTTTCTGATTGTAAATGGAAACCTGAGGCCAATACTCAATGAAAATCAAAGAGCAAACTAGGAAACTAGCCGCAGGCTGTACTCGAGTACGGCAAGGCGACGTTGACGCAGTTTGAATTTGATTTTTGAAGAGTACAAGACCCCAGGTTTTTCTTATTCATAGGTTACGACTGTAACGGCACCCTTGTCATACTCAGCGATAAAGATATTGGCTACATTGTCATGTCCTTGCTTGTTGAGGTTATCAAGCAACCACTCTTCGCTACGACCAATCGATTCCAAGACGTCCACTTGGATCACACCGTCAGTCACAACTGGATACTTAGGATTTTCATCTCCCATTTGGACCACAATGAGTTGGCCATTTTGCTCCTGCACTGCTCGTTTGACTTGTTTCATCTGGAAAATCCCTTGGCTACGTAGTTTGAGGGCTACATCCGCTGCAGACAAGCCAACTGAACGACAGGCTTCTGGGTCAATCTGCCCATTTTTGATCAGGAGAGTCGGTTTTCCATCAATCAAGCGTTTGACAAAACGAACATTGTTGTTGAGCCATTTGAGGGTCAAGACCAAAATCGTCCACATCATCAAAATCACTGCGTATTGCAGAATACTGATTGAACTATTGTAAATCACCCCACCGATGATACCACCGAGAACATAGTTCTGAATTTGGTCTGTCGCAGAGTTAGGTGCTAGGTTCCCCTTTCCTGTCACATTGATCACAAAAACCAGCGAGAAGAGGCCCAAGACCAATTTGATTAAAATTTCCATGTAGTTGAGTATTACTTGTTTACCTCCACCAATTCAATAGCGTCTGTTTGATGAAATTCTAATTTCTCTAAAAGATACTTGTCTGGGTCACTTCCGTTTATAGCACGGTAGAAATCTGAACCTGCCTTGACAAGCGCTCCATCAGTGGCAGCTGAAGTATTGACGCAAACTTCTGATTTATCCACTCCCAAATCTTTGGAAACAACCTCGATGAAATGAAGTGAAGCTTGAAATTTATTATTAGAAACTTGATTGTTTTGATAAATCGTGATGCTGACCAAAAGGAGAGCTAATAAGGTCAGAGCTGAAATCATGACCAACTCACGAAATTTGGTCCCCTTTTTATCATGGTATGCCTTAAAAGCAAAAAAAACTGTCACAGCTAATAGGACAATCCCTAAACCAATCATGATGCCATTTGGCTGAGTACATAGCCATAAGAATAGAATTTCATCTATTTTCACTCCCCTTCATAAAATCATTCTTACATTATAAACGAAAGAGAGTGATTTTTCAAACCATACGTTGGGGAAATAAGGCTTTTTTTGGTATAATAAAATCTATAATCTGAATGAAAAAGGTAACTTTATGAAACTCATCTCATGGAATATTGATTCCCTAAACGCTGCCCTAACTAGTGACTCAGCTCGTGCCAAATTGTCCCAAGAAGTCCTACAAACCCTTGTGGCAGAAAATGCTGATATTATCGCTATCCAAGAAACCAAGCTTTCTGCCAAAGGGCCTACAAAGAAACACTTGGAAATTTTAGAGGAACTCTTCCCAGGCTACGAAAATACGTGGCGCTCTTCCCAAGAACCTGCCCGTAAAGGCTATGCTGGAACCATGTTCCTTTATAAGAAAGAACTTACGCCTACAATCAGTTTTCCAGAAATCGGTGCCCCTTCTACCATGGACTTGGAAGGCCGCATCATCACTTTGGAATTTGATGAATTTTTCGTAACGCAAGTTTACACTCCAAACGCTGGCGACGGTCTCAAACGCTTGGAAGAACGTCAAGTCTGGGATGTCAAATATGCAGAGTATTTGGCTGAACTAGACAAAGAAAAACCAGTCCTTGCGACCGGTGACTACAATGTAGCCCACAATGAAATCGACCTTGCAAATCCTGCTAGCAACCGCCGTTCACCTGGATTTACGGACGAGGAGCGTGCTGGATTTACCAACCTTTTAGCAACTGGATTTACGGATACCTTCCGCCATGTTCACGGCGATGTTCCTGAACGCTACACTTGGTGGGCACAACGCAGCAAGACTTCTAAAATCAACAATACAGGCTGGAGAATCGACTACTGGCTCACAAGTAACCGCATCGCTGACAAGGTGACCAAGTCTGATATGATTGACTCCGGTGCGCGCCAAGACCACACACCCATTGTCATGGAGATTGAACTCTAAGGAGAAAACGAATGGACTATCAAGCTGTCATTCCTGAATTTGTAGTATCTGACATCGAAAAATCACGCCACTTCTACTGCGACCTGCTAGGATTCTCTATCGAATACGAGCGTCCAGAGGAGAAATTTCTCTTCCTCTCGCTTGAAGACTGCCAACTTATGCTAGAAGAAGGCAGCGCAGAAGAATTAGCTCAGCTGACCTACCCATTTGGTCGTGGAGTCAATATCTCCTTTGGCATAAAGAATGTTCCAAAACTCTATCAAAAAGTGATGGAAGCAAACTATCCTATTTATCGTCCTTTAACCAAAAGAAAGTTTCGTGTTGGAGATCACTATATCTATCCTCATGAATTTGCAGTTTTGGATCCAGATGGCTATTTTTTAAGATTTAGCGAATAGAGAATAGAAAAAATCTTTCAAATCAGAAAAAGGCATATTGTCAGGTCTTGAAGAATCTTGATAATGTGCCTTTTATGATGAAAAAATCTTCTAAATGTTAGCTTATAATTGAGAATTTGTCCATTTTTCTTCAATTTGTTCGTCTTTTATTTCAAAACACTGACAAAATATTTGATTTCTAAAATTATTTAGTGTAAAATAAAAACATTGGCACAAGCCTATTTTAAATTGAATATCGTTTTACTTGTTTATGTCGTGAATTGGCACGACGTTTCTACAAGGTGCCAGAACACCTAACAATGAGTAAGTCTGCTGAAGGTATGGGTTGGGCCATACCTATTTGGAGGGCTTGCTTACCTGTTAAGTAGGTTCTTTTTCTATTTCTTGCTAGAAACTCTAAACAAGCAAATGGATTAGCTTTTAGACTTTAGGAGGTCTTATGAAATTATTAGAAGAGCGCATCCTCAAGGATGGGCATATCTTGGGTGACAACATTCTCAAGGTGGATTCCTTTTTAACCCACCAAGTTGACTTTAGCTTGATGCGAGAGATTGGTAAAGTTTTTGCGGAAAAATTTGCTACTGCTGGCATTACCAAAGTCGTAACCATTGAAGCTTCGGGCATTGTCCCAGCCATTTTTACAGCTGAAACCTTAAACGTTCCCATGATTTTTGCCAAAAAAGCTAAGAACATCACTATGAATGAAGGCATCTTAACTGCCGAAGTCTACTCCTTTACCAAGCAGGTGACCAGCACCGTTTCTATCGCTGGAAAATTCCTCTCACCAGAGGACAAGGTCTTGATTATTGACGATTTCCTTGCTAACGGCCAAGCGGCTAAAGGCTTGATCCAAATCATCGAACAAGCCGGTGCCACAGTCGAAGCCATCGGTATCGTGATTGAAAAATCCTTCCAAGATGGCCGCGATTTGCTTGAAAAAGCAGGTTACCCCATCCTATCACTTGCTCGCTTAGATCGTTTTGAAAATGGTCAGGTCATATTTAAGGAGGCAGATCTCTAATGCAAACTCAAAAAAAACACTCGCAAGCAGCCGTTCTTGGCTTGCAGCACTTACTAGCCATGTACTCAGGATCTATCCTGGTTCCCATCATGATTGCGACAGCCCTTGGCTATTCAGCTGAGCAGTTGACCTACCTGATCTCCACAGATATCTTCATGTGTGGGGTGGCCACCTTCCTTCAACTCCAACTCAACAAATACTTTGGGATTGGACTCCCAGTCGTTCTTGGAGTTGCCTTTCAGTCGGTAGCTCCCTTGATTATGATTGGGCAAAGCCATGGTAGTGGTGCTATGTTTGGTGCTCTTATCGCATCAGGGATTTACGTGGTTCTTGTTTCAGGCATTTTCTCAAAAGTGGCCAATCTCTTCCCATCTATCATAACAGGATCTGTTATTACCACGATTGGTTTAACCTTGATTCCTGTCGCTATTGGAAATATGGGAAATAACGTCCCAGAGCCAACGGGTCAAAGTCTCTTGCTTGCTGCAATCACTGTTCTGATCATCCTCTTAATCAACATCTTTACCAAAGGATTTATCAAGTCTATCTCCATTTTGATTGGTCTGGTTGTTGGAACTGCTATTGCTGCTAGCATGGGCTTGGTTGATTTCTCTCCTGTTGCAGCAGCACCACTTGTCCATGTCCCAACTCCACTCTACTTTGGGATGCCAACCTTTGAAATCTCATCTATTGTCATGATGTGTATCATCGCAACGGTTTCTATGGTTGAGTCAACTGGTGTTTACCTAGCCTTGTCTGATATCACGAAAGACCCAATCGACAGCACGCGCCTTCGCAACGGTTACCGCGCAGAAGGCTTGGCCGTACTTCTAGGAGGAATCTTTAACACTTTCCCTTACACAGGATTTTCACAAAACGTTGGCTTGGTTAAATTATCAGGTATCAAGACTCGTCTGCCAATCTACTACGCAGCTAGTTTCCTGGTTCTCCTTGGACTCCTTCCTAAGTTTGGCGCCCTTGCCCAAATCATTCCGGGCCCTGTCCTTGGTGGTGCCATGCTGGTGATGTTTGGTTTTGTATCCATTCAAGGAATGCAAATCCTCGCCCGTGTTGACTTTGCTAACAATGAACATAACTTCCTTATCGCAGCTGTTTCAATCGCCGCAGGTGTCGGACTCAACAATAGTAATCTATTCGTTAGTATGCCGACAGCCTTCCAAATGTTCTTCTCAAACGGAATCGTCGTAGCCAGCCTACTTGCCATTGTCCTCAATGCCGTATTAAATCATAAAAAGAAATAAGAAAAAGAAATAAGAAAAAGAGGTGTGAGCCTCTTTTTTGTTGACAAGTATAATCAATCCCAATTCCCATCTAATTGAATTGGATCTATTTCAAATTCTTTAAAATATTATGTTCCAAATCGTTAATATTATATAAGAATGGTAAAATATCAAATGTTTCTCGTAAATTCTTTTTAGCCTTATACCAACCTTGTCCATCAGTAATCCACATAAACTCAACATTAGGAATAGCTTTAGTTTCTTCAGCAATCATTTTGTAAGATCTAGCCGTCTCATTTAATTTTGAACCACCTCCTGAATAAAAATTAACCTCAATCAGATAAAGCACTGGTTCATTTTTTATGACAAAATCAAAACGTTTCACAGTATTCCCATCATTCGTAATAGCAGATAAATCGACAGAAAAAATTTCCTCTATTTCATTTTGTTCAATCTCTTTAAATAAATTCTCTCCTAAAATATATCCTTCAGCTTCAAGATAGCTTTGGACAATATTTTCCATCGCATCTCCAGTCCGATTTTTGCGCCCATTAGTATCCATACCAACCTCAACACCTGTAACGTAGTCAACTAAATTTGATACTAAATGATTTTGCAATAAATCAAATATACCTGATTTTTCCAAAAACATAGTATATTCTTCAATACTATAGTTTCGTTTACTAAAATCAAAATAGAAATCTTTTATCGGATCCTTAACAATAATCGTATCTCTCAAACGTTTAGCAATAAGTATAGGCACAACTTTCAAAATTTCTGGATAATTTTGATATAAGTCTAAAAAATCCTCTTGTATATTTTTACTACCAATAAGACTATTCATAATATTTAGAGCAACTTTTATACTAGATACATTTTTATAAACCTTAGGAAAATCTGTATAATAAGTCCAGTCAGCTACTGTGTCAGTCATCGTTGACAACCACTCATCAAAATTTCTAGTTTGTTTCATTTTCTGCCTCCAACCTCTTCCTTGCAATTTTTAAATATTCTTTTTCAGCATCGATACCTATAAATCTTCTATCTAATCGCTTCGCAACAACACCCGTAGTGCCACTACCAACAAATGGGTCTAGAATATAGTCACCCTCTTTAGTAGAGGCTAAAATAATGCGTTCTAACAAATACTCTGGTTTTTGAGTTGGATGTTTCCCAGCCCATTTTTCAACTTTCTTTGTTAAAGAACCGGTCCAGACATCTTTCATTTGTTTTCCATCATTCAATTCTTTCATTAAATCGTAATTGTAATAATGACGAGCTTTTTTATCATTTTTTCTTGCCCATAAAATAGTTTCAGTAGAATGAGTGAAATAACGACAAGATAAATTAGGTGCAGGGTTTGTTTTCTGCCAAGTAATGTTATTTAGAATTTTAAAACCTTCTTGCTCTAATGCCATTCCAACTGAGTAAATATTATGCAAACTCCCTGAAATCCAAATAGTCCCATTAGGCTTCAAAACTTCTTTTGCTAAACGAATCCATTTCCGATTGAATTCGTGCTTTTCCTCAAAGGAAGAAATCTTATCCCAATCACCTTTATCTACAGATACAACCTGTCCACCAGAATTTGATATACCACCGTTGCTCAAAAAATATGGAGGATCAGCAAAGATCATGTCCATGCTTTCTGGTTTCATTTTCGATAATAACTTAAACGTATCTGCATGAACAAGGATCATTTTATCTTTATTATAGTATGGTTTTGTCATTAAAACACCTCCATACTTATATTCGTTATTTTTCATAATTTGTGACTATAATTTCAGAAATTTTTCCTCGACTCGAAGATTTTGCTCCATTAGTTCGGGTAGCTTCAACATAATGGATATTAAAATCTCGATACAACTCCTCTACTAAAAAACTAGAGGAGTTTGATAACATAACATAAGCCCCTGTATCACTCAATTTCTTAAAGGTATCTCTTAATCTTACTTGATCATCATAAGAAAACCCCTCATGAGTGTAGGAAGTAAAGGCACTTGTCTCTGACAATGGAATATACGGGGGATCAAAATATACAAAATCCCCTGGTTGAACATCCAAAACAGCCTTTTCAAAATCTCCTTTTTTAATTTCTATTTGATTATTATTCAGATAAGTTGAAATAGCAGATACCAAATTCTCATCAACAATTTTAGGATTTTTATAACGACCATAAGGTACATTAAACTGATTCTTAGAATTCACACGATATAAACCATTAAAGTCTACTCTCAACATATAGAGAATACGTGCTGCTCTTTGTACTTCAGACATCATATCTATTCTTTCATCACGATCAGCAGAACGTAAATCTAAATAATATTCTTTTGAATTATATTCCTGATGAACTTTTAAAATTTCAATCAATTCTTGAGGGTTATCCTTAATTTGTTGATAGCAATTTATCAGTTCAGCATTAAAATCATTGATAACCGCATCTTTAGGAGCCAAATCAAAAAATAAAGCTCCACCTCCAACAAAAGGTTCGAAATACCTGTTATAGGTTTTAGGTATTAATTCTCTAATAACAGGCAATAATTGTCTTTTACCACCTGTCCATTTCGTGAACGGTTGTAAAGTAACTTCCTTTATTTCTTTTATCTTCATGCTTTTAATTATACCATAGAAATTAAAACACAACTCTTGTATTTTCTACCACATTACTAAATTTTCTATTTTAGAATTAAATCATATCAATATCAAAAAATGAGTAAGGCAAATTTTATAACTTCCAAAATTCACCTCACTCTATTAAATTACTCTTTATATCCTCACCTGTCTGTCTTCTGACCTTTGGCCTGTGACAAACATAGTGAAAGTTGCTTTACAGACATTTCTGCCTTCTTGATTGGTGATATCCACATCCACCACACATGTTGTGCGACCTTGATGGACGCATTTTCCTTTAATGGTCAGCACGTCGTCGAGTTTTCCTGCCTTGAGGTAGTTGATAGAGGACTGGAGCGTCACTCCATCAAGCCCCTGCGAGATAAGCACCAAACCACTAATCTGGTCACAAAGGGTAAAGAGATAGCCACCATGGGCATTGCCATAGTAGTTTAGCGACGAATCCACTACTTTGGTCGTCACCACAACGTGACCATCTCTCATTTGTTCAATTTCGTAATTTTCAAAGGCAGAGATAGCGTCAAAATGAAAATCTTTCATCGTTTCCTCCTGATAGTTCAAACGACACTATGATACTACTTTTTATAGGACTGTGCAAGGAGAGAGCTCCTAGCCTGGGAAACTTCCGACCTGTTCTACAAAACGCATAAAGGCTGCCTGTCCCTGCTCAGTCTGCTTGTAAACTCCTGCGTCCTCCAAAACACGCGCAAAGATAGCACCAACAGAGTCCTTGACGATTTCAAGGGCTTTTTCTTTATCCTCTAGGCCTGGATGTTGGGCTTTGAGTTGGTCTGCCCATTCCTGATGGTAAGAGGCAACTGCTTCATCATCTCCTACAAGGTAGCTTGCCACTTGCTCCACTTCCGCTTTCAATCGTGGCGGAAGGATAGCCAAGCCCATGACCTCAATCAAGCCAATATTTTCCTTCTTGATATGTTGAACATCCTTGTGGGGATGATAGATGCCATCAGGATGCTCTGGCGATGTCTGATTGTCTCGCAAGACCAGGTCCAACTCAAACTGGCCATCACGTTTACGCGCTATAGGTGTGATAGTGTGATGCGGTGTCCCGTCTGTCTCTGCCAAAATCTGCACTGTAGGATCTGAATACTGACGCCATTCCTGCAAAATCTTGTCAGCCAAGTTAATCAAATCCTCTTTAGAATCCGAAGTCAAACGTAGCACTGACATTGGCCACTTGACAATCCCAGCCTTGACTTGCTCAAATCCAGCAAAACAGAAAGTCTTTTGCAGAGGAGCCAATTCCATAGGAAATACGTGACAGCCTCCCTGATAGTGGTCATGAGTTAGAATAGACCCCCCCACAATCGGCAAGTCGGCATTAGAGCCTGCAAAATAGCCTGGAAACTGCTCTACGATAGCCAGCAGACGCTCAAAACTCTGACGACTAATGGCCATGGGACGGTGCTGCCCATCTAAGAAGATACAGTGCTCATTAAAATAAGCATAGGGCGAATACTGGAAGCCCCACTCCTGACCAGCCATTTCAAAACGGATAATACGGTGATTGCTGCGAGCTGGGTGGTTGACCCGACCATGGTAGCCTTCATTCTCTATACAAAGCTGACACTGGGGATAATTGCTAGCTTGCACCAACTTGGCTACCGCAATCTCCTTTGGATCCTTTTCAGGTTTAGAGAGGTTGATGGTAATCTCCAGTTCTCCGTAGTCTGATGGAACGCGATAAGCAATATTTTTAGAAATGGCCTTGAGCTTGATGTAGTCATTTTTCTGGCTGAGCTGGTAAAAATCTGCTATTGCCTGCTCTGGTGATTGGGCATAGGTTGCCCAAAAGTCACGATTGACCTGACTTGGACAAGGGGTTACCAAATCCATTAGTTCAGCACCAAGGATTTCACGCGCAGTCTGACTATCCTCAATCGTCTCTAATCGAACCACCTCCTCAACCAACTGATCCTTGAGGTCAATCAATTTATCCAAATCCGTCTCAACTTCCAAAACACCATCTCCCACTCGTGCCAAGACACGATTGGTCAGGTAGATTCGATCCATTTCCTCAAATGAACTTTCAGCAATGACATGTGTTACAAATTTATCTACTAAGGTCACTATAAAGCCTCCTTTTAACTAGTCAAGGACGCGAGTGCCACCTGCAACTTCAGCGATATAGAAACTTGGAGCATATCCAACGACTTCCTCGTAATGCTTGCCAACAGTTTCCTTAAAGGCCTCAACAGTATCTTTTTGCACCAAGGCAATAGCACAGCCACCAAAACCTGCCCCTGTCATACGAGCACCTAGAACTCCTTCTTGTGCCCAAGCAGTATGAACCAGGGTATCCAATTCCAAGCCAGTTACTTCATAATCATGCTCCAGAGAAACGTGAGAAGCATTCATCAAGCGACCAAAAGTTTCCAAATCACCTGCCTGAAGAGCTGCTTGAGCTTTAAGGGTACGTTGGTTTTCAAGCACAGCATGGCGAGCACGTTTCAAACGATTTTCGTCTTTAATCAGATAGCTGTATTGGTCAAAGGCCCACTCGTCCAATTCACCCAAGGTCTGAATATCCAAGTCAACTTGCAACTCTTCCACAGCTTTTTCACACTCAGCACGACGTTCATTGTATTTAGAATCTGCCAATTCACGACGTTTGTTGGTGTTCATGATAACAACAACATTGTCCTTCAAATCAAGTGGCACCAAGTCATACTCCAAGGTATTGGTATCTAGGTAAATGGCACGTTGGTCTGCCCCCATACCTATAGCAAATTGGTCCATAATACCAGAATTAACTCCAATAAAGTTGTTTTCTGTTTGTTTTCCGATTTTAACCAAATCCAAACGGTCTAGTTTTAAATCAAAGAGATGCTCTGCCACTACCCCTGTCAAAAGTTCCAAGGATGCTGAAGAAGACAAGCCAGCACCATTTGGGATATTCCCATAAACATAAAAATCAAAACCTTTGTCAATCACATGTCCAGCTTCTTGCAAGAAATGAAGGACACCTTTTGAATAGTTGGTCCAGTTGTGCTCTTTTTCAAACTTGAGGTCAGCTAAAGGTACTTCGATGATGCCCTTGTCCTCAAAGTTAGCTGAGTAGAAACGTAAAACTTGGTCGTCACGCTTACGAGCTGCACCGTAAGTTCCCAAGGAAATAGCAGCTGGAAAAACGTGCCCACCGTTGTAGTCTGTGTGCTCACCAATCAAGTTGATACGACCTGGTGAAAAGAATGTTTGGTCTGCTTCTTGACCAAAAACAGCAAGAAAGTCTTTGCGAAGCGCTTCAGCAGTAAGATGTTGTGTCATATGATTTCTCCTTTTACTGTCCGTTAAGTCACCTTAACGTGTAATCGTTTTCTTCTATTGTATCCAAGGGATTTCCCAAAGTCAATCCTTTTTACTAAACTTTTACTAAACTATCAGTAAAAAAGCAGGAAAATATGATATACTAACCTAATCAAGGAGGATTTATGGCTACCTTAAAAGACATTGCACAGCTAGCCTCTGTCTCTATCTCGACCGTATCCCGTGTTCTCAACCGCGATCAGAGCCTATCTGTCACAGAAGAAACCAGACACCGCCTTTTTTTAACCTATTTTATAGTGATTTATCCGAAAAGAAAGTCCGTAAAATCGGGCTTTTTTATTTTTCTAAATAGATAGGGATAACTATATCTACCATATAGATTTACACAAAAAACCTAGGACAATAGTCTCTTATCTCCAAAAAAGCAACGGATTTGCCGTTGCTTTTTGCATGGTTACGATAGTCTTGGTAAAATAGAATTGCACAATACACCATTTAGAAAGGCTATCTTATGCATATTCACTATAACAAAAATCAAACAACTTTACCACTAGAAATCCGTTCTTTCTTGCCACAAGACCATCTCGTCTTTATTATCTGAATACCTTGGAAGATAGTCCTTTCCCTACCTTCTATCATGCCTCTGCTCACCCGTCTTAGCACCCTAAAATGCTTGTATCTACTCTTCTATTTGCCTCTTCACAAGGGATTTTCTCTGCTCGAAAAATTGAAAAAATGATGATTGAAAATCTCGCCATGCAGTACCTAACAGGGCAGTTGGTTGTTAGCTATCGCACCATCAAGCGTTTTCGTGTCGCCGAAGGGATGGAAGAACTCATTCGTGATCTTTTCATCGACCTCAATCTTCGTTTAAAAACGGAAGAGTTAGTGATCTTAGATTGTTTGTGTATTGACGGGACTAAGATTGAAGCCAATGCCAACAAGTATCGTTTCGTGTGGAAAAAAGCAAGGGACAAGTTTTCCGTCAAACTGCAAGAACAGATCCAGATTTATTGTCAAGAAGAAATCATTCCTCTTATCCATCAAGCTATCGAACTAGAGACACAAGAGCCTATCTCCTCAGGGCAGTTGATTGAACTCTCTCACGTCCTTGAAGAAGAATTGCCAAGACATGGAGGAGACACTCCTTAAAGGAAAAGATGAGCGTAAAACCAAAGGTCGGAAACTCAAGAAAATCTTGCCTAAAGTCAAAGATGATTTTTCAGTACGTGCTGAAAAATAGGAGAAGGATCAAGAAACTTTTGTAGGTCGCAACAGCTTTTCCAAAACAGATACAGATACCAAGACTCTTCTCCCCTTACTTGAAACCTATCCACATGACCTAAAGACAGTTGTCGCAGATGCTGGATATGGAAGTGAAGAGAACCTCCTTCGTTTAGATGAAAAGGAGGTGAACCATCTGATGAAATATGCCATGTTTGATAAGGAACAAAAGAGAAGGTATACACAGTCAGCTAGAAACTTAGGGAATTGGTACTATAATGGCAAGGAGGATAGCTACACACATCCTGATGGCTGGTGTTATCGTTTTCGCCCTATCAAACATCAGAAAACAGAGACGGACTTTCAAGAGGAAATCAAGGTTTACTACGCTGATGAATCTGAATCAGCTCCTCAAAAGGGACTGTATATGAATGAAGGCTATCAGCACTTAAAAAATAAAGAATGCCAGGCGCTTTTATCTCCCCAAGGTAGACAGATTTTCGCTCAACGCAAGATTGATGTGGAACCTGTCTTTGGACAGATAAAGGCTTGTTTGGGGTACAAGAGAGGTAATCTGAGAGGGATGCGTCAAGTGAGAATTGACATGGGATTGGTACTTATGGCAAATAAGCTCCTAAAATACAATAAGAGAACGACTTAAAATGAAAAAGCTAGAGTTCTGCAATTGGAAATCTCTAGCTTTTTGTGGTTGAGAACTATTTTGTCCTAGGTTCTTTTTACTTATAATTAAAGATTCCTCCTGCCAACTTATCAGTTAGCTTGGGAAAGAGTGTATAAAACTTATGGGCTAAGTTTAACAAAACTGGGAGATTGAGTTCCCGTTTGTTTTTTCCTATGGTTTTGACAATCTTTCTAGCGACTTCATCTGGTTCTAAGAGAAAGCGGTCAACCGACTTAAGGTAGGTCCCATCTGGGTCTGCCTGGTTAAAAAAGGAAGTACGAATCGGTCCTGGATTAACCGTCGTTACATAAACACCATAGGACATAAGTTCGAGGCGCAGAGAGTTTGAAAATCCAATAGCCGCAAACTTGGTCGCTGAGTAAAGACTGGACTTAGCAGTCGCTATCAAACCTGCCATGCTGACGATATTGATGATATGCCCCTTTCCCCTCTCCTTCATACGAGCCGCAAGACGACGAGACAGATTCATCAGGGCAAAGGTATTGACCTCAAACATCTGGTGAATGTCTTGAACAGAGATCCGGTCGAAATCTTCAAAAATCCCGTAACCAGCGTTGTTAATCAAGACATCAATCTTGCCATAACGGAGATAGAGGTCAGCTACCAGATTTTCTAAGGCCGAGTCATCAGTAATGTCAATTTCAATCAATTCCACATTAGGATGATTTCCATAGAGTTTCGACAGTTTTTCCTTGTTTCTACCTAACAAGATCAGTTGGTCATTTGGCAAGAGTTTGACCATTTCTTGGGCTAAGCCACCGCTAGCACCTGTAATGAGAATTGTAGACATATTTATCCTTTCTCAATCTTTTAGATTTCCACTTCTTCCAAGTCTTTGACTACATGGACATTTTCAAAAATACTAGCTGCATCTTTCTTAAGCTGGCTGATATCTTTTGAAAGGAAACGAGCGCTGATATGATTGAGCAGGAGTCGTTTGGCACCTGCTTCTGCTGCTACTTGCGCTGCCTGCATATTGGTTGAGTGACCGTGATTGCGGGCAATTTTTTCATCGCCCTTGCCATAAGTAGACTCATGGACCAAGACATCGGCATTGACTGCCAGACGCACACTGGCATTGGTTTTTCGGGTGTCACCAAGAATAGTGATAATTTTACCTGGGCGAGGAGCTGAGATATAATCTGCTGCCTTGATTTCAGTTCTATCTTCTAAAACAATGTCCTGACCGTTTTTGATTTTTCCAAAAAGCGGGCCGAACGGAACACCAGCAGCCTTGAGTTTTTCAGCATCCAGCGTTCCTTCTAGGTCCTTTTGCATGACACGATAGCCAACACAGAAAATAGTGTGGTCCAACTCCTCTGCATACACCGTGAATTTATCGGTTTCAAGGATTTTACCTAGAGAATCTTGGTCAAACTCATGAAAATGAATGCGATAAGGCAAACGAGAACCTGACACACGAAGGCTGGTTAAGACAAATGACTTGATCCCTTGAGGTCCGTAGATTTCCAAATCTGTTTGCTCTTCATTGGCCTGAAAGGCACGACTAGAAAGGAATCCTGGCAAGCCAAAAATGTGGTCTCCATGCAGGTGAGTGATAAAGATTTTGCTGACCTTACGTGGTCGAATTGTGGTTTCAAGAATACGATTTTGCGTTCCTTCTCCACAGTCAAAGAGCCAAACTTCGTTAATCTCGTCCAAGAGTTTCAGGGCGAGACTTGAAACGTTGCGGGCTTTAGAGGGTTGACCAGCCCCCGTTCCTAAAAATTGAATATCCATTCGATACTTTCTAATTAATCAATATATAACATGGCTGTGCGGTTTTCCGATCGGAAATAGCGCTTGCCAGAAAAAGCAACAGCTTCTTGTAATAAATCCTCTTGGCTATAACCTTTGAGACGTTTGCGACCATCAGCCAAGCTTTCCAAATCTGTCAAAGCTGTGAGACTCTCCACACTAACAACTTCTTCGTCTCCGGCATCCTTCATGTAAATCTTTCCAGACTCTTCAAAGACGAGCTGATGGGGGAAAATTTGCGCAATCTCAAAAAGCAAGTCATTCGAGATTTCCTCTTCATTTTCAGAGAAAATCCTTCCCAGTCCTTCACTCTCGTAGCAAAATCCAAAAGATTTGCCAGATAAATTAAGACGAATAAAAGGCTTATTTTCAAAGGTGAAACTTGGCTCAGCATTGTAGAGGTTCAGTTCTTGACTGAGTTCTGCAAAGTAATCTGTCGCAGCCTGAGGACTCTTTTTCTGGTAGAGTTCTGCAAAATAGGCATTGACGACACTAGGCGGAGGGGTGATGAGAGCCAACTGCTCTTGCTCTGTTTTGCCAGCTAGAAGTTGATCCAGATAGACCTTATCCAGACTTGTATAGCCCCCATATTTTAGAGCCAAGGTTTTAATATCAGTCATAAAATTCCTCTAACTTCCATTTATTTTTCTCAGAAATGTAGCCTGTAATCACTTCTCCGTCATCTTGGTAGTCACGATCTTCAAGAATCGCCACACTTTCTAAATCATGAATCTTGTAGGACTTAGAAAAAGGCACCCGTAGAGTAAAGGCTTCAAAAATATCCTTGATTTTCTCTAAAAATAAAGCCTGCAACTGCTCACGACTATCCTCAGACTTGGCAGAAATGAGGGCATACGGCGTTTGGGTAGGCGTGAAATCCTCCACCAAATCCGCTTTATTATAAAGAGTCAGGCGAGGAATATCCTCCATATCCAAGTCTTTCATGATAGACAGAACCGTTTTTTCATGCTCCTCATGATAAGGATTGCTGGCATCGATGACATGAACTAGAAGGTCTACATGCTTGCTTTCTTCCAAGGTTGATTTGAAACTGGACACCAACTCTGTCGGCAAATCTTGGATAAAGCCAACCGTATCAGTCAAGGTAACCTGTAGATTGCCCCCAAGATGGATGCTCTTCGTCGTCGCATCCAGAGTCGCAAATAGCTCATCTGCTTCATACTGGGTCTTACTGGTCAAGGTGTTCATGATGGTTGATTTCCCAGCATTAGTGTAACCAATCAAACCAATCTTAAAGGTGCTTGATTCCAGACGCTTTTCTCTGACTGTCACCCGATTTTTCTCAACCACCTTGAGCTGGCGCTCGATATCTGTAATTTGATTACGAACACTACGACGGTTCAGTTCCAGCTGGCTTTCACCAGGTCCACGGGAACCAATTCCCCCAGCCTGACGGCTGAGCATAATTCCCTGACCAACCAAGCGAGGCAAGAGATACTTAAGCTGGGCCAAATGCACTTGGAGTTTTCCTTCATGGCTTCGAGCCCGCATAGCAAAGATATCCAGAATCAACTGCATACGGTCAATAACTTTAACACCCAGAACTTCCTCTAGATTGACATTTTGCCGTGGTGTCAGACGGTTGTTGACGATGACAGTGCTAATTTCTTCCGCATCTACCATCAGTGCAATCTCTTCCAACTTACCAGAACCAACGAAGGTCTTGTAGTCATACTTTTCCCGTTTTTGCCTGTAGCTATCTACAACAACTGCCCCAGCTGTCTTAGCCAGACTGGCCAACTCTTCCATGGAGATGTCAAAATTATCCATGCCTTGTAGCTCAACACCAATTAGCAGGACTCGTTCCTCTTTTTTCTCCGTTTCAATCATTTAAAAACTCCTCTATCTGTCTTAAAATGCGGTCTTGAACTCCAGGCTCTCCTATCTGATAAAAGGTGACCTGCATGCGATTACGAAACCAGGTCAACTGACGCTTGGCAAAACGACGAGTCGCCTGTTTGAGACTCTCGCTTGCTTCCTCAAGAGTTTGCTCCCCACGGAAATAAGGAAAGAGTTCCTTGTAGCCAATGCCTTTGGCTGCCTGCACATCTGGATAATTTCCAAAAAGCCACTTAGCTTCACTCAAAAGCCCAGCATCAAACATCAGATCTACTCGGCGATTGATACGTTCATAAAGCTGGCTGCGTTCATCATCCAAGCAGATAATCAGAGGTTCATACAAAGTCTCCTGATTTTCCAAATCCTGACCAAAATGGGCAATTTCCAAGGCACGCATGGCACGACGACGGTTAAACTGGGGAATTTCAAGACCTGCTTGCTCCACAAAATGGGCTAATTCCTCATCTGAGTAAGGCTCCAAACTAGCCCGATAAGCTAAAATCTCCTCATGAGGTGTTTCCCCACCTAGATGGTATCCTTCCAGCAAGCTCTGGATATAAAGTCCAGTTCCACCAGCGATAATGGCTAGCTTGCCACGGCTTTGAATATCCTCAATAGCCTTCTTAGCTTCTAAAACAAAATCAAAAGCCGAGTAAGACTCGGTCACCTCTCTGACATCAATCAAATGATGAGGAACAGCTGCTTGCTCCTCTGGGCTAGCCTTGGCCGTCCCAATATCCAACCCTCTGTATACTTGCTGACTGTCACCGCTGACCACCTCTCCACCAAAGCACTTGGCCACTTTAATAGCAAGGGCTGTCTTCCCAACAGCAGTCGGTCCAACAATCACAATTATTTTTGTTTTCATCTTTTTTCCTTGAAAAATTTCCATTTTTTCGTTACTATTATTATATCACAAAAAGGTCGGTCAGAAAAATGCTACCTCTTGAGGAGCCTGACTGTTCGGGAAGATAAAGGAGGAAGACTCATGGCTAAAGGATTCGCTAAAGGTCTTGTAACAGGTGTCGCAGGCACTGTCGCTGCCGTTGCAGGTGCAGTATACGCAATTAAAAAGAAAGTGATTGAGCCAGAAGAGCAAAAAGCAGCTTTCATCGAAGAAAACCGCAAAAAAGCGGCTCGTCGTCGCGTATCACATTAAGCAACAAAAGAAGTTGGGGATAAACTTAATTTGAGGAGAATGCCCAATAAATATTTCCACAATAAAACACATAGTATCAGGTATTCAAAAAAATTGATACTATGTGTTTTTTGATTTCGACTACCTTTAACCCATACTTTATAATTAAAAAGTAGAAATCGAATTGATAAATAAAGTATGAATCTATATTACGAAAGTTAGACAGAAAATTTCATGATTGAGGTGTAAATTAAATATGTTTGCTACTATTCTTTACTTATATTATTCATAAAAAGGTAATATTGAATCTATTAAATTTACAATATCAGATTTTGTAATAACGTATATATACACAATGATGTTAACTGTCAGCCAAATGCAAACAATTCGCGTACTAATAATTTTACAAATGAACGAAACATACCTTCCTCTTTTTATTGATTGTCACTGAGACAAATTAATTACTTTGTCGTATTGTGCAAGTGTCTCCTCATCATAATGGTGGATTACCTCAACCAAGGTTTGTGGAAGGGTTAATAAGATATTTGAAATTTGTTTTGAATTCACTTTATCAAGATTGGCTTTAACCTCGTCTGCCAAAATAAGATCACTATTATGATACAAACTGCGAGCGATTTCTATACGTTGCTTTTCCCCACCAGAAAGATGATTTCCATAAAGAAGATGTCCCTTTAAAAATTCTAGATTTACTCGATTAAGAATTAGGTCCATCTTTATATTATCCATCGACTCTCCAAGGGTAATATTCTCCTCAAGTGATAAACCATCAAAAATATAGGAATCTTGTAAAATATAAGAAGCTGATTTGGCAACTTGCTCTTGATTTAAGATCTGACCAGCATAAGTCACCTTCCCCAAATCTGGAGATAGTTGCCCATAGATGAGGTTAAGTAAGGTTGACTTACCACAACCACTTGCACCTATTAGAGCAATTTTTTCTCCTTTTTTAATTTCAAATGATAGATTTTCAAAAAGTATATTATCTTCAAAACTTAAACTGACGCAATCAACTAAGATAGGAAAAAGTGATGTTGAAGACAGGTCATCTGTTTGTATAATCGCATCTTGAAGTAGAAAATCATAACGATTCCTAAGCTGCTTGCTTGATTTATAGGTATTGATAAAATATGACAATTCATTGAATTGATAGCCTATATTATGAGATACTAGATAAATTGCAACAAAACTAGCTCCTGACAAATAATTATAATAAGTCATTATACCACCGATAATGATGGGAACTACCGAACAAAATGCGCCAATACTATTAATGAGAATATTATTAATCGTACGTTGTTGTTCATAACGAATGTCCTGATCAATTCTCTTCGACAAGGCTCTTCTGAAAAGAGAATAGAAGAAATCCATAGCACCGTAATTTTTAATCACACTCTCTCCACCAATGATATTCGTTGTCTGAGACAAGTACTCCTGATTCGACGTCGCTTTTTCCTCAGAAATAAGGGCTAATTTTTTACTACCTATACCACTACAGAGTGCAGGCATAGAGTAAAAAAAAATAAATATCCAGCCCAACCAAAAATTTGTTGTCAATGCATATACAATGGAAACTATTGTAAAACCAACTGAGGAAATAATAATGACTGCTGGTTCGAGATAAGACGTTTCTAATTGTTTGACATCGTTTTCAAGATTGGATAGGATATCCTCTTTTTTACTATTTTTATTATATAGAAAATGCCCAAACAATTTATATTTCATGATCCAAGTGAAATCTGCTACTAACTTGGCATAATAATACCTTTTCCCAGCCAACCCAATAAGAATAAATAAATTACCAATTATACCTACAGCAAGGGCTATCCATAAATCATCCAGAATCTTCTTCTCAAAACTGGCTATAATCATCGATACCAAGGTTGGTGTGATGATAGCCTCTAACCACGTAATAGCAATGAAAATAAAATAGAGCACCAAATGTTTTTTTGTGATGAACTTTTTAAGCATATCTAATGAACCTTTCAAAATTGGTAACTAATTTTGTTAAACGCTCTTTATCCTTACTCAATTCAATAATTTTATAAATACAGTATTCCATTAAATCTTGTTTTTTACACTCAATAAATTTTCCTTCTTCAGAAATAATTGATGAATAGCCATCAATCATATTTGCGACACATTCCATGCACATTCCTCTACACCAACAATCTTTACACTTAGAAAAGTTATCCTTATTATTGAATTGTGTAACTTTATCACTGCTATGGGTCCCCAAAAATCTAAAGCAAAATTTAGTTGATCCATCAACATCAAATGTTATTGTTGTTTCTGGATCAATATCATCACAAAACGATTCTATCTTACTTTTAAAAATCATTGAAAGTAGCACATCATAAACAATCGGGCTAATGTAGTTTTTAACATTATTATTGATAATATCTTCGAATGACTGATCGATAAATGTTTTTCTATTTTCTTCAGTCATTTCCATTTCTTTAACTATTAGAATTTTATTTTTGCTAAATACATTATTGATATTAAATCTAACACCCATATCAGTAAAATATCTATAGATATCCCCTTTTTGAAATCCAAGTTTTTGATGCATCCGCGTGTAAGTAGAAGCGACTTCAAAATTTTCGTAATCTATTTCTTTTAAATACTGAATAAAATTCAATGTTCGTCTATGACTTCTCTTGCCTCTTAACTTATCGTGAATCAATTGTGGGCCATCAAGGCTAACTGTTAAAAAAGGATGATAATTGTTAATCATCATTTCAACTTTCTTATTTAAGATGGTACCATTTGTCACAGTTTCAATTTTTTGAATCTCAATATTTTTAGATAGCTTTTCAATAATATAAACAAACAAATCAATATTTAAAAACGGCTCGCCTCCAAAAAGGATTAATCTCTTGATACATTGAATTCTGCGAGAGACTAGCTGATCAATAATTTTATCTGCTGTATCAATATTCATCAGTTGATTCATCATTCCGTAATTACCACCATCAGCATAGCAGTATGTACATGAAAGATTACAGTTATTTGAAATATTGATTACTACTTTTTTTAAAATATTATAATCGTTTTCTTTTTTGATATTATTATTCAAATCATCTATTGAAGTTGATAAAGTAAAGGTTTCAGAATTAAAATAAAGAGTATCAGATTCTGTAATAAATGCTTTTAACATAATTATTCCCCCTATATAACATAGAGAGGGAATAAAAATCCCTCTCACAATAAAAATAAGATAGTCGTTACCGACCTCCACCACAAGAATGACTAGGGCCGCAATCATGAATAACATAGGCTGATTTATTGGCTAGTAATTCTTCCAAATCGATAATTTTGAGATTATCCATTTTATTGTCCTCCTTTATTTGATGATATGATTATATCATTCAATAGTTCAGTCAAAATTTCTTTCCCATATTTGCTTGATGACTGTCCTCCCCTAAAACTTTTTTTAAATGTCCTTCATAAATCTTTGCTAAGTGGTTACTGCCTGCTAATTTTATTGCTCCAATACATTTTTTCATTTCAATAATTGCAATCTTATTTCCGTTTTTTTGATAGCGATAAAGGTTTTGAGCATAGAGAAAAATGAGTCTTTCATAAATTTCTGTCTCGATAAAAAAGCATTGTTTCAATTGTTTTTCAAAATACAAAGCATCCATAAACTTTTTCTTTTCAATACAGGTAATATAAGCATTAAGCAACATGGTTGAAATCAGGCGTCGATTAATAGGAATTTCTTTATAAAAATCTGATCGTCTAGACATTTCTCTTGCTAAAACCATAAAACCATCATGTTTTAGAACATCCAAAGTATTCATGAAAATCAACAATTCATAATATCCCCAATATTCAACACCAAATAGATAATCGGTTAAATCATCCAAATCTGTTTCATTATAGTATTTTTCTCCCGATAAATCCTGAAGGCGAATTTTAACTAAAATGGTATTTATATGATGAAATTTCTCTCGTTTTCCTTCATTTTCCATTTGAGATATCAACAATCTCTTCATCCCTTCAATGTCGCGAGTCGTTACACATTTCCTAACCTGAGCTAATAGTTCATTTAGTTCATCACGATGAAAATCATGAACGGCATACATAAATTCATCAATTGGCATGTTAATTTCATTTAGAATATGTATAAACTTTGAAATGGTTAAATCCGTTTCTCCTTTTTCGAAACGTGAAAGCTGAGATGTTGATATACCAGCCTTCGTGAGATCCTTTAACCGCAATCCTCTTGATTCTCTAAACTTTTTAAAAATTTCTCCAAAATTTTTCATTCTGAATCTCCATCACGCATATATGGGAATATATTTTATTCACCCCAATAATAACATATAATAAAAAAAAAGTGAGGATTACACATGAAAAAACAAAAAATATTACCACTCCTACTCTTTTTACTAGAAGGAATTATTATTATCGGAGTTGGATAATCTTAATTTCTAAGGAGAGTTTTGCCTAGACTGCTCAGCGATAAGTACGGCTGAGCGCCGGCTATAGTTTGGAGGCAGGTAATGTACGTAACAGTCAGGTATTGCCTGCCCTCTTTAGCTAGATAGAAAACATCAAACTTTCTTACATTATCGCGCATTCTAGTTACAAAACTCCTATTAGACTTAAGTTCTTACTGAATTAAGACATCACTCCTATCTCTCCTTACACTCGTCCTAGCAGACAGAAGGATATGCTTAGTCCGAAAAAGTTTAACTATAGTCAGCACAATGACTCCTATACCTGTCTTAAAAAGTCTTTTCGCTAGACCACTACAGTTGACGAAAAGCCTGCTTTTGCAGATTATAAATTTGAACTTTATCCTCATAAATTACAACATAAGAAAACACCTCATAAGTTAGATTTTTCTGTCTAACTTATGAGGTGCTAGTCATAGAAGGATATTTACATTTTTCTTAAATAGCCAAATCAAACTTCAGCTGCGGCTTAACTGGATCATAGTCGACCAACTCAAAGTCTTCGGCTTTGATATCAAAGAAATTAGTCTTGTCTGGTACATTCAAGACCAAACGTGGTTGGCAGTTTGACGGCTCACGACGGAGCAATTCCTGAGCTTGTTCAAACTGATTATCATAGATATGAAGGTTGTTGATAAAATAGAAAAACTTCCCAACCTTCCAGCCGAAATGCTTGGCAATCATCATCTGCAATGCTACGTACTGCATGGCGTTAATGTGGTGAGCCACCAGCATATCATTCGAACGCTGGGTCAAGGTCGCATCCAGATAGATTTCCCCATCAACTCGACGGACATCAAACATGGTCTGAAAGGCGCATGGAAGGAGGCCGTCTGTCTCCTCAAAAGCCTCATAATCCCAGAGAGAGATGATATTGCGACGATTCCATGGATTGGCTTCCAACTGCTTAAGAATCTTATTAATAATGTCGTGCTTCTTAACGACTGCCCCATAGCGCTCACCAATAGTTCCCGTATCTCCCACTTCCCAGTCATTCCAGTAGTGAACATTGTACTTGCTATTTAGCACTTCTAGGCTATTAGACTGGTCTTGGTAGATCCAGAGTACTTCCTTGATAGCGGATTTGATTGCAATGGGACGCAAGGTTGTGATGGGAAATTCCCCTTTGGCCAAATCATACTCCGCAAAGGCACCCGTTACGTACTTGGAGTTGGCAACAGTCCCATCCTTGTACTTTGGACGAGCCTGCTCAGAAAAGACACCTTCCTTAAAAATTCGTTCTATATTTTCTTTAAAAATCGTATCTGCTTTTGTCATTTACTCTCACCTCATTTATTGTCCTAACTAGTATAGCATAAAAAAATCTTTTCTACATACTCAGATAATCGATGGCCTTTTTATATTTTTCTAATCGTTCCAAATCCTTATCAGTGACAGAACTCAGTCTCGATAAATCCGAATTATGCTTCAAATCTGCTAATTTGACAACGCGTGCTAGGGAATTAGATTTCACATTTTCTAGATATGTTTGATAATCTTTCTCCTTTTTCTTTGTCAAAACCTGAACAGCAGTAACTACTGTTTCTGGTAAACCAGCTTGTAATAGTTCTTCAGCCGTAAAAGGACTGTCCTCAATGACATCATGTAGTAAAGCAACTGCTTTTTCTTCTTCAGTATCAACTTGGCTTGCCACATAGATTGGATGTTCTATATAATCTACTCCTGCCTTATCAAATTGCCCTTTATGAGCTTCCGTAGCAATAGACAATGCTAATTCAAGCATGGGTTGTTTTGATGTGTTCATCTAGCGACTCCTTCCCAAAATTTAAACCTATTCCGTTTTATTTGATTTCTAAAAAAGAGCTTGATAAACACCAAGCTCTATTATCAATCTATCTTATTGCAATACAAGTGATGCTGCTCCGATAACTCCAGCGTCATTTCCTAGAGTTGCAAGAGCCAATTTAGTGGATGCACGTACTTGTGGGAAGGTATTTTCATCATAAACCTTTTGCACGCCTTGTAGAAGGAATTCTCCCGCAGCTGATACTCCACCACCGATAACGATTGTTGATGGGTTTAGGATTGAACCAATATTAGCACACGCAATACCCAAGTAACGTGAGAAGTTACGGTAAACGATCAAGGCAAGGTCGTCCCCTTCTTTTGCAAGGTCAAAGACAGTTTTAGCAGTTACTTCTTCTCCGTCATCAATCAAGCGTTTCAAAGCTGCATCGCCTTCGTATTCATCTGCATAACGACGAGTCAAGTTGACAATCCCTGTTGCTGAAGCAACTGTCTCAAGACAGCCTTTTTTACCACAGGTACATGCGATTGGTTGGTCAAAGTCAACAGTGATGTGACCAAGCTCACCAGCAGCACCAGCAACACCGTGAAGCAATTTGCCTTCTGCCACGATACCGCCACCAACACCTGTACCAAGTGTCATAAAGACAACGTCTGGTTGGTTGTCACCAGCGCCCATCCAGCGCTCACCAAGAGCAGCTACGTTGGCATCATTGTCGATGAAGAACGGAATACCCAATGCTTTTTCAATCTTTTCTTTAATCGGTTGAAGGGTTTTCCAGTTCAAATTGTAGGCACCAATAACAGTCCCTTTTTCACGGTCAACCACACCGGGTGAACCCATTCCAATACCTCGGAAGTCTGTAGCTGACAATCCAAGCAAGTCCAAACGATGTTGAATAGACTCTATCATATCATCTACAATGTGGCTTCCTTCGTCCAAAATATTGGTCTTAATAGACCATTTTTCTTGGATTTCTCCTGCTGTTGTTAAGATTGCAAATTTGATAGAAGTTCCACCAAGGTCAATCCCAATAATCTTTTGACTCATCATATTCTCCTTTTTAATTGAAAATGCTTACAGATATAGTATAACAGAATCATCAGTTTTATGCAAAGGTTTGCGTGAATTTATTCTCATTTAATCATTTTCTTTATTTCAAAGTTTGCTATCTTAAGATTCAATCCTCAACTCATACAATCCTCTCACTGCATTACAACCATAGATAGCCTCCGCTTGGTTCAAGTCTGCCAAAGTCAGAACTTTTTCCTCTACTTGTCCTATTTCTAGCAAATGCTGGCGGTAAATTCCTGGCAAAATTCCTTGACTGGTGGGGGGTGTGTAGAGTTTACCATTAATTTTTAAGACCAGATTTCCAATAGAGGTCTCAAGCAGTTCTCCTGATTTATTGTAATAAATCTTCTCTTGCTCCCCTAGACTCAAATGCGGTCTATGAGTTGTTTTAAAGTAGGTAAATGATTGATTCAACTCTGCCTCTTGCAGGCAGAGTTTAGCTTTGCAGAAGGTCGAACTGAGGGATGTTAAGATTTGGCGACTGAGTTCTATCTCTCCAGACTTGCTAAGACTGATTCTTAGACGGTAATCTTGATTAGCGTCACAAACTTGGCACTCAGCTTCTATATTTTGCCTCAAGTCTTCTGTATTAAAAGGAAATACAAAATACCGACTAGCTTTTCTCAGCCTTTCTATATGTTGATTTTCAAATAGCAGTTGTTTTTTGCTTATTTTTCCAGTTGTAATCAGTTGGAAGCGAGCTTGTTTACGATAGAGAACAGCCGCCTTTTGATGAACTTCACGGTATTCAGATTGCCAAGTGCTATCCCAAGTAATGCCGCCACCCACTCCATAGATGGCTTTCCCTTGATGCAGTTGGATAGTCCGAATGGCGACATTGAAAATTCGTCGCCCATTTGGAAGCAAGATACCAATCGTTCCGCAGTAGACTCCGCGTGGTTGTGGTTCCAAGTTCTTGATGATTCCCATGGTCGCAATTTTCGGAGCTCCCGTTATGGAACCACAAGGAAAAAGAGAGCGAAAAATGGCAACCAAGTCCACATCCTCTCGCAACTGACCCTTGATGGTTGAAGTCATCTGCCAAACAGTCGAATACTGCTCCACTTGACAGAGACGCTCTACATGCTCACTTCCAACCTCAGAAATACGGTTCATATCGTTGCGCAATAGGTCAACAATCATCATATTTTCAGAGCGATTTTTAGGATCCTGTTCCAACCAACTGGCCCGCTCTAGATCTTCTTGGTCAGTCACTCCTCGCTGGGTTGTTCCCTTCATCGGACGTGTTGTCAATTTTCGGTCATTTTGCTCAAAAAAGAGCTCTGGGCTCATGGAAATCACTGCCATCTCATCATGTTCAATATAGGCATTGTAGCCCGCCTCCTGCTCTACCACCATACGATTATAGACGGCAAAAGGATTAGCACTTAAGTCCTGCTTGAGTTGGACGGTGTAGTTGACCTGATAGGTATCCCCCTGGCGCAAATGATGGTGAATCTGGGCAATGGCCTTTTCATAGTTCTCTGCAGATGTTTCTTCCTGCCAATCAGAAGGCAAATCTACTCCCTCATAAATCAGAGGGATAGGAGATGTTTCTACGCTATCATGAACTGTAAAATATAGCAGATACTCTGCCAGTAAAGGAGCTTTATGAACTGCTAATTTCTCCTCAAATGCAGGTGCAGCCTCGTAACTGACATAGCCCACCACATAATAGCCTTGCTCTTGGTAACTTTCCACTTGTGCCAGCAAGTCTGCCACTTCTGCTAAATCTCTCGTTTTTAACTCTTTGATAGGCTGGGTAAAGGTGTATCTCTCTCCCAGAGCCCTAAAATCAATCACTGTTTTTCTATGCATACTAAAAGTATAGCACAAAAAAGCCGACCTAGAACAGCTAAATACAGCTTTGTTTACTGATTCTATAACGAAAAAATTCTCTAAGTTGCTTTTTTTACTTTTGACAATTCTCCATCAGATGGCGCCCCTTCTTCTTGTAAAAACTGTTCTTATTTGGAGCACTTTACACAAAAATTCAACAAAAAGAACAGAGGAAGTCATGGTATCTATACCGTTATTTCCTCTGTCTTTTGCTTTTCTTCTGTTACTACAGAATAATTTCAGGACTTTTTGATAGAATCTTGTGGATACTGCGCACGCGCACCTCCGATTAGTTTTGGACGACTAGCTAGAGCCGTTACGTGGGCATGCCCAATTTCACGCAGTACGGGACGAATCGGAACCTGAACATGCTTAACATGCATGCCAATTGCAGTATCTCCGATATCCAATCCAGCATGGGCCTTGATAAATTCGACCTCAACTGGATCCTGCATAAACTTGAAGGCTGCCAACTGACCCGAACCTCCCGCATGAAGAGTCGGAAGGACACTGACGATTTCCAGGCCAAACTGCTCTGCCACCTGACGTTCAACAACGAGTGCACGATTGACATGTTCACAACCTTGAACGGCTAGATGAACTCCTTTTTCTCCTAGGATATCTAGGATGGTCTTCACAATGATTTCCCCAATTTCTTGACTGGATTCCTTGCCAATCTGACCACCCATTACCTCACTAGAAGAAAGACCCAAAACAAAGATAGCTCCTTGCTTCAAATTAGCCTTTTCTAATACATCTTCTACAATCTGGCTTGTTGCTCTTTGAATGTCTTTTTCCTTCATACTTGATACCTCTTTTGTCACTATCTATCATATCTTTTTTTACTGATTTTATCAAGACCAACTAATCATTCTGATTTTTAAAAGCAAAACTCCCAGAATTGACTGGGAGTTAGCTAATTGCTTTTTTATTGATGTACACTTCAACCGTCGTCCCTTTTTCGGATGCAGAATTGATCTTCATCTGGTAATTGTCTCCAAAATGAAGTTTGAGTCGTTGGTCGACATTTTGAAGGCCAACTCCCCCACGTTTGAGCTGACCTTGACTACTATCGCCAGCAGCTTGAAAACCAACACCATCATCCTCAATGCGGATGACCAGTCCTGAATCCTTTTTCCGAACAGAAAGTTTAATATGACCCTGACCTTCCTTCTCCTTGATGCCATGGTAAAGAGCATTTTCTACAAGAGGTTGCAACACCAACTTGGGTAAGACTAGGTTATCAAAGGCAGGATTTTCATCAATTTCATATTCCAGCTTATCCCCATAACGCTGTTTCTGGATAAAGAGATACTGACGGACATGATTAATTTCGTCAGACAGGCAAATCAAATCCTTACCTTGATTGAGCGCCAAGCGGAAATAGGTTGCCAAGGACTTGGTCACCTGCACCACTCGCTGACTATCCTGAAATTCAGCCATCCAGATGATGGTGTCCAAGGTGTTGTAGAGGAAATGAGGGTTAATCTGGCTCGACAAGGCTTGAAGCTCATACTGACGGGTTGTTTCTTCCTGCCTGCGCACATCTGCCATCAGCTGATCAATCTGATTCAGCATGGCATTAAATTGACGAGTCACTTCTCTCAGTTCATAGGCACCAGCCTCCTTGGCACGAAGATTTTGATCACCAGAGGCAATTTCCAGCATGGTTTCTCTCAGATCCTTCAAGGGAGCAATCCAGCGTTTGAGACTGAACCACACCAAGCAGATACAGGCAAAAAGAGAGGTGACACTTGCCCCAAGCAAGGTCCACAAGAGCTGACTCCGAACCTGGTCTAACTTCTCCAGCGAAGACACGCCTATAACTGTCCAATCAGTTCCTGCAATCTGTTTCTGACTGACGTAGGATTGGTGATCTAGCGTATAGCCCTGCCCTGTCTCGATATAGGGTTTCATGGCCTCCATTTCGCTAGACGAGCTGTAAACTGTGTGTTTAGGGTGGTAGACAAATTCATGGGTTTCATTGATGATAAAGGCAAAGCCCTGCTGACCCAACTGGAGTTGGTTGAGATAGGCTTCCAGAGTTTCATAAGAAATGTCCAAACGAAGCACGCCTAGATTGGCTCCCTTTGCATCAAGAAGTTCTTGAGTGACAGAAATGACCCACTGACTATCTGATTTACGAGCTGGTGTCAAAACAGGCTTAGCCCCCTGATGAATGGCCTTTTGGTACCAATCCTCAGCCATCATATCAGATGAAGTTTTCATCTGCACACTGTCATCTGTAGAAATGACCTGACCAGATTTAGTCACCAGCACAACAGTTTTCAAATCCTGGTCTGCCTTTAAGATGGTCAAAAACAGATTTCGAATTCCCTTGACCTTGTCTTGACTAGGATTCTCAGCATAGGCTAAGACATCCGTCTGCTGGGTCAAACTGGTAGAGGTGGTTTCTAATTTTTTGATATAAGACTGGATAAAGTGGCTAGTCTGACTGATGGTCGTTTGGCTATTGCCTTCAATGGTGGCCTCAATAGCTGATGAACTAGATTGATAGTAGAAAGTCCCAACCAGAGCTAGGAGAATGAGAAAGACCAGAAAGATGGAAATAACCATTCTGACTAAAAGAGAAGAACGCTTCATCAGCCTTCCCCCTTCTTAAACTGACGAGGCGTTACACCTGCAATCTGTTTAAAACGTTGGGTAAAGTAGTTCATATCTTCAAAACCAACCTTTTCAGCTATTTCATAAATCTTTAAATCTGTGGTCAATAGTAAGAGCTTGGCTTGTTTGACACGCTCTCGTACCAGATAATCCTGAAAAGGCAGACCTAACTCTTTCTTAATCAAGGAGCTCAGATAAGTCGGACTAAAACCCAAGTCACTGGCTAAATACTTCAAACTAAACTGGCTATCAGCCAGATGGGACTGGATTTTCTGGGCCATGTTTCCCTCAAACTTATCGGTCAGTAAATTTTGTAACTGCTCCTCTTTTTCTTCTTTGTCTAACTTTTGCTTGACTTTCCCCAACATTTCTTCAATATCCTGACGAGAAAAAGGTTTGAGCAAGTAGTCGTCCACACCTAGTTTGACAGCAGACAAGGCATAATCAAAATCATCGTAACCTGTTAAAAAGACCAAATGAACCTGAGGATAGGTTTCTCGTACCAGACTGGCCAACTGGATGCCATTTAGATGAGGCATGTTGATATCGGTTAAAATGATATCTGGCACCTGCTTTTGGATCAATTCCCAAGCCTGCCTTCCATTTTCAGCCTGACCGATGATTTCCATATCGTAGGCTGCTACATTGACCAGTTTAGTCAAGCCTTGTCTTACCAGATATTCATCTTCTACGATTAAGATTGTGTAGGTCATGCTCTGCTCCTTTACCACTTACTAGTATCAGTATAGCAAAATTCTCTTCTAACTGCTTAGGAAAGACTTATTAATCAACATAATCTAGTAAATAAGCATAGCCTTTTTCTTCCATTTGGTCTTTAGGAATAAAGCGGATAGAAAGGCTATTGATACAGTAGCGCAAGCCACCCTTGTCCTGAGGCCCATCTGTAAAGACATGACCAAGGTGAGAATCTCCAACTCGGCTCCGCACTTCCATACGCGTCATATTGTAAGACTTGTCTTCCTTGTAGATAGCAACATCTGGGCTGATGGGTTGGGTAAAACTAGGCCAGCCACAACCAGACTCAAACTTGTCCTTTGATGAAAATAGAGGTTCACCAGTTGCTACATCCACATATATACCGGATTCAAATTTATCCCAATAGCGGTTTGAAAAAGCCCGTTCTGTTTGATTTTTCTGGGTAACTGCATACTCTTCAGGTGACAAGGTCTTTTTCAACTCTTCATCACTTGGTTTAGAATAGTTGCTGGCATCGATGACGGGATAAGCAGCCTGATTGACATTGATATGGCAATAACCATTTGGATTTTTCTTGAGGTAGTCTTGGTGATAATCCTCCGCCACTACAAAATTCTTCAAGGGTTCCTTTTCAACTGCCAAAGGTTGGTCGTATTTCTTAGCCACCTCATCAAAGACTTGGTTGATTGCCTCCAAATCCTTGTCATCTGTATAATAAACACCGGTCCGGTACTGGGTTCCCACATCATTTCCTTGTTTATTTTTGCTAGTTGGATTGATAATGCGGAAGTAATGAAGCAGGATTTCCTTAAGAGAAATTTGATTGGCATCGTAAGTGACATGGACGGTTTCCGCATGACCTGTTTGATTGATCAATTCGTACTTGGTTGTTTCCGCTCTACCGTTTGCATAGCCTGAAACGGCATCTGTCACTCCGGGAACGCGGGAGAAGTATTCCTCAACTCCCCAGAAACAACCTCCAGCTAGATAAATTTCGTGCAAGTCTGCGTCTTTACTAATTTCTGTTTTTTTCACTGTTTTTCCTCCTTGGCTGACTGATGCTTTCTCAATTTGCGATCTATCTGTCTGCCCTGCATTTCGCATCAATAGAAAATAGAAACCAGTTATGGCTAGGAAAAATACACCTAGCAACAAGATGATTTTTAACTTATCATTCATAGGATATCTCCTAGGCTAATTCTTTCAAAGTTTGTAAAATCGCATCTTTTTCCATGAAACCTGGCTGGGTTTTGACCAGCTTGCCTTCCTTGTCTATAAAGGCTTGAGTTGGGTAAGAACGAACACCATAAGTTTCCAAAAGTTTGCCTGATGGGTCAACTAAAACTGGGAAATTTTTATAATCCAAGCCCTTATACCAGTTCTTAAAGTCCGCTTCTGCTTGTTCTCCCTTATGTCCTGGTGACACTACCGTTAGAACCACATAGTCATCGCCAGCATCTTTAGCGATTTCATCCGTATGTGGAAGGCTGGCTAGGCAGATGGAACACCAAGAAGCCCAGAATTTGAGATAGACTTTCTTGCCCTTGTAATCAGACAAGCGATAGGTCTTGCCATCTACACCTGTCAGTTCAAAATCAGCGACTTCCTGACCTTTAGTCGCAGTTTGTGAACTGACTTGTTCTGTTTTGGTTTGCTCCTTCATAGTAGATTGGTCTGACATATTTTTAGTCGAACAGGCTGCCAAGCAACAGATTGAGCCTACTCCAAGGAGACATGTTTGCCATTTTTTCATTTCTTCTTCCTCTCTATTCAAATAATGTAGTCAAAATGGAAGCATTTCCCAAAAACACCAAGATTCCCATCACGATAATGAGGAAACCACCCACTTTTTTGAGGGTTCCGAGGTAAGGATGGAGTTTTCGGAAATGTTTCAAAACATAGCTGGAGGCGAGAGCTAGAACCAAAAATGGTAGCGCCAAACCCAGCGTGTAAACCAACATGAGACCAGCTCCCTGCCAAGCTCCTGAACCACCTGAAGCCGCCAAAGCCAAAACAGACCCCAGAACCGGCCCCACACATGGCGTCCAAGCAAAACTAAAGGTTAACCCCAGTAAAAATGCCTGGCTATAGCCGTTACCCTTTTGCCCTTGTCTCTTTAATTGTAGCCTTCTTTCCTTGTAGAGCCCCTGCAAATGTAGGACTTCCATCTGGTGTAAGCCCAAGAGAATGATAACCGCACCCGTCACATACTGAAACCAAGAAGCATACAGCAAATTGCCTAAAAAACCAGCTCCATAACCCAGTAAGATAAAGATAAAAGAAATCCCCGCTATAAAGGCCAGAGTTCGCAATAAACTAACAAGTGAGATTGAAAATTTTTCGCTAGAATCCTGAGCACCATCTTTGTCATCCAACAAGACCCCTGCATAGACAGGTAACAAGGGTAAGATACAAGGAGAAAAGAAGGAAAGAATTCCAGCAAGAAAAACACTGATAAAAAAGATTATATTATCCATTGCCTTCCTCCATTCTTTGATTTGATAGGACTATTATAGCCCCAAAACTCAAGAAAAAACAGGGACAATGATAGGGAAAAATAGGAATTTAATCAGTTTATTCAGAAATCTGGCACAAAAAAAGCCAGACAAGGTCTGACTTTGATAGATACAGAAAAGAAAATCACCTGTCTTCCCTACTTATCTGGTAATAAATAAGGTCCGCAACGCAGTCTTTTCTCTCCACACCATTGGCAATGGTTTTTAGATAGGACATTCCAGCCTTTTCCATGACACGGCCTGAAGCTGGGTTGAGACTGGCGTAACGAGCTCTGACTTTTTGAAAACCTGCTTGAGTAAAACAGAAGTCTAGCACAGCTTTCAATGCTTCCGTCATTATACCACGACCCCAATAATCTTTTCCTAAAACATACCCAATCTCACAGCTAGAGTCAATCTCATCCATTTCAACGATGCTGATATCTCCTATCACTTGCTCTGGTTTTTCTTTGAGACAAATGACCCATTTGTAATAGTTGGGATTAGCATAGGAGGCAATCGAATTTCGACTCGAGTTCCGAGTTACCCCGACATCAGGATGGGGATTCCAAGTGACATAGGTCAAATTCTCAGCAGATGAAGCCCAATTTTGAAACATGGTTTCCGCATCACTCTCCACAAATCTTCTCAAAATCAAACGTTCTGTCTGTAACATTTTCGTGCCGATTTCTTTCATGACGATGCTTCACTTTCTCATTTCTAGGCTCAGGGTAAAAACCTCCACTGGAGGTTTTTACTCCCAAAAGTCATCAAAAATGGTGATTGGTAGGTGGCGTTTGTGTTGGCCTTTATGCCACCAGTTTTCAATAGTCACTTGGGCTTCTGGACTGATTGTTTTGCCTTCGAGGTAATCATCAATTTCATTGTAAGTGACTCCGAGGGCTATTTCGTCAGCAAGTCCAGGTTTGTCTTCTTCTAGGTCTGCTGTTGGGATTTTTTCATAAAGTGCTGGGTCTGCGCCAAGTTCCTGCAAGAGTTGTTTTCCTTGACGTTTATTGAAACGGAAAAGGGGTAAAATATCCGCACCACCGTCACCAAACTTGGTAAAGAAACCTGTGATATTTTCCGCTGCATGGTCTGTTCCAATGACCGCTCCGCTATGGGAACCTGCCAGGGCATATTGGGCAATCATACGGCAACGAGCCTTGATATTGCCCTTGGTGAAGTCTGAAACAGGGCTTCCTGTCGCTTCGACTGCAGCTGTCATGGCGTCAGCAGATTCCTTGATATTAACTACCAAGCTGGTATCTGGCTGGATGAAAGCGAGGGCTTTTTGAGCATCTGCTTCATCAGCCTGCACTCCATAGGGCAGGCGGACAGCAATAAATTTGTAGCTGTCATCTCCTGTCTCTGCTCGCATTTCTTCCATAGCTAATTGGGCCAATCGACCTGCTAAGGTTGAGTCTTGTCCTCCAGAAATCCCTAATACAAATGTCTTAAGAAAGGGATGCTTTTTCAGGTATCTCTTTAAGAAATCAATAGAACGACGGATTTCTTCCTTGGCATCAATCACAGGTTTGACACCCAGTTCTTGGATAATCATTTCTTGCAAACTCATTCTTCTTCTCCTTCACCAAGAGCTTCCTTGCGCATCTTATCAATCAAGTCCATCTTGTCTTGCCATACATCACGCGCCAAATCCACTGGATAGTGTTGCGGATTGAGCACGCGCTTGTACTCATCCCACAACTTGTCAAATTCCTTACGGGCATAAGCCTGAATCTCAGTCAAGCTAGGCAGGTTGTAAATCAATTTCCCGTCCTTGAAAATATCCACCAAGAGAGGAACAGCATCAAAATTACGAACGGTCTTCTTGATGTATGTATAAGTCGGATGGAACATCTTGATTTCTGTCATGTCATTCACATCAAGACCATCATAAGTGATGTAGTCACCTTCTGACTTACCTTTTTCACGACTGGTAATACGCCACACCTGCTTCTTACCTGGCGTAGACACTTTTTCCGCATTATTAGACAGCTTAATCGTATTGCGCATGTTCCCATTTTCATCTTCTATCGCAACAATCTTGTAAACCGCCCCAAGAGCTGGTTGATCGTAAGCTGTAATTAACTTGGTTCCCACACCCCAAACATCAATCTTAGCCTTTTGCATCTTGAGATTAAGGATGGTATTTTCATCTAGGTCATTAGAAGCATAAATCTTAGTTTCCGTAAAGCCTGCCTCATCCAATTGCTGACGGACTTTCTTAGAAATGTAGGCAATATCCCCAGAGTCAATCCGCACACCCATAAAGTTAATCTGGTCACCCAGTTCACGCGCCACCTGAATAGCAGCTGGCACACCGATACGAAGGGTGTCATAGGTATCCACAAGAAAGACACAATCGCGATGAGTCGCCGCATAGGCCTTGAAGGCTTCATAGTCGTTTCCATAAGCTTGTACCAAGGCATGGGCATGAGTCCCCAATACTGGAATGTCAAAGAGTTTACCAGCACGCACATTGCTAGTTCCGTTGGCACCGCCAATCACCGCTGCGCGTGTTCCCCAGATAGCCGCATCCATCTCTTGCGCCCGACGTGTCCCAAACTCCATCAAGGGCTCATCTTCAATAACCGAACGAATACGAGCTGCCTTAGTCGCCACCAAGGTCTGGTAGTTAACGATGTTCAAGAGAACGGTTTCAACCAACTGACATTGGGCTAGAGGGCCTTCCACCTGCACAATCGGTTCATTAGCAAAAACCAGGTCCCCTTCTTGGGCAGAACGAACGGTCAACTCCAACTTGAAATTGCGGAGGTAGTCTAAGAACGCCCCATGGTAGCCCAGCGACTCCAAATAGGCAATATCACTATCTGAAAAATGCAAATCTTCAAGATAGTTCACAATTCTTTCCAAACCAGCAAAAACCGCATAGCCATTCTTAAAAGGCTGTTGGCGGAAATACACCTCAAAGACCGCCTTCTTATTGTGAATCCCTTGGTCAAAGTAAACCTGCATCATATTAATCTGGTACAAGTCCGTGTGCAATGTCAAACTATCATCTGGATACATACTTTTCCTACTTCCTTAACTAGAAATACATGAAAATTTTCAAAAACTTTCATGTATTCCAATAAATTAGTACTATTATAACACATTTTAGCTGGATTGAGAAAAGAGTAACAAGCTATTCTCCGTTCTCCAGTTCATCCATATCTTGCTCAAACTTTTTTTGAGCCCATTCGCCATAACTTTTAAGCCCGAGATTGCCGATAAAAACCCAAGGAAGGTAAATCAGATAAGTAATGACCCAAGCAGACAAATATTTAACGTTCAAAGGATTGTGTTGATAAATCTCGATGTTGAATTGATAATTCTGCAACATCAAGAGAGTCGTAATAGCGAGAGTTACCAGCAAACACCCTACAATCGTAAAATGAAAACAACTATAGTAGGTCACTCCAAATTGTCGTGCACGGTTGAAAAAGAAAAAAATTCCTAGAAAAAGGCTAACCAGAAGAATAGTAGGATTAAAAAGAGCAGGTGCTAATACAGCTACCAAATAGCTTAGAAGCACAAGTCCACTGAAGAGGGTAAAGGATTCCGCCCCAGCTTTGTTAATCAGTTGTTCTTCTCTTTCGTCTAGTAATTGATAATAAAAAAATCTATTTTTCATCTTCTTCCTCCCAAACTTGCTGATTTATGCGATTCAAGTATAGGATAACCCTATCCATAGAATAACTCCCGACGAGATAGATGATAACTGCTAGAACCACTTTTAGGGAGTACTTCCAAGTCAATAGACTGACCAGTTCCTCGCGATTGCCTACGATATCAATCAATAAAACCACTATAGAAAATCCCAAAGCAGATAAAATTCTTTCTTTTCCAGTATTCTCACCAATATCTCTAATATCAATTCCTACATACATGCGGCGAATAATGGCATACAAACCTACTCCAATCAATAAAAGTAATTCTGGTGAATAGGATAGAAGCGTTAAATTAAAAATATAAACTTTGGCAAAAATTTCCAGTGCCAAAAATAGGTACATTCCCAAAAGAATTTCTCCTGAAATCTTTCCATCCAATTTTTCCGTACGTTCATCTTTGATCACAAGTTTTTTTCTATTTTTCATCCTCTTCCTCCCAAAATAATTGATCTAAAGTTTTGCCTAAGCATCTGCAAATGGACTGGCAGAGCGAGAGACTCGGATTGTATTTCCCAGCTTCAATCAAGCCTATAGTCTGCCTAGTAACGCCCACAGCTTCTGCCAAATCCCCTTGTGTTAAATCAAGCTCCACCCGAGCTAATTTTAATTTTAAATTTTTAGCCACTAGCGTCCTCCTTCACATTTTTAAAAAGTTGCGCTTCTTTTAAAAACATTATACCATATATCTAACTTAATGCAATATATAAATGTCATTTTGTAAGATTTTATTAACAAAAAGACTCTCTACTACAAAAAATAGAGAGCGTTGCCTTTAACTATAGGATTTCAAAATATCGATGACATCACTTCTTTTCTTGACCTGATAGCTCTTGATGCCCAATTTCTCAGCTGCGTTTGTATTGTCCTCAATATCGTCTAGAAAGACACAATTTGTAGGATCTAGCTGGTATTTATCGAGAATCTCCTTAAACATTACCAAATCAGGCTTTATAGCTTTTATATCACAGGATAAGACAAAGCCATCTAAAAGTTCTTTTAAGGGAGATAGGTGCTCTTCCAGCAAGTCGTAAAATACCTTTGAGGTATTGGACAAAACAAAAATCCGATGACCTTTTTTCTTTAGTTCTGACAAGATAGGAAAGACCTCCCTATAAATATCAATGTAGTTAGGCCAGTTCCAGATAACTTCTTCAACCTTCTTTTGATAGGCACTACCAATCATTGACACAACTTTAAGCACCAATTCTTCTCTCGTCATAGTCCCAAGATCTAATCTTAACCAAAGCCCCGACTGAAAAATGCTCTTATCTAAAATTAGGTAATCTTTCTTCATCTCCGAAACGCCTTGTAAAATCTTATCCTTGTTCCATTCTAATAAAACGTTGCCCATATCCAATATTATATCCATCTGTCCACCTCCATACTTATGTGCGAGTCTCTCTTTGTACTATACCTTCATACTCACCTTACAAATCCTTTTGGTAATAAAATCTTTGCCCTGTATAGGGATAGTCTTGCAAAGCAAAGGCTTCCTTATAGCCATGCATTTTATAAAAATCTGGTGCTTGAAACTGGTAAGTGTTCACGAAAGCAAACTGACAGTTTCGATTCTTAGCTTCATTTTCAGCTTGCTCCAATAGTCTTGAACCGATTCCCTGTCCTCTCAATTCCTCTTTCACAAACAAATACTCGATTTCCAACCAATTTCCGAAAGTCTCTGCTACTAATCCCGCCAAGAGATTGCCCTTTTCATCTTCAACATAAAGGTTCAGTGGCTCGCTTTCAGCCTCTTCTCGTTTGGAACGATTATAAGCACGAATCAAATTCCCTATTTCTTGCGCTTTATGCGACTCCTTATTTTCCAATCTAACGTGCATCCAAACCTCCTTAGAACTATTTACAGCTTGATTATAATCTTATTTCAATAGACTGTCAAACTAGAAAAAAACTCACCAACCTGAGTTGATGAGTCTTTAATCTATTTTCTAAATTTCCACTGGCTATAAATTCCGAAAACGATAATCCAGATAGCAGAACCAACTGCCCCCCATAAAAGTAGATTCTTGTAAAAAGAGGGTTACAAAGACAAAGGTAAAGAAGAGCATGGTTAAAGGATTTAGAAAACGGTAATGGGGCATGAGGTAGCCATCCGCCATAAAGTCTTGTGACTTGCGGTATTTGAGATGAGTCACCATGATCAAGATATAAATCGCGATATAGACACCTGATGAAGACGCCGTAATCAAAGCAAAGGCAGCCAAAACACCTGGCAACACATTGATAAAGGCAGCCAGAGCAATTAAGGTTGCTGAAGTAATAATAGCATTTTGTGGAACATTATGGCGAGAGAGAGTATTTGCCTTGATCGCTTTTAGGAAGCGATTGGGTGAATCATGGGCAATCTGGTAGAGGTGTCGTCCTGTTGAATAGAGGGTTGAATTAAGAGCAGATGCGGCCGACGTCAAAACGAAGAAGTTAGTCAGAGCTGCCGCCCACTTGACACCTGCCAATTCAAATACTGTAACAAATGGTGAATCTGAAGAAGCAAGTTCTCTCCAGGGAATGATAGATATAATAGCTAATAGAGCTCCACCATAAAAGAAGACCATTCGAAGAGGAATTTCTTTAACTGCTTTTGGCAAAACCTGACGAGGATTCTTCGTTTCAGAGGTTGTCACTCCGATAAATTCAATCATCAGATAGGCAAAAAATACCATTTGAAAGGTCATGACAAAGTTCATAACTCCATTTGGGAAAAGAGAGAATTGATTGCTGATATTTGCCAAACTTGCAGCACCATATGGTGTTTCAAATCCTGTCAAGACCATAAAGACTCCTGTTGCAATCATAGCTAAAATAGCCACAATCTTAACCATAGCAAACCAAAACTCGACTTCTCCAAAGAGCTTAACCGCAATCAGATTGACCAAGGCTAGAATAGTCAAAAATCCAATCTCAATCATCCAACTTGGCCAGCTAGGGAACCAGAACTGAACATAGTGAGAGATAGCAGTGATTTCTGCCATACCGATAAAGATAACAGACAACCAATAAGACCAAACCGAGAAATACCCCCAGCCTTTCCCAAAATGACGGGTGATAAAGTTGATAAAAGTATGTTGTTCTGGATCCTGATAGAGCATCTCCCCAGCAGCCCGCATCATGAGGAACATAAAGGCTCCAGTAATCATATAAATCAGGATGATAGAAGGTCCAGTAAGGATGATAGAACGCCCAGCACCTAAGAAAAGTCCGGTTCCGATTGTCCCCGCAATAGCCATCACCTGAACATGACGATTGGTTAAACCACGCTCCATTTTATTTTTTTCTTATTTGAACTCATATAATCTCCTATTTATTCAAAAAATCAAAAAGGAGTTGAGCAAGTCAAGACCTCCACTACTCCATTTTCATTCTATTTAGGCTGTTTTTTCAACCTTTAAAATTTTGACATCGTAACTACCAACAGGTGTCTCAATCGTAACAATATCACCTGTCTTTTTACCGATTAAAGCTTGTCCAATCGGACTTTCATTTGATACCTTCCCAGCGAAAGCATCCGCACCTGCTGAACCTACGATAATATAAACTTCTTCTTCGTCCTCACCAATTTCTTGGATAGTAACTGTTTTACCAATCGCTACTTCGTCTTGGGCAACTGAGTCACTATTGACGATTTCAGCATAGCGAATTTTTGTTTCTAGACTTGAAATTTGTCCTTCAACAAAAGCTTGTTCATCCTTAGCTGCTTCGTACTCGCTATTTTCTGAAAGATCCCCGTATGAACGAGCAATTTTGATACGCTCTACTACTTCAGGGCGACGAACGAGTTTCAATTCTTCTAATTCTTTTTCAAGTTTTTCCTTTTCCTCAAGGGTCATTGGGTAAGTTTTTTCTGCCATTTTTTCAACTTTCTTTTCTATTACTTTTTTAAAACAAAATTATGTGGAAAACCACATAATTTTAGTTTGAACTACTTGATGGTGTTAATTTACTATTGATGTGTTCTGCAACGTTTTGGTCATGCTCTTCTTTTGTCGTTGCAAAGTACACTTTACCATCTTCGACATTGGCTACAAAGTACAAGTACTCACTCTTTGTCTGATTTATACTTGCTTCAATCGCATCGAGGCTTGGACTATCAACTGGTCCGGGCATGAGGCCAAGATGTGTATAAACATTATAAGGTGAATCAATCGTAGTATCAATTGCAGTATCATCAGCCAAGCTAATCTTTTGCCCAAGTTTTCCTTCAGCATACAAGATAGCAATGTTGCTTTGAAGTGGCATACCAAGATTCAAGCGGTTATAGAAGACTCCCGCAATCAATTTACGATCTTCGGTCTTGGCCCCTTCTTTTTCAACAAGAGAAGCAACACTGAGCAATTCATTAACTGTCAGATTCTTTTCTTTAGTCGTAGTGTAGTACGGTGACATGGCCTTGTCCATAGCTGCTAACATATCATCAATCAAGCTTTCAACTGTGGTGCTGTCTTTGATAGTGTAGGTTGCTGGGAAAAGGTAACCTTCAAGGCGATAACGAACGCCACTGTCTTTTGTTGGAAGACTTCCAAGAAGGTTTGGATACTTGACTACTAGTTGGGAGATGAAGGTTTCATCTTGAACTTTTTCCATGAAAGCATCCGCTGTAAGAGGTTCTTTAAAATCACCTTGGAGTTGACCTACTGTCTGAGCAATTTGCTCTAAGGTATAACCTTCCGGAATAGTTAAGTTTGCAAGTACTGGTTCTTGAGGTTCAGGAGTTCCACCTTTTTGCAATTCTTGAATCAAGTCATCCGTACTCATGCTCTTCTTCAAATTGTAATAACCTGACTTCAAGTTTGAACTCTTATACTTAGCATAAATACTAAAGATAAGACCATGTTTGACCAAACCAGATTTTTCCAAAGTGCTCCCAATTTGTTGCACATTTGATCCTTCTGGAATTTGAACTGTCACATACTCCTTAGAACTCGCATCAACAGGTTTCAAGGAGTCTTGAACGTAACCGTACCCAGAGTATCCACCAACAGCCACAAGCATCGAGAGAAATAAAAAGGTTACTAGGAAACCTTTGACCCTTGATTTCTTCTGTTTCTTGGTTGGTTTTTTGCCTTTACGACGATGGTTACGACGTGATTCCTCCGTTAATCTGTCTGAGGAACCAGTTGAAACTGGGGCTTCAGCTTTATTCTCAGAAGAAGGAATTGATTTATTGGCCCCTTCTGTCTTATAAGTCACATCTATCTTCATCGGAGTATAGTTAAATTCTTTTTCTTCAGATTCAAATTCAACTGGTTCCACCTCAGGTTGAACGGACTCCACTACAGGTTCCTCAGCTGGATGAATCGGTTCTATTGGAGGCTCTTCAGATTCTACAACTTCAATCTTGTCAATGATAGACTGTCTAATCTCTTTCTCTTCTTTTTCTTCAGTTCCAGCACTTGAAAGTGGAGGAACACTTGGCGCATTCTTTAGAATTTTATCAACAACAAATAGGGAATCAGCCAGCAACTCTTCTGTTGAAATATCAGATTCAGGATTTGCAGGAGTTACTGAACTAGCTTGAGATGATGAAACTGTCAGATTTGGAATGTCTACTTCTTTCTCTCTTCTACCTTGTTCTTTCACTCTCTCTAAATCACGTAGAATCTGCTCTTTAAAGGTTAATTTTTCTTCTTCTCTTGATTTTTCAGTCAAAAGCATTACCTCCTTGTTGACAATCCATAATATTATATCTTAAAAGTTACAGAAAAGCAACAAAACATCCCTTTCTATAGCTATGATTCTCATTTTTTAAGGTTGCCAAACCATATCATACCAACTTTCACCCGCAAAGCTTGACTGAGATACCCCTTCATTCACAAATCCATGTTTTTCATAATAAGGGATGAGATAGTCATGACAGGTCAAGTTGATACCTTCTCGTTCATGTTCTAAAGCGACTTCTTTCAGAGCCCTTAACAGTCTTTTCCCCACGCCCAAGGCTTGTGCTTCCTTAGCTATGGAGAGACAAGTCACAGAGATATAACCTCCAGGTCGATGGCTATAGTCTTTTATCTCTTCTGTAAAGGACTGATCTTGTAGATGACGATGTGGGACGACTGGACCTTCGATATACCCAAGGATACGTCCCTCCTTTTCAGCTACGAGAAAACTGGTCCGAATTTCACGTAAGTGCACCTCAAAGACCGAACAAGGAATGGCTTCTTCAAGGGAGAAATTCTCCAGCTCTATCTCTAAAATTTGATCTAAATCCGAAAATCTAGCTTGTCTGATTTTCATACTTCCTCCTGATAAAAAGGATTTGCCCAAATCAAATCCCATCCTGAAAATCTTGCGTACGAAGCTTCGGGCACTTCTTCCTCAACAAAGCCATTCATCTCAAAATAAGAGAATAAGTCATCAGGACAAGTCAAGCGAAGATACTCATACTCTCCTTCCACTGCCACTTGTTTCAAGCTAGCAAGAAGAAGTGTCCCCAAGCCTTGCCTACGATGGTCAGGATGAATAGCAAATGATCTTATTTCTATCCATGTGGGATGAAGAGACTGAGACTCTCCTAAAACATAGCCCACGAGCTGGTTTTCATCTCTAGCTACAAGAAAGGTATCTGCAATCTTACGGATACTCTCTTCTAAAAATTCGTAGCTCACTATTTCTTCTGAGGATAAACAAGATTCTTCAATTGCTACAATTTCTTCTAGATCCGATAAAGTAGCTCGTCCTATGGTGATTGGAATTTCCATTCTTTTTTCTTATTGGACATTACTTGTCAAATTAGACAAGAGACGTTCAAATGAGTACTCATAGGTTTGGATGTCTCCTGCTCCCATAAAGACATAAACAGCATTGTCATGGTCTAGGAGTGGAGAAACATTTTCAACAGTGATAACTTGGTGTTTTTTGTTGATTTTTTTGGCTAGGTCTTCTACCTTAACGTCACCATGGTCCACTTCACGAGCTGACCCATAAATTTGCGCTAGGTAAACGGCATCCGCTTGGTTCAAAGCGTGAACAAATTCGTCCAACAAGGCAATGGTTCTTGTAAAGGTATGCGGTTGGAAGACCGCTACGATTTCCTTGCTTGGGTATTTCTGACGAGCCGCATCCAAGGTCGCAATAATTTCTGTTGGATGGTGGGCAAAGTCATCGATAATCACTGTATTATTAACAATTTTCTCAGTAAAACGACGTTTGACACCCACAAAAGTTTTCAAGTGTTCACGAACCAATTCCAAGTCAAAGCCTGCTGTGTAAAGAAGAGCAATAACGGCCGTTGCATTCATGATATTGTGACGACCAAAGGTTGGAATGTGAAATTGACCCAACTCTTGTCCTCGGAAATGAACTGTGAAGGTCGAACCAGTTGTAGAACGTAAAAGGTCGCTGGCTACAAAGTCATTTCCCTCAGCATCAAAGCCATAGTAATAAATTGGAGCATTGGCTGTAATCTTACGCAACTCAGCATCCTCACCGTACACAAACAAACCTTTAGTAATTTGTTTGACATAGTCATTAAAGGCATTGAAAACATCCTCTAGACTTGTGAAATAGTCTGGATGGTCAAAGTCAATGTTGGTGATGATAGAGTATTCTGGGTGGTAAGGAATGAAGTGGCGCTCATATTCGTCAGATTCAAAAACAAAATACTTAGCATTTTCAGAACCTCGACCCGTTCCATCCCCAATCAAGAAGCTAGTGTCTGTGATGTGAGACAAAACGTGAGACAGCATCCCCGTCGTTGATGTCTTACCATGTGCTCCTGCAACCCCCATGCTGACAAAGTCACGCATAAAGCTACCTAGAAATTCATGGTAACGTTTATAGCTGATACCATTTTTGTCAGCATAAGCGATTTCAACATTGTTATCTGGACGAAAGGCATTTCCAGCAATAATTTCAAGATCCCCTTGCAGGTTCTTTTCATCAAAAGGAAGAATCGTAATTCCTGCCTGCTCTAGTCCACGTTGAGTAAAGTAGTATTTTTCAACGTCTGAACCTTGAACCTTGTGTCCCATTTGATGCAACATCAAAGCCAAGGCACTCATCCCTGATCCCTTGATTCCAATAAAATGATATGTTTTTGACATGTTTTTCTCCCTTACTCAGTAATTCTTGTCAGATTCAACTCTTGAGCAACCTGACGTTCCTGTTCTGTTTGCTTATGCTTTTTATTATAGATTTGACTCTTCTTTAGAAAATCATAGTTGTTCTTTTTAGCTTTTTCCGTTTGGGTTTTCGGAGTTGGATTCGCCACTTGGCCAACCTCCTCAGCTAAGATATAGTGAGACTGACTCAAGTTTTTACTAAATTTGGCAAACTCACCTGGATTTTCCTTTTGAAATGGCGCTGTTGGTTGGTTTCCCTGTCGAACAAGTGTTGAACCATTGTGTCGTCTGGTATGACTAACATCCTGAGTCAAATACTTAGCTGAACGTTTCTTCTTCAAATCCGCACGCGCCTCTTCTCGAGCCAATTCAGCATACGTTTTTTCAACTTTTTTAGGTTCTGGGCCTGGTTTTGACTCCTTGCTAGCTGCCGAAGGAGTTACAGCCTGTTCCTCATTGATAGGAGACCATTCCAAATAGTTTTTATCGCGGTAATCACCCTTGATATTGCTAATAAAGTCTGACTCATCGTACAAGTCCATGACTGTCATTTTAGTCAGCATGATCTCATCATCTGACACTAATGGAAATCGATCTTGTTTCATTTTGTATTTCCTTTCAACACTTCATTATAGCGTATTGTCTTGATTTTTCAAGTGCTGGCTTCAGAAATCCCTAAAATTTCTCGAATTTCTGCCAGACTGAGACTCGCACGCGATTCCGTCCCACCTAAAACTTGGGAAACCAGGTGTCTCTTCTGTTCTTGGAGTTCTTGAATCTTTTCTTCAATGGTTCCTCTAGTAATCAAACGGTAAACCTCTACCTTCCGCTCCTGTCCCATTCGGTGAGCTCGTCCGATAGCCTGGGCTTCGACAGCAGGATTCCACCAGAGATCCACTAGGATGACGGTGTCAGCTCCTGTCAGATTGAGACCGACACCACCTGCCTTAAGGGAGATGAGAAAGATATCTCTTTCCCCTTGATTAAATATTTTGGTCATCTCTTGTCGATCTTGAGCAGGAGTTGAGCCCGTAATTTTGAAGGAAGTCAAGCCCAAATTTGGGAGCTCTTGCTCGATTTTTTCTAACATTCCTTTGAACTGGGAAAAAATCAAGACCCGATGCCCACCATCTGCCACTTGTAGCAATAAATCTCGGAGACTATCCAATTTACCACTGGCTCCCTGGTAATCGTCCATAAAGAGAGCTGGCGTATCGCAGATCTGGCGCAAACGCATGAGACCGGATAAGATTTCTACACGACTTCTCTGAAATTCTTGATCTGTCACTTGCGCTAGGCGGTCTCGCATCTGTTGCAGCTGAGCCAGATAGATGGCCTTCTGCTCGTCTTCCAGTTCATTTTTATAGACGACTTCGATCAGGTCAGGCAGCTCTGTTAGAACTTCTTCTTTCTTACGCCTCATGACGAAGGGCTTGATAAACTGCGCGACTCGGTCAGCCGGTAATTTCATAAACTCCTTTTTACTTGGCAAGAGCCCCGGAAGCACAATTTGGAAGATAGACCACAACTCTCCTAAATGGTTTTCGATGGGCGTACCTGACAAAGCAAAGACTGCTGGCACCACGAACTGGCGCAAACTCTGAGCAATCTTAGTCTGGGCATTTTTCATGACCTGGGCTTCATCTAAGAAGAGAAAATCAAAAGCCATCTCTTGATAAAGCTCGCTGTCTTGACGAAAGGTAGCATAACTGGTTACGTAGATTTGGTGATTTTCAGAAAGAATTGCTTCTCGATTCGCTTTCAAACCATGAACGACAGCCAAATCCAACTGTGGTGCAAATTTCCTAAATTCATCTGCCCAATTGTAGATCAAACCTGACGGCGCTAAAATCAAGACCCGACTATGTTCTGTCACCTGACTGGTCAAAAAAGCGATAGTTTGCAGTGTTTTTCCCAGTCCCATATCGTCTGCCAAGATGCCACCAAAGCCATAGCGGTAAAGCATCTGAAGCCAACGAACTCCCTTTTCCTGATAGTCTCTCAAACTCGCCTGCACCCGTATATCTCCTAAAGGAAAGTCCTCTGGATGGGTCAAATCATGAGCTAAATACTGAAATTCTTCCGAGAAGGAAATCCCGTCTCGACCGTCAAAAAGCTGAGAAAGGCTATAAGCCAGAGATTTTCGAGCTTGAAAAGAACCATCTTTTAGTTCAACACCCAGTTCCTGCAAATTTTGACGAATCTGCTTGGTTTCCTCATCAAAAAAGTACACTTGGTCAGAAGAACTGATATAGAAATCCTGATTGCTGGTCAGGGCTTTGAGAGCTTGAGCAATCTCTTCTTGGGCAATCCCTTGGAAATCAAATTGGATTTCCAACAGTCCTCCCTTGGACTCAATCTGAACCTGAGGAGCTTGGATGCTGTAGAGCTGATTCATCTCATCAGACAAAGAGACCTGACCCAACTTCTCAAAAGCTGGAATTGTATGGTGAAAGAAAGAATAAACTGCCTCTGGCTTCAAAGCCTGTCTCCAGGACTGAAAATCAGCCTCAAAACCAGCCCCTAAACAGACTTGAAATAGCTGATTTTCCAAGACGGCATTACTTGAAAAAGGTAATTGTTCCAACTGTTGACGACTAGTCACCTTAACATCTCCATAGTCAAACTGGATATCCAAGCGGATACGACCGTCATCCTCCTTATCAAAGTAAAAGATTGGTGAAAAAGGTTTGATTTGCAAGCGCTCGGGAGCAGAAACTGTGCCCAGCTGCCCAAACAAGGGCAGACAGGCGGCTAGGCGGTCACGATCACTGTTGTCAAATTGGAGGCACTTCCTCCCTCTTCCCTCCTGAGGAAGTTCCTTTAGTTCCTTCAAAAGAGTTATCTGATTAGGGGTCAAGAAATAAACATTTCCTTTACGAAAGAGAACTGCCCCTACATAGAATACGTTGACTCGCTCACTTTCAGAAATCTCCATCTCAAAATAATCGGGATACTCCTGCACGGAAAAAGAGAACAGTTCTGCATCAGGACCTAAATCATGAAAGAGAAGATTTTCATAACTATCGTTCTGGTGTTCAAAATGAAAATCCTCCAAGTTCATCAGCAACTCCACTCCCTGCTCAAAAAAGGTCAGAGGGAAAAAGAGGTGACGACCTTGATTAGGGAAAAAGAGCTCTTGACTCAGTCCCTCCTCAATCAAGCCACATAAAAAAGTAAGAACTTCTTGACTAGCTGTATCAAAAGCCTTCCAAGACAAGTCATTTTCATAGTATTTCCCAATCATATATGGTTTTCGATGGACTAAAACCTTCAAAAAGAGTGGGATGTCACGAATGACATAATATTTTTGACTATCAACTAAACCGATTCGGAGAGTCCAAAGGAGGCGATTGGTCCCAGCTTCCACCTGGCCTTGAGCCGACAAAGTGTAGATTTTCTCTCGCTTCTGAGGTTGGATACGCTCCAAAAAACTACCACCAAAACTAACCTTGGTTTCGACCTCTTCTTGCTCTTCATGTCCTTTCTCTAAAGCTTGTAAAATCACCTGGCCTTCTTCGTCGTTCTTCAGATAATGCTCGAGCGCCGCTAGGTGAACACAGTAACCTCTTTTTTGGAAAAAATCACAAGCACAAAAAACCAGATCATCCTCTAAACTGTAGCGCAAGTATTCTCCCGCCACACGAGTATAGAGGCGACTCCCTTTTTCCTTGATAATCTCAATGTTGCCTGTCTCATAGAGAGTAACACCCTCCATGCGCAACTTTCCCGGAATCAATTTAGCCATAGTTACCCCTTTATCTTATCTTTTCATTATACCACATTTTCCCCTACGAAAATAGCCTTCTAGGAAGACTTTTCTCCTAGAAGGCTGGATTTTTAAAGTGTAGCAAAAGTGGTCACGATGCATTGGCAAACTTCTTCTAGTACTGACTTCGGCATAGCCACATTGAGGCGAGCATGAAGGGATCCCTCCTCCCCAAAGTCCAAACCTCGGTTCAAGATAACCTTGGCTTCATTCTTCAAAAGCTCTTGCAAGCGGTCATCCGTTAGGTCATAGGCTGAAAAATCAAGCCAGATCAAGTAGGTACCTTGTGGTTTCATGACCTTAATCTTGGTTTCGTTGCCCAAAACATCCACTACATAGTTAATGCGATCCTCGATGACTTCTTTTAACTCTCCTAACCAGTCCTTACCATAACGGTAGGCAGCTTCTGTCTCCAAATACCCCAAGCCTGAGATTTCATGTTGGTTATTGGCCAACTGGCGTTTTTGGAAAGCAACTCGAAGCTTTGGATTTTCAATAACTGCATAGAAATTCTTGGTCCCAGCAATATTAAATGTTTTAGTAGCACTGCTCAAGATAAGGGCGAAGTCTTTAAAGGCGGGATCAATGGTGTTGAAAGACTGGTGTTTGTGATCAAAGAGAGCCAAATCTTGGTGAATCTCATCTGAAACCAACAAAACACCATGTTTTTGGCAGAGATGACCAATCTTTTCAAGACCTCCCTTTCCCAAACACATCCACCAGGATTGTGGGGATTGCAAAGAATATAAAGTTTCACATTCTCATCTACCAAATCCTTCTCCAGCTGATCAAAGTCAATCTCAAGCAGCCCATCCTTTTCCACCAAAGGATTGGTAATCAATCTGCGATTGTTCAGTTTGACACTGCGAGCAAAAGGTGGATAGACCGGTGTGTTAATCAGAACAGCCTCTCCTTCTTTTGTAAAGGCTTGGATAGCTGTTGAAATAGCTGGTACCACACCCTCGATAAAGACGAGAGCCTCTTTGTTAAAGTGGTAACTGTGTTGTGTGGCTTCCCAGCCCTGAACCGATTCAATCAAAACATCACTAGCATAAGCATAGCCATAGACCAACTGATCTGCGTAGGCTTGTACAGCTTGTCGAACTTCAGGCAAAACCACAAAGTCCATATCTGCTATCTAGGCTGGTAAAACTTCTCGATCAGCTTCCACTTCTTTCCATTTATAGGTATGGTGCCCAAAACAATTGGGCAGGCTTGTAAAATCATATTTTCTCATATCTATCTTATCCCTCCAAAACTTGTCGCAAGTCCGCAATCAAATCTCTAGCATCTTCAATCCCAATTGAGAAGCGCAAGAGATCATCTGTCAATCCATAGGAATGGCGCACTTCTGCTGGAATATCCGCAGGGGTTTTAGTTGTCGGATAGGTGATTAGACTCTCTACCCCACCCAAACTTTCTGCAAATGAGAAGACCTTCAAGCTATTTAAAATATGAGGAATACGCTTTTCATCCACTACTTTAAAGGAAATCATCCCCCCACGTCCTGTATAGAGAACTTCCTTGACAGCAGGTGAATCCTTCAAAAAAGCAACTACTTCTTGGGCATTGGCTGTAGAAAGTTCCATACGAAGGGGCAGGGGTTTGAGACCACGAATCAACTGATAACTATCCAACAGTGACAAGACCGCACCTGTCGTATTGAGATTATAGAAAAGTTGTTCATATAGTTCTAAACCATTAGTCACAACCACCCCAGCTAAGACATCATTGTGCCCTGCTAGATACTTGGTAGCTGAATGAAGAACAATATCCGCACCGTCTTCAATCGGACGTTGGTAAATCGGACTGTAGAAGGTATTGTCCACTACTACATTGGCACTCTTGGCATGAGCTAGTTTGGCTAGTTTTGCAATATCAAATTCCAACATCAAGGGATTGGTTGGCGTTTCGATATAGAGAACACCCACATCCTTTTCTAACTCAGTAATCAGCTCTTCTTCTGTATTGGCATAGGTAAAATGGAATCGACCTTCCTACTCCACTTGGTTGAACCAACGGAAAGAACCCCCATAAAGATCTCGCACAGCCAAGACTTTACTTCCTACTGGAAAGCCAGTACAATCGCAGCCATTCCTGAGCTCGTCGCTAAAGCATAGTCTGCTGACTCAATAGCCGCCAAGACTTCCTCCGCCTTACTGCGAGTTAGATTTTCAGTCCGAGTATAGTCGAATCCAGTAGACTGACCAAACTCTGGGTGCTGATAAGTTGTAGAAAAATGAAGCGGCGTTACCAAGGCACCTGTTGCCTCATCTGATTTGATACCCGCCTGGACCAAAATTGTATTAATGTGTAGTTCTTTACTCATACAATACCTTCAAATCTATAGTAACTATTGTATCATTTATTTTCGCCAACTCATTTTCTTGTTTTCAGGAGCTAGTTATAGTTTCAAACTATATAAAACGATAGTTTCTTGAGAAACTGGCTCTATAATATTTATAATAGGTAAATCCCCTATGGATATTATAGAGCCTTTAAAACCTTCCTCAAGGACAAAGAGAAAATCATCAACGCTCTTCAGTTACCCTATTCCAACGCCAAATTAGAAGCGACTAATAATCTCATCAAACTTATCAAGCGCAATGCTTTTGGTTTCCGGAACTTTGAAAACTTCAAAAAACGGATTTTCATCGCTCTAAATATCAAAAAGAAAGGACGAAATTTGTCCTTTCTAGATATTAGCTGACTTCAACCCACTACAGTTGACAAAGATCCAAAAAATCTTCCTATTTGTAATAAGAAGATTTTTTAGGTATCTAAATTAAGCCCATTAATACATTCTAAAAGAGTATAAATATCAACATAAACTTAAGAATTAAATGTTAAATAGTTATTTTCACAAAACTGTTTCATCATCACACTATCTCAGTACATAAACCATTTTTTTCATCTATAGCTTTTGTCCTAATCTTGATCTTTTTTCTTCAATCCAAGGAGTGATCCTACTATAAACAATATTCCAGCAATGAATGGTGTAAAACCTTCTCTAACTGTTCCGGTTTTTGGCAATCTATCAGAATTGTTAGTATCCGATTTACTATCGATATTGGTATGTTTATTAGCTATGTTCTCTGGTTCATTAAGATAAACTTCCTTCTCATTTTCAAAGTTTTTATCATTTCTATCAGGAACTGTAGCTGTAACATCCTTAGTTGAATCAGGTTTTTGTGAAGGATTTTCTCTTTGTAAGTCCTCTTTTCTATGACTTTGATTTAATTGACTAGAATTTACCTGTGGGTTGTCTTTCTTTTTCGATACATCAAAAGTAGGTTTATTTTCCTCCTCCTTTTTCTCCTCTATTTTCTTGAATACAGGTTTTATAAGGGTATCTTTTGATAGATTAAGAACATAGCCAACGTCTTTTTTCCCTTCAAAACCAGCAATTTCCCAGCCATCAAATTGATAGCCTTCTTCTAATTCACCCTGATAGACAGGTAAAATAAAATCTTCTTCCGACACTATCGTTGAACTCATTTCTTTTCCATTTTGAATGGTCACAGTTACTGTATGAGGTTTTAGTTCGCTTACCTCTCCCGTATCTTTGTTTAAAATGAATTCTTTTACGGTTGTATTTCTTGCAAAATCTTTTACAAGAATCTTAATGTTTAGCGTCTTGTCTGTTATTTGTTTAATAGCATCAAATGATGTATATTCTTTTCCATTTACATAAATATGTTGTTCTTGAATCTCACCATTGAATCCATTATTTCTTTTATCATTGATGTTAAAGATAACAGATTTTCCATCAGCATATTCGATACTTGTATTTCCCTTAGGATCAATGTTCACTTCTGGTTTAACATTATCATATAAAAATTGATAGTGTACTCCAACCGCTTTCGCATTCAAATCACTATAGCCAGTTTGAAGATAAACATTTCCATCCATATCTGTTACCTTATCTGGAAATCCGTTTGCTTTATAGTCTTTCATCCCCCAGTCCATAATGTCACCGTCTTTAACATTAAGCTTAATGTTAAAATCTCTAGTGTTATCAATGTGTAAATCTCCGTAGATTAAATAATTATCTACAACCGATTCATTGACTCTCAATTCCCAGTTAAAACCACCCTTATCAGAAATCTTACCTCTTAAATAAAATTCTGGATTTCGTACATAAATTTTATTAGATTTAGATGGATTAAAGTAGTTCTTGTCCATTGAAAGGTTTACTGGTTTGGTATCAATAAATAACATGGAGCCATCTTCTTTTATAGCTTCTACATTAGAATATTCCTCCCCATGATACTCTTTATCATCTTTACCAAATAATACAAGTTTAGAGGAATCTGTCACAAGATTTCCATCTTTATCAATTGCTTCCCCTTTATCATTCATTTTAAAGGTAAACACTTGATATCTTACAATGTTAAAGCCGTCCAAAGCCGACATTAATACTGATTGAGTGCTTCTTCCATCTTTAACATTTCTACTATCAGCATAAATTGTTGTTTCTAAAAGGACTCTTAGATTAGGATTGGCCTTTTGTATTTTTGCTATATCTTCCTTGCTATAGACTCCATTCCCTTCTAACATATCCGTTTTTCCAGGATTATAGGTAGTCACTTTTAGTGCATAGCCTTTTCTTAGAATGATATTATCCTTTAACAGATATTGTTGTTTTTCTGAATCAGAATAGATTTTACCAGATTCCATTTCAGTTAAATTGTTTGGTTTATTTTTTGAAAGATCTCCTTCTCCTAATTCTATTACATTCCCATAACTTGATGCATAGGGATATTCTGTTTTAGTTTCCTTATTTTTTTCAGGCATTCTAATTTTAGTTTTAGCTTTTGTTTCACCCTTATCTTTTACAAGGATATTCATATCACCCGTAAAGGATAGACCATCGACTACATCATTTGTGTTTGCGAATAAGTCAAAGGTTAGAGTTTTTGTTTGTGGGTCGTATTTACTTGCCTTAATTTCTATTAATTTGAAGTCATTGCCATAGTAAGCCTTAGCACTTTGGGATACATTACTTACTTTTCCAAGAATTTCAAAATGTCCATCCTTTGATGGGCTTAATACACCACCAAGCTTTGATTTAACATCATCAAGTTTCTCAGTCTCATATTCTAGAGCACTTCCATCCACATAGGCAGTTATATTTCCCTTAGCATCATATCGATAATCAAGCTCTACTTTTCTTTTTCCGCCATTTACAAAGTCTTCTTCTTCCTTATATTTCTTTTTAATGAGTTTCTTTAGGTCTTTATTTTCAAAGTTTCTTACAGTAGAGATTTCTTTGTCTAACTCTAGAGTTGAAGGTCCCTCTATAGGTTTTTCTTCAACAGTCTCTTTCTTTTCTTCTACGTTATTTGAGGCTTCTGGACTTTGGGCATTTTTAAGTTTATCTTCAGAAATTTCCCCTAGTTTTTTGTAAGAAGAAGCATCTTTCTCAGGATCTACTAGGTAATAAGAAATCATTCCATTTTTGTCAGCCTTATCAGCAAATTTAATTCTATGGATTTTGGTAAAGTTGCTTGCGCCATCTAGGGCGATTACTTCGATGATTTTTCCTCTTAAATCTCCTGCTCCGCTAATTTCGTAGATGGTATTTCCATTTTTATCAAGCTTCCTATTTCTTCCCTCACCCTCTCCGGCGTAAGTTACATCAAGATTTCTCTCAACATCTCCATACGCATCGACAAGAGCTGCACCTGCATACCATACTTCGTTGGCTACTTCTTCAAATTTCTCAGGATGTTCTTTTTGGTCTCTAGCAAACAAGGTTTCGTGTTTGTACTCATCCTTTACCTTGTGGTAGGTATCTTTTGCGATCAATTTAATTTTATTTGGATTAGAAAAATCAATTGAAATAATTTTTGGAGCTGTATTATCAATTTTTACAGGAATATAGGAAACCTGCCATGGGTAATCCTTGGTTAATCTATATTTGAATTTGTAGAAGTATTGACCCTCAGCTATTGGTTCAAATTGTCCTCTTATCCTAGTAGCTGGATCTTGGTTATCCTTACTTTCTGGTTCGTTTTCTTCTCTACCTCTAGGGTTATAGATGAGTCCATCCCACTTCAAGTCACCCCAAACTTTTAGTTTAGATGATTTGATTCCCTTTGCATCATTGCTTTTAGAATTTAAAATTCCTCTAATAAAGTGTTCTCTCGAAATGACTTTTAAGTCTCTTTGATTTTCTCCCTCTTTATTTGTATTTACTATTGAAATCAATCCTTCTTCTGCACTTCTTAATACAAGTGGAGAAGGTGTTAATCCTCTTTCTAGTGAAACACTTTGTGGTTCTCCCTTTGAGTCAAGTGGATATACCCTAGCAACATCAGATCCACTAGTGGATTCTGCATGAATACCTTGGTTGTTAAAGGCAAATAAGTCTGGGTCTTGGTCTAGTGATGTAATATTTTTATCTTTTCTGTTTTGAATAACAGCTGCTGGATTAAATTTATCTATACCATGTTCTCCACCAATACCCTTGTTCAAGGTTCCAGGAATTTTCGGTTTACCATCATCATCATAACCTTCCATTGTTTTTGATTTTGATCCTTCTTCCCAAGCCCATTTATCAAGGATTGGTTCGTGGTTCCAATTCCCAGCAAATCCCATTAGAGGCATCGACAAAGAAGGTTGGAAGTTTATTTTCTTCCCGTTAGAGTTTAGAGCTTCCATTTCTTCCACTGACTCAAAACGAATAAATGATTCTACAAATTTATTTTTGTTTTTAGCCTCCCCGACATTTATAACCGCATTTAAATCAAAGCTGGAATTTGGGCCTATAGTGAAAGTGTCATGCTCAAATGTGATATTTGCTCCTTTGATTTTTTCTGGGTGAATTTCTGGAACAATTTGCTTACCATCTGGAGATTTTTCGTCTTTATATGTTTCATCCAGTTTTAATCTGTCAGTTAGAGAATCTGTAGTTATCGCTGATGCTGAAACCTTAAAGGTTAAAGGTCTGTCTGATGTATTGTGAAGCTTAACTGTAAAATATTTTTCTTCTCCTTTTATTTCTTTAAGAGAAATAGAACCATAAGAGTTTACCAAACCTTTAGAATCCCTGTTTTTGAAAGTCGCTACAACTTCATTTCTCAAAGCATTGGCAACATTAATTAGCCCTGCTCCCTGTTGTCTAGGTGATGCAAAGTATTGACTTTTTTCTTTCCAAGAAGTTGCATCCATCATAGGTCGTGCAGTATTTTGTAGGGCTATTTTTGTAAGACTTGTAAGGTCTATTTTGTCATCTCCCTCAAGATTTTTCAATACAGGTCTTTCAAGCATTTCCTTTAACTTCGGTCTAATCAAAACAGTAGAAGCTGCCACGATTGGAGTTGCCATACTGGTTCCTGACATATAGCCATAAGTTGATTTCCCATTAATGACATTCAGAGTGGATTTAATATTTTTACCAGGTGCTGAAACATCCGGTTTTAAAAGTAAATCTATTCTTGGCCCCCAAGATGTGGACCCTGCTGGAACGATGATATCTTCTTTATAAAGTTCTTTGTCTGTGTCAGGTGCAAACTTAAAGTCAATCTCTTTTTCATCACCTACATTCGGTTTATTAGAATTATAGCTTGCCATATCAATTGGATAGTATTGCTCCAATTTATCTTTAAAATCTTCTTTATTATTTCTTTTGACTTCAGTTTTTTTATCAGGGTTAATCATGTTCCATAACTTTACACCATCATCTCCTGAAATTGAAAAAACTTGACTAGTAGTCCCTTCATCCGCTTCATATCCCATAGCTGGAAGCTCTGTCCAATTATCTCTATTGTAGTAATTTACAGTATTTACAACCATAATGGCGCGTGCACCCTTATTCGTAGCTCGTTTAAAAGCATTTTTTAAATCCTTTGTATAAATTCTATCCATTACTGCAATTTTGCCCTTAAGATCCAATCCTATCAAGTCTTTGTATCGACCTTTACCTATATATACAAATTTTAATTTACTAGGAGCTTTTGATCCATTTTCATTTGTTATTATTTTATTCTTATCGAAAAAGGCACCTATATTTCTGTATTTAAAACTTTCTCCTCCAATCTTAACTTTGTCAAACTCAACTGTTTGATTTTTAGCAGATGCGACCGCTATCGCATCTTCATGTGCTGCAGTTCGTGTTACATTTCCAGTGTCTGTCATTTTCAGATGATTATTTGCTACTAAATCCCAAGAAGAACTTGAAGCAGAAGTCGCATAGTTACCCGTAGCGACAACCATTGGAATGCCTGCTTTTCTTAACGCTCTAATAGCTTGCCAATATTTCTCACCTACAAGGCCTGTTCCCGTAAAGCCAGATGATACCGAAACAACATCGACATTGTGTTTGATGGAATCTTCAATAGCATGAAACATTGTTTCATCCCCTGCGAATCCAGATCCAGCGTCAGAGTACATTTTATAAGAGAATATCTGTGCATTAGGGGCAATTCCATCTATGCCGTTAAAGTTTTTGATATCTTGTTCAGTATCATTTCCCGCAAGAATCCCTGCAATATGCATCCCATGTGGGTCAAAATAATCCCTTCCATCATCATATTTTTCTACAGTGATTTTACCGCCATTATAATAATTGAAAGCATGAGGAATTTTATCACTCAACCAGAAATTTTTATCAGTACCTTTTAAGTCTTCTTTTTTAAATCTCATTGAGGCTTTGGCATCATCATCGATTCTCATAGCTTTATGTCTATAATCAGTCCCAGTATCGATGTTTGAAATGACCATACCCCGACCATCAAAGTTTTTCCCAAATGGAGCATTAATGGCCTTCAGATAATCGATTGCCTCCTCAACTCCAATCTCCTTTCTAGCATGATTCATCATTGGTTGGACTTTTTGTGCCCTTTCAACCGATGAAATACCTTCTATTAGTTTCATTTTGTCCAAGTTATCTTGGGTTGTTTCAATCGCACTACCATTAAAACCGTATCATAAGTATATAAAACTTTTGTATTCTTAAGATTGGATAGTTCCTTGATTGCTTTTTCTCCAGATTCTTTATCTTTAAATTCAGCAATATAGATAACTTTATCCTCTTTTTTGGGACTTTCTGGGTCTTTACTTGCAGACGAGTCCGCTTTATCTCCTTGGGATTGATTAGAATCTTCTTTGATTTTTTCTTCTTCATTGCTAGTTTTGTTATCTATCACAGATTCTTTACTAACAACTTCTTTTTCCTCAATAACCGTTGTTTTCTTCTCTTCAGTATCCTGTGAAGTTTCCTTAGCATTATGAACATCTTCAAGTTTTTCTTTGTTTTCTTTTTGTTTACCTACTACTTTTTCTTCATCAGAGATAGTTAAAGCATCTTCAGAGCTAGATGTGTCTGCTAAAACTACCTCATTTGGGACATATGCTGCTAAAATAACTGCAGCTGTGGTTAATGACAATACTGTACTTTTTTCATTTTAATTCCTTACATATTTATTTAACTTCCAATAGATAGAAAACTTTAACTTTGCTAGCATTTGTTATAAAAAGTTTTACTAAGTATTATCTAGGAAATAGAGTAGTACATTTATATATAATTGTTATCTCTCCATAAAAACAGTATATCATTTAAAAAATTTAAGTCAAGAAAAATTAACATACGTTAATTTATTTTTTAACATACGTTAAAAAATGATATTAAATCAAAAAGTTTCGTAGTTAACTGAGACACAATATAAGCACGTCATACCATCAAAAATAGTAGCAATACACTTGAACAACTACCAGAAACACGAAAACAGGCATAATTGATGCAATATCAACACTATTAAACAAAATAAATCTCGGCTCTATAATTTCTATAGTGGGTAAAACCCCTATGGATATTATGAAACCTCTTTTGTTGCCTTGAATATACAATATAAGTGCACAATAAAAACTCATAAGATTTTCTAGTAAAATAGAATTGAACGAACTAGTTACGAAAAGAAATCTTATGAGCTACCATCATTTTACCGTAGATGAGCGTGAAAGTATTCTCATTTACCGTATGCAAGGCCTAAATTTTTCTCAAATTGCTAAGTTTCTCCATCGTCATCCGTCTAGTATTAGTCGCGAGTGGAAACGACATCTAAGAGAAGAAAGCTATTCTCCAAGTCATGCACAGGAATCTTACCATATTGCTAAATCACCCTATGGGCGGAAACGGATGCTTGAAATAGATCACAATTCACGAAAGACCAGAAGACGCTAATAACCGAACTAGAATAGGAGATTGGGAAGCAGATACTGTTGCAGGTAAAACTGGAAAAGCTTGTTTAGTGACTCTAACTAACCGTTATTCTCGCTTTCTAAAAATACAGAAGGTAGCAGTCAAGAAAAGCAAGTTGGTGATAGAAGCTATGGTAAAAATGTTAGAACCCTTGACAAAGCATACAGTAACTCCTGATAGAGGGAAAAAATTCACGTATCATCAGAAATTGAGTGATCAATTGAAAATTGAAGTTTATTTTCCAGACCCTTATGCACCTTGGCAACGAGGGACTAATGAGAATACGAATGGTCTACCGAGAGAATATTTTCCAAAAGGAAGTGATCTAACGTTGGTTGATAGAAAATCTCATGAATACAAGGCTATCAAGCGCTACGGTAAGTTCATTCAACAGAATAGTCGGAAACTAAGTGATAAACGATTTTATCTCCCTACTTTTCGCATGCATCTAACCAACAAAGAAATTCTAGAAAAGTTTCTCTCTTACTCTCAAGAACTACGAGAACATTATGAAATCTACCTTCCATTTTCATGAGAGACAGGCTGGGCAATTCTTTGGACTCATTGAAGGTACTATTTCTTATGTAAATCCTATTTTTATAACTGTTTTTAAGACCTTTTTGAAAGATAAAGACAAGAGCCTGAATGCAATGGACTTATCCTACTAAAACACAAAACTAGAAGCTACCAATAGCCTCATCAAACTCATCAAGCGCAATGCTTTCGGCTTTCGAAAACTTTGATAATTTGATAACTTTAAAACTAGAATCTTCATCGCTTTGAATATTAAAAGGAGAGGAACAAAATGATCCTCTACAAGTTATAACTTTTCTTCAGCCCATTACAGTTGACAAACATTCTAAGATTAGTAGTGAGAAAATCTCCGACGGGAGAGAGTACTCACTACTTTTTCTTTATGTTAAAGTAAAGGTGTCTTGTAAAGTCGTAGGGCTCTTTGGTGCTAGACGTCGCGTATTGAAAATAAAATCACTAAAACACGGAATTATTCAAGACAAAAGAGGTAATATCGTGCCTACAGTATTTGGGATTGATGTGAGTAAGGCAAGTCTGAGGTGGCAATTTTAGTCAACGGTGAGAAGAGTCATGGCTACACTAGGCTCAATGACCCCATTGGCTTCAATCGTCTTTTGAACGACTTGAAAACTGTTCATAACCCTGAGATTATATTTGTCTATTCTAGGCGTCTTCGATCCTTTCTTGAGGAATACGACTACGCTTATACACAGCTGAATCCTCTGGAAGCTAAGAAGCAATCGGACAGTCTGCGAGTTCGTAAAATAGACAAAATTGACGCTGAAAAGTTGGCTCATTCTCAGTTTGTACTCAATCGTAAACAAACTTATGCGCAGGAAGAAGTTTAGCAACACCTGCGTGATTTAAGTCCTTTCTATCAAAATCTTACAGAAGGCATTGTTCGAGCTAAAAACCGTCTACACAAGGTCTTACAAGTCACCTTTCCTGAATTGGAAAATCTCTTATCCACACCAACTGGAGAGCCATATTGGAACTTGGTCATGGCTTTTCCATGCAAAGAGTTTGTAGTAAGCCTATCTCAAGGTGAATTGTGGAAAATTATCCGTCAATCTACCTCCAAACGAATCCCTGAAAAGCCTATTGCTTACCTGACTGATAAACTTATAAAACTCGCTAAACAATCTTTTTGTGCGGTCAAGAAAACCTCTCCAATGCTGGAAGAGCTTCGTTTCTATGCTCAAAAATTGCTTCGTCTTTCTGAGCACAGACAGGTTGTCTTAGACGACATGGTCGCTCTAGCTCAGCCTTTAGCAGAGTATGACATCTTACGGTCAATTCCTGGCATCGCAGAAACCACAGCGACATCTATCATTGGCGAATTGGGAGATATTCGTCGCTTTCAGTCTACCAATCAAAGCAACGCTTTCATTGGCATTGACCTGAGACACTATGAATCTGGGAACTTTCTCACCAAGGAACACATTACTAAACGAGGGAATCCCTCTGCCAGAAAAATCTTGTTCAAGTCCATTCATAACATCGCTTCAGCTCGTCATACCAATCCCTGCCATATCGCCGACTTTTATGAGAAACGAAAAAGACAAGCAACAATAGCTTCAACCGAACAATGTATTACCTCATTACGCATAACAAACTTTACGATTACTCTCTGACCCAAAATCGATAAGGCTGCCTATGCCGTATTATTATAACACCTTGTTTCAAAAAATCCCAGATGAGGGGTTTTTTAGCATGGAGCAATAAGTGGTAAAAATAAGACAGTAACCTCAGAATAGCTACTGTCTTATCTCTTTTTTACTTAAAGTCCTTGATAGACTTGACAAATGGTAGAAAAGAGCTATTATATATCAATATCGTTGACTAGATTTTTCTCTTGATTTTCAGATAAAAATCGTTCTTTCTGTGGTCTTTTCTTACGCTTGAGAAGAGCCTCAGCAGACATGGCTTCTTCCTTACTGGCAAAACCCTGAGCATAGATGAGTTTGACTGGCAAGCGAGCTCGGGTATACTTGGATCCCTTACCACTATTATGAACGGCAAGGCGCCTCTTCACATCCGTTGTATAGCCCGTATAGTAAGAACCGTCGCGACACTCTACCACATACATATAGGCCTTATGATCCATAGTAAATCTCTTGAATTTCTGGGGTATAGGAACCATCATCATTGTGAACAACGAGTGGTGGTAAGACCTTAAAGCCACTCGTTGAGCCATCCTTAATAGCTTCGATTAAGAGCATATTGGCCTCCTTCTCTCGTTTAGGATAGACAAATTGCATGCGCTTGGGTGCCAAATTGTGGCGTTTGAGCATGTCTAGGATATCCAAGAGCCGATCTGGACGATAAACCATCGCCAAACGACCATTAGACTTGAGAATACTCTGAGCGCTTTGGCAAATTTCTTCTAGGTTAGTCGTGATTTCGTGTCTGGCCAGAAGGTAGTGTTCACTCTCGTTCAGATTAGAATGCGAATCCACCTTGAAATAAGGTGGATTACACAAGATCATATCCACCTTACTTCCCTGGATATAGGCAGGCATATTTTTCAAATCATCACAGATGACCTGCATCTGCTCTTCCAAGCCATTTAACTGAACCGAACGCTCTGCCATATCTGCCAAGCGCTCCTGAATCTCTACAGATATTATCTGCGCCTGAGTTCGTGAGCTAGCAAAAAGCCCCACTGCACCATTTCCAGCACAAAAGTCCACAATTAACCCCCGTTTAGGGAAGCGAGGAAAGCGTGACAAAAGAACACTATCCACCGAATAGCTAAACACCTCTCTATTTTGAATGATCTTGATATCTGTCGAAAAGAGCTGGTTGATTCGCTCTCCTGATTTTAATAATTGTTCTTCTTTCATACTTCTACTATAATAAACTATGTTAATATTGCAAATATTTTAGGTAATCATATTTATGGTTTCTTCTTTAAATGATCTAATGCCTCACGTGTCCAAACAGGCATCATTCGAGCAAGGGGCGCAAAACCGTGCTTGATCTGATCATTAGAAAAACGTCTCCGTCTAGGTAATTGATGTTTTTCCTCTTCCAGGGTACGGATGGAAAGACTGGTCTTCCCAGTGTATTCGTCAAAATCCACCACCTGAACTTGGACTTCATCGCCAGTTTTTAAAATGTCATAGATATTTTCAATAAATCCCATCCGAATCTCCGAGATGTGAATCAGCCCTGTCACCCCTGTCTCTATCTCGACAAAGGCACCATAGGGCTGAATTCCTGTAATACGCCCAGTTAGCTTATCACCAATTTTCATCCTAGTCCTCAATTTCAATCGTTTCAATTACTACATCTTCAACTGGTTTGTCCATTGCACCAGTCTCAACAGCTGCAATGGCATCCAAGACCGCAAAAGATTCTGCATCTATCAATTGCCCAAAAACAGTATGACGACGGTCAAGGTGAGGGGTTCCACCTTGCTCTGCATAGATCTCAGCGATTGGTTCTGGCCAACTACCACGCGCAATCTCTTTCTTAGAGTATGGCAAATGTTGGTTTTGAACGATAAAGAACTGGCTACCATTCGTATTTGGGCCAGCATTGGCCATAGAAAGAGCTCCGCGGATATTGTAGAGTTCTTCTGAAAATTCATCTTCAAAAGAGTCGCCGTAGATTGACTCACCTCCCATACCAGTACCGGTTGGGTCCCCGCCTTGGATCATAAAGTCCTTGATAATACGGTGGAAAATAACTCCATCATAGTAGCCATCTTTTGAAAGAGCTACAAAGTTGGCTACTGTTTTTGGAGCCTGTTCAGGGAAGAGCTTGATACGCAAGTCTCCATGATTGGTCTTAATGGTCGCAATCGGACCTTCTACTGTTTCAATATCTACTTGTGGGAATTGCAATTCTTTTTCTACCATACCAAATCCTTCTAAGGCATCAAAAATACCATCTTCTTCTACTGTTTTTGTAATATAATCTGCTTTTTCTTTGATTTTATCATGAGAAATTCCCATTGCAACGCTGATTCCAGCATAATCAAAGAGTTCCAAGTCGTTGAGTCCATCTCCAAATACCATGACGTTCTCTGATTTCAAGCCTAAGTGCTCCACCACCTTAGCTACACCGGTTGCTTTCGATCCTGAAATTGGCACGATATCAGACGAATGTTCATGCCAACGAACCATACGAAGTTTATCTGAGAGACTGTCAGGCAAGCTCAAGTCATCTCCTTTATCTTCAAAAGTCCACATCTGATAGATATCTTCTTTCTCATGGAAATCTGGATCCACATCCAAGTTTGGATAAATCGGATCAATAGCCTCACTGATCAGTTCTGTTCGCGTGGAGAGTTTAGCGTCATGACTGCCAACCAAGCCATATTCAATTCCCTCTCGCTTAGTCCAAGAGATATACTCCTCAACATCTGACTTGTCAATCTGATGTTGATAAATGACCTGACCTTTTTTATCTTCGATATAGGCCCCATTCAGGGTTACAAAAAAGTCCGGCTTGAGATCACGAATCTCTGGAACGACACCGAAAATACCACGCCCAGAGGCGATTCCTATTAAAATTCCTTTTTCACGTAACTGCTTAAAGACAGTGGGAATTGTAGCTGGAATAAAACCTGTCTTCGACGTACGCAAGGTATCATCAATATCAAAAAAGACGATTTTAATCTTCTTTGCCTTGTATTTTAATTTCGCATCCATCTCTCTACCTCTTTCAATCTAACTCTTTCCATTATACCATAAAGCTGATAAAATTCCTTTTTTGAAAAAAGATGAAAATCCTATCAAAAAGAGAGCTAGTATAACTAGCGCCCTCTCTTTTCATCCTAGAACAACTCCAGAGCAATCATAGTAATCATCGTTGCATCATAGCAGTTATCCAAAGGTAAATCTTGTGTGAAAATGTATTTATTTTGTTGAAAGAGTTTCAGGTAACCTTCTCCCTTATCAACTACATAGGCAATCGATGCCAAGAAACTACCTGCCTGGTATTGATTGAGGACAGTTCCGCTCAAATCATAGCCAGCATAAACGCGTCTCTCTTTCATAAAGAAATTCATCATCTTTTAAACAAGTTTTTGACTTCTTTCATCTTGACTTTGAGACAAGTGATAAGGCAAACGACAAGCATTATAAGAGTACGCCCCATCGTATTGAGATTCTATTGTGTTAGCATCAACAAGACGTGCGTCTGACTTCTCAGCCCAGATAAAATCTGGCAGGAGATCCGTATCCGAACGAGAGCTAATTTGCTCCAGTTGCCCAAGCATTTTATCCTTAACGTCTAACCACTGTTTGTTTCCAGTCAAGTCATAGAAAGATTGGAAATAGTGAGGAAGGGTATCAGACGTCCGCATCAAGTAATAATCGAAATCCTTGTTTGTCCAGTTCCCTACTGTTAGGACACCTGTCCCTTCATTGTAGTTGTATTGAAGAATATCTTCTAAGATTTTTTAGCCTGCGCTTGGTATTCCTGAGCTTTATCCGGCCACTGCTTGGCAGCTTCAATCAAGGAATAAGCGATGTAGAGATTTCCATCAGTTGCGTTTTATTTTTCAACAGTTTCACTATCATTTTTGAGAACTTGCTTCCAAGATATCAACTGTGTTCCCTCGAGACGATGATTTTGATAATAGCGATAAGAGCTATCAAAATCTGCTTGTGTTGCTTGCCCTTTTTGGGCTGCTAAAACTGTTATGAGCATGCCGTAACTTTGAGTTTCTGATAGAACTGTCGTTTCCTCAGAATCATTCGTTGTACGAACATAAGACTGATTGCCTTTTGTAACAAGGAACTGTTGACTCCATTGGCTGTAAAGGCGATGATTGCGCATCTCAATTTTACTCCTTCCCCTTGCCAAAAACAAGGCTAAACAAAAGATAGAAAGAATGAGCACAAACCAGTCATATTTTAATTTATTCGTTTTCATAGAACCTCCTATCCTGCAAATCGCTTGGTTTTAACCCACTTGGTTTCTTTTCGGCGAAGTACTTTGTCCAGCACGATCGAAGAAATAGAATCAACGGATACAACGATAAACATCTGTTCATAAAAGAAATAGGCTGCCAAGGCTAACCAGATTTGTTCGGTCGTCGCTTGTCCAAATTGACTTAATTTGCATTAATACATTAAATAGAGACCAATCATGAGTATCCAGTTGAAGAGCATAAGCTGGGCAATGTAGATATTGTCCGCATCAAAAGCAAATGGCACCCTGACATCTGGGATGAATAGGTTCAGGAAAATTGCTAGCACATTCGCTAGGAAAATCAAATCCGATAGGATAATGGCAAAGTTAAACCAAAAGAAGAAACATGAATAGTTAAAGACTTCTAGTTTGACACGCCAGTTTGCTCTGCCAAATAAATCCTTAAAGTTTGAAAGAACAACTTCATAATTTCCTTTTGTCCAACGTTTCCGTTGCATATAGTAACTCTTTAAGATCTCAGGCTCCTGTTGGAAAGCTTCTGAATTATAGGCAAGGGCAATCAATTTCCTGCTCTGCATGATTTTGAAGGAAATATCAGTATCCTCTGTCAAGGCACCATTTTTCCAGCCACCGATACTCTTTACAAAGTCGGTTTGAATGATAAAGTTGGTTCCTGGAATACGCCCAATTTTAAAAAGATGCCACATCCCAACATGGTGCACACGCTGAGTAACAACGATTTCTTGCTTGATGCAACGAGTCAAGAAATTTTGATTGGCATTTCGAGTCTTGTTGCGACCAAAAGATGCCACGTGATGTTCTGGATCCTTCATCACTTCTTTGACAAGGAAATAAAGAGCATTTTTTCAGGCATAGCATCCGCAACATAAACACAGATATATTCACCCATTGCCATCTCTAAGGCATCGTTTAGAACTCCTGCTTCTCCTCCTGTACCAGTACGGTCGATAATAGTCAGATTTCTTCCTGTATATTCAGGCATAGCTTGTACAGGCAAATACTCTGCATAGGTGTTATCCGAACAGTTATCCGCAAACAAGAGCAACTCCACACGGTCGTGAGGATAATTCATATCCAAGATAGCTTTTGTCGTCTGTGCAATAACCACATCCTCATTATGAGCAGGTACGACAATGGTAACCTTCGGATAATAAAGTAGTGGCGAAGTGTCTACACGAAAATCGCTGTGTTTAAACCAAAAGTGAGCAGTTGAAAAGAGAATTACCAAGCCCCATGCTAGAGAAATCCAAATTGTAAGCAAGGTAAAAATCATCAGAATTTGACTAATCATGTTTCACCGCCTTAAAATTTTTGTTCACTCGATGGTAAAGAATATTGTATGCAATAAATAATATGATAAAACAAATGCCAAAGGCGAGACTGAGTCCCAAAGCAATGCCAAAAAATATATTGGTTAGAGTCATGTTTTCCTCCTAATATTCTACAATTACATCTGTCTCTAATTGACGTTTGAGATGACTGTGTATCCCCTCTCTTCTGTTCCTGATCAAACATGGCATATTTCATCAGATGGTTCACCTCCTTTTCATCTAAACGAAGGAGGCTCTCTTCACTTCCATATCCAGCATCTGCGACAACTGTCTTTAGGGGTTTCAAGTAAGGGGAGAAGAGTCTTGGTATCTGTATCTGTTTTGGAAAAGCTGTTGCGACCTACAAAAGTTTCTTGATCCTTCTCCTATTTTTCAGCACGTACTGAAAAATCTTCCTTGACTTTAGGCAAGACTTTCTTGAGTTTCCGACGTTGGTTTTTACGCTCATCTTTTCCTTATCGCATAGGCTAAGGCATATAAAGCCCCTACGCGTTCTGAAAAATCTTCTTGATTTGGATCGCCTTTACCATCAATCACGATATAGGATTGACCTGGTACCTGCAAGATGCTGGGCCTAGCTTTCACTTGATAAAGATCTTTCGCTTCTTTTCTCCATTCGTATTTCATTTGGTTCTTCTCCTTTCTATCTCTAGTATAGCACTAAAACCTTGACATCTTTTGTCAAGGTTTGTAAAGTTTTTGGATTTTTTCTACTCTAGAAAGCAGTTCCTTCTTCAGATAATCGGGGGCGAGTATTTCCACTCTATCTAAATAAGACAGGAGGTAAGTATACATGCTTTCGTGGTCAGGTAGGACAGTTTTGACATAATAACATCCATCTTTCCCCAAACTAATCTCATCTTCTGAAAAATCTTCATAAACCCGGAAAGCAAGCTTGGTGCTAAACTTCAAGGAAACTTCGATTTGATTTACCACTTGATCTGAACCATCAACCCAATCCAGCACATTTTTCTGCTTCACAGTTTCAGTTGTTAGGTGATAATTCCTAATTCTGGATAATTTGAAAAAACGCCACTCTTCTTTCAAACAACAGTAGGCATGAAGGTACCAATCTCTCTTTTTAAATATGAGTCTAAAGGGCTCGACTGTACGAATCGTTTTCTGACCTCTCCCACCTAGATAAGTGATTACCAGTTGCCTTTTCTCTAGAATAGCATGTTTGATGTTATCAAATAATTCTTTTTGACCTTCTCGCTTCCTCCAGTCAGTCAAGTCTACTTCTATCCAAGAGCTGGTAGAAACTTGAAAAATAGATTCCAATTTTTCAAGTAACATGTCTTGCCTGTCATCGGTCAGGGCTTGAATCCCTTGCAAAGCTGACAGAAGTTCTAATTTTTTATCCTCAGATACTAGAGTACGCTCCAGAACAAAGTCTTTCATTAAAAAGATCCCACCTGCCTTTCCAGGTATCGAATACAGAGGAATCCCCGCCATACTCAATCGCTCAATATCGCGATAAATCGTACGTGCAGATACTTCAAACAATCGAGCTAATTCTGGAGCAGTTGTACTGCCTTTTTCTAAGAATCTGTATTCACAAAAAAATGTTAAACTAAAGATATGATACGAAAAGCATATGATACCGATTTAACCGATCAAGAATGGGCTAAACTTGAACCCTATTTCTCCCAACATCGCACCTATAAGTGGGCTAAACGAGAACTCGTGAACGCCACCTTGTATATCACTAAAACAGGTTGCCAATGGCGTATGCTCCCTCATGATTTCCCTCCTTCCCCAACTGTCTGGAGTTTCTTTCGTCGTGCCAGAGAGAGCGGCTTGTGGGACACCATTTTGACGGAACTGGTTAAAAAAAGCGACTGAAAGCTGGTAGAGCAGCCCCTCCAACCTATGCTATCATTGATTCTCAAAGCGTGAAAACAACAGATGCTGCAGAGGAACGTGGGATTGATGGCGGTAAGAAAGTCAAAGGGAGGAAGCGCCACATCCTTGTGGATACTATGGGAAATCTTCTTGATGTGGTGGTTCATGCAGCTCATTTGCACGACACAAAATCAGGCTTTTTAGTGGCTCGCAAAGTGATGCTACAATTCCCAACCATCAAGGCTTTTTCAGCCGATGCTGGTTATCGTAAAAGCTCTGAGGAGATGATGGTGAAGGAGTTTGGTTGCCCAGTAGATATTTCTGAAAAAATCAAGGCCAGCTGGCAAATCATCCCCAAACCTTGGGTTGTTGAGCGAACTTTTTCTTGGTTGAATCACTCTCGAAGATTAGCTAAGGATGTTGAAAAATCCGTATCGTCAGAGCTTGCTTTTGTCAAACTTTCACACATTAATCGGCTTTTAAAGGCTCTATCATTTTGTGAATACAGGTTCTAAAAGTAGATATAGGATACGAAATAGTCTTGATTCTGCCATAAAATCACCTCTCTTTTATTATACCAGTTAGAGTGCTAGTGTTGGAAAGTTTAACTAGACAAGTATTGATCAAGACAAAGTAGCTATTTCTACACAAGTTCGTTGGTTTATTCTTGACAGCTATCCCCTCGTCCATTATGATAATAATAAAGATACTAGAGAATGAGGAAAATGCAATGGCAAGCCCACTTTTTGGTGAAAAAAAAGAAAATGTAACCTACCAGACCCGCTACGGAGTTTACGCAGTTATTCCTGATACAGAAAAAAAACAAATTGTTCTAGTTCAAGCTCCCAATGGTGCTTGGTTCTTGCCAGGTGGAGAAATTGAAGCAGGCGAAGATCATCAAGAAGCACTGAGGAGAGAACTAATCGAAGAACTTGGCTTTACAGCTGAAATCAGAACCTATTATGGACAAGCTGATGAGTATTTCTACTCTCGCCACCGTGATACCTACTACTACAACCCAGCTTATCTCTATGAAGCTATTTCTTTCCAAGAAGTACAAAAACCATTGGAAGATTTTAATCATATTGCTTGGTTTCCTATTGATGAAGCAATTGAAAAACTCAAACGTGGTAGCCATAAATGGGGAATTGAAGCTTGGAAAATCCAGCATGGAATTGACTAAATTACACGATTTTTATCCAAAAAGTGCTATAATAGAGTTAGAAAATCGGAGGAACTGTTATGAAGCTTATCAACACGACTAATTCACACTCGCAACTTGTTAAAAGCCAATTAGAAAGTACTGACGCAATTCTTGTCGAGGTCTACTCTGCTGGAAATACAGATGTGGTTTTCACACAAGCCCCGCTTCACTATGAAATCCTCATTTCCAACAAACACCGTGCTATTCGTGAACCCGAAATTGAAACCATCCAAGACTTCTTCTTAAAACGTAAAATCGGCAAGGGAAGCATTGACGAAGCCAATATCAAAACCCTCTATTCGGATAAATTGATTGAGATTTCAATCCCTATAAAATAATAAGACCTGCTACAAAGCTGGTTTTCACTTGCAAAAAAAACTAGGACAATAGTCTCTTATCTCCAAAAAAGCAACGGATTTGCCGTTGCTTTTTGCATGGTTACGATAGTCTTGGTAAAATAGAACTGCACAATACACCATTTAGAAAGGCTATCTTATGCATATTCACTATAACAAAAATCAAACAACTTTACCACTAGAAATCCGTTCTTTCTTGCCACAAGACCATCTCGTCTTTATTATCTGAATACCTTGGAAGATAGTCCTTTCCCTACCTTCTATCATGCCTCTGCTCACCCGTCTTAGCACCCTAAAATGCTTGTATCTACTCTTCTATTTGCCTCTTCACAAGGGATTTTCTCTGCTCGAAAAATTGAAAAAATGATGATTGAAAATCTCGCCATGCAGTACCTAACAGGGCAGTTGGTTGTTAGCTATCGCACCATCAAGCGTTTTCGTGTCGCCGAAGGGATGGAAGAACTCATTCGTGATCTTTTCATCGACCTCAATCTTCGTTTAAAAACGGAAGAGTTAGTGATCTTAGATTGTTTGTGTATTGACGGGACTAAGATTGAAGCCAATGCCAACAAGTATCGTTTCGTGTGGAAAAAAGCAAGGGACAAGTTTTCCGTCAAACTGCAAGAACAGATCCAGATTTATTGTCAAGAAGAAATCATTCCTCTTATCCATCAAGCTATCGAACTAGAGACACAAGAGCCTATCTCCTCAGGGCAGTTGATTGAACTCTCTCACGTCCTTGAAGAAGAATTGCCAAGACATGGAGGAGACACTCCTTAAAGGAAAAGATGAGCGTAAAACCAAAGGTCGGAAACTCAAGAAAATCTTGCCTAAAGTCAAAGATGATTTTTCAGTACGTGCTGAAAAATAGGAGAAGGATCAAGAAACTTTTGTAGGTCGCAACAGCTTTTCCAAAACAGATACAGATACCAAGACTCTTCTCCCCTTACTTGAAACCTATCCACATGACCTAAAGACAGTTGTCGCAGATGCTGGATATGGAAGTGAAGAGAACCTCCTTCGTTTAGATGAAAAGGAGGTGAACCATCTGATGAAATATGCCATGTTTGATAAGGAACAAAAGAGAAGGTATACACAGTCAGCTAGAAACTTAGGGAATTGGTACTATAATGGCAAGGAGGATAGCTACACACATCCTGATGGCTGGTGTTATCGTTTTCGCCCTATCAAACATCAGAAAACAGAGACGGACTTTCAAGAGGAAATCAAGGTTTACTACGCTGATGAATCTGAATCAGCTCCTCAAAAGGGACTGTATATGAATGAAGGCTATCAGCACTTAAAAAATAAAGAATGCCAGGCGCTTTTATCTCCCCAAGGTAGACAGATTTTCGCTCAACGCAAGATTGATGTGGAACCTGTCTTTGGACAGATAAAGGCTTGTTTGGGGTACAAGAGAGGTAATCTGAGAGGGATGCGTCAAGTGAGAATTGACATGGGATTGGTACTTATGGCAAATAAGCTCCTAAAATACAATAAGAGAACGACTTAAAATGAAAAAGCTAGAGTTCTGCAATTGGAAATCTCTAGCTCATGAAAAAGAGGTCCACCCGGACCTCTTTTTTAACCTTCGTTTACGAAAGGCATCAAAGCCATTACGCGAGCACGTTTGATAGCTGTTGTTACTTTACGTTGGTTTTTAGCTGAAGTTCCTGTTACACGACGAGGAAGGATTTTCCCACGTTCTGAAACGAAACGGCTAAGAAGCTCAGTATCTTTGTAATCAACATATTCAATTTTGTTTGCTGCAATGTAATCAACTTTTTTACGGCGTTTGAATCCGCCACGACGTTGTTGAGCCATGTTTTTTCTCCTTTATAGTATTAATTGTCCATTGTAGAGTAGGTCTCTAGTTTGAATTTATCTCCTCAGCGACCCCTCGTCAAACCGTGCGTAAGGTTTTCCCTTACACGGCTTTCCCAGTATCTTCTGTCTTCGACGTTACGGCCTCAGTGCAAGTTCCCTACCTGCGATACCTCTGATTATCATGGTCAAAGTTCGTACATATCTTTCTCAGGCATACAAGCCCGAAATAGTCATAATACTACGCAGGCGGATGTTCTCGCCATCCCTTGCCAGGTTTCTTGTACTTCTTTCTAAGCATTATCGTCAAATTGTATGTCACATAATTGTCAATACTCTTAAAGTGCTGCTTGGAATTACCAGATTTGAAATAGTTAGCCCAGCCTCGCAAGATAGGATTTAACTTTTCAACCACCTCAGATAATTTCAGATGTTACCCGTGTTGGGTTATATCTTTAATTTTACCCTTGATAGCTTTCATAGACTTTCTCGACGGATAGTAATAGGTTTTATACTTATCTGTCTTGAGTGATTTCCCTTTTCTGAGCGTGTATCCCAGAAAGTCAAATCCCTCGCCCGCATGCACAATTCTTGTCTTGTCTTCGTTCAATGTCAGCCCTAATTTACTAATACGCCGTTTGGCATAGTTATAGTATTTCTTTGGATTGTTTGAACACAGAATAACAAAATCGTCCGCATATCGTATTAGGTGAGCGTCATGACCTCTTTCTACCAGTCTATTGTTAGTCCAGTATCTGTCTAAAGCGTTTAGGTAGATATTAGCCAAGAGCGGTGAGATAACCCCGCCTTGTGGTGTACCAAGGATATTGCTTCTGACTTGATTATCTTCCATGATACCTGCTTCTAGCCATAGACTGAGCAGCTTGATAACTGACTTATCAATCACTCGTTCTTTGACCAGTAACAACAATTTATCATGAGGAATGGTATCAAAATACCCTTTCAAGTCTGTGTCAATGACCCATTCGCAGCCAAAATTTAGATATTTATATATCTCTCTTATGGCTTGGTTTGCACTTCGCTTAGGTCTAAACCCATAGGAGAAGTCCTGAAAGTCAGCTTCAAATATTGGCTCAATGACAATTTTCACTGCCGTTTGAACTACTCTATCCTTCACTGTCGGGATTCCTAAAGGTCGTTTCTTACCGTTAGCTTTGGGAATATAAACCCTCTTGACCGCTTTAGGTTGATACTTCTTGCTTTTCAGTTGCACTTGTATCTCGTCTAGGAAGTTTTGAACTCCTTTGTCTTCGATTTCCTTAATGGTAAGGTCATCTATTCCAGCAGAGCCCTCGTTATTCTTCACATAATACCAAGCTAGTCTCAAGTCTGACTTGGCTGATAGATATATCTTCCGTTGAAATACTCGAACCTTTTCAAAGATGTTTATAGCCTTTTGAGCAATCATCTAGTTCCTCTTTCATCGGTAAGAGTGATACAGGTAAGGCTCCTTCCCTATGCCGAGTTTTGTTGTCTCGTGCAATTATCGGTACTATGAACCTCTCCGACTCCCTGTTCCTACGTCAGTTAGAACTTCGGTGTTTGCCTTATATCTAACCTGACCCGCTGGGAAGGCGGGATAGAATAGGGTCTCTTTCGTTCCCCACTCATCTTTCCTAACATTCCATCTTCTATATGCCTATATGCCGGGAGTTCTGACGATAGTGTCCACCAGTTAAAACTATCATCAATTCCAGCTCTCTCAGTTATACCTGCTGGATTGACCTTAACGACACTTATCGGAAGTTCACTTTCGCTACGGACTGCAAGTTTGCTCGCTCCCACAGACTGAGTTAAGACTAATTAGCCACTGGGGACGCGTTAGTCGGCATTGCTTCCACATTTGGATTACTCCGCATATGTATGCCATAGCTACCTAGCCGAACTGGTTAATTGCTAGGACAGGACTTTCACCTGTAAGATTGAGTGAAGCTTGACGGAGCGCTCAAAATGGTAAATCATCATCTGAAATGTCCAATGGATTTGTTGCTCCAAATGGATTTTCAGAACGTGAAAAGTCTGGTACTGGGTTTGCAGGTGCTGATTGACCAGCAGTTGGTGCAGAATAAGCGCCACCTGAATGTCCTTCACGCACTCCACGGCTTTCCAACATTTGGAAATTATCCGCCACGACTTCTGTTACGTAAACACGTTGTCCTTGCTGGTTATCGTAACTACGAGTCTGGATACGACCTGTGATCCCGATAAGAGAGCCTTTTTTAGCCCAGTTAGCAAGATTTTCAGCCTGTTGACGCCACATAACGACATTGATGAAATCAGCCTCACGTTCGCCATTTTGACTCTTAAATGTACGGTTTACTGCAAGAGTAAAAGTCGCAACTGCTACATTTGATGAGGTATAACGCAACTCAGCGTCACGCGTCATACGCCCTACAAGTACAACATTGTTAATCATAATCTACCTTCTTACGCGCCAAGTTTGACGATCATGTGACGAAGAATGTCAGCGTTGATTTTTGAAAGACGGTCAAACTCTTTAAGAGCTACGTCGTCGTTAGCTTCAACGTTAACGATGTGGTAAAGTCCTTCGCGGAAATCTTGGATTTCGTATGCAAGACGACGTTTTTCCCAATCTTTTGATTCAACAACAGTTGCACCGTTGTCAGTCAAGATAGAGTCAAAACGTGCTACCAAAGCGTTTTTCGCTTCTTCTTCAATGTTTGGACGAATGATATAAAGAATTTCGTATTTAGCCATTGATATATTCCTCCTTTTGGTCTAATGACCCCCAGTCTTTGCAAAGGGTAAGTGAGGTTCACTCACAATAAACCATTATACTAGAAAAACTGACAGATAGCAAGTGAAAAAGATAAAAGTAAAAAATAACTTTATTACTTAGAAATAACATCCTCTTTGAGTTTCAAAGCTCCGGCCATCTCTTTCAAAATGAAAAATAGCAAAAAGCTGGCTAGTACTAAAATGAGCCCTAAGTAAAGGAAGGCTACTACAAATCCTAGATAGTCAATCAACCATCCCGTCAAAGGAAAAATGATAATCATACTTAGGCTGAACATCATAGAGTAGACACTTAGCATGGTTGCCCGTACCTCACTTGGGAGTCGCTTTTGTAAATCATTATCAAAAATCGGCTGAAAGAGAGCATATAAGGCGTTGCTGATCCAATAAACCAAAATATAAATCAGCGGCGTTCCGAAGTAGGAAAGCAAATAAGTTCCTCCCGTCAAGAGTACAAGAATTGGAAAGAGCTTTAAGGCTGAATACTTCTTTCCAATCTTACTTGCTAGATAAACTGCCCAGATATTCAAAACACTACCCATCAACATGACCATCGAAATCTGCCACCCTTCTAAGTCAGGCAGTTGATTTTGATAGTAAAAATAAAACATGCACATCAGCGTCCCGATGATTTGGGAAAGAATCATCCAACTAAAAAGACTGGGGTTTCTCCGCAACTCCTCTTTGACAGTCCAGATTATTTTTTTCATCGTCAAGCGCTCAGATTTTTGCGCTTTAACACTAGGCTCTTTTAGCATCCAAGTTAGGAAAAGAACAATTATAGAAGTAGCAATCATGATATAGTAGGTCAAGTGTAATTGACCATGGACAAAAAATCCCGCTAAAACGGTCCCCAAAGACCGAGTTCCTTCTGCCACTCCTGACATAAAACTGGAGATGGACAAGTAGCGCTCTTTTAATCCAGCCTCCACGACAGAATCATAAACCATGGCTGCACTCGTCCCCGAATCAAAATTATAAGACAAGGCACTCACCACCATAGCGAGTGCGTAAATCCAAAAATTACCTTGTCCTAGTAACATGAGAATAGATGACGTAATCCCAGCTATTCGACTTAAATATAGATTGGTTTTATAGGAGTAGCGGTCAGCTAACATTCCAGAGGGAATTTCACAGATGACACTGGTGGCATGAAAAATACTTTCCAATAAGCCAATCAGCCAAAGCGACATCCCATTTTGACTGAGAAATAGAATCCAAAAGCTGGTAATGCCCAGAAAGGCAAAAAATTCCACACCAGCCATGAGACCGATATTCTTCCGGTAATTTCGTTTAAACATAGTTTCTCCTTTAACAAGTGTATTTGTATTTTTGTGTTTGTCACTTGTTAAGCTGTGCTTTACATGTTCTCCACCTCTTCTTTCTTCTACTTTGAAAAAACGCCACATGGGCGTTTTCCTGTTCTTATGGTTTGATACGGTGCAACATACGTGGGAATGGAATAGCTTCACGGATATGTTTGGTTCCAGCTGCGAAGGTTACCATACGTTCGATACCGATACCAAATCCTCCGTGTGGCACTGTACCGTATTTACGAAGGTCAAGGTAGAATTCATATTCTGTACGATCCATGCCAAGTTCATCCATCTTAGCGACAAGGGCATCGTAATCTTCCTCACGCATAGACCCACCGATAATTTCTCCATAGCCTTCTGGAGCAAGCAAGTCTGCACAAAGCACGCGCTCTGGATTTCCAGGAACTGGTTTCATGTAGAAGGCCTTGATGGCTGCTGGATAGTTCATGACAAATGTTGGCACACCAAAGTGGTTTGAAATCCAAGTTTCGTGTGGTGACCCAAAGTCATCACCGTGTTCAAGATGCTCGTAATCTGCATCTTCATCATTTTCATATTCTTGCAAGAGGTCAATGGCTTGATCATAAGTGATACGTTTGAATGGCTCTGCAATGTAGCGTTTCAAGAGTTCTGTATCACGTTCCAAGGTTTCCAAGGCCTGAGGCGCGCGGTCAAGAACACCTTGTAGAAGTGCTTTCACATAAGCTTCTTGCAAGTCAAGCGACTCATCATGTGTCAAGTATGAGTACTCAGCATCCATCATCCAGAACTCAGTCAAGTGACGGCGTGTTTTTGATTTTTCAGCACGGAAAACTGGACCAAAGTCAAAGACACGACCAAGAGCCATAGCCCCTGCTTCTAGATAAAGCTGACCTGATTGGCTCAAGTAGGCTGGCGTTCCAAAGTAGTCAGTTTCAAAGAGTTCTGTAGAATCTTCTGCCGCATTTCCTGAAAGAATTGGGCTGTCAAACTTCATGAAGTCATTCTTATCAAAGAACTCATAGGTTGCATAAATGATAGCGTTACGGATTTGCATGACAGCCACTTGCTTACGAGAGCGCAGCCACAAGTGACGGTTGTCCATCAAAAAGTCTGTTCCGTGTTCTTTTGGAGTAATTGGGTAGTCTTGTGATTCACCAATAACTTCGATATCTGTAATATCGAGCTCATAACCAAACTTAGAACGCTGGTCTTCTTTGACAATACCTGTCACATAAACAGACGTTTCTTGACTCAAGTGTTTGATCGTTTCAAATTTTTCAAGACCTACCTCTTCACCAAATTTTTCAATAAAGTTTGGTTTAAAGGCTACACCTTGGAAAAAGGCAGTTCCATCACGCAATTGCAAGAAGGCAATTTTCCCTTTTCCTGATTTGTTGGCAACCCAGGCTCCGATAGTCACTTCTTGGCCAACGTAGTCTTTTACATCGATGATTGTTACACGTTTTGTCATAATCTATCTTCCTTTTTTCGTTTAACTTGTCCGAAGACATCATTACCCACCATTTTACCATAAATAGATTGCGATAGCTAGGTTCGACTAGAGAAAATTCGCGAGATTTTCGATTAGATAACTTCTCAAAGTAACTTCCACTTTCCTGATCGAAGTGGAAATTCGTCTAAAACGGATTTTCATGGTGGAATTAAGTGTGAGACGTTTGAGTTAGAAATGAGATCTACTCTGACCAAACAGAAACACCTTACCCTTTCAGACCGTAATGATATCCAACTAGGCTTAGAGCGCGGTGAAACCTTCAAAACTATTGGACAATCCATTCTAAAAGACCCAACTACTGTTTCAAAAGAAGTCAAAAGAAATAGACAAGGCCGAGAGTCTACGTGTGATAACCTTCCTTGCACTTTACTCGATAAGGCTCCCTCTGTCTGTAATGATTGCCCTAAAAGAAGACAAAATTGCGGATTTAAAAAAATCTTCTGCCTTGCTAAACAAGCTCAAAAGCAATACGAACAAACTCTTGTCGAGGATCGTGAAGGAACTCCTCTCAATTCCAAGACTTTCTGGGACTCCGAAAAGGATACCTATCTATCGCTCCTATTGACCTAGCCAGAGCCGTTAAATTTAAAGAAAGACGGAAAAATAAGCTACCTTCCATCCCTAAAGAAGCTAAAAAACCGTTCCTCTGAGGATTTTCAAATCTATTTAGCCCTGAATCAACTAGACTCATGGCTGGAAATGGACACGGTTATGGGCAGAATGGGAGGTAAAATCCTAGTCACCTTCAATCTTTCCTTCTGTAACTTTATCTTCGCTAGGCTGCTGGAGAATCAAACTGCCCTTGCGGTTACCAAACACCTCATGATATTAAGAACACTCTTCACCAAGCGAACAAAGACTTTTTCCAACCCTTTCCCGTCATTCTTACCGATAATGGTGGAGAGTTTGCCAGGGGCGATGACATCGAAATGGATATTCGAGGAGAAAGTAAACTCTTCTTTTGTGACCCTAATCGCTCTGACCAGAAAGGGAGAATTGAGAACATTCACACGCTGATTCGCGACCTTCTACCTAAAGGAACTTCCTCTGATAACTTCATTCAAGAGGACATCCATCTCGTCTGTTCGCATGTCAACAGTGTCAAACGAGCTGCTTTGAATGGAGAGTCAGCCTATGAACTCTTTGCCTTTACTTACGGAGAAGGGATTCCTAAGCTTCTTGGTATTTCTAAAATACCTGCAGAAGACGGCTGTCAATCTTCTAAATTACTTCAATATAGGTTCTAAAAACGAACCTTCAACCCCATTCAAACGTCTCACTCTAACTTCCACCATAGCGGAACTTAATCTGAAATGCTTTCAGATGAGGGGATTTTGTGCCCTCTTTTTTCGATTCCTTTTGGCTACAAAAGCGATGAAATCAAGCATTAGTAAAACCAGTGGAACTTACCCTGACACGGATTTCCACTGGTTTTTAGAATTTTTTTCAGACTAACTTCCACTTCTACTAGCGGTGGAACTTAGTTTGGGAATTTAGCTTTTTCTTAAATTATCAATCTAAATCTGGTTTATAGAAGGAACGATTGTCCATAGCGAAAATTTTATTGCTCATCTCTCCTTTGTCCACCAAAGCAAGAGCTGTTGACATCATCATCATGCTAGCATCTAGATTATCAATCATGTGGATAATCTCTGCCTCCATAATACGTGGACGGACTGGGCTTCCATACTCCAGCAAGCCATGATGACTGAGGATGACATGGCGCAGTAGCACCACTTCTTCTCTAGTATCATCGATACCGAGCTCCATGACTGTCTTGGTAATTTCGCTATCGATGAGGGCGATATGCCCAATGAGATTGCCTCGCACTGTATACTCAGTTTGGTCTGGTCCCGTCAACTCAATAACTTTGGCCAAGTCATGTAGCATAATTCCTGCATAGAGCAGACTCTTATTAAGCTGAGGATAGATCTCGCTAACGGCATCTGCCAAACGCACCATGGTCGCCGTATGATAGGCCAATCCCGTTTCAAAGGCATGGTGGTTGGTCTTAGCAGCTGGATAAGAGTAAAATTCCTTATCATACTTGGTGTAGAGATTTCGAACAATTCGTTGCCAGACAGGATTTTCAATTTTGAAAATCATTTGCGACATATAGTCACGGATTTCCTTGACATCAACTGGCGACTTGACCTTGAAATCGGCTGGATCATTGGGTTCGCCCAGTTGAGGCAGACGGAGAGTAATTTGATTGACTTGAGGGGTGTTGTTATAAACTTCTCGGCGTCCTTTCATGTGAACAACCTTACCTGCGGTAAAGGCCTCAACATTATGAGGTTGGGCATCCCAGAGTTTCCCTTCAATCTCGCCACTATCATCTTGGAAGGTAAAGGCTAGGTAGTTTTTCCCAGCTCGAGTTTGCCTCAGGTCAGCTGACTTGATTAGGTAAAAGCCTTCAAACAGCTCATCTTTTTTCATGTGACTAATCTTCATATTCTTCCTCATTTTCTTGGAAATGGAGTAAATCAAGCGCAGGCTCACCTTCTGACAACTCAATGTGACGGAGCGTCCGCTCGATAGCTATGGTACGACGGTTTAATAGTTCATCAATATTGCCAGAGGCATGTTGGAGGTGTTTTTGTGCCTTGACCAGAATGCCACCAAACTTGCCAAACTCGGTCTTGACACTGGCAAGCGTTTTGCTAATATGGTCTGCACTCTTTTGGATATTGAGAGTTTTGAAACCAACTGATAGGGAATTGAGGAGGGCTGACAGGGTACTTGGCCCTGCAACGATAATCTGTTCTTCCCGTCTCAAATCATCAAAGAAGACCGGATTGCGGACGATTTCTGAGTAGAGACCTTCTGTTGGAACAAACAAAACTCCAAAATTGGTCGTCCGAGGCGGTGCTATGTACTTGCTCCTGATATCCTTGGCAAAGCGCTTAACGCTTGCTAGAAGTGACTTGCGACAGCGTTCGATTTCATCCTTGTCACCTGCTTCATAGGCTTCTTCTAGGCGGTAATAATCAGCTAGTGGAAACTTAGAGTCAATCGGCAGGTAGACATATTCCTGGTCGCCTTGCCCAGGTAGCTTAATGGCGTACTCCACTCGTTCACTAGAATTTTCAACCGTTGCGTATTCTCGTTCATACTGGGCAGGGGTCATAATGTCTTCGATGATTTGCCCCAGTTGCAATTCTCCCAGAATCCCTCGTGTCTTGGTTCCAGAGAGAACCTTGTTAAGAGCTCCAACATCACGGGCAACTGTCTGCATCTCTCCAAGACCACGATTGACAGATTCCAGTTGCTTGGAAACTGTCTCAAAGGAAGCCTGCAAGCGCGTCTGCAAGGTCTTCTCTAACTTTTCTTCGACTGTATGGCGCATTTGCTCCAAGCGTTGCTCATTTGATTCCTGCAGGGCTTGAAGGCGTTGGTCGGTCTTGTCTCTGGTTTGGAGGAGATTCTCTGTCATTTCTTGACGGACTTGCGTCAGACCTTGGTGTAGTTCAATACGGACTTCCTGCAAACGGTCGCTGACAGCCACTTCCAAGTCTTTTTGGTCTAACTGGCTGGCTTGTCTGGCTTGTTCAAAGCGATAATCCAACTGGTCTGACAAATGATCTGCCTGATCCTCCAAGCTCTTGCTGAGATGTTTTTCCTGCTTATCCTGCCTTTGCCAAATCAGAAAGATACCAACTAGGTTGGCAATTAATAATAGAACAAGTAAACTTTCCATCCTACCTCCTGTCCTTGCTATGCAGTACGACTACATAGCCATCCGGGCAAGTCACCGACACTTCCCTATCTATATATTCGTTAGAAGCGTACACTTTTTTAAAGAAAAAATTTTCCTCTGTTAACTCATACTTGGCACCAAGAATGGTCAACTGGCTATCCCGAACCGGCATAAAGGCTAGATAGTCATAGTCTGAACGAGTCTGTAGCTGACTGGCCCCTTCCGGACAATAGGTAATCAAGTTTTGCCCATCCTCAATTTCTATCTGGCGCATAAAGGGTGCTAATTTGGGATTGCTAGGCAGAAAGACATTGGCCAACATATGGTCAATACGACCACCCAAAGCACCGAAAATAGTAACTTGAGCCTGAGGATTTTGTTCAAAGATAGTCAAGAGAGCCAGTTCCAGATCCGTATCATCTTTTTCTGGTCGGGCTTGGACAAAATGCTGGGCACATTTTTGAATCACCTGTCGCTCTTCTGCAGTGACAGAATCAAAATCTCCAACTGCTAGAGCAAGAGGCAAATCTTCTTCCAAGACCCAGAGCGAGCCTCGATCCACACCGACAAAGCAATCAAAATCCTTCCGATAATGACCACGGTCTCCACCGGCAAAAACGGCAACCCTAGTCCAGTTGTTTTCTGAGAGTTTGTACTCGCTCATTGACATCTCCCTTAAAGACATAGGAACCTGCTACAAAAACTGTCGCACCAGCTTCTTTGGTTTGGGCAATAGTTTGGTCATCAATCCCGCCATCCACCTCGATTTCAAAGTTCAAGCCTTTTTCATCACGAAGAGCAACCAACTCACGGACCTTATCCATGGTCTCTGGTAGAAAGGCTTGTCCACCAAAGCCTGGGTTCACTGTCATGACTAAGACTTGGTCAACTAGGTGAAGAACGTGCTTAATGGCTTCAACAGGCGTACCAGGATTGATAACGACCGAAGGTTTAACGCCGAGAGAGCGAATTTTTTGGAGGGCACCATGAATATGGGGAGTTGCTTCCACATGGATGCTGATGATATCCGCACCCGCACGCGCAAAGTCTTCTAAATGATGCTCTGGATTAGCCACCATCAAGTGACAGTCAAAGACCATCTTACTATGGGGACGAAGAGCTTCAACCACACCTGCACCAAAACTGATTTGTGGTACAAAGTGACCATCCATGATATCGATATGGGCATATTCTGCCCCAGTTGCTTCTAGGCGTTTGATTTCACGTTCAAAGTTGGCATAATCTGCTGCCAGAATTGACGGAGCAATCTTGTATTGAGACATAGGTTTCTCCTTATTTTGGAATTTTTTTGCTGACTTTTTTATAGGTTTCTCTGCGATTTTCAATTTCGCTGAGGAATTGCAGGTAGTTGTCAAAACGGAAGGGTGCAATGGTACCTTCTTCAACTGCTGGCTTGACCGCACAAGACGGCTCATGGGTATGGGTACAAGCACGGAACTTACAATCTCGACTGACACTGGCAAGCTCTGGAAAGGCCTGATTGAGGTCTTCAGCCGTTGATACTTCATAATCCAATGATGAAAAACCTGGTGTGTCCGCGATTTTACCCCCATTAAGGTTGTAAAAACTAACAGCTCGAGTGGTATGGCGACCGCGCCCCAGACTATCTGATATTTCTCCTGTCTCAAGATTAAGATCCGGTGCGATTTTATTGAGAAGAGTTGACTTCCCAACACCTGTCTGCCCCATAAAGACCGTCACTTTACCTGTTAATAAAGGCAGGAGCCCCTCTTTACTGGTCACAAAGTCATAGCCAATGTCACCATAAGTTTGTTGGTAAAAATCCAGTTCTCCTCTATCTTCCAGCAGGTCCATTTTAGAAATATAAACAATAGGATGGATGCCCTTGTGCTCCAAAAGAACTAAGAACCGATCTAGCAAATTGCTGTTAAAATCAGGTTCCTTGACAGACATGATTACTACAGCTTGGTCAATATTGACAATAGGTGGGCGAACCAGACTGTTTTTCCGTTCGTGAATTTTGAGGATATAACCTTCTGAATTTTCCTCGGCAGAAAAATCTACCCAATCCCCAACGTAAGGGGTATGGCCTTTTTTACGGAAATTCCCACGCGCCCGTGTTTGATAAACCTGGCCATCGCTTTCCACATAGTAGAATCCTGCCAAGGCTTTAATAATTTGTCCCTGCATCTTAGAGTCCTTGCCCTTTAAGTGCATCTGCTAGACTGGCAAATTCTGCCAAGCTGAGAGCTTCCCCACGCACACTTGGTGACAAGCCCGCTTGATCCAAGGACTTGGTCAATTTCTCCTTGACTTCTTCGGTCTTGCCAAAGTAGCCTGTCAAATTGTTCCACAAGGTCTTACGACGATGAGTGAAACTAGCCTTGGAAACCTTAAAGAAGAAGTTCTCGTCTTCCACTACTACGGCTGGCTCTGGATGACGCACCATTTTTAAAATGGCTGAGTCCACATTTGGCGCTGGCACAAAGACCGTACGAGGTACGATAAAGGCAACCTTGGCTGTCATGTAGTACTGAACCGCAATCGACAAGCTACCATAAGCCTTGGTATTCGGTTGAGCGGAAATGCGGTCAGCTACCTCTTTTTGCATCATGACCACAAATTCACTAAAAGGAATGCCACTCTCAATCAAGTGCATGAGAATAGGCGTCGTGATGTAGTAAGGCAAGTTAGCTACTACCTTGATTGGCAGGTCAGGATTTTTGAAATTCTGGATATGTTGCGCCAAATCGACCTTGAGAATATCCTCATTAACCACTGTAACATTGTCGAAATCACGCAGAGTATCTGCCAAAATCGGTACCAAACGGTGGTCAATCTCAAATGCCATGACTTGAGCTGAACGCTCAGCCAAAAATTCTGTCAAGGCACCAATCCCTGGCCCGATTTCGATGACATTAACCTGGTCATCAATCTCAGCCGTATCCACGATTTTTTGTAGGATATTGGTATCCGTCAAGAAATTTTGCCCAAAGGACTTTTTAAAGGTAAAACCGTGACGCTCCAGCACTGCCTTGGTCACGCTATAATCTGCAATTCTCATCTATTCTCTTTTCTACTATCTGTTACTTCTATTGTAACACATTCCCCTTACATTTGGGGTCTGCTTAGCTGTCCTCATAAGATTTCATAGCTTCTTCCACTTCTGCCAAGGTGACCCCGAACAACTCTAGGCGTTTGAGGAGTTGCTTGCCGTTGGAATAGCCAATTCGGAGAGCCTCTCCTAGATATTCTCGTCGCTTACGGCTATCTGCTCCTGCTAGAAAACCAAGGCGGATCAAGTCGCTACGGCTGATATCAAACTGGCTCTCATGTTCAAATTGTTCTGTCACCTGAGCTAGAGCCGTTTTCAGGTCTTCATAGCTAGCATGTTCAATTCCCAGAGAACGTCCCTTGGTCTTGGACTTAGGAGCAGCTTCATCTCGTTTGAGAAAAGCATGTTGCACTGTTGGAATAGCCGTCATAATCATACGACGAATCCGCTCCCCATTAAAATCTGGGTCTGTAAAGACAATGACTCCATGACGTTGGTGCAGGCACTGAATCCGCTCTAGATCCTGGTCATTGATGGCAGAACCTCGTGTCTCATAGGTTTCTACATCGAAGTAACGTTTGAGATTTGCCGTATCATCGCGACCTTCCACCACGATAACTTGGGAAATTTTCTCTTTCATTACTTGCTGTCCAATCCAAAAATTCGTTCTGCATTTGCAGTTGTTACCGCCGCTAGCTCTTCTGCCGTCATCCCACGCAAGTCAGCGATAAAGTCCACTACATAGCGAGTGTAGGCTGTTTTATTTTCACGACCACGCTTGGGTACAGGTGCTAAGTAAGGCGCATCTGTTTCCACCAAAATCTTATCCAAAGGTAACTCTTTAGCTGCTTCTTGGATGTCAGTTGCCTTCTTGAAAGTCACCACTCCTGAGAAGGAAATAGTCATGCCAAGCGCGACAAACTTCTCTGCCCATTCAAGAGTTCCCGAAAATGAATGCATGATGCCACCTCGAGGACCAACGCCCTCACTTTTGATAATCTCATAGGTATCTTCCAGCGCATCACGGGTATGGACAACAAAAGGCAAATCCAAGTCCTTAGATAGCTGAATCTGACGGCGAAAAACCTGCTCCTGCACCTCTTTTGGCGCTGTCATCCAATGATAATCCAAACCAATCTCACCTAAAGCAACAACCTTGGGATGCTTGAGCTTGTCAAGCAAGTAGGCTTCAATCTCCTCTGTATACGTCCCAGCTTCTGTCGGATGCCAACCAATAGTCGCGTAAAGTTGGTCATACTCATCTACCAACTCCAAGGCACGCTCTATCGTCGGTTTATCAAAACCAACAATATTCATCTGTGTCACACCCATCTCAGCAGCCAAGGCGATTTCTTCTGCCTCACGACCAGCAAATTCTTCTACATTCAAGTGTGTATGTGTATCAAAAATCATCTCTTCTAACCTCGTTTTCTTCCATCTATTATACCAAAAATAACATCCCTCGGCTTGTAAAAATATTCTAATACCAGTCATTCTCCCTTGACTGCCCTTTTTCAAAGCAGTATAATAAAGCTTATTGAAATTTTCAACAAAGGACAAGAAAATGTTTAGAAAATTAAAATATATCTTTATCGGTCGACCACTCAAGTCTCTCACAGACGGCTAAGGGGGATTGTTGGGAAAAATGCAGGCACTTGCAATATTATCCAGTGATGATCTGTCTTCTATTGTCTATGGACCCGAACAAGTCATTCTCGTATTAGTCAGTCTCTCTCCTCTCGCTATTTGGTGGAGCCGCCCCATCGGTATTTTTGTCCTCTTACTCCTCGCTAGTTTGACCACTTCCTATCGTCAAATCATTCATGCCTATCCTCAAGGTGGAGGAGCTTATATGGTCACTCGGGAAAATCTCTCCCCTGAACTAGGCTTGAATGCAGGAGGCAGCCTCCTTGTTGACTATATGCTGACAGTAGTCGTATCCGTTGCTTCTGGAGCTGATGCTATTACTGCAGCCACCCCTGCTCTCCACCCTTACAACCTCCACATCTCCATTTTTCTGGTTTGCTTGCTCATGCTCTTGAACTTACGGGGCTTAAAAGAATCTGCCAGTTCACTGATGATTCCTGTCTATCTCTTTATCATCAGTACAGTCTTTCTCTTGCTCTATGGAATCTTTCAACTAATGACAGGTTCTCCCAGCTATCAGACAACTTCTCCTATCGGGCATGCTGTACCGAGTCTGTCTATCGTTCTCCTATTGAGAGCCTTTACCAGTGGCTCTGCCTCTCTGACAGGGATTGAGGCTATTTCAAATGCGGTACCATTTTTTAAAACTCCGAAAGAAAAGAATGCTGCTCAGACTTTGACCATCATGTCACTGATTCTAGGTTTTCTTTTTGCAGGTATTATCTTCCTAAACTACTGGATGGGGATTATGCCTCAACACGGAGAAACTATTCTTTCACAGATGGCTCAAGGCATCCTTGGTAATTCCTTCTTTGGTCATGCTAGCTACTATCTCTTACAATTCTCCACAGCCTTGATTCTAGCTGTAGCTGCAAATACTGGCTTTTCAGCCTTCCCTATGCTGTCCTACAATATGGCTAAAAACAACTACATGCCCCATCTCTTTATGGAAAAAGGAGACCGCCTAGGCTACTCCAACGGAATCTTAACTCTGGCCTTTGGAGCTATGATCCTTCTTCTCATTTTTAATGGTAATACCGAACGTTTGATTCCCCTTTATGCTATCGGAGTCTTCGTTCCCTTTGCCCTTTCTCAGACTGGGATGATTCACCATTGGAAAAAGGAGCAAACTTCTTAAAATCTGCCCTTGCCAATATCCTTGGGGCCATCATTTGCTACGCGATTGTACTAATCTTGCTCTTTTTCCGTATCAGTGATATCTGACCTTTCTTCCCGATTATTCTCGTACTCACCCTACTCTTCTTGGCCATTCACAGTCATTACCAAAAAGTATCCCAACAACTGCGACTCTATGAAGGAATCGAAAAACCTACTTACGACGGCAATCTGGTTCTAGTCCTAGTAGTTAATGTCACCCGAGTCAGCGTCGGAGCCATTAACTACGCTCAAAGTATCGGTGATGAAGTCCTAGCCATGCATATTTCTACCAAGGAAACAGCAGAAAAAGATCAAGAAATCCTTCAGGAATTTGCCGATTATTTCCCAAATATCACTCTGAAGAATATCAATACCAGCTACCGCTACATCATCACCCCTACTGTCAAGTATGTCAAACGAATCTCTGAGGATGCCCAGAAAAAGAACTATACAGTCACTGTCCTCGTTCCCCAGTTTATCCCTAATAAACCTTGACAAAATATCCTGCACAATCAAATGAGCCTCAAACTAAAATACGCTCTCAGATGGCACGAAGACGTCGTTGTCGCTAGCTACTCTTTTCACTTAAAAGAATAAACAAAAACTCAAAATCAGTAACTTATATCTGGTTTTGAGTTTTTTGTATGTGACCTTTTAAATGAGCCCTCCATGAGTTCCATTTGAAATTGACGATTTCGTGGACAATGCACCCTTTAAGATAAAAAGAAAAGCCAGTAGACTCGAGTTCCTACTGGCTTCTTTGCTGAATTTGTTTGGATTATGCAGCCAAAACTTTGCGTCCTTTACGACGACGAGCTGCCAATACGCGACGACCGTTTTTAGTTGACATACGGTTACGGAATCCGTGTTTGCGCGCACGACGAATTTTACTTGGTTGATAAGTACGTTTCACGATGAATACCTCCTCATAGATTTTGTATTCGTTTAGCCGGCTATAAAGTGATCAGTTACTAAACATACTTTTCTATTCTATCTGATTCTGATACTTTTGTCAATAGCTCTAGGCAAATGTTTCCAGCTTTTTCGAATGTAAGCCCTATCTACGATACTGTTTCAAGAAACGAGTCATCTTTTCTTGGATTTGCGCCAATTCGTCCACACGTGGAAGGTAAACAATACGGAAATGGTCTGCTTCCTGCCAATTAAAACCGCGACCATGAACCAAGAGAACCTTCTCTTGCTTCAAGAAATTGAGGACAAACTGTTCATCATCATCAATGCGATACATATTGCGGTCAATTTTAGGGAAAATATAAAGTCCGGCTTTGGGTTTAACAGCAGATAAACCAGGAATATCTTGAATGGCATTGTAAATGAAGTTTCTTTGCTCGTAGATCCGTCCACCAGGAAGGAGCAATTCATCCACTGACTGGTGCCCACCTAGCGAGGTTTGTACGACTTGCTGGGCCAAAACGTTAGAACAAAGGCGCATGTTGGACAGCATATTAAGACCTTCAATATAGCCTTTGACATGTGTCTTAGGTCCAGATAAGACCATCCACCCTACACGGAAACCAGCGATGCGGTGAGATTTTGAAAGCCCATTCATGCTAACACAGAAGACATCTGGAGCTAGACTAGCTACTGAGACATGCTCATGACCGTCCATGACCATACGGTCGTAGATTTCATCCGCAAAAATAATCAAGTCGTTTTGACGTGCAATCTCGATAATCTCTAACAAGAGTTCCTTGGGATAAAGGGCTCCTGTCGGATTATTGGGATTGATGAGAATAATAGCCTTGGTATTTGAAGTGATTTTTGACTTGATATCGTCAATATCAGGGTACCATTCTGCAGCCTCATCACAGATATAGTGAACAGCATTTCCCCCAGCTAGGCTGACAGCCGCTGTCCAGAGAGGATAGTCCGGCATAGGAACCAAGACCTCATCTCCATTGTCCAAAAGTCCCTGCATGGACATGACAATCAGCTCACTGACACCATTTCCAAGGTAAATATCATCAATATCCACATTTGGGAATTTCTTCAGTTGGCAATACTGCATGATAGCCTTACGGGCTGAGAAAATCCCTTTAGAATCAGAGTACCCTTCGCTATCACGCGCATTCATAATCAAATCATGAATGACCTCATCCGGCGCTGTAAAGCCAAATTCTGCTGGATTCCCTGTATTCAAGCGTAAAATCTTTTCTCCATTTGCTCGCATCCGCATGGCTTCTTCTAAAACAGGACCACGGATATCATAAGCAACATGCTCTAGCTTGCTAGATTTGTTAAATTCTTTCATCTTTTTTCCTCAATTCGTCAGGATAGTAACATTATACCACTAGAAAGAGAATGCGACAAGTTTGCTGAAATGTGTTACTAGATTCAGATAGAATAAAAACCTCACTAAAAGCGAGGTCAAGACAGTTGAGATAGCAGGTGTTTTGCCAAAAAACATCACATACCAAAAGATAAACCTAGAAAAAGCAAGCCTAGAAAGGAGTCATAGAGAAGATTAAACATGAGGAAAAGCCCCCATATCATCAAGTAATCCCAGCGACCACTTCTTTTAGCGACTAGGAATAATACCAAATGGTAGAGTAAATGAAAGACTAAAAAGCCAACAAAACCTGGATAAAGAAGCGGAATCAACCTATCTAATTGCCAGATCATAATCACTTCTACCAAGACAGAGGCTAGGATGATTCCATAATAAAGGAAATTTGATTTTTTTGATTCTTGAAAAGAGTTTTTCATCATTCTCCCTCCCTTCACTTGTTTCCTGCTATCCTTTCTTTTATTTTATCATATATTTATATAGTTTTTAAGCGCTAACATTCTTTTGAAAAATACTTTTTTTACTTTACTTCTATAGTAAAAAGGTTTACAATTATAGTAAGAAAATTTCAGGAGGTTTCATTATGGCACAACGTTACCAAAATATTATGGTCGCAATCGATGGTTCTAAGGAAGCGGACTTGGCTTTTGTCAAGGGAGTTCATTCTGCTCTACGAAACGACGCTAAACTCACCATCGCTCATGTCATTGACACACGCGCACTCCAAAGCGTATCCACCTTTGATGCTGAAGTTTACGAAGAACTCCAAGTCGACGCTGAAAGTTTGATGAAAGAGTACGAAAAACGTGCGAAAGATGCTGGTGTGACAGATGTTCACATCGTTATTGAAATGGGAAATCCAAAGACTCTCTTGGCACGTACTATTCCAGATGCAGAGGAAGTGGACCTCATTCTCGTTGGCGCAACTGGTCTCAACGCCTTTGAACGCCTCTTGGTCGGATCTTCATCTGAATACATCCTCCGCCATGCTAAGGTCGATTTGCTGGTTGTGAGAGAACAAGAAAAAACCTTATAATCACGAAGAAAAGGAGCCCAGAGCTCCTTTTTGTTTACTGTTTATTTCTCTCTTTATGGCGTTCATAAGCCTTGAGCTGGCGCTGCAGTTCCTTTTTAATAGCAGGTTCTGGAGCATATTTTTCTTCCCAATCATCTGGTTTTAAGATTTTGTGGGTCACTGGATCAAAATGGGTCTTGCCATCTGGGAAAATTTTCCCCATATTGGCCTGATGGACAATGTCAAAAATACGTTCTGGGTCCACCCCCATCAAAACAAAACTACCATAGGTGAAGTAAAGCGTGTCAATCAAGGCATCCACTTGCCCTATCAAATCTTGCTGGGCAGGCGTCTTCTTAGCTACTTTATCTGCCGCCTTATCAAGAGCCTGATGAAGTTGCAATAGAGCTTGACTAAAATCCTCTTCAGAAGGGCTGGCAGCTCGAACAAACTCCACCAATTCTTCTATTTTAAAGCCAGCCCTGTGGGTTGCACCTTCTAAATCCCAAGCTCGTGGTTCTTCTTGGGTTCGTTCATCCATCATGTGGTGGAAGGTCTTGACCTTATTGAAATGATAGTCACGGCTGACAAAGACTTTTTCTGAGGCCAGAACACCAAAATGTTCCAGGGCCTTGTGGATTCCGTCTTGCTGATTGCTGGTGGTAATGTGCTTAGCCACCTCCTTAACACTGCTACTACCATTTCCCATAGCGACCGACATACCGACACCGGCCAGCATTTCTAGGTCGTTATCGGAGTCACCAAAAGCCATGACTTGGTTGAGGTCAAAGCCATATTCTTTTCCGACTCGACGTATACCTTCCAATTTAGAGTTTCCTTGATTGATGACATCTGCTGCAAAAGGATTGCTACGTGTCAATTTCAAGTCTTCAAAATCAGCTGCCGCCTTCTCAGATTCTTCTGGCGTCATCAGCATCAAAACTTGGTAGATAGGCTGATTCATCAGGTGAAGCAGGTCTTCTTCCTTTTGGGGAACAACCTTGCTGACCATACGATTAAAGGAATGACTCACCGTCCGAGTTAAAACTGAGGGAACGAAGCGACTGATTCGTTGAGAAAAAGAACCCAAACCAAAGGACATGATTTTAGAACCCAACATGGCATCCTTGGTCCCTAGGGCAATCTCCTTGCCCTCTTTTTTAGCATAAGTAATTAGCTGGCGCAAGTGTAACTTGGAAATAGGGCTCGTAAACAAGACTCTTTCTTTATTAAAGATATACTGGCCATTATAGGTTACCGCAAAATCCAGATCCAAATCGTCCATCAATTCCTTAACAAAAAAAGGGCCTCGTCCTGTCGCTACGCCGACAAGCACCCCTTGTTCTTTGACAATCTTAATCGCGTCCTTAGTGGATTTCAAAACACTCTTGCGATCGTTGACCAAGGTTCCATCGATATCAAAAAAAACAGCCTTGACTTCCATCCTATCCCATTCTCTCCTTTTGTGTTACAATGATTATACCACATTTCAGAAAGAGTGACTAAATCATGCCTAAGAAAATCCTTGTTTTACATACAGGTGGGACTATTTCCATGCAAGCAGACGCCACTGGTGCCGTTGTAACTAGTCAGGACAATCCCATGAACCATGTTTCCAATCCACTTGAAGGGATTGAGGTGCATGCCCTAAACTTTTTTAATCTGCCCAGTCCTCATATCAAACCCAAACATATGCTTGCACTCTATCATAAAATCAAAGAGGAGGCTGATAACTACGACGGGGTTGTCATCACACATGGTACAGATACCTTAGAAGAAACAGCTTACTTCCTTGATACCATGAAAATTCCATCCATCCCCATCGTTCTAACAGGGGCCATGCGTAGTTCAAACGAACTTGGTAGCGATGGTGTTTATAACTATCTGAGCGCTTTGCGAGTTGCCAGCGATGATAAAGCAGCCGACAAAGGTGTGCTGGTCGTCATGAACGACGAGTTCCACGCAGCCAAGTATGTTACCAAAACTCATACGACCAATGTCAGCACCTTTCAAACCCCAACACATGGACCACTTGGCCTCATCATGAAGCAAGAAATCCTCTACTTCAAAACGGCTGAACCTCGTGTCCGGTTTGATCTCGAGCATATTCAAGGTCTGGTTCCCATCATCTCAGCCTATGCAGGTATGACAGATGAGCTGATTGATATGTTAGACTTAGACCAGCTGGATGGCTTAGTCATTCAGGCTTTTGGAGCAGGCAATGTCCCCAAAGAAACAGCTCAAAAGTTGGAAAATCTCCTCCAAAAAGGGATTCCAGTCGCCTTGGTTTCACGATGTTTTAATGGTATTGCTGAACCTGTCTACGCCTACCAAGGTGGAGGTGTGCAGTTGCAACGAGCGGGTGTTTTCTTTGTCAAAGAACTCAACGCTCAAAAAGCTCGCCTCAAATTATTAATTGCCCTTAATGCTGGACTAAAAGGACAGGCTTTAAAAGACTATATGGAAGGCTAATCCTCTTCTCAAGTACGTAAAATCAGGAAATCTTCACGATTCCCTGATTTTTCTATCTACGTTTTCGTGTAGAGCGGCGTTCTGTCAAACCATGAGGTAGGAGAACTTCGCGTTCTTCCAACTCTTCCTTATGCATAATCTTAGTCAACATACGCATGCTGATAGCACCTAGGTCATAAAGAGGCTGAGCAATAGTTGTCAAGTTTGGACGAGTGAATCGTGCAATCTGAGAGTCATCTGTCGTAATGATTTCAAACTCTTCTGGTACAGATACACCGTGGTCAGCCAAACCATTCAACACACCCGCCGCCAATTCATCACCTGTTACAACTGCGGCTGTAGCTTGTGATGAAATCAAGCGTTCTGCCAAGGCATAACCATCGTCATAGCTGTATTTTGACTCAAAGACCAAGCCCTCGCTATAAGAATGTCCGGCTTTTTTCAACGCTTCCTTGTAACCAATCAAACGAACCTTACCATTGATATCATCGACAAGTGATCCACTTACAAAAGCAATCTTTTCGTTTTCTTTGAGAAGGTAGCTCACTGAATCAATCGTTGCTTGCTTGTAGTCAATATTCACACTTGGAAGTTGGTGTTCAACATCCACAGTACCAGCAAGAACAACCGGTGTCCGTGAACGAGAGAATTCTGAACGAATTTTTTCAGTCAAGTGATAGCCCATAAAGATAATCCCATCGACTTGTTTTGAAAAGAGAGTATTGACCACTGAAACTTCCTTTTCATCATCCTCATCACTATTTGCAAGGACAATGTTATACTTGTACATTTCAGCAATGTCGTCAATCCCCTTAGCAAGTGTTGAGAAATAACCGTTGGTAATGTTAGGAATCACAACTCCAACTGTCGTTGTTTTCTTGCTAGCCAAACCACGTGCTACCGCATTGGGGCGATAGTCCAAGCGTTCAATCACTTCTAAGACTTTTTTTCGAGTGTTCTCTTTAACATTCTTGTTGCCATTAATGACACGGCTAACCGTTGCCATTGAAACTCCTGCTTCACGGGCAACGTCATAAATCGTTACTGTATCATCTGTGTTCATTCCGTTTCCTTTCTATAATGAAAATTTCGCTTTCACGCATCTACTTACTCCATTTTATCACTTATTGTAAACACTTTCAAGTATTTTTAAGAGAAACTTTGAAAAAATTTCATTCTTCATTCTCATTTTGAAAAAGCGAGTACGATTTCTTGATTTTTGAGATATTTTGCTGTATGATAAGGAAAAATAAATGAGGGAGGAAAACATGGCTTTTACAAATAGACAGAGACGTTCTGCTAGTTTTGGTGTCGTGACCAGCCTGCCTGACGATGTCATTGACTCTTTATGGTATATTATTGATCATTTTCTGAAAAATGTCTTTGAATTAGAAGAAGAACTTGAGTTTCAACTGCTCAACAATAAGGGGGCCATCACCTTCCATTTTTCTAGCCAGCACCTTCCGACTAGCATTGATTTTGATTTCAATCATCCTTTTGATCCGCTTTACCCTCCTAGGGTCCTTGTTTTAGACCTGGACGGCAGAGAAACCATCCTCCTTCCAGAAGAAAATGACCTATTTTAAAAACTCTAGCTTCTCGGTGCAAACTGCTGAGGAACTAGAGTTTTTTCTAATAAATAGAGCGACTGACAACTAGACCGTTTGGTTTTGTATACTCTAAATCAAGGTAATCCTGATAAGTCCCTGGCACAATGAAACCTTGGGGACTCAATATATCAGTCCCAGCTTTTCCTACGATAGAGTCTGCCAGCAAAACACAATTGGTACCGAGAACAAAGTAGGTCTTAAACTCAGATGAGCTGAATTTATAGAGAGTCGCATCTGCTTCCTCTTTCTGTTGGTAGGAGTAGGTATGCTTGACCTCTCCCTCTCTTCTTTTCATCAACTGTGAACTTGGTTCCCAGGGAATTAACAGGTCTTCTATCTCTGCTAGACAAGCTTGGATGGCTGCTTTCTGTTAGTCCGTCAAACTCAGACCATAAGCAAACAAGGTCTTCTGACTTCCCCTTCTTGACTTTCATGATTTGACAGCCACTCATTTAGTTTGCGCAAGGTGCTAATAGGGATCAAAGCTGTCACAAAGATAGGCAGGGGCATTCGCATTCGTCGTTTCAGCTTGGGATTATTTTCTATCTTTTCAAAAAAGAAACCGTCCCGAAGGCTACTGGCTCCTAGCATGAGCAAGTAAAACCCAAGCAAGAGCAATTCAAAATTCGCTGCATCGTGAAAAGGAGAGATGCTATAAAGCCCAAATCCTATCATCCGTACAGCATCAAAGAGATGGTGAAGCCGAGGATGAATAGCATTTTTTCGATAGAGAGACCAGGTCACAAGACTAATGATGCCCGTAAACAGCTGGTAGCTCGCAATGATAAAAACAAGGAGATAGAGGGCAAGGTCTTGCAAGATGATAGAGTCAAACACGAGAGCCGCGACCACCAGCTTGGCCAGAGCTACAAAGATATTTTCCCGACCTTTTTTATCCTGAAACCAGCGAGTCAACAAGTGCCAAACTGCTGATAAGGAAAAGTAGCCCATCAGCAACTGGTACCCTATCCGCGGCATAACCTGTCCAAAACGAATCAAGAGAAGCCCTAAAATAGCAAGCAGTCCCTCCCCGATACTCTTCCACTTGCTATAGGTATCGGAAAGTTTAGGCATTTCCTTGCTCCAACTGGTCAACCAAGTAACGAATTGGTTGCTTTAGGATTGGATGGATAAAATGGGGAGCTATTTCCACTAACGGTTCAAGGACAAAGCGGCGTTCTGCTATATAAGGATGAGGCAAGATGAGCTCGTCTGTGTAAATAATCTGGTCCTCCACAAAAAGCAGGTCCAAATCAATCAAGCGAGGCCCCCAATGCACTTCTCTCACCCGTCCCATTTCTGACTCAATGGCTAATAATGTTTCTAACAAGACTGGTGCTGGTAGCCAGGTTTCTACCTCAACCACTTGATTAGCAAAGCTATCTTGCTCCACACCCCCCCAAGGGTCCGTCGTCAAGACACTGGACTCTTTGCGAATATGGATACCTCGAGTTCGCAGTTTGTCAATGGCTTGCTCCAAGTTTGCTTTTTTGTCTCCCATATTGCTTCCAAGAGCAATAAAGGCCCGCTGCTTACGACGGTGAATGGTCACCGAGCAGGTATCCAACGGTAAATGCACTGGAGCCCAAGGTTTTTTGAGTTCCAACTCAATCTCTTGGACAAGAGGATAGATCTCAAAGGTACGTTCAACTAGTTTGTAGGCTACCGTTTCAATCAAGTCCTCAGTAGTTTCCTGAAACCAGGTCGTCCACTGCTGACACAATTCTCCGTAATGGACAGAGGCTGTCAAATCCAAGTCTGTAGCCGCCTTGGTCATATCATAGGATAGGATGGCTGAAACGACAAACTTTTGCCCCAATTCCTTCTCACTAGGAAAAAGACCATGATAGGCAAAAATTTCCAAATCTTTAATCTGCAGTTGATCCATAACTAGTCCTTTCTAGAAAAATCCGCACGAAGCGGATTCTTTTTATAGTCCCATTAAACGATAAGCCTGGTCTCGGAGGTCTTTATCTGTTTCAAATACACCTCGCGCTACTGTTGTCAAGGTTGCAGTTCCTGGTTTTCTGACACCGCGCATGCTCATACACATATGCTCGGCCTCAATGACAACAAAGGCTCCCTTAGCCCCCAGATAGTCCATCAAGGCATCGACCACTTCGATATTCAACCGTTCTTGAATCTGTGGTTTTTTAGAATAAACTTCAACCGTACGGGCTAGCTTGGACAAGCCTGCCACACGTCCATCTGGAATGTAGGCAATGTGGGCTCTCCCATAAAATGGCAAGAAGTGGTGCTCACACATAGTGTGGAAAAAGATATCCTTTTCCACTACCATGTTGTCATCAATAATCTCAAAAGATTTTGACAAATGTTCCTCAGCAGTTTGGCCAAGACCTGAAAAAATCTCTTGATACATACTGGCTACACGAGCGGGTGTCTCCTGTAATCCCTCGCGGTTAACATCCTCGCCGACGGCCTCAATAATCATTTTTACAGCCGTTTCAATCTTTTGTGTATCCATTCTCGTTCTTCCTCTCCATCAGATAGGCTCTCACTTGGCTCAAGAAATACAAGGAACCCGTGACAATCCTAACTGTTTTTTTCTTTTTATCTTCTGTCATTTTCTGTTCTAAAAATTCCTGCCAGTTTTGGTAATTGAGATTTCTAGACTTAGCTGCCTCTTTCAGCACGTTTTCATCAGTCGCCCGACTATCGTCAAAATGGGTTAAAGTCAATTGACTATCTGGCACCGTTTCTAGCAAATCCAGCATATCCTCCAAAGCCTTGGTTTTGATGCAAGTAAAGAGAATTTCCTTATGATAATCCGCAAAGCGTTCTCGCAAGGTTGCCAACAAAGCCTTGATAGCATGGGGATTATGAGCCCCATCCAAAAGCAGCAAGGGGTCACTAGACACAACCTCCAAACGCCCTGGCCATCTTGTTTCTTCCAGAGCTTGACCAATCAAGTCATTGCTTGCTAATTCTCGCCCAGTCTCCTGGCAATAAGTGTCTAGGAGAGCAAGTGCCATCCCCGCATTCTCTATCTGATGCAAACCAATCAGACCTGTTTGAAAGCGACCTTGTCTGACAGAACTGGTATAATCAAAAATTTCACCCGCTACCACACTTTCTTGATGACTGACTTGATAATCACTTCCATAGACAAGTCTCGGCGCATTTTTAGCTTCTGCAATAGGAACGATCACAGTCAAGGCTTCAGGAACAATATGACCTGTCACCAAGGGAATACCTTGTTTGACAATACCTGCCTTCTGATCTGCTATGGCTTCCAAGCTGTCACCTAAAAGGGCTACATGGTCCAATCCAATGGTCGTAATTCCTGTCAAAATGGGCTGGCAGACATTGGTACTATCCAAAAGTCCGCCCATACCGACTTCCATGATGGCCACGTCTACTCGCTCTGAGGCAAAGTAATCATAAGCTATAGCTGTGATAATCTCAAACTCGGTTGTGCCTTGTAATGCAGCGCTCCTCTCCCCCTCAAGCAAAGACTGATAGTCTGCCATGAGGGCCTCCAGCCTCGCTTCTGGGATGGATTCTCCATTGATGTTAATCTGGTCTGTATAATGAATGAGATAGGGCGAGTTGAACATCCCAACTCTCAGACCTAGCTTTTCCAGCATCTTTTTCAAAAAAGCAATGGTTGAACCTTTACCATTTGTTCCGCCGATATGGATAACCTTGAGTTTGAGATGGGGATTGCCTCGTAAAGCTAGGAGTTCTACCATTCGCTCCAAACCAAAATGCGGTTGATCCGTCCGGTAGTGGGCAAGCCACTGATTGTTTTGAATTTTGTTCATCTTATTTATATTGTTTTAAATCTAGATTTTCTGCATCATCAGCTAGACGAATAGCGGAGGCAATTTCAACCGCCATCCTATGACTTGCTACGTCATGCACGCGCACTACTTCCACACCCTGTCTCGCAGCGATACTGGTTACATGAGCCGAAGCTGTGTCCCGATTGTGGAAACCAAGTTCGGTCTCAGGATTGACTTCAAAACCATTTTCTTCTAGGATATTGATAACAAATCGCTTGCGCGAAACTCCAAGAAAAATCGGATAGCCTTGCTGGTGTAATTTATCCAGATCCCGTAGAAGGAGTAGATTTTCTTTCTTGGTCAGACCAAAGCCAATCCCTGGATCCAGCAAGATATTTTCTCTTGCTATCCCAGCTTGATTCGCTCTCGCTAGAGCTCGATCAAAGAAAATCTTCATCAAGTCTTCGATTGGCATTTTTTCAAAGTCAGCTAATTCTTCCTCTGTAAAAGCCTGTCCAAAGCCAAAATGAGGAAATATGAGCGAGCTAGGGTGCTGAGGTCGCGCCATGACTGGATTAAACATGATAACCACTTTCGCTCCAGCCTTAGAAACCACATCCGCCATTTTCTCATCTCCCATGAGACCAGTGATATCATTTACCAGATTGGCACCAGCAGCCAAGGCAGCCTCTGCCACCTGACTTTTCCATGTATCGACGGAAATGAAGACATCACTTTCCTTGCAAATAGCTTTGATAACTGGAACAACACGCTGGATTTCCTCTTCTATCTCAACATAGCTACTACCCGGGCGAGTCGATTCCCCACCGATATCTAGCATGCTCGCTCCTTCAGCTATCAATTTACGAGCTTGCTGGAGCGCTTGGTCAATAGCAAAAAATTGACCACCATCTGAAAAGGAGTCTGGGGTTACATTGATAATGCCGCAAATAGCTGTTTTTGCGTGGCTGACTTTATTGGACATAACGGTCACTTCCTTAAGGTTCTTTACCATATTATCTCTCTATTTTACCATAAAAAGAAAAAGATGGACACGCTAGTATTCATCTTTTCCAAGTAGGTCAATGGCTTAGAATGATAGGCCTAGATTTTTACTAATCAAGACTACCAAGGCTATTAAACAAAAAGCAATACCATTGAGAATCATATGAAGCAGGATTGACATCTCCAAACGTCCCGTCTTGTAGGCTGTCCAAGTTAAAACCGTTGACATCCCTCCATAAATAATCACAGAAGGCAAATTAGTTGGCGTATGGAGCAAGGCAAAGACGATTGCACCCACAATAAAACCTAGTTTTTCTTTTCCACGGAAGATCTTTTGGGGAATAATCCCACGACACAGAATTTCCTCACAAATCGGAGCAACCAATACAATCAAGAAGAAGGTAGAAATCAAGGAACTATTCTGAACCAAACCATTCAGCGTTGATTGATTACTTGTCGTTGTTTCATTCATCATGCGAAGCAAAGCTGAGCCCAACAAATTAGTAGCAAAGATCGCTAGATAACTCAATACCAAGCGAGCTAGATCCTTAGCTTTAAAAAAGGATAGATTAAAGGTAGCAAGCTTTGTTTTTCGCGCACCAATGATGAATACTACCAAAACGACAATAGATAAAGCACCAACTAAGAGTCCTGACTGCAAAAGAGGAAATTGTCTAGAAGTCAACCAAGCGGATAACCCTAAAGGAAATTGTGATAGGACAAAAGCTACTAAAAGGATGAGGATCCACTTCCCTCTGTCCCAAACCTCTCGCCAGATCGTCTTTTCTTTCATGCTATACCCCCTTCTTACTATTATATCATTTAAAGCGCCATACTGATATAGTTAAGGATAAACAAGGCATCCAAAATCCAAATCATCGCGTGCACATCCTTGGCTTGACCTTTGACAACTTTTGTTAATGTATAAGTCAAGAAACCAACTGCAATCCCTTGTGTGATAGAGTAGCTGAATCCCATGAAGATAGATGTAAAGAAGGCAGGGACAGCTTCAGCCATATCATCCCAATGGATGTTTTTCAAGCTACCGAGCATCATAATCCCAACGATAATCAAAATTGGAGCTGTAGCAGATGAAGGTACGATAGCTAGCAGTGGGCTAAAGAAACTTGAAATTGCAAAACAAATCGCAACTACCAAGGCAGTCAAGCCAGTACGTCCACCTGCACCGATACCTGCTGCAGACTCAACATAGGTTGTCACGTTAGAAGTACCTGCGATAGCACCAATTGAAGTACCAATCAAGTCAGAGTAAAGAGCCTTATCCAACTTATCTGATTGGTGATTTTCACCATTTGTCGCTACGATACCGACTTTTTCACCTGTACCAATCAAGGTACCAATTGTGTCAAAAATATCTGTCAATGAGAAGGCCAGAATAGCCAGAAGTGTTTCCGGTAGACGAGCAGTGTCTGAGATTAAAGCCCCCAATCCTTGTGAGCCAAGTGCTGCACCAAAGATTGTCTTCAAATCTTCAAAGGCTGCACCTACATGGTTATTAGAAAAATCAATGCTTGATACATCAACCAAACCAACAGCGATAGCAAGAACTGTCGTTGTTAAGATAGAAAGAATAATTCCTCCCTTAATGCCCTTAATAACAAAGAAAATCGTAATAGCCAAACCTGCAATAGCCACTAAAACAGCCGGATTATTAAAGCTAACCAGACCTGGAACTGCTGAAGAGTTTGCTGTAATGGCTGCTTGGGCCTTATCAGCACCCTCACCAGCAACTGTATAACTTCCTGGATCAATAGAGAATTTCAAAAGACCAGCATTCTTAATCCCTACATAGGCAAGGAAGACACCGATACCTGCTGAAATAGCCGAACGAAGCGCATTGGGAATGGATTCAATAATCATTTTACGAACATTTGTTAAGGTAATGATTAGCGAAATAATCCCACAGATAAAGACCATAGCCAAGGCCTCTTGCCATGAATAACCAAGCCCAAATACGACTGTAAAGGTAAAGAAGGCATTGAGTCCCATACCTGGTGCTTGAGCGTATGGCAGGTTGGCATAGAAGGCCATCATCAGGGTACCAGTTACTGCACCAATAATCGTTGCTAGGAAGACACCTTGAGCAGGCATCCCTGTCTGCGCAAGCATTTGTGGATTTACAAAGAGAATGTAACTCATTGCAAAGAAAGTTGTTAAACCAGCGAGAACCTCCGCACGAACGTCCGTCCCGTTCTCTTTTAGTTTAAATAGTTTGTCCATTATGAATCTCCTTCTATTTTTTACGAACAATATTAGCATTATATCACTTATCATTCATATTTTCAATATGTTTATTTGGTTTATTTAGCAAATTGGAGTAATTTTTGTTTTTTTATCTCGAGTCTGCTTTTCTTCTTTCTTTTTGATATAATAGTAGACATCTTATCTGGAAACGACTAGGAAGGTTTATATGACTAAAAAAATTATCGCAGTCGATTTGGACGGAACCCTACTGAATAGCGAAAGCAAGCTCTCCGATTTTACCAAAGAGACAATCAAAAAAATTTCAGAAAAAGGACACCATGTCATCATCACGACGGGGCGTCCGTATCGCATGGCAAAAGACTTCTACCGCGAACTAGAGCTACATACTCCTATGATTAACTTTAACGGTTCCCTCACCCATCTACCAGGACAGGCTTGGGAGCATGAAAAGTGCTTAACCTTGGACAAAAAATATCTCCTAGATATGGTCAAACGTAAAGAGGATATCCAGGCTGATTTTATTGCCGGAGAATACCGTAAGAAATTTTACATTACAGCTCCGAATGAAGAAATTGCAGACCCTAAACTATTTGGCGTAGAGAACTTCCAACCGGAAAATCAATTCAAACCCGAACGAGTAACCAAGAATCCTAACTGCATTCTCTTGCAAACAAGGGTTGAAGACAAATACGCTCTAGCGGACGAGATGAATCGTTTTTATCAGCATCAACTAGCTATCAACACCTGGGGTGGTCCCCTCAACATCCTCGAATGTACTCCCAAGGGCGTAAACAAGGCCTTTGCTCTAGAGTACTTGCTCAATGTGATGAATCGTGATAAAAAAGACTTAATCGCCTTTGGCGATGAGCATAATGATACGGAAATGTTAGCATTTGCAGGCAAGGGATATGCTATGAAAAACGCCAATCCTTCTCTTCTTCCATATGCAGACGAACAACTTCCTCTGACCAATGAAGAAGACGGGGTAGCCCACGCTTTACAAACTTTATTCCTATAAAAAGGAGGATTGCTATCCTGCAATCTTTCATTTTTGTTTTCATTCTATTTTCATAAAGATCGCTCATTTTCAGTATTTTTATATTAAATTTTCTATTGCTATTTTCATATATTTTTCAGAATAATATATATATATATATATATATATTATTCTTTAGAAATTCTATATCAAATACTTGATTTTTTAATGAAAACGATTTATACTTAATTAGACTTAAAGTTTTCTTAAACACACAGTCAAACATTTTAAAAGGAGGAATGACAATAATGAGTATCGGAATCATTATTGCGAGCCACGGCGAATTTGCTGCGGGTATTCATCAGTCAGGATCTATGATCTTTGGTGAACAAGAAAAGGTTCAAGTTGTAACCTTTATGCCAAATGAAGGTCCAGATGATCTTTACGCTAAATTCAACAACGCTGTGGCTGCATTTGACGCAGAAGATGAGGTTCTAGTATTGGCTGACCTTTGGAGTGGTTCTCCATTCAACCAAGCTAGCCGCGTGATGGGAGAAAATCCTGAGCGTAAGTTTGCCATCATCACAGGACTGAACTTGCCGATGTTGATCCAAGCCTACACAGAGCGCCTGATGGACGCTACTGCAGGTGTGGATAAAGTCGCTGCGAATATCATTAAAGAAGCCAAAGATGGCATCAAAGCTCTTCCAGAAGAGCTCAATCCAGTTGAGGAAGTGGCTAGTGCTGCGGCTGCTCCAGTTGCCCAAGCTGCTATTCCAGAAGGAACTGTTATCGGAGATGGTAAATTGAAAATCAATCTTGCCCGTCTTGACACACGTCTTCTTCACGGACAAGTTGCAACTGCTTGGACACCAGATTCAAAAGCAGACCGTATCATCGTTGTTTCAGATAACGTTGCAAATGACGAATTGCGTAAAGAATTGATCAAGCAAGCTGCTCCTAACGGAGTAAAAGCGAACGTTGTACCAATCAAAAAATTGATTGAAGTTGCAAAAGATCCTCGTTTTGGTAACACACATGCTCTTATCTTATTTGAAACACCTCAAGATGCCCTTCGTGCCATCGAAGGGGGCGTGCCAATCAAAACCCTTAACGTCGGTTCTCTAGCCCACTCAACAGGTAAAACAATGATCAACAACGTCTTGTCTATGGACAAAGACGACGTTGCAACCTTTGAAAAAATGCGTGACCTCGGTGTTGAATTTGATGTACGTAAAGTACCAAACGACACGAAAAAAGATTTGTTTGACTTGATTAACAAAACCAACGTTCAATAATAGACATTAAACTATAGAAGAATTCTAAGAAAATTTTTCACCTTATTATAATTAAATAGAAAAGGAATAAAACCATGTCAGATATTTCAATCATTTCTGCTATCTTGGTTGTAGTTGTTGCCTTCTTTGCAGGTCTTGAAGGTATCCTCGACCAATTCCAATTCCATCAACCAATCGTAGCATGTACCCTTATCGGACTTGTGACAGGTAACTTCGAAGCAGGTGTTATGCTTGGTGGATCTCTTCAAATGATCGCCCTTGGTTGGGCAAACATCGGAGCTGCCGTAGCTCCTGACGCGGCTCTTGCCTCTGTCGCTGCTGCAATCATCATGATTAAAGGTGGTAACTTTACTACTGAAGGTATCGGCGTCGCAACAGCCACAGCTATCCCTCTTGCCGTAGCTGGACTTTTCTTGACAATGATTGTTCGTACAATCTCAGTTGCCTTGGTTCACTCAGCTGACACAGCTGCAAAAGAAGGAAACATTGCGGCTGTTGAACGCGCTCACTACTTTGCCCTTGTTCTTCAAGGTCTTCGTATCGCTATCCCTGCAGCCTTCCTTATCGCTATCCCCGCTTCTACCGTTCAAGATGCTCTTAAATTGATGCCAGACTGGTTGAGTGGTGGTATGGCTGTCGGTGGTGCTATGGTCGTTGCCGTTGGTTACGCTATGGTTATCAACATGATGGCAACTCGTGAAGTATGGCCATTCTTCGCTATCGGTTTTGCTCTTGCAGCAATCTCTCAATTGACTTTGATTGCCTTTGGTATCATCGGTGTTGCCCTTGCCTTCATCTACCTTAACCTTACAAAACAAGGCGGAAACGATGGCGGCGGAGCTACGACTTCTAACGACCCAATCGGTGATATCCTAGAAGACTACTAGAAAGGGGAACAATCATGACTGAAAAAATTCAATTATCAAAATCAGATCGTCAAAAAGTTTGGTGGCGTTCACAATTCCTTCAAGGTTCTTGGAACTACGAGCGTATGCAAAACTTGGGTTGGGCTTATTCATTGATGCCAGCTATCAAAAAATTATACACTAAAAAAGAAGACCAAGCGGCTGCTCTTGAGCGTCACCTAGAGTTCTTCAATACTCACCCATACGTCGCTGCTCCAATCATGGGGGTTACTCTTGCACTTGAAGAAGAACGCGCTAACGGTGTTGAAATCGACGACGCAGCTCTCCAAGGGGTTAAGATTGGTATGATGGGACCTCTTGCTGGTGTCGGTGACCCAGTATTCTGGTACACAGTTCGTCCTATCCTTGGAGCCCTTGGTGCATCACTTGCTGCATCTGGTAACATTGTTGGCCCCCTTCTCTTCTTCTTTGGATGGAATGCTATCCGTATGGCCTTCCTATGGTATACACAAGAGTTCGGTTACAAAGCTGGATCTGAAATCACTAAAGACATGTCTGGTGGTATCTTGAAAGACATCACCAAAGGAGCATCTATCCTTGGTATGTTCATCCTTGCCGTTCTTGTACAACGTTGGGTGTCTATCAACTTCACTGTTAACCTTCCGGGTAGACAATTGGCTGAAGGTGCTTATATCAACTTCCCAGAAGGTGCTGTAACAGGTGGAGAATTGAAGGGAATTCTTGGTCAGGCTCTTAGTGGTCTGAGCTTAGATAGCGTTCAACCTCAAACTCTACAAGGTCAGTTGGACTTATTGATTCCAGGATTGATGGGACTTCTCCTTACTTTCTTCTGCATGTGGTTGCTTAAGAAAAAAGTATCACCAATCGCAATCATCCTTGCTCTCTTTGCAGTAGGTATTGCAGCTCGTTTCCTCGGTATCATGTAATCCAAACCATCGAGAATATAGATAAAAAACCCTAGGACAATAGTCTCTTATCCCCAAAAAAGCAACGGATTTGCCGTTGCTTTTTGCATGGTTGCGATAGTCTTGGTAAAATAGAATTGCACAATACACCATTTAGAAAGGCTATCTCATGCATATTCACTATAACAAAAATCAAACAACTTTACCACTAGAAATTCGTTCTTTCTTGCCACAAGACTTCTCGTCTTTACTATTGAAAAAGTGCTGAATACCTTGGAAGATCGTCATTTCCCTACCTTCTGTCATGCCTCTGCTCGCCCGTCTTAGCACCCTAAAATGCTTGTATCTACTCTTCTATTTGCCTCTTCACAAGGGATTTTCTCTGCTCGAAAAATTGAAAAAATGATGATTGAAAATCTCGCCATGCAGTACCTAACAGGGCAGTTGGTTGTTAGCTATCGCACCATCAAGCGTTTTCGTGTCGCCGAAGGGATGGAAGAACTCATTCGTGATCTTTTCATCGACCTCAATCTTCGTTTAAAAACGGAAGAGTTAGTGATCTTAGATTGTTTGTGTATTGACGGGACTAAGATTGAAGCCAATGCCAACAAGTATCGTTTCGTGTGGAAAAAAGCAAGGGACAAGTTTTCCGTCAAACTGCAAGAACAGATCCAGATTTATTGTCAAGAAGAAATCATTCCTCTTATCCATCAAGCTATCGAACTAGAGACACAAGAGCCTATCTCCTCAGGGCAGTTGATTGAACTCTCTCACGTCCTTGAAGAAGAATTGCCAAGACATGGAGGAGACACTCCTTAAAGGAAAAGATGAGCGTAAAACCAAAGGTCGGAAACTCAAGAAAATCTTGCCTAAAGTCAAAGATGATTTTTCAGTACGTGCTGAAAAATAGGAGAAGGATCAAGAAACTTTTGTAGGTCGCAACAGCTTTTCCAAAACAGATACAGATACCAAGACTCTTCTCCCCTTACTTGAAACCTATCCACATGACCTAAAGACAGTTGTCGCAGATGCTGGATATGGAAGTGAAGAGAACCTCCTTCGTTTAGATGAAAAGGAGGTGAACCATCTGATGAAATATGCCATGTTTGATAAGGAACAAAAGAGAAGGTATACACAGTCAGCTAGAAACTTAGGGAATTGGTACTATAATGGCAAGGAGGATAGCTACACACATCCTGATGGCTGGTGTTATCGTTTTCGCCCTATCAAACATCAGAAAACAGAGACGGACTTTCAAGAGGAAATCAAGGTTTACTACGCTGATGAATCTGAATCAGCTCCTCAAAAGGGACTGTATATGAATGAAGGCTATCAGCACTTAAAAAATAAAGAATGCCAGGCGCTTTTATCTCCCCAAGGTAGACAGATTTTCGCTCAACGCAAGATTGATGTGGAACCTGTCTTTGGACAGATAAAGGCTTGTTTGGGGTACAAGAGAGGTAATCTGAGAGGGATGCGTCAAGTGAGAATTGACATGGGATTGGTACTTATGGCAAATAAGCTCCTAAAATACAATAAGAGAACGACTTAAAATGAAAAAGCTAAGCTTTTTTCTTATTTTCTAGAATGTTGTTTACCAGCATTACGTTTTTTAGTAGTCGTAATTGCAGTTGCTTGGTTAGGAGTAATATCTTTTCGCCCGCCTGTAGTTGATGCTGAACTTGCTTTTGGTGGGTTCTTGGCTAGTTCTTCACGGACTTTTTTGCGAAGTTTTGGACGAACGATATAGTTGACGATAAACTGTTGGAGAATCATCATGAAACCACCGACAACCCAGTAAAGTGTGACACTAGCTGGTGAGAAGAGGGAGAAGACGACGATCATGAGTGGGCTCATGTAAATCATTTTCTTGATTTGTTCTCTTTGCATTTCATCTTCTACCCCGTGAAGTGAAAGGAGCGATTGAAGATAGTAAAGGACACCAGCGCAGGCAACCAAAATCATACTTGGAGAACCTAGAGGAATGCCTAGGTAGCTTGCTTGAGCAACACCTTCAGTATGTTGGGCAGCAAAGTAGATAGCAGAGAAGAAAGGCATTTGAAGGAGGATAGGGAAACATCCTACACCGCCAAACATGCTGATACCGTGCTCTTTTTGAGCAGCAAAGAGAGCTTGTTGGGCTTCGAGTTTTTCTTCTTGAGTAGTTGCTTCTTTGAGACGCGTTTGGTGTGGCTCAAGGACGTGCTTGAGGGCGTTCATCTTTTCAGAGTGAAGCGTTGCCTTCCATGATTGGTAGATACCAAGTGGCAAGATAATCAAGCGCACGATAATAGTTACGATGATGATAGCGACACCGAAGCCTAGACCTTTATCAGTAGCGAAGTACTTGATAGCTTCAGCCATAGGGGCTCCGATGGTATTCCAAATAAATCCTGTCGGCTGACCTGTGGTTTTATCGACATTGACACAGCCAGTTAAGACTAGCAACATAGCCACTCCCATAGCTGAGAGTGCAAAACGTTTAATAGATTTCACTGTTTTTATTCCTTCTTTAAAAATTATACCTTTCTATTCTACTGTTTTTTTACAAAATATACAATAGTTCTGGAGACCTAATTTGCGATTTTAAAGTCAGGATAGGGAGGAAAGTTGCTCAGTTGGACATCTAAGTAGCTGACTTTTGAAAAAGGTGTGGGTCCTTTTCGGATTTCTTGGATAAATTTTGCCATGATAGCAGATGAGTCTGCTTGGGCTAAAATTTCCACTGTGCCATCGTCGTTATTCCATACTCGGCCTGTGATGCCACCAATTTCAAGTGCCAAGCTGTAAACACCCCAACGAAAGCCGACTCCCTGTACCCTACCTTGGGCAATCATTCTAACCTTTTGCATACCAAACCCCTTTGATTGTGTTATAATATTTCTATGACTATTATAACCTCAAAAGCCAATTCTGTGGTAAAAAATACCAAGAAATTACACCAAAAAAAATACCGCAAGTCAGCCTATTTGATTGAAGGCTGGCACTTGTTTGAAGAAGCTGTTCAAGCTGGAGTGACGATTGAGAAAATCTTTGCCTTAGAAAATTACCGAGATCAGTTAGCTGCTTTTCCGCAAACTGTCTGGGTTTCAGAGGATATTTTGCTAGATTTGACGGATTCTCAGACTCCACAGGGCATTGTTGCGGTGGTTCAAAAAGAAGAAGTAGGACAAGCTGATTTGAGTCAGGGTAAATTCTTGTTTTTGGAAGATGTGCAAGATCCTGGTAATGTGGGAACTATCATTCGGACTGCGGATGCAGCAGGTTTTACTGGAGTGATTGTTTCAGATAAGTCAGCAGATATCTACAGTCTCAAGACCTTACGTTCCATGCAAGGCAGTCATTTCCATCTGCCTATTTACCGGATGTCTAGTCAAGCGCTTCTCGAGAAAGCTAAAAAGGCAGCTATTCCAGTACTGGCAACAACCCTATCTAAAGATTCTGTTGATTACAGAGAACTGCCTCCTATAGAAAATTTTGTACTAGTCATGGGAAATGAGGGTCAAGGAATTAGTCCCCTCATGACTGAAAGTGCAGACCAGTTGGCCCATATTAGCATGAAGGGGCAGGCCGAGAGTCTCAATGTTGCGGTTGCAGCCGGTATTTTAATTTTTCATTTAAGCTAATTTTAACTTTTTTTGCTATAATCAAGGAAAGATGTTCATAGAAAAGGGGAAAAGGATGAATCACACTATTATACATGACCGTGCAGGTCTCAATCAATTTTACGCTAAGGTTTATGCCTTTGTTGGTCTGGGAATCGGACTATCTGCTTTGGTATCAGGCCTTATGTTGACGGTCTTTCAGTCTCAGTTGCTTTACTTTTTGATGCAGGGGCGTCTCTGGTTGACCATTGCTACTTTTGCGGAGTTGGCCTTGGTTTTCGTTGCCAGTAGTATGGCCTTAAAGAATAGTCCAGCTGCTCTTCCAGTATTTTTGCTTTACTCTGTTTTAAACGGTTTTACACTCAGTTTTGTGGTGGCCTTCTATACTCCAGGTACAGTTTTATCTGCCTTTGTATCGAGCGCCCTTCTCTTCTTTGTCATGGCGGCAGTTGGTATCTTCACCAAGAAAGACTTGAGTGGTCTTGGTCGAGCGATGATGGCAGCTCTCATCGGTTTGCTGATTGCTATGATAGTCAATATTTTCTTGGCTAGTGGTTTCTTTGATTATATGATTAGCGTAGCCATGGTTTTGGTTTTCTCAGGGTTGATTGCTTGGGACAACCAAAGAATTCGTCTCGCTTATGAACAATCACAAGGCCGTGTAGCGACAGGTTGGGTTGTGTCAATGGCTCTCAGTATCTATCTTGATTTTATCAATCTTTTCCTAAGTATTCTACGTATCTTCGGTCGCAATGACTAGAAGGTATTTAACATCAGTGTTCGAAGGAGCACTGATTTTTTTAAATTTGCTCTTTCCTTTTCTTGGAAATAGGTGTATAATGCTTTTAATTAAATTTTTGAGGAGTAGCTTATGAAGAAAAGTTTTATCCACCAACAAGAAGAAATTTCCTTTGTCAAAAACACTTTTACCCAGTATTTGAAAGACAAGCTAGAAGTTGTCGAAGTTCAAGGTCCTATCTTGAGTAGGGTCGGTGACGGGATGCAGGATAATTTATCAGGTGTGGAGAATGCCGTATCGGTCAAGGTTCTCCAAATCCCTGATGCTACTTATGAAGTGGTGCACTCCCTTGCCAAATGGAAACGTCATACTTTGGCTCGTTTTGGTTTTGGTGAGGGGGAAGGTCTTTTCGTTCACATGAAAGCCCTTCGTCCAGACGAAGACTCGCTGGATGCAACCCACTCTGTCTTTGTGGATCAGTGGGACTGGGAAAAGGTCATTCCAAATGGACAACGTAATATTGCCTACCTAAAAGAAACCGTCGAGAAGATTTACAAGGCTATTCGCCTGACGGAGTTAGCTGTTGAAGCCCGCTATGACATCGAGTCAATCTTGCCAAAACAAATCACTTTCATTCATACAGAAGAGTTGGTAGAACGCTACCCAGACTTGACACCGAAAGAACGTGAAAATGCGATTTGTAAAGAATTTGGAGCCGTCTTTTTGATTGGTATCGGTGGCGAGTTGCCAGATGGTAAACCGCACGATGGACGTGCACCAGACTATGATGACTGGACAAGCGAGTCTGAGAATGGCTACAAGGGTCTAAATGGTGATATTCTTGTCTGGAATGAGTCTTTAGATGGAGCCTTTGAGTTGTCTTCTATGGGGATTCGTGTAGATGAAGAAACCCTTCGCCGTCAGGTTGCAATTACAGGTGATGAAGACCGCTTAGAATTGGAATGGCACAAGGCTTTGTTGAATGGTCTATTCCCATTGACAATCGGTGGAGGAATTGGACAATCTCGTATGGCTATGTTCCTACTTCGCAAGAAACACATCGGAGAGGTGCAAACAAGTGTTTGGCCTCAAGAAGTCCGCGATACTTACGAAAATATTTTATAGAGAATCGAACCGCAAGGTTCGGTTTTCTTTCTCTTTTCGCCCATAATTTGGTATAATAAACGGTATGAAAATCGTATCAGGAATCTATGGGGGACGTCCCCTCAAGACACTAGAAGGCAAGACGACAAGGCCCACTTCGGATAAGGTTAGGGGAGCCATTTTTAACATGATTGGTCCCTACTTTGAAGGGGGACGAGTCTTGGACCTTTATGCAGGTAGTGGTGGTTTATCTATCGAGGCAGTATCGCGTGGCATGTCCAGCGCTGTTTTGGTGGAGCGAGACCGTAAGGCTCAGGCTATCGTGGCTGAAAATATTCAGATGACCAAGGAAGTTGGAAAATTTCAACTCCTCAAGATGGATGCAGACAGGGCATTGGAACAGGTATCTGGGGAATTTGACCTCATTTTCTTAGATCCTCCTTATGCCAAGGAACAAATTGTAGCAGATATTGAAAAAATGGCTGAGAGAGAGCTTTTTTCTGAAGATGTCATGGTCGTGTGTGAGACGGATAAGGCCGTTGAACTTCCAGAAGAAATTGCCTGCCTGGGTATCTGGAAGGAAAAGATTTATGGAATTAGTAAGGTGACAGTCTATGTCAGATAAGATTGGCTTATTCACAGGCTCATTTGATCCGATGACAAATGGGCATCTGGATATGATTGAACGGGCGAGCAAACTCTTTGATAAGCTCTATGTCGGTATTTTTTTTAATCCCCACAAACAAGGATTTCTCCCCATAGAAAATCGTAAACGGGGGTTAGAAAAGGCTGTGAAACATTTGGAAAATGTTGAAGTCGTGTCTTCTTATGATGAATTGGTGGTTGATGTTGCAAAAAGACTGGGGGCTACTTTCCTAGTACGGGGGTTGAGGAATGCATCGGATTTGCAATATGAAGCTAGTTTTGATTACTACAATCATCAGCTGTCTTCTGATATAGAGACTATTTATTTACATAGCCGACCTGAACATCTCTATCTCAGTTCATCCGGTGTTAGAGAGCTTTTGAAGTTTGGTCAAGATATTGCCTGCCATGTTCCCGAGAGTATTTTGGAGGAAATTAAGAAATGAAAAAAAAGATTAGATGGCCCTTATATGTCATTGCGGCCTTGATTGTGACTTTCTTGGCATTTGTAGTGCCCTTGCCCTACTATATAGAGGTGCCAGGTGGTTCGGAAGATATTCGCCAAGTCCTTAAAGTCAATGACACAGAAGATAAGGAAGCTGGTGCCTATCAATTCGTTACGGTTGGTGTCCAGCACGCTACTTTAGCCCATATGATTTATGCGTGGTTGACGCCTTTTACAGATATTCGGAGTGCTCAGGAGACTACAGGTGGAACTTCCGATATTGAATTTATGCGAATCAATCAATTCTACATGCAAACATCACAAAATATGGCCAAGTATCAAGGTCTAAAAACAGCTGGTAAGGATATCGAACTAAAATATCTTGGGGTTTATGTTTTGACTGTGACGGATAATTCGACCTTTAAAGGGATTCTTAACATCTCTGATACAGTTACCGCAGTCAATGATCAGACATTTGATAGTTCCAAAGACTTGATTGATTACGTCAATTCTCAAAAACTAGGGGACTCCGTCAAGGTCACCTATGAAGAGGATGGGCAAACCAAGTCTGCAGAAGGTAAGATTATCAGCTTGGAAAATGGAAAAAATGGGATTGGAATCGGTTTGATTGACCGTACAGAAGTGACCAGTGATGTCCCAATTCGCTTTTCAACAGCCGGTATCGGCGGTCCAAGTGCAGGTCTCATGTTTAGTCTGGCCATCTATACCCAAATAGCTGACCCTGGCCTTAGAAATGGCCGTATCGTTGCCGGTACAGGAACCATTGACCGCGATGGTAATGTGGGGGACATTGGAGGTATTGATAAAAAAGTAGTTGCAGCCTCTCGTCAGGGAGCCAACATCTTTTTTGCTCCTGACAATCCAGTCACCGAGGAAGCAAAAAAAGCAGATCCCGATGCGAAAAGCAACTATGAAACAGCTCTAGAAGCTGCTAAAACGATCAAAACAGAGATGAAAATCGTTCCCGTTAAGACCTTGCAAGATGCGATTGATTACCTCAAAAACAATCCCTAATTCGTAGAAAAATCGAAAACTAGCGCGTAAGCGGATAAGATGGTATAATAGTCCAATGGTTCAATTATTATTCACTCTGAGTAGTCATATACTCTTTATTTATTTGAGTTTTTACCTTTTAAAAGATCTTGTAAGATGGGAAAAGGTTTTAAAAGTAACTGCTACTAACACAAAAAAAGTTCGTTTGTTGGTCGGCTTCTTTAGTATTGTGATGGGCTATATCTTGAGTTCATTCTTTATCAGCCTATATCAGTTATGGCAAGAAGCGCTTAGAGGATTATTATAATTTGCGTGTTTAAGAAATTACTTTCAAGATATTATTAAACTTATAGGGAGAAATAGAATTCATGGATATTATAATCTTATTGTTGATAACGCTATTAATTTATTTGTTACCTCAAAATAAGGAATATCTAAATGTTAAATCTACATCAGGGCTTAGAGGATTTCTAGCTATAGGAATAATATTTCATCATTTGTCACAATGGGTTACATCTGGTGATGAATTTTCTAATTTTTCCTATATGGGAACTTATATCGTTTCTATTTTCTTCTTTTTATCAGCCTATGGATTGTATTTTCAGAACGAAAATAAGAAAAACTATCTAGATAATTTTTTAGTTAAGAGACTTTCTAAAATTCTAGTTCCATTTTTTTATATATCGTTTAAGTTTTTCAAAAATAAGTTCATTTCTATTGTTATCAATACAATACTTATAATTGGTTATATTTGTTTAGCTATAAAATTAGGTTACGGTTTTTGGTGGTATAATAGTGTTTTTCCCTTCATTATTGGCTTAATATGGGCTAAAAATCAAGAGAAAATTGATAGAGTTTTAGATAGACATTATTTTATCATACTTGTTTTAGTAACTGTGTTACTCTTTATTTCACATCAATACGATATTTTGTTGAGGTATGTGCATTTAGAAGATAGTTATAGTTACGCGTTAGCTGCTAATTTAGATAATATTATTTTTACAATCTACTTTATTATTGTTTTTTTGAAAAAAATAAATTTTTCAAATATATATTTGATTTTAATAGGTAGTATATCATTTGAATTATATATGATACATGGATTAGTTATTTCTATGCTAGGAAAAACACTTGTGTCATCCAGAATAAATGATGTGATATTTACATTTTTTGTGCTGGTCCTTAGTCTAATTTTAGCTTGGATTATTAATAAATTAGTTAATAGAATTACAAAGAAAGTAAGTCTATTACAAAATCAAGAGTAAAGGAAATAAGTATGGAAAAAATTGTGGTTCAAGGTGGCGATAATCGTCTGGTAGGAAGTGTTACGATTGAAGGTGCAAAAAATGCAGTCTTGCCCTTGTTAGCAGCGACTATTCTAGCCAGTGATGGAAAGACCGTCTTGCAGAATGCTCCTATCTTGTCAGATGTTTTCACTATGAATCAGGTGGTTCGTGGTTTGAATGCCAAGGTAGATTTTGATGAGGAGGCTCATCTTGTCGAGGTGGATGCGACTGGCGATATCACTGAAGAAGCCCCTTACAAGTATGTCAGCAAGATGCGCGCTTCCATCGTTGTCTTGGGACCAATCCTTGCCCGTGTAGGTCATGCCAAGGTGTCCATGCCAGGTGGTTGTACCATTGGTAGCCGTCCTATTGATCTTCATTTGAAAGGTCTGGAAGCTATGGGGGCTAAGATAAGTCAGACGGCGGGTTACATCGAAGCTAAGGCTGATCGCTTACATGGTGCCCATATCTACATGGACTTCCCAAGTGTTGGTGCTACGCAGAACTTGATGATGGCAGCGACCCTAGCTGATGGGGTGACAGTGATTGAAAATGCTGCGCGTGAGCCTGAGATTGTGGATCTAGCCATTCTCCTCAATGAAATGGGAGCTAAGGTTAAGGGTGCTGGTACAGAGACCATTACCATTACCGGTGTTGAGAAACTTCATGGTACGACTCACAATGTAGTCCAAGACCGTATCGAAGCAGGAACCTTTATGGTAGCTGCTGCCATGACTGGTGGTGATGTCTTGATTCGAGACGCTGTCTGGGAGCACAACCGTCCCTTGATTGCCAAATTGCTTGAAATGGGAGTGGAAGTAACAGAGGAGACTGAAGGAATTCGAGTTCGCTCTCAACTAGAAAATCTCAAGGCTGTCCATGTGAAAACCTTGCCCCACCCAGGATTTCCAACAGATATGCAGGCTCAATTTACAGCTCTGATGACCGTCGCAAAAGGGGAATCCACCATGGTGGAGACAGTTTTCGAAAATCGCTTCCAACACTTAGAAGAAATGCGCCGTATGGGTTTGCATTCTGAGATTATCCGTGATACAGCTCGTATTGTTGGTGGACAAGCTTTGCAGGGAGCAGAAGTTCTATCAACGGACCTTCGCGCTAGTGCGGCCTTGATTCTGACAGGTTTGGTGGCGCAAGGAGAAACAGTCGTCGGTAAATTAGTCCACCTTGATAGAGGTTACGATCGCTTCCATGAGAAGTTAGCTCAGCTAGGTGCTAAGATTCAGCGGATTGAGGCAAATGATGAAGATGAATAAGAAATCAGTCTACGTAATCAAGCGTTTACTTTTAGTCATTCTGGTACTGATTTTAGGCGTTCTAGCCCTAGGAATCGGTTTAATGGTCGGTTATGGAATCTTGGGCAAGGGTCAAGATCCATGGGCTATCCTGTCTCCGGCAAAGTGGCAGGAATTGATTAGCAAATTTACAGGAAATTAGACTGGGAGGCCAGCCTTTTTCTAAAGAGGGAGAAATATGAACAAAAAAACAAGACAGACACTAATCGGACTGCTAGTGTTATTGCTTTTGTCTGCAGGGAGCTATTATATCAAGCAGATGCAGTCGACAGCTAATAGTCCCAAAACCAAGCTTAGTCAGAAAAAACAAGCTTCAGAAGCTCCCAGTCAGGAGCTGGCTGAAAGTGTCTTAACTGAGTCAATTAAGAACCAAATCAAGGGGGAGCTCGAGTGGAATGGAGCAGGGGCCTTTGTTATCAATGGCAATAAAACCAATCTAGATGCCAAGGTTTCAAGTAAAACATACGCCGATAATAAAACAAAGACAGTGGGCAAGGCAACCGTACCAACTGTAGCAAATGCTCTCTTGTCTAAGGCAACACGCCAGTACAAGAATCGTGAAGAAACTGGGAATGGTTCGACTTCGTGGACTCCTCCAGGCTGGCATCAGGTTAAGAATCTAAAGGGTACTTATACCCATGCGGTCGATAGAGGTCACTTGTTAGGTTATGCCTTAATCGGTGGTTTGGATGGTTTTGATGCCTCAACAAGTAATCCTAAAAATATTGCTGTTCAGACAGCTTGGGCAAACCAAGCACAGGCTGAGGATTCGACAGGTCAGAACTACTATGAGAGTTTGGTCAGAAAAGCCTTGGACAAAAATAAGAGGGTCCGTTATCGGGTGACGCTCCACTATGCGACAAATGAGGACCTAGTTCCATACGCTTCACAAATCGAAGCCAAATCTTCGGATGGCGAATTGGAGTTCAACGTGCTAATCCCAAATGTTCAAAAGGGGATCCAGCTTGATTACCAAACGGGTCAAGTAACGGTGACGGATTAGAAATAATAGATATTATAAAAACATCTCCTTTGTTTTCTAGAGGCAGGGGAGTTGTTGTTTAAATGAAAAATAATGTGAATCCTGAAGAATTTTATGATATAATAAAACACAAGATACTATTTTAGGAGAAGGACTATGGAAGACCCGAGCAGTCAGAATTTGTTGCTACAGTTTGTATTATTATTTATCTTGACCTTGTTAAATGCTTTTTTCTCAGCCACTGAGATGGCAATGGTGTCACTAAACCGTTCCCGAGTAGAACAAAAGGCAGAAGAGGGAGACAAACCTTACATCCGTTTGTTAAAGGTACTTGAAAATCCTAACCACTTTTTATCAACGATTCAAGTTGGTATCACTTTAATTACCATCTTGTCTGGGGCCAGTTTAGCGGAGACTCTAGGACGCGAAATTGCCTCTTGGATAGGGAACAGTGAAACAGCTTCCGCTATTGCAAGTTTTCTATCTTTAGCGTTTTTGACCTATATTTCCATTGTTTTTGGGGAACTCTATCCCAAGAGAATTGCTCTAAATCTGAAAGATTCCTTGGCTATCCGAACAGCGCCAGTCATTATTGGTTTGGGGAAAATTGTCAGTCCCTTTGTTTGGCTCCTATCAGCCTCAACTAATCTATTGAGCCGTGTGACGCCAATGACCTTTGATGATGCTGATGAAAAGATGACACGTGATGAAATAGAGTACATGCTTACCAATAGTGAAGAAACACTGGATGCAGATGAGATTGAAATGCTACAGGGAGTCTTTTCTTTAGATGAACTAATGGCTCGTGAGCTAATGGTGCCTCGAACAGATGCCTTTATGGTAGATATTCAGGATGACAGTCAAACGATTATCGAGAGTATTTTAAAGCAAAATTTCTCACGTATCCCTGTTTATGATGGTGATAAGGATAATGTTATTGGTTTGATTCACACCAAGCGCTTGTTGAATGCCGCTTTTGTGGATGGTTTTGACAATATTGTCTGGAAACGAATTCTCCAAACGCCACTGTTTGTTCCTGAGACTATCTTTGTGGACGATCTTCTTAAAGAACTTCGAAATACCCAAAATCAAATGGCCATCTTACTAGATGAATACGGTGGAATGGCTGGTTTGGTAACTCTGGAAGACCTCTTAGAAGAAATTGTTGGTGAGATTGATGATGAGACTGACAAGGCTGAAATTGAAGTCCATCAAATAGGAGAAGACACCTATATCGTTCAAGGTACCATGAATCTTAATGATTTTAATGACTACTTTGATGTAGAACTGGAAAGTGATGATGTTGATACCATCGCCGGTTATTATTTGACGGGTGTGGGAATGATCCCAACAACTGAAAAACTCAGTTATGAATTGGTCAGCCAAAACAAACAAATCATCCTAACCAATGACAAGGTGAAAAACGGACGTGTTACCAAGGTAAAAGTCCAAATCACTGAAATAGAGACTGAAGAAGAAACAGAATAAAGAACCTAGGACAAAATAGTTCTCAACCACAAAAAAGCTAGAGATTTCCAATTGCAGAACTCTAGCTTTTTCATTTTAAGGGCTCTCTTATTGTATTTTAGGAGCTTATTTGCCATAAGTACCAATCCCATGTCAATTCTCACTTGACGCATCCCTCTCAGATTCCCTCTCTTGTACCCCAAACAAGCCTTTATCTGTCCAAAAACAGGTTCCACATCAATCTTACGTTGAGCGAAAATCTGTCTACCTTGGGGAGATAAAAGCGCCTGGCATTCTTTAGTTTTTAAGTGCTGATAGCGTTCATTCCTATACAGTCCCTTTTGAGGAGCTGATTCAGATTCATCAGCATAGTAAACCTTGATTTCCTCTTGAAAGTCCGTCTCTGTTTTCTGATGTTTGATGGGGCGAAAACGATAACACCAACCATCAGGATGTGTATAGCTATCCTCCTTGCCATTATAGTACCAATTCCCTAAGTTTCTAGCTGACTGTGTATCCCCTCTCTTCTGTTCCTGATCAAACATGGCATATTTCATCAGATGGTTCACCTCCTTTTCATCTAAACGAAGGAGGCTCTCTTCACTTCCATATCCAGCATCTGCGACAACTGTCTTTAGGGGTTTCAAGTAAGGGGAGAAGAGTCTTGGTATCTGTCGGATTTGAGAAGACATCATAGTGAAGAAGAAATTGGTTTTCAGTAGCGATTTGAAGATGATAAGCAGCCTTGAGTGGGTCATTTTTCATATGATCTTCTTTCATCCGCATAAAAGTGGCATCTGTATCTGTTCTTGCAGTTTGACGGAAAACTTGTCCCTTGCTTTTTTCCACACGAAACGATACTTGTTGGCATTGGCTTCAATCTTAGTCCCGTCAATACACAAACAATCTAAGATCACTAACTCTTCCATTTTTAAACGAAGATTGAGGTCGATGAAAAGATCACGAATGAGTTCTTCCATCCCTTCGGCGACACGAAAACGCTTGATGGTGCGATAGCTAACAACCAACTGCCCTGTTAGGTACTGCATGGCGAGATTTTCAATCATCATTTTTTCAATTTTTCGAGCAGAGAAAATCCCTTGTGAAGAGGCAAATAAAAGAGTAGATACAAGTATTTTAGGGTGCTAAGACGGGTGACCAGAGGCATGATAGAAGGTAGGGAAATGACGATCTTCCAAGGTATTCACCACTTTTTCAATAGTAAGGACGAGATGTCTTGTGGCAAGAAAGAACGGATTTCTAGTGGTAAAGTTGTTTGAATTGTGTTATAGTGAATATACATGAGATAGCCTTTCTAAATGGTTTATTGTGCAATTCTATTTTACCAAGACTATCGTAACCATGCAAAAAGCAACGGCAAATCCGTTGCTTTTTTGGGGATAAGAGACTATTGTCCTAGGTTCTTTTTTAAAAGAAAAATCCGAAGATGTTTGGTCTTCTTCGGATTTTTTCTATTTTCCACAGTTCCATGTGATTCATCTAGATGATGAGCATATCAATTGTTCTTTCCTCTACGGAATAGATAAACCGTCCCAAGTAGCAAGAGCCCTAGACTTGCCAAGATTGACTGACCTTCTCCTGTCTGAGGGAGATTCTTTTGATCCGAATGGTTCTTTTTTTCTTCTTCAGATTTTTCCTTTTCTTTTGAATCCTGAGTTTGTGGTTGAGCTGCTTGTTCTAACTTTTTAAAGACTTCCTGATCTGGCGCTGATTCCTGGGTTTCAGGATTGTAGTAGGCAACCTTATAGTCATCCCCTTCTTTTCGAATGGTATAGACTCCACGCTTCAAGACTTGGAATTTGTTGGAAATAGTAGAGACGGAATCATCGTATTTTACGACTCCCCAAACTCCTTGTTTGGCATCATAAACAGACTGAAGATTTTCGCTATTTTCGATGAGGCTACTTTCTAGCTCTTTTACCATTTGATTAAAGGTCGCTCTGTCCACATTAGGGATGAGCATATAGCCATAAGAATCCCCACTTTGCTTATGAACCTGACTAATCGTAAGAAATTCATTTTCAACTTCCTTGTCTGACTGCCCTTCATTGATATCCTTCCAAGATCCCCTTTGCAAAGCCTTACTCATACTGATTGAACTCTTCTTAAAGAAAAAGTAACCAATATTCTTTTTCGAATCGGACGATTCTAAAAAGACACTTTGGGTTTCAGGATGATCCTTTTCTTGTTCCGTGAGGGAGGCCTCTTTATCGTTGACATAGACTTTATATGGATCACTTGATTCCAGTTTTCTCTGGTCAATTGTAGTTGCAGCAGCATCTGTTGAAGTATTTTGAATATTGCTTCCTAAAAAGGCGATCTTATCCCTCAGCATAAACCAGCTCTTATGAGCAGTCAGTGTTTGATTCCAGTTAGTGAAATCCATGGTTGCTGTCGCATTGGCCTCATCTAGTTTGCTCGTTCCAACGAAAGCAGACGGTAGAACTTTACCTGTATCGCTATCCAATCTCTTAGCGTCCGTCTCTGTCGTACCAGGCATCTTATATGGATTGACTGTTGGCCAGTAGCCATCGCTATAGTGACTCAAATCGTCATTGTAAAGATAGAACATCCCATCACTCGTATACCAACCACGTTTGTTTTCCTTGTTCATGTGTTCGTAATTCAAGGTACGACTGGAAAAGAGTGACAAGCCAAATCCAAATCCTTTCTCTGCATTGTACATAGCTGTTTTATCCATCTTATTAAAGGCAGATAGGTAACTTGTTCTTGGAGTACTTGCGACTCCAGCATCGCTTAACAAGGATTGCATCAAACTGATATCCTTATAAGTCTTCAAATTCTTAAAGACATCATAATAACTATCCGATTGAACAATGGTCTTCACAAGACTCTGCAAACGTTGTTTGGTTTCTCCTTCAGACATATCCGCTATCCGGTGAATCCCTCTTAACACTTCTACTGCGGCCACGTGCCCCTCGCTATTTGCACGACTGATAGAGCGTCCACGACTCATATCCATCAGCTCTCCATTCACTAATAAAGGAGCAAACGATTTATCAATCCAGTGGTACATGGTTTGCATTTTATCTTTATCGATTGGACTCTTGGTCTTTTGAATGACTGGCAACAGTTGAGACAGACCATCAATCAAGACATTCCCATAAGCACCCGTATAGGCAACATTGGTGTGGTCGATATAGGATCCATCTTGATAAAAACCTTCACCTTGGTCTACCAACTTAAACACTTGCTCAATCGAACGAATGGTAGAAGAAATTTCTTGGTCATCCTTGCGCAGCAAACCAGCTATCACTTTTACCCTTCCCATATCCACTAAGTTTCCACCTAGGGCCTTAAATGGGTTATCAGTCGTCTTTCGGAAATGTTCGGGATCTGGAACAAATTTTTCAATCACATCTGTATATTTTTTAATTTCCTCATCAGAGAAGTATTCTTTCATCAGAGACAAGGTATTGTTGATGGCACGAGGTGTACCGATTTCATAATCCCACCAGTTCCCAACAATGCTCTTTTCACTATTGTAGACATGTTTATGCATCCATTCCATGGAATCCCTGACTGTTCGAATGACGGTTTCATCTTGATAATAACGAGAAGAAGGATTGGTCACTTGCTTGGCCATCTCCTCCAATTTCCGATAAGTGGCAGTTAGATTCGCAGACGTTTTATAATTTGAAAATTTTTCCCACAAATAGGAGCGGCCCGCCTGACTTGAAATACTGGATAGGCTATCAGCCACCTTTCCTTCCAGTTCCTGGTTTAACTTGACCATCTGTTCATTTTTAGAATCATAGTATTGATTCCCAGCGATGATGCCATTCCAGTCATCCAAACGGTCTGTGTATACATCCTTAACAAAGGCTAGAATTTTCAAAGGAATCTTTTTCACTTCCTTGCCATCTTTACTGACAATGACATTGGTTGTCCCTTCCTTAAGAGGTTCTAAAATTCCATTTTTGACTGAAGCAAAGTCAGGATTTTCCACCTTATAAGTATAGTCTGCAAGAGCACAGATATGTTTTTTCCCAATTGGTAAATCAATCTTTTCCTCAAGCTGTTTATCTGTTTGAGAATCCTCAGAAGACTGCTCTGCTACCTCTACCAGCTCAATATCCTTAAAGGAAACAGTCCCAATTCCTGTTTCATAGAATAACTCCAGCTTGATTTTATCAACATCTAAAGTCGGGCTATAGTCTGCTTCAATGGTCTGCCAATCCTTTGTTCCTGACGTCGTTGCAGAACTCCACAGTTGCTTGCCCTTACCACTTTCCTCAATGATACGAACCTTAGCAATCCCGACTTTATTATCTGTTTTAATCTTGAAACGCAGTTTATACTTTTTCTTAGCTTCAATAGGGACCATACGGTGAACCACTGCCCTTAGTTTCTCAGAACTTGAGATAGTGGCAGCCCCATCCTTGGCTTCAATAACTCGAGTTGATGCATCTGAAGAACTATTCTTCTGGTCTACCCAAGCTGACCACCCCTGGGCTTTGCTTCCTGTCCAAGGACTGCTTCCGTTCTCCGTCTGACTAAAATCACCATTTTCAACTAAATTTTTGGTATCCCTTTGCTGATACTGAACTTCCTTCTGGCTTTGCTGAATGGTATTCGTAATCGTTTCTTCCGCTCCAACTGTCAGATAATGGTTTAATAAAAATCCTGATAAAACAAGTGAAGATAAACTCACAATGAGTTTCTTTGTTTTTGTTTGCATGTACCCTCCAAGAAACATATTGTAAAATCAATAGGAACTAAATCTCAGATTAGAGATTTATAGCAACTAAGTAAACCGGTTTAATTAAATCATACCATTTTTAAAGTTATTTGTAAACGATTTCTATTATATCAGGGACCTATTTTTCAACAACATCTCCTATCCGACTCGACGACAAAAAGAAAAACTGTTACAATGTAGAAAAAGAAAAGAGGCGCTCATGACAAGTATATATGATTTTCCCGTTATGAAGCAAAATAACCAAGCAACTCCAATGGATAACTATCGTAGCAAAGTCAATACCGCTACTGGATGTGGTTTAACGCCCCAGTACCGAGAGCTCCAAGAACTCTACGAACGCCATCAAAATCAAGGCTTTGAAATCCTAGATTTCCCTTGCAATCAATTTATGGGACAAGCCCCAGGCAGCTCAGAGGAAATCAATCGTTTCTGTAGCCTACACTATTAGACAACTTTTCCTCGCTTTACCAAGGTCAAGGTTAACGACAAGGAAGCAGGTCCTCTTTATGTTTGGCTAAAAGACCAAAAAGCTGCCCCGCTAGGAAAACAAATTGAATGGAATTTCGCTAAGTTTCTCATTGGCCAAGATGGGCAAGTCCTTGAGCGCTTCTCTTCCAAAACAGGCCCCAAAACCATCCAAGAGTATCTCCAAAAAATACTCTAATTTCTTTTTAAAAAGCAACTGATTTTCTTTAATTTATATTTATTTCTTTGTTTTTTGCTATTGCAATCCTTTTATTAATTCAATGTATTTAATAGATTAAAAATTTTTAGTCATTTTAAGGGAGAAATGACCTTTTAAATTTTTTTATCTCTTGAATTATCAAATTAAGTGCACAATTTTCCATAAAATACTTCATAAGGAAAGTTTCCTTGTGAAGTATTTTCGTAATCTATTATCATTTTATCTCCCCCCAGCGATAAGGCTAACAATATCGACACATTTCTTACCATCAATTTTTAGAGAGTAAAGGCATTCAATCCTCTATATCACGCAAAGGCAACAGCCCTGACAATGGCATGATGGAATTTTTCTTTGGCATTTTAGAATCAGAGATGTTTTATGGTTTTGAAAAGGCGATTATCAATTACATCTTTTATTCCAACAAACGAATTAAAGTCAAACTAAAAGGACTTACCCCTGTACAATACAGAACTAAATCCTTTACTTAAATTTTTTATCTAACTTTTTGGGGGGCAGTACAAGTCCTCTTGAATGCCTGGAAAGATTGATGACTCCATCAGCCTTATCAATAGACTAGAAATGATGATATTATGCCCTCGTTATCTCAAATACTGCTGTATGAACCCACTCATTATGAATTTGTAAGTCATTTTCTATAATCCTACTAAAGGTGAAGCCATTTTTAAAAAGTACTCTCTGAGAAGCCAGGTTATCTGTTGCCGTTCCTGCAATAATTCTATTTAAACCATAAGTCGTGAAGGCTTTTTCTAAAACGAGTTTAACCACTTCGCTGGCATAGCCTAAGTTAGTAACATTTTCACCAATCCTATACCCAAGTTCTACTGTATTTCAATCACTCTCTAAGACACTTAGATTGATTCTTCTATCCATAACACCTTGCGAATCTCTAATAAGATGCATGTATGCATCATGATTATCTTGCTCCGTTAACAATTCCCTTGTAATTTCTTTAAAACCGTCTGAATCAAAATAGTTAGCTGGTCTAGGAGGTAAATTTCGTTCAAAATACTCTCGATTTTCTTTTTCAAAAGAATAGACGTCTAGACTATTTTCTTCAGACAACAGCTCTAAACTGATTATTGTAAATCATCTCCCGTCATTATCTATATTCAACATTTTCTCATGTTGAAACAAAGTGAAATTTACAGAATTTAAAGAGATTCTTTTATTTTCTGTATAGTTTCTATATTATAACACAAAATACTATGGGCAAACATAATATTCAAAGCGCCACACCAGTAAAACGAGCTGGTGTGGCGCTTGAGATCATTTCAGAAGCTCTTACTCATAGTGATAAAGAAATTGTTAATACCAAAGATAAAGTCAATCAGACCGTAGGTGATATTGCATTTTGTAGCTTAAAAAATTGATGGGGTGAATATGGGATGAACTTTAGATTTTTAAAACAAAAAGACATCCAAGAGAAAATTCTTGAATGTCTGTAAACGTTGATATAATCGTATTGATTAACGTTTTGAGGCAACTGACCTTGTCATGTTGCAGCCACATTTGTAGGCGACTAAAGTCGCAACAACTGTGTCAATTGCACCAATTTAATAAGAAAGTATAAAAAAGAGCACCCCGAAAGGTGCTCTGTATAAGTATAGTAATTCTTTCGAATTAACGTTTACTAAATTGTGATGCTTTACGAGCTTTCTTAAGACCTGGTTTCTTACGTTCAACTTTACGTGAGTCACGTGTAAGAAGACCTGCGCGTTTCAATGAATCGCGGAAGTCTGGGTCAACTTGAAGAAGGGCACGAGCGATACCGTGACGGATAGCTCCTGCTTGACCAGCGTATCCACCACCTACAACGTTAACGAAAACGTCGTATGAACCTACAGTTGAAGTAACTGCGAATGGTTGGTTGATGACAAGACGAAGGTCAGCGTGTGGGATGTACTCTTCAACATCTTTTTTGTTAACAGTGATTTTACCAGTTCCTGGAACAAGGCGAACGCGTGCAACAGCGTTTTTACGACGTCCAGTACCTGCATATTGTGCTTGTGACATACTTTATTGTTCCTTTCCTTAGATAAGTCCTGAAATATCAAGAACTTCTGGTTGTTGTGCAGCGTGAGTGTGCTCAGCTCCAACGAATACTTTCAATTTCATACCTTGAGCGCGACCAAGAGTATTGTGTGGAAGCATACCTTTAACTGATTTTTCAATCAAACGTACTGCATTTTTAGAACGAAGTTCACCAGCAGAGATTGATTTCAATCCACCTGGGTGGTTTGAGTGAGTGTAGTAGATTTTATCAGTTACTTTTTTACCAGTCAATTTAACTTTTTCAGCATTGATAACGATTACGAAGTCACCTGTATCAGTATGTGGTGTAAATGTTGGTTTGTTTTTTCCGCGAAGTACGCTAGCAACAACTGCTGAAAGGCGTCCAAGAGGTACATCAGTTGCGTCAACAACGTACCATTTGCGTTCTACCTGGCCTGGTTTAGCCATGAATGTAGTTTTGTTCATGATTTCTCCTATATGAATATCGTTTTTGTTTACAGGGCGGATGTTCCGGTCCGCGGGGTATTTGAAAGGTTCCGGGGCCTTACAAATGGGGTAAACAATACCGTCTACTATCATACCAAATTTCATCCCTAAAAGTCAATAGATATGAAAAATATTTTTCTTGAATTCACTCTTTTCATCTCTAAAAAACCTCGCTTTCGCGAGGCTCTTCTATTTATAAGCTAAGGCACGTTTAAAGGTTTTCCAAATCCCTAAATCATCTGTTTGAAGGACCAGGCTAGCATACATGCGTCCGATAAATCCTGTTGCTAGCACCGCAAAAATCACTGTAATAGCAAGTGAAATCCATGCCTCTGCTCCCCCTGCATAGCCATTAATCGTTCTAAATGGCATGAAGAAGGTCGAAATAAAGGGAATATAAGAACCAATCTTCAAGATGAGATTGTCACCAGCTGCACCTAAAGCTGTCACTCCAAAAAAACCACCCATAATCAAAATTATCAAAGGCGACAAGGCTTTTCCTGAATCCTCAGGACGAGAAACCATAGAACCTAGAAAGGCAGCCAAGACTACATACATAAAGAGACTGACCAAAATAAAGAGCAATGTATTCAGTGAGAATGCATCTCCCAAATGATCCAAAATACCAGACTGAGCCAAGAATGGCAAATCTTTAAAGAGCAGAATGGCTGCCAGACCACCTACAACATAAATCCCTATATGCGTTAAAATCACTAGAAATAGAGCCATCATCCGCGCTGACTAGCCCTTATGCTAGAAAAGACGACTTCCATAATTTTGGTACCTTTTTCACTGGCAACTTCCTGAGCTGTTACACCCGCATAGGTAATCAGAATCATATAAAGAAAGAATCCTAAGGCGCCTGCTGCAATTGTTTGAACAAACTTTTTATTTTCCTTGGCTTCATCAATCTTTTCTGTGAATTGAATCGTCTGCGCTAAGCGTTTTTCCTGCTCTTGAGACAAGGAGGCCGTTGAACGATTAAGCTGATTTTGCAGTTCATTGAGGGTACCTGTAACTGCAAATTTAATTTCATTTTCAAGCGACGTTTCGCCATGATAAACTGCCTTTAGAACACTATCTTCTTGATCAATGGTCAGATAGCCTTTTAATTTTTCATCTTTAATCGCTTCTTTGGCACTTGCTTCATCTTTATAGTCAAAGTTAACACCATTTACATTCTTCAGTCCTTCTGCTACAGATGGCACTGTTGTCACTACTGCCACTTCATCATTTTTAGCCATTGAAGAACCCTGGAGATAGCCAATTCCTCCAGATAGACCGATAAACAAGAATGGTGAAATCACCATAAAGAAGAAACTCCACGACTTGATGTGTCGAAGATAGGTTTCCTTCATTACAACCCACATATTTCTCATACTTCCACCCCTGATTCTAGTTTAAAGATTTCATCGATTGTTGGCGCTTGTTGGTCAAAGGTTGCGATATATTGCCCCTGAGTCAAGATTGGGAAGAGTTCCCTTCCGGCGCTCTCATCCTCTAAAATCAATTTCCAACTGCCTTGTTTGGTCAAACTAACCTGTTTGACATGAGGAAGGTTTTCCAATTCTTCCTTGCTTCGTTCACTTGAAACAAAGAGACGTGTTTTCCCGTATTGATTGCGGACATCCTGAACTGGTCCATACAAGACCACACGACCATCTCGGATCATGAGAATATCGTCACAAAGCTCCTCGACGTTGGTCATGACATGGTCCGAGAAGATAATGGTTGCTCCGCGCTCTTTTTCCTGCAAAATGACTTGTTTGAGCAATTCTGTATTGACTGGGTCCAAACCACTGAAAGGCTCATCCAAGATAATCAAGTCTGGTTCATGAATCAGAGTAATGATGAGCTGAATCTTCTGCTGATTTCCTTTTGACAGACTCTTAATTTTATCTGTCAGCTTTCCTTTCACTTCCAACCTCTTCATCCATTGAGGGAGTTTTTCCTTGACCTCCTTGGCATCCATGCCTTTTAGAGTCGCCAAATAGCGAACTTGTTCAAGGACTGTCAATTTAGGCATAAGACTGCGTTCCTCAGGCAGATAACCAATCCGAGCATAGGTCTCCTGACGAATATCCTGCCCATCCAGACTGATCTCTCCTTGGTACTCTAAAAACTTTAACATACTGTGGAAAATCGTTGTTTTCCCAGCACCATTTTTTCCGACCAAACCCAGAATCCTTCCTGGACTTGCCTGAAAATTGACACCAAACAAGACTTGCTTGGAACCGAAACTTTTTTCTAGACTTCTTACTTCTAGCATCTTTCACCTCCGAAATGTCTTGCACTCATTATACTCCTTTTTGATAGCCTTTACAATGATTTCTGTCTATTTTTAGAAGACTATTGCTGTGTAAAATATGGCCTGGAGCACTTTTATACTCAATGAAAATCAAAGAGCAAACTAGGAAGCTAGTCGCAGGTTGTTCAAAACACTGTTTTGAGGTTGTAGATAAGACTGACGAAGTCAGTCACATATATACGGCAAGGCTGGTTTGAAGAGATTTTCGAAGAGTATAAAAGAGTCGGCTACAAACCAACTTCTTTACCTTTATTTGACATGTTTGGCAAGTTCTTCTTGCGCTTTTTTATTGGATTCTGCTTTTTCTTTCATCCATTTTTCTTGAGCTTTTTGGTATTCATCTGCAGTAACTGCCTTGTCTTGAAGTTCCAAGTATTTATACAAGACTGGTTCACTTGTACCTTTATTTCCTGACAATGCAAATGGTATTGTAAATGGTACCATCTTAGACAAGATTGGACGCCCTGTACGAGATGTAGTTGGAATAATCAAAGCACTATCTGTCAACCAAGCTTGGGCTGCAGCGTATTTATCATAGCGTTTAGCAACATCTGTAGCCTCATCACCAGCCTCAGTAACCAATTTTTCGTAGTCATATAGACCTACTTTTTTCGCAGCTACATTATCTTCCCCTGAGTCAAATCCTAAATATGTTTTAGTACTTTCTCCTACAGATGGTTTGATAATATCAAGGTAGGTTGATGGATCGGCAAAGTCAGGCCCCCAACCGACATTATCTGAAATATCCCAGTCTTCGCCAGCTGCTGTTTCAGCAAAGTAGGTAATATTCAAGACTTCATCTTTTTGTAGTTGTTGAATATCAATTACGACATTATCAGTTCCTAAAGTTGCTTCCAAGGATTGTTTCATAGATTGGACACGTTGAACTTTTGTAGTTGCTGTCTGGTCAACTGGCATATCTAGGTGAATTGGGAATGTCACGCCTTCTGCCTGTAAAGCTGATTTAGCTTTAGCAAATTCGGTCTTGGCTTTTTCTGGATTGTAGAGACCATCTTGTGAATCGGCTAGATTAACATCCTTCCACTCATCCCCATAGATTACTAATTTCTCTTTGACCATATCGCCAAAGTTTTTCCCATCTGCTTGAACAAATGTTGGTGGCACAAAGAGATTACGCAAGATTTTGCTTGCTCCAGTTTCTCCATTCAACTGAGAGGCATAGGCTGTACGGTCAAATCCAAAGGCAATAGCCTGACGGAAATCTTTGTTCAAGAGAGCCTTTTTAGTAGATGTCTTTTGTTCGTCGCTAGTCTTAGAAGTATATTTATAGGACTGACGGTCAATATTTGTTCCTACTAGATACGTAGTCGAGTCTTGTTGAGTATAGACAATATTGTCTTTCATACTCTTCTCAAGCTCTGCGAAACTTGCACTTGTTGGATAGAGACGAGCTGCTGAAAGACTACCATCTTTAAAGTTTTCTGCAGGTTTACTAGTGTCTTGACCATCCCAGAATGACAATTTAACGTTGTCAATATGAACATTATCCTTATCCCAGTAGTTCGGATTTTTTGCAAATTCAACAGAGGATTTGGTCACAATAGATTTCAACAAATAAGGACCATTATACAAGATACTGCTTGGATCTGTTGCTTTAGCAAAATCATCCCCTTTTGAGTTCAAAAACTCTTCATTAACTGGCGCAAGCACACCCATGGTTGTTTTTGAATTCCAAAAGCTTTCAGGTTTGTTCAAAGTGTATTGGACCGTTTGATCGTCAAGGGCTTTAATCCCAACTTGAGAGAAATCTTTAATTTCCCCTTTAGCATAAGCATCCAGACCTTTGATTGAATCTTGTACCAAGTAAAGGGCTTCTGCTTTCTTATCTGTTGCATATTTAAGACCTGTCACAAAGTCCTGAGCCTTAACAGGAGCATACTCTTCGCCCTCAGATGTGTACCACTTGGCATCCTGACGAATCTTATAAGTGTAGGTCAATCCATCCTTAGAAACTGACCAGTCCTCTGCCATTGAGGGAATAAGGTTCCCGTATTTATCATTTTCAAGCAATCCATCAATCACATTACTAGTAATGTCAGCAGTTGCTGCCTTACCAGTTGTTAAGTAGTTGAGATTATCTGGGTCTGTCTCGTAAGTAAATGCAAAAGTCTGCTCACCTTTAGCACCAGAACCACCAGAACAAGCAGCTAAAACACCAGCTGCTAATAAAGTTACTCCCACAAGAGCCAATACTTTTCTTGTTTTCATAGCATTCTCCTTTGTTTTTTATTCATTATAGACCCTTTTTCAAGTTCTGTCAATAGAATTTTCTGAATTTTAGAAAATTATTTTTTAAACAACAGATTTGCAAAAATATGAATATTATCAAAAATCCCTCAACTACATCACATAGTTAAGGAATTTTTTATACTATAGTAAAATGAACCAAAAATAGTACACAATGTGGTATCATCTTCTTATGGCATATTCAATAGATTTTCGTAAAAAAGTTCTCGCCTATTGTGAGCGAACAGGTAGTATAACAGAAGCATCACACGTTTTCCAAATCTCACGTAATACCATTTATGGCTGATTAAAGCTAAAAGAGAAAACAGGAGAGCTAAACCATCAAGTAATTCGATACTTATTTTTATCGAGAATATGGTCGCTCATTAAAAGGTCAGATAATAAGAGGTAAAGTATCTGGAAGAAGATATCAGAGGATTTCTTTGGTTGCAGGGCTAACAAATGGTGAGTTAATCGCTCCAATGATTTACGAAGAGACGATGACGAGCGACTTTTTTGAAGCTTGGTTTCAGAAGTTTCTCTTACCAACATTAAATACACCATCGGTTATTATTATGGATAATGCAAGATTCCATAAAATGGGGAAGCTAGAAGTCTTGTGTGAAGAGTTTGGGCATAAACTTTTACCTCTTCCTCCCTACTCACCTGAGTACAATCCTATTGAGAAAACATGGGCTCATATCAAAAAGCACCTCAAAAAGGTATTACCAAGTTGCAATACTTTTTTCGAGGCTCTTTTGTCCCGTTCTTGTTTCAATTGACTATAGTAATCCCATCTCATCTACTTCTCTACAAAATTTCAGGCGCAAAAAACTTGTCATATGTGAAAACTCTTGTTTTTATTGTATACTATCTATAAATAAAAAAGCAAGGAGGGGTCCATCATGAAAATCTTTCATTCTCTAGTTTTGTTATTTGGTAGCCCAATCTGGACATGGAAACCATCTATAAAAGTTCTAAAGAAAGGACAAACAAAATGAACTCTAATGTAATAGGAAAACTCTGCATATTACTATCATTTCTACTCGCAATTATATGTCTATCCTATCAATCTATTTTTTTACCTGAAGGAGAATTGTACGAACCTTACATTTTATCTCGAAATTTGTTAATCATTTCAATCTTAAACTGGACTTTTTTACTTGGCTTGTACTTAATCTATAGAGAAGACAAAGAATAGCAACCAAGTAAGGTAACAAAGTTAAATTAGCTCAGAACGACCATTGCAAATCGAGGTACGCATACAATGATTAAAACATTTCTCTCTACCCTTTCTGTCATTCTCTTTTCCATCCTTATCATAGCTTATTCTTTTTTCCCATCTTCTAATCTTAATATTTGGCTATCTACCAGGCCTATCTTGGCACAGGTTTATGCATTCCCCTTAACTACTGCAACTATAGCTTCTATTTTAAGTTTCGTATTTTTTTTCCCTATCTTTTTACAAGAAAAATAAACAAATATGTTTTTATTCTGGCATCTTGCTCTTACTATCGTTCATATTACTATTATTTGGAACAGATAAAATCCTTTCTTCCGCATCAAATAAGACTAAAACCTTAAAATTAGTAACTTGGAACGTCGCTAATCAAATAGAAGCACAACATATTGAGCGAATTTTTAGCAATTTCAATGCCGATATCGCTATATTCCCTGAACTAGCTACCAACATTAGAGAAGAGCAAGGAAATCAGCAAATCCAACTATTGTTTCAACAAGTCGGACTTTCTATAAGCAACTATGATATTTTCACTTCTCCACCTACTGACAGTGGAATAGCTCCTGTTACTGTGATTGTCAAGAAAAGTTATGGTTTCTATACAAAAGCTGAAACTTTTCATACAACACGATTCGGGACAATTGTATTACATTCGAGAAAACAAAATTTACCAGATATCATTGCTTTGCATACTGCTCCTCCTCTGCCGGGTTTAATGGAAGTCTGGGAACAAGATTTAAATATCATTCATAATCAACTGGCTTCGAAATATCCAAAGGCTATTATTGCAGGTGATTTTAATGCAACTATGCGTCATGGAGCACTTGCAAAAATAAACTCTCATAGGGACGCATTAAATGTACTTCCACCTTTTGAAAGAGGAACTTGGAGTAGTCAAATTCCAAAACTTTTTAATGCAACGATAGATCATATTTTATTGCCTAAAAACCAATACTATGTTAAAGATTTAGACATTGTAAGTTTTCAAAACTCTGATCATAGATGTATTTTTACAGAAATCACATTTTAATTATTTTATATAAAATTACCCCTCTAGTGTTCATAAACTAGAGGGGAATTTATATCTTACTATCGTTTAACGTACTTCTGCATTCACTTTTTTTTCGAGTGATGCTTGGATTTTTTCCATATAGCGTGCGACTTCTTCGTCTGTTAAGCTATCTTCTGGATTTTGGAAGGTCAAGCTATAGGCCATTGACTTCATACCAACTCCCAATTTTTCGCCTGAGAAGACGTCAAAGAGTTTGATATCTGTCAAACGTTTTACGCCTGCAGCTTGGATAGCATCTACAACTTCTTGATGAGTCACTTCTGCCTTGAGGAGAAGGGCAACGTCACGGCTAACTGCTGGAAATTTCGTGATTTCCACAAATGGAGTAGAAGGTTGAAGCGCTGCTTCGACGGCTGAAAGATTAAGCTCCGCTACATATGTTTCTGGAATATCGTAAGCCTTGGCAGTGACTGGATGCACTTGGCCAAGGAAACCAAGAACTTGGTCACCGAGTGAAATCACGGCTGTACGTCCTGGATGGAGGCTAGCAATTTCAGCTGTTGCTGTATAGGTCACTTCTAATCCCAAGCGAGTAAATAGGGCTTCTAGGATTCCCTTAGCATAGAAGAAATCAACTGGAACTGCTGCTGTTTGGAAGTCTTTTTCAGCAACCAAGCCTGTCAAGGCAAAGGCAAAGCTGTTGATCTCATTTGGAAGTTCTTCTTTTGTATTGCCAGTTTGTTCAAAAACCTTCCCAATCTCGTAAAGGGCCAAGTTTTTATTCTTACGAGCTACGTTATAAGCTACCGTATCAAGGATACCAGAAATCATATTTTGACGGAGGACAGAACGGTCCACTGTCATTGGCCACATGAGTTCAGTAAGGTTACTTGGTTGAGCCGTAAACTCTACTGCTTTTTCAGGAGTTGTCAAAGCGTAGGTGATGATTTCTGTCAAACCTGCTCCTTCAGCAATAGTACGAACTTGACGGCGGAGTTTTTGTGTGGCTGTCAATTCACCTGCTGTACCATCGTCTTTTGGTAGACTAGTTGGCAAGTGGTCATAACCATAGATACGAGCGATTTCTTCAAAGAGGTCCGCTTCGATGGCGATATCCCAACGACGACGTGGAACGCTAACGGTAAAGCTGTCTGCATTTCCAGAAAGACCAAAGCCAAGACGACGGAAGACATCTTCGACATCAGCGTATGAAAGTTCTGTACCAAGGACACGGTTGACATCTGCAAGAGTTGAAGAAACTTCCACATCAGAGGTATCAAGTTCACCTGCTGAAACGATACCTTTACGCACAGTCGCACCTGCAAGCTCTGCAATCATGCTAGCCGCCGCATCAAGGGCTTCATTGACTGTTGCCACATTAATCCCTTTTTCAAAACGAGAAGATGACTCCGAACGAAGGTTAAGGCGTCCGCTGATCTTACGGATTGATTTTCCGTTGAATACTGCAGCTTCAAGGACGACACGGCTAGATTTTTCAGAGATTTCTGTTGCTTGTCCACCCATAACACCTGCAAGGGCTACTGGCTTGTCTGCGACAGTGATAACTAAGTCATTTGTTTCCAAGTCACGTTCTTCACCATCCAAGGTCACCAATTTTTCACCAGCACGCGCTTCACGCACACGGATGTCATTCCCTTCAAAGGTATTCAAATCAAAGGCGTGCATTGGTTGACCAAAGTAGAGAAGGATGTAGTTTGTCACGTCTACAACGTTATTGATGGGACGGATGCCTTCGTTCATGAGGATATTTTGCAACCATTGTGGACTTGGTGCGATAGTCACATTGTCCAAGATACGAGCTGCATAGTAAGGCGCCTTGTCTGTCTCAATGCTCACAGAAAGAGCATCTGCTGCAGCTTGGTCAGTTTCTGAAAGAGTAAATTCTTTAAAGTTGACCGCCTTATCATAGATAGCTGCCACTTCGTGAGCCACTCCACGCATAGAAAGGGCATCCGCACGGTTAGGGGTAATTGAAAGTTCGATAATTTCATCATCCAAGTCTAGGTAAGAGAAGACTTCATCCCCAGGAACGGCATTTTCTGGCAAGATTTGGATGCCATCTGCGAATTCCTTTGGTACAACTGAGTCAGAAATCCCCAATTCACCAAGTGAACAGATCATCCCAAGTGACTCCAAGCCACGGATTTTACCTTTTTTGATTTTGTAGTTGTCAGCGATACGAGCTCCTGGAAGAGCCACCATGACCTTGATCCCAGCACGCACATTTGGTGCCCCACAGACGATTTGACGGGCTTCTTCTTCGCCAACGTTAACCTGACAAACATGGAGGTGAGTTTCTGGCACATCTTCGCAAGACAAGACCTCACCGACGACAATTTTTGAGAGACCGGCTGCTGGTGATTCGACACCTTCGACCTCGATCCCTGTAGTTGACATTTTTTCAGCCAACTCTTGTGATGGAACATCAATGTCCACCAATTCTTTTAACCATTTATAAGATACAAGCATAATTCTGATTGTAAGATCTCACCAAGTAAGACCTTTTCAATTCCTTTCTTTTTCTTCGAGTCAGTCCTCATCATTCTCATCAAGAGAAAATGACTAGAACTGTATAGGACTGTGTTTCAGGTTTCAATCTTATTTAAACTGTTCTGAGAAGCGGACATCTCCTTGGTAGAAGCCACGAATATCGTTGATTCCATAACGGAGCATAGCTACACGCTCTTGACCAAGACCAAAGGCAAATCCAGAGTAAACAGTCGCATCGATACCACTCATTTCAAGGACACGTGGGTGAACCATACCGGCACCCATAATTTCGATCCAACCTGTTTTCTTACATACGTTACAGCCTTCTCCACCACACTTGAAGCAAGAAACATCCACCTCAACAGATGGCTCTGTGAATGGGAAATAAGATGGACGCAAACGAATTTGACGCTCTTCGCCAAACATTTTTTGGACGATTAACTGAAGGGTTCCTTGAAGATCAGCCATAGAGATATTTTTCCCAACAACCAAGCCTTCAATTTGGTGGAACTGGTGACTGTGGGTCGCATCGTCTGTATCACGACGGAAGACACGCCCTGGTGAGATCATTTTCAAAGGACCTTTAGAGAAATCATGGGCATCCATAGCACGCGCCTGCACAGGAGATGTATGAGTACGTAGCAAGATTTCTTCTGTGATATAGAAAGTGTCCTGCATATCACGGGCTGGATGGTCTTTGGGAAGGTTCATACGTTCAAAGTTATAGTAGTCTTGCTCTACTTCAAAACCATCCACAACTTGATACCCCATACCGATGAAGATATCTTCGATTTCTTCACTTGTTTGTGTGAGGACGTGGCGGTGACCAGTCGCAACTGGACGACCTGGAAGTGTCACATCGATGCTCTCGCTAGCAAGTTGAGCAGCGATTTTCTTTTCTTCCAAGAGCTTAGCTGTTTCTTCAAAGGCTGTTGTCAAGACATCACGAGCTTCATTGACGTGTTTCCCGATGATTGGACGCATCTCAGCAGAGACATCTTTCATCCCTTTGAGGATTTCAGTGAGCGAACCCTTTTTACCAAGGACAGAGACACGCAAATCTTGCATCTCTTTTTCATTTTCAGCAGAAATCTGCTTCAAGCTTGCCAGCGTTTCTTCGCGAAGCGCTTTTAATTGTTCTTCAATAGTTGACATAATTCCTCCATCAGTCGCTCGTAGATAAAAAGAAAACCACATGTCAAAAACTCCACTCGGAGCGTTGACACGCGGTACCATCCGTTTCATCTGACAAGTCAGACCTTCATTTCTAAATCCATGCGCAAGTGAATTCACTCAGCTTTCATATAGAGAGCTTGCAGTCACGGCTCTCCTCCCTGATATACTTCCCTTGAGTTACTAGTCTTGCAGATTCCTATTCAATTACTACTTAGTTTATCAGATTTTTACCATTCTTGCAAGACCTATCTCACTTCTGCTTGTTAGCTTATTCTTATCTAAATCAACTATTTATAATTTCTGTAACAAAATTAAATTAATTAATCCCCCTATAAAATAAAGAGGTTTAGAATTTGATGTCTTCCAAACTTCTTTATTTCATATTTAATGAGATGTTGCCTTAACCGTGATAATAGCTAGTCATCAATAAAAAACTATTTGAATAAGGATTCTCCATTTGATTCAATCACTTCTTTATACCAAGTAAAAGACATTTTCTTATATCGATTTAATGTACCACTTCCATCATCGTTTCGATCAACATAAATGAGACCGTACCTTTTAGAAAGTTGTGCAGTGGACATAGAAACACAGTCAATACATCCCCAAGACGTATAGCCCATAATTTCCACACCATCTTGTAGAGCTTCAGCTACTTGCAATAAATGTTCTTTCATATACTGAATTCTATAATCATCTTGGACAGTTAAGTTATTAAGTTCATCTTTTATTAGTTGATCTTTAGCACCTAAGCCATTTTCTACTATAAATAATGGAATTTGATAACGGTCATAATATCTATTTAAAATTATACGTAGTCCAATTGGATCAATTTGCCATCCCCACTCAGAAGACTCTAAATAAGGATTTATTAAACCACCAATAATATTCCCTTCTCCTGAATTATACTGTGTTGGAAGAGCAGATTGAGTCACACTCATGTAATAGCTAAACGATAAAAAATCTACAGTATAATTTTTTAATAACTCTGCATCTCCAGCTGCAAACTCTATGTTAATGTCATTTTCCTTAAAATATCTTTTTGCATAATTCGGATAATAACCTCTAACATGCACATCTGAAAATAGATAATTTAGATTCTCATACTCATGAGTCGCCCATACATCTTTTGGATCTGGAGTCATTGGATAAGCTGGCATAGCCAATACCATACATCCCACCTTAAACTCTGAATGAATCTCACGAGCAATTTTTGTAACCAAACTCGAGGCGACTAATTCATGATGTATAGCTTGATATAATTCTTGTTTCGAAAGATTCTCCTTAGGTATATCTATTCCTCCACTAGTAAATGGTAATTCCAAAACAGAATTCACTTCGTTAAATGTAAGCCAATATTTAACTTTATCTTTATACCTTTCTAAAACTGTTCGAGCAAATTTTTCATAAAAATGAATCATTCTCCTATCAATCCATCCATGATAGTTTCTTGCTAAATATAATGGAGTCTCATAGTGTGAAAGAGTTACAAGTGGTTCTATCCCGTGAGCATGTAGTTCATCAAACAATTCATCATAATATTTCAAACCAGCTTCGTTAGGTTCTTCCTCATCTCCTTTTGGAAAAATTCTACTCCATGCAATAGAAGTACGAAAAACATTAAAGCCCATTTCAGAAAACAAGGATATATCTTCCTTATATTTATGATAAAAATCAATACCTATCAATTTTAAGTTATCTTCTGTAGGATTTTCTGTTGCTTCTCCTAATCCACCTTTGGGTAACACATCCTGAACTGATAAGCCCTTACCATCTTCATTATATGCTCCCTCTACTTGATTAGCTGCAACAGCTCCACCCCAAAGAAAATCATCTGGAAAAATGGTCATAACTTTCCTCCATTATAATATTACCAGTAATTCCTTAGAATGCTCGATTGTCTGATTATTAGGTAATACTAATACATCTAGAAAATCATTGGTATTCGTTACAATCACTGGTGTAACTGTTTCGTAGCCTTCAGCCTTAATTAAATTCAAGTCCATTTCAAAAATCAACTGATTTTTGAAAACTCTGTCTCCTTCTTCTACATGACTAATAAAACCTTGACCTTTTAGCTCAACAGTATCTAATCCAATATGAATTAGTAACTCAACCCCCTCATCACTCTTCAATCCAATTGCGTGCTTAGTCGGAAAAATATTTGTAATTTTCCCATCAAATGGTGCATAAACCTTACCTTCACTTGGGATAATCGCTACTCCGTCTCCAATTAGTTTATCTGAAAATGTTTTATCCTGGACATCGCTTAGCGGAATGATTTCTCCTGATATAGGAGAAAATATCATTTTTTTATTTGAAACTCCAGCTTCAACTTCTAAATTGCTAGAACTCTCTTCTTCATCGATTCCAAATATATAAGCTAATACAAAGGTAATAACAACCGAAATGACCGCCACAATTAAAGCATTTACACTATTTGATGGTACATCAGAATAAATAAATTGAGGCAACGCTATCAAAGATGGGACAGCAAATAGATACGCTTTAACACTAGTAAGACCTGCAAATAATCCCGCTAATCCACCACCAATCATAGCTGCATAAAGCGGTTTTTTATATTTTAAAGTCACACCATATAATGCAGGTTCGGTAATCCCTGCAAGTAAGGCTGAGAAGCCTGCTGCAAAAGCAATTTGTTTTGTATGATTATTTTTACTCTTTAACGCAACAGCCATCGAAGCAGCCCCTTGAGCTAAGTTTGACCCTAACATTGCTGGAAGAATTAATACGTCTGGAGTAGCAATAGATGTCGCCAAAAAAATAGGTGCAAAAGCCCAATGCATTCCAGTCATAACAATAAATGGCATAATAGCACCAAGAATAGCTAATGTAAGCCATCCAGCTACACCATACATTTGCCCAACTAGATTTGATAATCCTTCACCAACAATTACTCCAATAGGTCCGACTACAACTAAGGCAATAAAGCTTGATACTAATGATACCAGCGTAGGCTGCAAAAAACTTTTAGTAACAGCTGGTGTTAATTTAGCAATCCTTTTTTCAATATATTTCATCAACCAAACCATGATAAGAATTGGAATAACTGACGAACCATAACTAGCTGGTGTCACAGGTGCACCAAATAAACTAAGAGGATTCCCTGACTGCACCATTTGAACAAAATTTGGATGAAGTAGTACACCTGCTACAGACATAGCTAATGTAGATGTTACTTTTAATTTTTGTGATGCAGAATAAGCTAATAACAGCGGTAAGAAATAATATGGAGCATCCCCAAAAAATGTCAAAAAAGCAATAGTCTGAGAATCTGATTGCAATATACCAAGCATTGGTAAAATGATTACCAAAACTTTCAACATACCTCCCCCTAACATCGCTGGAATGATTGGAGTCATGGAACCAGCGATATACTCAATGATTCTCTCTAAAATATTCCCTTTGTGCCCTTGAACAACTGAATCTGATTCAAAATTGCCAAGTTTAACGAATTCTTTATAATAATTGGCTACATCATTACCAAGTATCATTTGATATTGCCCATTCTTTTTCATAATACCTATTACACCTGGTATCTTCTTCACATCATCATCATTGACTACATTTTCATCTTTTAATTCTAATCTTAAACGTGTTACACAATGGGTAACTCTATTGACATTTTTTTCACCTCCAATTACATCGAGGATTTTTTGTACCGTATCTTTATAACTCATGGTATTCTCCTATTCTATTAATCTAAATTTTTTGTTAAGCGACGAATATGAGCCGTCAAATAAACTAATTCACTAGAAGTCAGCAAATAATTGTACTCAGTTTGTATAAACATTGCCACCTGTTCACCACATTCATATTCTCTAGGATATTTATTTTTCATTAATGCTAACAAGTCTTCATCATCATCGTCACAATAAGTTGTATTTTCAACTAAGCGATGGGCAAATAATTTTATATGAGTTATGAATCTATAATAATCAATAGAATCTTGGTTAAACTCAGTACAATAGAAATCTTGAATGATTTTCTCAATTCCCATAATTATTTCAGTGATTTTATACGACTCTTGAAAATTATTTTCTAAATTAGCATTAACAAAATGTAGTGCTATGAATGCAGCTTCATCAATTGGAAGTTCAATACCTAACTCTTTTTTTATTATTTGTAAAGCCCTTTTCCCAAGCTCAAATTCTTCTTTATAATATTTCGAGATTTCCCAGCGTAGGGGATTCGAAATAATAACTCCTTCTTTATAACGTTCTATGCTCGAAGACATATGATCCGTTAGATTTATATAGATAATTTCATCAAAATGATTACCCAATGTTATTTTACCTAGATTAATTATTTTTTCGGTGATGTACACCAACTCCAAAGGAACGTTAATAAACATCTCTGTAAAACGGGTCATATTATCACTATTTTTGAGAAAAAAACTTTTCTCAATATCAATTGGATTTACTTTATCTCCAATTTTTCTTCCAAAAGCTATTCCCCTTCCAAAAAGAAGAATATCGATATCTTTTTTACTTTGCGCAATTACGGCATTGTGGTTTAGTATTCGTTTTATGATCATAAAATTTCCCTTTTAAAATAAAAGGAACCTACTTAAAAACATCAAGAAACTTCTTCCGATGTGATTAAATAGGTTCCTGCTCACTTGTATTAGTGATAACATCCTTTTATTTCAATTTTTAATGGTGACATAAAGCTTAAATCATTAATAACTCTGTAACCATTTTCATTTTATGATATTTCAATCTATTTGTCAAGTACTTGTAGAAATTTTTTTATCTTTTTCATCACTTCTGCTTGCCTTTAAATCGCCATTGGAATCGAAGCTTGTCATAGAAGGGGAATTCGATAAACAAGACTCCCAAGCCGACACAGAGACTGGCAAGGACGTCTGATGGGTAGTGAACTCCCAGATAGACCCTTGATACCAGCACACTACCTAGGTAGAGGCCAAGGACGATTTGCACGATTTTTCTCCAGACTGGATTTTTAATCCGTTGACCGAGAATGACAATCAGAGAACCGACCATCAAGGTTACAGCCAGAGAATGGCCGCTTGGGAAGGAAAATCCCTTCTCCTCAACCAAGTGTAAGATAGCTGGCCGTGGGCGCTGGTAGATATTTTTAAAGGTCACGATTAAAAAACCTGCCAAAGCCAGATTTACCAGCATGAAGAAACTTTCTATCTTCCATCTCTTAAGATAAAAGACAAAAGCTGTAATAACAACCCAAGTGATAATCACTGGGATATCAATCAAGCGTGTGATGGCTCGAAAAAGAATCGTCAAGTAATCTGGCAAATCTCCTCGAACGTCCGTCTGAATGGGCTGATCAAAACCGACCAGCGTTTCAGGGTAAAATTTGACCATGTAGCCAAGAATAACGAAAAGTAAAAGGGCAAAACTGCCCTTCATTAAAAATGTTTGTTTATCTCTCATAATGTTTTAAGGTTGGTTTTAAGAGGACATACAGCAACCAGAATGAAACGGCAAAGATGATACCCTCAATCAAGTTAAAAGGTAAAACCATGGTCATTAGGTAGTTGGAAAGTCCCAAAATTTTTCCAATATCAAAGTTAGCAAACTTAGCGTACAAAGGAACCGCATAAACATAGTTGAGAACCAACATAGCAACAGTCAATCCGATGGTTCCCGCTAGAGATGCTAGTAGGAAACGAAGAGTGCTACGTTCCTTTTTCCAAATCAAAGCAAATACGATGACAAAAACTCCCAAAGCTACAATATTCATCGGCAAACCAATGTAAGTATTCACTCCCTGGCTGTTCAGAAGCAACTTCAAGAGCGAGCGAAGCAAGAGAACTCCTAGAGCAGCAGGCAAATCCATCACCACCAAGCCCACCAGGACTGGCAAGATACTAAACTCGATCTTGAGGAAGGTTGCCGCGGGCAAGAGCGGAAAGTCAAAATACATCAGCACAAATGAGATGGCTGATAAGATCGCAATGGTCGAAAGTCGACGTGTGTTTGTCATAACAGGTTCCTCCAATTTTCTATAAAATCAGAAGAAGTTGGAAAGGATTTCTCTATCTATTCTCACTTTTTATATCCCAAATCTTTCCTCTCACTCTATTGAGCAAGCGATTGCATTCATCTATAAATTCATCAGAACAGACAAAGCTATTCTTTCGTCTTCTCCCATCCAGACTATACTGTCGGTTGTGGAATCTCACCACATCAGCTTACGCTCGCGGACTTATTTGGCTAAGATATTTTAGATTTATCTAGGCGTCGCAGTCAAAGATAATACTTAAAGTATATCGAGACAAGACAACGACGAGAAAGCTAAAATAGCTAGTCAAATTTACCGCCGGTCGGGAATTTCACCCTGCCCTGAAGACTCTTTTATCATAACAAAAAACGCTTGCAAGCGCAAGCATTTTGTTCATTTTCATTTTTTATTTCAATTTATCTGCTTCATAGGTATGAACGAGCTCAAGACCTGCAAAGTTCTGCTGGCGAAGAGCCTCGTAGACAATCATACAGACGGTATTCGACACATTGAGACTGCGGACGTGTTCATCGTTCATAGGAATACGGAGAGCTTTCTCAGGATGGTCTCGCATAAAGTCCTCAGGCAAGCCCTTGTCTTCACGTCCAAAGAGAAAATAATGGTCTTCGCCAATCGATAGATCTGCCTCAGAGTACACTTTTTCAGCAAATTTCGAAATCAGATAGAGTTTTCCCTTCATCTGAGACATGAAATCCTCCAAACTCTCGTAAAAGTAAATCTCTAGCTTATCCCAATAATCCAATCCAGCTCTCTTCATCTTGCGGTCATCTATAGGAAAGCCCATAGGCTTGATGATGTGGAGGGGAGAATTGGTCGCAGCGCAAGTACGCGCGATATTGCCTGTATTTTGTGGAATTTGAGGTTCAAATAATACAATGTGATTTGTCATGACTTGCTTCCTTTCACCATTGCAAAAAAATAGCCACACTGCCCGGAGTCAAGCTCAGCAAACAGCGTGGTTAAGGCATCGTTAACTTACCTCACAACAGGTTTGAAGTAAATCAGCGAAGCTACTTTCTTAGTATAACACTTTCAGAATCATTGTCAATAGAAATGACTTGATTCTTTTTTACTTTTTTTGATAATATTTCCATACTTAGTCATTCTTTTTCTGAGAAAGGATATTAAATGAGCGAAATCATTTCATATAATAGACATTTCTATGAAAGGTGACCGATTTTATCTTTAAAAACTTAAAAAAAAAGTCTTTTCTTATCCTCTAAAATGCCTTGGCAAGTGCATTTTTTGCGAAAAAAGGGTATGATAGTTACATCATGAAAAAGTAGGGTTTTTATATGAAAATTGTCCTTGTTGGTGGAGGGAAAGTCGGTTTCGCCCTCTGTCGTTCATTGGTTGCAGAAAAACACGACGTTGTCCTCATCGAACAAGATGAGGCTGTTCTCGATCATATTGTCAGTCGCTTTGATATCATGGGACTCCTTGGAAATGGAGCAGACTTTGCTATCTTAGAGCAAGCCGGCGTTCAAGAGTGTGATATCTTTATCGCTCTAACGGAACACGATGAAGTGAATATGATTTCAGCAGTACTTGCTAAAAAAATGGGCGCTAAAGAAACCATCGTTCGAGTGCGAAATCCTGAATACTCCAATGCCTATTTCAAAGAGAAAAATATTCTTGGATTCTCACTTATCGTTAACCCAGAACTCCTAGCCGCCCGTGCTATCTCAAATATCATTGATTTTCCGAATGCACTCTCAGTTGAGCGGTTCTCAGGGGGACGGGTCAACCTGATGGAGTTTGTTGTCAAAGATTCCAGTGGTCTCTGTCAAATGCCAATCTCAGATTTTCGTAAAAAATTTGGCAATATCATTGTCTGCGCTATGGAACGAGACCATCAACTTATGATTCCGAGCGGTGATATCACCATTCAGGACAGAGATAGGATTTTTGTTACTGGGAATCGTGTGGATATGATGCTCTTCCATAACTATTTCAAATCACGTGCAGTGAAAAGCTTGCTCATCGTTGGTGCTGGAAAAATTGCTTATTACCTACTTGGCATTTTAAAAGATAGCCGTATTGACACTAAAGTTATCGAGATTAATCCTGAGAGAGCTCGTCTCTTCAGTGAAAAATTTCCAAATCTCTATATCGTACAGGGAGATGGAACTGCCAAAGATATCTTGCTTGAGGAAAGTGCTCCCAACTATGATGCAGTTGCAACTTTGACTGGGGTTGATGAGGAAAACATCATTACCTCTATGTTCTTAGACCGTGTTGGTGTCCATAAGAATATCACCAAGGTGAATCGTACTAGCCTTTTAGAAATTATCCATGCGCCTGATTTTTCAAGTATCATCACACCAAAAAGTATTGCAGTGGATACCATTATGCACTTTATCCGTGGTCGAGTAAACGCTCAGTACTCAGACCTTCAAGCCATGCACCATCTAGCAAACGGTCAAATTGAAACTCTTCAATTCCAAATCAAAGAAGCTAATAAAATGACTGCCAAACCTCTTTCACATCTGAAATTGAAGAAAGGGGTTCTCATCGCAGCCATTATCCGAAAAGGAAAAACAATCTTCCCTACTGGAGAGGACAGGCTTGAGGTAGGAGATCAGTTACTCGTAACGACCTTATTACCAAATATCACCAAGATTTATGATCTGATTGAGAGGTAAAAGATGAATAAAAGTATGATTCGTTGCCTCCTCTCAAAACTTCTCTTGATTGAGGCGGTTCTCCTCCTAGTGCCCGTTAGCGTAGCAACCTATTATCAAGAATCCAGCCAAGTATTTACAGCTCTCTTTACAACAATTGGGATTTTAATACTTCTTGGTAGCTTGGGAATTTTATGGAAACCCAAAAATCAGCGAATTTATGCTAAGGAGGGAGTCTTAATCGTCGCCCTCTGTTGGATTCTATGGTCTTTCTTTGGAGCGCTTCCCTTTGTCTTTTCAGGGCAAATCCCAAGTGTCATCGATGCCTTCTTTGAAATCAGTTCTGGTTTTACAACTACAGGAGCAACCATTCTGACAGATGTCTCAGTTCTCAGCCGATCCCTCCTCTTCTGGCGAAGTTTTACTCACTTGATTGGAGGGATGGGAGTACTCGTCTTTGCGCTTGCCATTATGGACAATGCCAAGAATAGTCACTTAGAAGTGATGAAGGCTGAGGTCCCTGGGCCTGTCTTCGGTAAGGTTGTATCCAAACTAAAAAATACTGCCCAGCTCCTCTATCTGCTTTATTTAGGACTCTTCTCACTTTTTGTAGTCATCTACTATCTAGCTGGTATGCCCCTATTTGATAGCTTTGTCATCGCTATGGGAACGGCAGGAACCGGAGGCTTCACCGTCTATAACGACGGAATTGCCCACTACGGCAACTCACTCATCACCTATCTCGTCAGTATCGGAGTTCTGGTTTTTGGGGCTAACTTCAATCTCTACTACTACCTCATGCTCCGTCGGGTTAAGGCTTTCTTTGGAGATGAAGAACTTCGCACGTATGTAATCATTGTCCTAGTTTCTACCGGCTTGATTACTCTCAATACGCTCCATCTCTACCAAGGTGTCTCTAAGAGCTTTGAAATGGCTCTCTTCCAGGTGTCCAATATCATCACAACAACTGGTTTTGGTTATGGAGATATTACCAACTGGCCCCTCTTCTCTCAATTTATCCTCCTCTTCCTCATGGGACTGGGTGGCTCTGCTGGATCAACCGCAGGTGGACTCAAAGTTATCAGAGGACTCATCCTTTCAAAAATTGCAAAAAATCAGATCTTGTCCATCTTATCTCCTCATCGCGTATTGACTCTACATGTCAATAAAACTGTGATTGATAAGGATACCCAGCACAAGGTCCTAAAATATTTTGTCATTTATGTGACGATTTTACTATCACTTATCTTCATTGTCAGTCTAGATAACAATGATTTTCTAGTTGTTACCAGTGCTGTCTTCAGTTGTTTCAATAACATCGGACCTATTCTAGGTACAACTTCTAGTTTTGCTATCTTTAGCCCCATCTCTAAAATCTTTCTCTCATTTGCAATGATTGCAGGTCGTCTAGAGATTTATCCCATTTTGCTTCTCTTTATGAAACGAACTTGGTCTAAGCGCTAATTATAATACAACTCCCCTTTTACAAGCTAGTGAAAGGGGGGCTTTTCTATTAAAAATGAGAAGACCTTTCAGTCCTCTCCTAATCTGTTTATTTTTTAAGTGCTTCTTTGTAGCGAGCAACTTCCGCTTGATTAGCCCAAACATAGTGACCTGGACGAATTTCCACCATAGATGGTTTGTCTGTCTCATAGTCATGTTGGCTAGGATTATAGACTTTCAAGACCTTCTTACGTTCCAAGATTGGATCTGGAATCGGTACAGCAGATAGAAGTGCTTGAGTGTACGGATGAACAGGATTGTTAAACAACTCCTCTGTCTCCGCTACTTCAACGATAACACCCTTATAGATAACTGCGATACGATCTGAGATAAAGCGAACAACTGACAAGTCATGCGCAATGAAGAGATAGGTCAAGCCCAATTCTTTTTGAAACTTCTTGAGCAAGTTCAAGACTTGCGCACGAACAGACACGTCCAAGGCTGAAATCGGCTCATCTGCAATAACGAAATCAGGTTCCATCACAAGAGCACGGGCAATCCCAATACGTTGACGTTGACCACCAGAAAACTCGTGTGGGTAACGGGTCAAGTGCTCTTTCAAAAGACCGACTTCATGAATCATCTTTTGAACTTTTTCTTTTCGCTCTTCTTCGTCTTTGAACAAGTGGTAGTTATAAAGACCTTCAGAGATGATATAGTCAACTGTCGCACGTTCATTTAAGCTGGCTGCAGGGTCTTGGAAAATCATCTGGATACGGCGGATCAACTCTGAAGATTCCTTGTGAGATTTTTTCCCACTGATCTTATGACCGTCAAAGATAATCTCACCTTTACTGGTATTATTCAAACCAATAATGGCACGACCAATCGTCGTTTTCCCACTACCAGATTCACCAACAAGAGAGAAAGTTTCTCCCTTGTTGATAAAGAAGTTAGCGTTTTTAACGGCAACAAACTTCTTACTTCCTTCACCGAAGGAAATTTCTAAATCTTTAATTTCTACTAATTTTTCAGACATTTCCTTCCTCCTAGTCTTCTAGATGAGCAAAGCCCATTTTATCACGAATTTTATCATGTAAATCTGCGATGATTTCTGGTTTTTCAACCTTAGGAGCATTCTCATGAAGCAACCAAGTCTTAGCCCAGTGAGTATCAGTGACTGAAAACTGAGGTGCTTTCTGTTCAAAGTCAATTTGCATCGCATAATCTGAACGAAGGGCAAAGGCATCACCTTTCAACTCAGTATAAAGAGATGGTGGTGTTCCTGGAATAGAGTACAATTCTCCTTTATCATCAGCGAGCTGTGGCAAGCTAGACAAGAGACTCCAAGTATATGGATGACGTGGGTCGTAGAAGACTTCCTCAACCGTTCCATACTCTACAATTTCACCAGCATACATAACCGCCACCTTATCGGCAATACTTGCTACCACACCAAGGTCATGGGTGATAAAGATAATAGTAAAGTGGTACTCATCTTGCAAAGTTTTAAGCAAATCAATGATTTGCGCTTGAATGGTAACATCAAGAGCCGTCGTTGGCTCGTCACAGATCAAAATATCTGGACGACAAGCAAGGGCAATCGCAATGACGATACGTTGGCGCATCCCTCCAGAATATTGGAAAGGATACTCGTCAAAACGTTTTTCAGCGTCTGGAATTCCAACCTTGTTCATATAGTCGATTGCCATTTCTTTGGCTTCCTTAGCTGTTTTCCCTTGGTGTTTAACGATAACTTCTGTGATTTGGCTACCGATTGTATTAATTGGATCCAAACTTGTCATTGGGTCTTGGAAGATGGTTGCAATTTTAGCACCACGGATTTTCTCCCACTCTTTGTTTGAAGTCAAGGCTGTCAAGTTTTGTCCACGGTAGTCGATGCTCCCTTGGGCAATGCGTCCATTATCTTCTAACATCCCTGTAAAGGTTTTTGTTAATACAGATTTACCAGAACCAGACTCACCTACCAAGGCTAGAACTTCCCCTTCAATCAGTTCTAGCGAAACGCCTCTGATAGCTGTCAGAACTTTGTCACGAACGTCAAATTCCACGACGATATCGCGAGCAGTCAAAATTACATTACTTTCTTTTGTCATGTCTACTCCTATCTATGTGTACGTGGATCACTAGCATCCGCCAAGTTCTGACCAACAACGAATAGAGATAGGGATACCAAAATCAAGGTTGTCAATGGAATCCAGAACAAGTACGCGTTGGTCGTAACGTTTTGTGAGTAATCTGAAATCAAACGTCCCAAACTTGGAACTGTCACAGGCAACCCCAATCCAAAGAAGGAAAGGAAAGCCTCATAAGAGATAAAGTTTGGCAACATCAAGGTCATCGTAGAAACAATAACAGATACCAATTGTGGCATGATGTTTTTAACGATAATTTTAAAGGTTGGTGTTCCAAGAGTTTGAGAAGCAAGGTTGTATTCCAAGTCACGGTAACGCATGATTTGAATACGAATTGAATAAGCAATACCAATCCAAGTTGTCACACTCATGGCAAAAATCAAATTCCAGAAACCAGCACCAATTGAGTAAGTCAAGACGATAACAATCAAGAGAGATGGAATGTTTGAAATAATGTTATAAACTTCCATCATGACGCGGTCAACAGATTTTGAAATCCCCCAAATTCCACCAACAATAACCCCGATTACAAGGTTGATAAAAGTAGCAATTACAGAAATGAGAATGGAGTTACGCGCACCAAACCAAACTCCATCAAACAAGGATTTACCATTGCTATCAGTACCAAACCAGTGTTCGGCATTGGGCTTAATAAAACGAGCGCTAAAGTCATTCACCTTACTTACATCGTTAAAGTCAAAGTCTGAAAACATCGGATAGATAAAACTCATCAAAATAATAGCGACCAAAATGCCTAACATAACAACTGTCGATTTTTTCTTCAGAAACTGTCTGAATACAGATCCCCAGTACGAATAAGCTGGCGCATCAATCGTTTCAGAGGCAAAATCGTCACGTTTTACAAACTGAAATTTTTCTTTATCAATTGTTGACATTATTTGCCTCCTTTCTCTGTCAATTTAATACGTGGGTCAAGCATGGTCATCCAGATATCCCCTACAAAAAGTGAGAAGATAGAAATACATGTAAAGATGAAGACGAGACCAACTACCATTGAGTTATTTGATGCCTTAACAGAGTCAATCAACATTTTACCCATACCTGGGAAGGCGAAGACTGTTTCTGTCAATGTTGCACCACCAATAACCCCGATTACGGCACCTGGAATACCTGAAACCAAAGGAACCATGGCATTTTTAAAGACGTGTTTATTTGAAATTTCTTTTTCAGATAAACCTTTTGCACGAGCAAAACGGACGAAGTCCTGAGATTGCAAATCAATCATATAACGACGAATCCAGATTGCTGTACTTGGCGCACCCAACAAACCTAGAATGACTGCTGGCAAGACATAAGAACGCCAATCTCCAGCCCCTAAGATAGGGAATGAGTCGGGCAGACCAATAGATGAGCCAATCAAACGCACGATATAAACCAAAGCAATCGTTGGAAGGGCAAGCAAGAAGGTTAGAGCACCTGTTGAGAAGCTATCAATCCAAGTATTCTTGTGGCGAGCCATGGCAGATCCAAGAGGAATCGCAATAGCATACGAAATAACCAAACCAATCAATCCAGCAACAGCAGAGCTTGCAATCATTGATGGATACTGATAGTTGCTCTCTGTAGCTGTATACGGATCATTTTTCCCATAGTTGGCTACTTCACGAGCGTCTGCCTGACTAGGTGATTTATAAGTACGAGAGTAAATATCTACAGACGAAGTCTTTTTACCCGTAGGGAATTGAACTTCTGATGTCTTGGTTTGTCCTTGTCCTTGTGTGATAACTTGAAGCACTGACGTGTTCGCATAAGTTGGGTAAGAGTCACCCAAGTTAATGTTCACAAAGTTTTGGTGTACAAACGGGAATTGATTGTTGAAATACAAAAGGTATTTATGTTTGGTACCTGAACCAACCAATGACCAACCGATAGCAGGGTCGTTTTCAAAACGAAGATAACGCTCCAAGTTTGGATTTTCAGGGTCTTGAATCTTGTTTGTATGATCAATATCAAGTAAGTTCGCATAGAATTTGAAAACACGTTCAAAAATCGGAATTTCACGCGTAGCATAGAATTGACCACTCTCTGAAAAGACACCTAATGTCCAACCATTACCGAGTTGGTTGATGTATTTTTCGTAGATTGCCTTATTGGTGTCATTGGCATCTACTGTTACAGATGAGTCCATTGAGCTAGCTTTTTCTTGCAACTCCTTGGTATCGTAGTACTCGATATAGCCCATACGTTCATAAACGGTATTCTCATAATTATCCCGCTTATCTGGAGTCGTTGCAATCTTGTTGTAGTTGGTATCCTGCTTGAAAATCAGTTTCCGAGGAACCATCGTATAGATAATCGTGTAGGTCAAGGTTGTCACCAAGAAAATAGACAACAATGAGCGCAAGACACGCATAAAAATATATTTTTTCATATCGTTTCCTTTTAAAATCCCAAAAGAACCTTCTCCTCATGGAGAGAAAGTTCTCTTGAGAGTTATTTATTTAACGTGATTCGTCAATTCTTTTTGAACTTTTTCGTTTGATTCTTTTTTCTCTTTGAGCCATTTCTCGCGAGCTTGTTCGTAATCAGCTTTCGTTACAACCTTGTCTTGCAACTGAATATACTTGAAGTATACATCTGAACCCTTATCTCCAGATTGACTGTATGACGCAGAGAATGGTACTACACGAGAAATGAATGGCGCTGCTCCACTACCTGACATAGCAGGAAGGAAGAGAGAGCTATCTGTCAACCAAGCTTGAGCTGCTGCGTATTTTTCATAACGAGCATTCAAATCGTCAGTTTCTTTAGTAGCTTCATCAACTAACTTATCGTATTCTTTCAAACCAACTTGTGCAGCTGCTGCATTTGCTGGATCGTCGTAACCCATGTATGTTTTTGTTTGCTCGCTATTAGTTGTTTTTAAGATATCAAGGTAAGTTGATGGATCTTCGTAGTCTGGACTCCATCCAACTGCTCCTGAGAGATCCCAATCTTCTGCCGCAGCGCTTGCTGCGTAGTAGGTGATATTGTTCAACTCATCTTTAGAAACTTGTTGGATATCAATCACTACATTATCCTCACCGAGTACTTTTTCAACGGATTGTTTAAAGGATTGAATACGAGCGATATAATTTTTAGATGTTTGGTCTACTGGAACATCCAAGTGAATAGGGAATTTCACACCTTCTGCTTCCAATGCAGTTTTAGCTTTCGCAAATTCGGCTTTGGCTTTGTCAGCATTGAAGAGACCGTCTTGACCATCCGCAAAGTTTACATTCTTCCACTCATCACCGTAAGTAGCCATCTTTTCAGTTACCAAGTCACCAAAGGTTTTGTCTCCTGCAGAAACAAAGTCAGGTTTCACAAAAAGGTTGCGAACTGCAAGAGGAGCACCTTCCTTACCATTTACTTGAGCTGAGTAAGCCGAACGGTCAAAGGCGAAGTTCAAGGCTTGACGGAAGTCTTTGTTAAGAAGAGCTTTCTTAGTAGATGCTTTCTCTTCATCTGTTGTCTTAGAAGTATATTTGTAATTTTGACGATCAATATTTACACCTAGACCTCCAATACCAGCTCCTGATGGAGTATAGTAAATATTATCTTTGTATGACTCCTCTACCTTCGAGAAGTTTGAACTTGTTGGGAAGAGACGAGCATAGCTATAAGCTCCACTTGTAAAGTTACGTTCAATTGATTCTTGGTCTGACCCATCATAGAAAGCAAGGGTTACTTTATCAATATGAACATTATCTTTGTCCCAGTAGTTTTCATTCTTAGCGAACTCAATAGAAGATTTAGCAGTCAAACCTTTCAGTAAGAATGGACCATTGTAAAGCAAGGATGTAGGATCTGTTGCTTTAGCAAAATCAGAGCCTTTTGATTTTTCAAATTCTTCGTTTAACGGCCAGAAAATTGAGTAAACCATCTTAGAGTTCCAGTATGGTTCTGGCTGGTTCAAGGTATACTCAAGAGTATAATCATCAACTGCCTTCACACCTACCGTAGAAAAGTCTTTTGAATTTCCAGACAAATAATCAGACAATCCTTTAACAGAAGTTTCCGCTAGATATAAAGCTTCGGATTTCTTATCTGCTGCGTGTTTCAAGCCATTTACGAAATCTTTAGCTGTTACTTCAGCGTACTCTTCTCCATCAGATGTCATCCATTTAACACCTTTACGGATTTTGTAGGTATAAGTCAAACCATCTTTTGAGACTGACCAGTTTTCTGCAACTGCGAGAGTCAAATTCCCATATTTGTCATTTGTAAAGAGACCATCGATACCATTTGAAGTGGCAATTTTGGTACTTTGTTTTCCTGAAATGAGGTAATCCAATGTTTCTGGGTCAGCTGAGTAGACATAACCATAATTTTTGGGCGCTATTGAATCAGATGATTTTGAAGAACCGCAAGCAGCTAGTACGCCACTCGCTAATAAGGCAACCCCCGCTGCAACCAATACTCTGCTTTTTTTCATGTTTTTAACTCCTATTGAAAAATTTAGGCTTATCGAAGATTATAACATATATCTTCTAAAAAGTAAACAAATTTTCAGAATATTTAGGCGTGTATCTATAAAAAAACTTCTCTTTGTTAGAATTTCCCCATTTTTTATTTGTATTTATGAGAAAAGAAAATTAATTTGTCTAGCTCTGTAAGCTTCATTTTTACAAGTTGCTTTTTCCTTTTTTCTTCACATGACATAATCTATCTTCTAAATTGAATTTTCAATTAAGAAACTATTGACGGGAAATGATTTTCAAGGTATAATAATAAACGTTGAGGCGGTATAGCCAAGTGGTAAGGCACGGCTCTGCAAAAGCTTGATCGTCGGTTCAAATCCGTCTACCGCCTTTTTTAACCTATTTTATAGGTATTTATCCGAAAAGAAAGTCCGTAAAATCGGGCTTTTTTAATTTTATTTCAAGATAAAAAAAGATAACTTTAAAAAACTTTTGGGGCGAGTTTGGGGCGAGGGTAAAAAATAAAAAACTTCATCAAAACTATTGACTTTCTACAACTTTAGTTGTAGAATAGATACATAATGTTAAGGAGGAAACCTTAGACAAGGAAACTAGTAGAAAGGAAAACAAAATGTTTAAGTTCAAAAAGAAGCCACTCAAAGTAAAAACAAATAAGCTAGTCATCAAAATAAACTTATTTATAATCAGCTTTGAATGGCACGTCGAATTTGGATAGTGAGAAATCACTATCCACCCCTTCGGGGGTGTACTTAAATTATAACAGGAAAAATAATGAAAGTAAATCTAAAAATTAGAAAAACCACCAAGCGTGAAAAAGTTGAATTTATTATTGGACTTCTTCTACTCCTATTTGCGATTTGGTATTTTACGAGGTAATATATGTCAGTAGATATTAAAGCTATCCGCTGGCTTTTAGACAGCGCCACAGCCTATGCTATCAGCAAAAACTGTGGCGTATCTATTCAGGCCGTGGATAAATATAAAAATGGTGTATCAGATATTATGAATATGCGGTTAAAACACGCTATCAGCATGACTGATTATGCCTATACGTTACAAGAAAAACAGTGATTTTTTCACTGTTTTTTCTACTTTCAGAGCAAACAAAAAAAGCCCGCAAGCCTAAGCCTGCGGTGAAAGAACTATTCTTTGTCTTTGTTTTTATTTTGATTGTTCCCTGTAAACAAACCAATTAGCCCTAATGCAGTAGTTCCAGTTAAAACACTACCTGCAATTTGTTTATCTGTCGCTATTAAGTAAATTCCACCAATAATAACAACGAGGGCGATTAAAAAGCCAAATAACTGTCCCAATTTATGAGAAGCGATATTCCCTGATAAGTATTTATCTTCCATGGCTCTACGATGTTGGCTTTCTGCAATGCCATTATCAATAATCTTTTGAGCAGCATCCGGGTATAACTCTTGATACCCTTTAAGAATATCTGGATGAGGTAGGTTACCTTGATAGATTTCCAACTTCTGCAGAACTACTTGACGTTGTTCATGTGGCAAACGCTCAACTTCATCAACAATATTATTGACTTCAATCAAATCTTTATTCTCGGTATCCAAATTTCATTACCTCTTTCTGAATGCCCATCGTTGATTTCTTGTAATCACTCTTGACTTTCTTCCAGTCTGGGACTGTATCAGCTTTTGCTTTTGAAATGTTCTGATTAAAGCTAAAAACAGGCAATACAATTGCTGTCATACCAAGTAAAAAAGACTTAAAGTATTGAGGTTGTTTTGTATTTTTTAACATACCAAATTCCTCCTACTCGCTCCATCATATTTTTTTGAATTAACTTGATTATGACATCTTTCTTTAAAAAAGTCAATGTTTCTTACTCTTTTTAACAAAAAAGCCCGCAAGCTATTGCCTGCGGGTCATTAAGAAGAAAAATAGAATCTCCTTTCTTTATTTAAAATTTATTTTGTAGTAATCAAGCCATCTGGCTCAACTGTAAATTCTGGCTTGTCTGCCATAGATCCATCTGGTTTGAGATAGTACCAGCCATTGCCATGTTTGACAAATTGATCGGATTTCATATCTCCATTCTTTTCATCGAGATAGTACCAGGTCTCACGGTATTTCACCCAACCTTTAGCCATGCGCCCATCTGATTTGAAGTAATACCAGCGGTTATTGATATACATCCAACCTGTAACCATTGCGCCACGCTTGTCAAGATAGAACCAGTCTTTACCATCATTAAACCAACGGTTAATCAAGCAATAGCCACGATTATCAAATCGGAACCACTCCCCATTGATTTTCTTCCAGCGGTCTGTCGGATAAGAACCATCCGACTCCTCCCACCACCAGCCCGTATCATTGCGTTTCCAGCTGGCTTCAGATAGACCACCTTCAATATCTTTCTTGAATTGCCCACGACTGATTCCCCATTTGCCCAGATAAGGATACGGGTCAACGTGGTCTGAGTGGTTATTCGGTTGATTATTGGTGCAATACTGATGCGTTTTGATGCCTGCAAGACTAGCAGAGTCAAGCGTCTTCGGAATGCCCGCTTCGGCTGCAAGATTTCGCAAAAGTTCAATATAGAGCTTGTAATCGCGCATAAACTCTTCTTTTGTGCTATGGCTCTCAATCAATTCAACTGCTGCATAACTCTCAGCATTCCAACCGCCGCCTACGTCCCAACTTCCATTATTGACAGGGCCGACCTGCATGACACGACCATTTCCTACAACGTGAGAGAAGAAACCAAGCTCAGGATCTTTACGATAATGATAGTCCGCTTCGTTTTGAGCGGTTGAGTTGCGGTTCCCTGTCGAGTGCGCATGAACTTGTCGGTAAGGTTGTACACCAACCTGAGGTAAATTAGTTCTTAATCTGCTTGTATCAATATCCATGATTACTCTCCTTTCCAGGCATCGTTCATCTGCTTAACCGCTGACTCGACAAATGTATCAAGGTCGCGGTCGGTCATGCTGATGTTATATTTGGCAAGCTCAGCACGGATTTTAGTTCGTGCTTGTTCCAGCTTCTCTTCGCCTTTAAAACCAGTTTCGGCTGCGACCTGCTCCACGGCATTTACTGCATTTTTGGCCAAGATTTCAACGATTTTGATGGTCTTTTCTCCACCTTTTTGAACCAGGTAGTCCTTGACTGCCTTGACTGCGATTCCAGCTAAAATGACTAGGATGCTTACTGCTCCGTTTGTAATGATTTCAGTAATTTGTTGCATGTGTTATTCTCCTTTATTTTTATCTTCGTCTTTTTCAAGCAAGCGCTGAAATGCTTTCACCATCGGCTGAAAAAGAGTGACATTTCCTTTTAATTTTCGATAATTTTCAATGAGTGATTGAAAAGTGAATACAATATATCCAAGATAGATTGAATATAAGAAAGCAAAGCCTGTCTTTTCAGGCAAGAGCACGGACATCGGGATGAGGATCATCAGCAAGAGGACTCCTAAAATCTTGCGAAGAAGTCCGTTGATGCCGATTTTGCTCTTGTATTCGATGCCAGGATTGACAATCGCCGCAATCGTTCCTGTCACAAAATCAATGATTTCCATTGAGACAATCAAAGCCAGAGCGTACAAGACCAGACCGTCTTCAGTCTGGACGACACTTCGAAAAAAATGAAAAAATTCGATTTGCATAGAACCTCCTATTCTTTAGGTTCTACCGTTGGATCCATCCAGTCAGGATTGCCCTCTGCATCAAATTTCATGATGTAGAACTCCTGATTAAACAGATCAGCTACGTTGATTGTTGTGGTTGTACCTCCCCACTGGTTGAACGCCCAAACGGTTTCAACATCCTTGAATTGGCGACGCCCATTTACGATCACAGGACGTTTTTGAACATCACGATACATATAGAAGTCATTGCTTGCATTCTTGCAACGAATGAACTCTCCATTTTCTTTCATGTAGCGCAAAGCGAGCGCAAGGTCAAATGGTTCTGTGATTTTCGTAAGATCTAGCAAGTTATCTGTGTTTTGAATTGTTTCTGCCATGTCTATTCTCCTTCTGCTGGTTTAGTTTGTTCATCAAGCAGAGCTTCCAGCTCCTCCACTCGTACTTGAAGTCTTTGATTTTCTTCCCTTTGCTCATTCAACTGAATGCTCAAGAGATTACTTGTAATCATCGAATTTGTTGAGGCTGTTGACATTTCACTAATTGTCATTTGTAAGGCTTGGTTAAGCTGTTCTGCGTCCATTTTCTAAGTTCTCCAATCTTTGTGTAAGTTTTTGATTTTCAAGAGCAAGCTCCTGAATAGCTTTAAGGGCGATATTGGTCAATCTGAGATTATCCAGGTTCAACGTGTCTCCGTTTTGGTAAACAAGTGTAGAATCCACTGCTTGAACCTCTTGGGCAATCAAACCAATCTTCGTGTGCGCTTGCTGTGGTCTATCTTTTTGCTTCTTCCAATCGTATTCCTTAAACTGAAATTGCTGGATATAGTCAAGAGCCTTATGCTTGCAGTCAATGATGTTTTCTTTCAGACGTCTGTCTGAAAAATGTGCCTTCACACACGTCCACAAGCTATATGCTGTCCCGTTATAGCTATAATAGATATCATTTGCAGAGCCGCCAAAACTCAAAGATACATTGTCTGAGTTCCAAAGCCCGATTGTTGCAATGGTTTTCCCATTGACGCTCCCTTTCCCTGTTCTCATCCAACCGATTCCCTTTGCATTGATGTAACCCTGTACAGTCATAAGGAACTCATCTGTATCTGTTGCAGTATTTCCTCTTGTGAAATCAGAATCTTTATAGACAAAAAGACCATAAGGGACATTCTCGCCACGACCATAGGATCCAATGAACTGAACGCCCAATCCATTCTTGGCATTATAATCTCGCGGAACGTTAATCTGTAGACCACCATTGACCGTATCAAACGAACCGTAAGAGCCTAGTTGAATTTGGGTGTGCCCTGTTAAGGTTCCACCATATATATTCGTCCCTCTAATCGTCCCACCATAGATTCTATCACCGCTTAAAATACCTGACCGAACCTGACTTGCATCGATTGCAACACTCTGCACACGGTAAATAAAGGCTTGCTTGGCAAAAAGTTGACTCAAGTAAGCTTCGTTTGCTACAAGCTTATTGAAGAATGCCTGGTCAACCTTCAATTTTTCAGCTGTGACAGCTTCAGCGTCTAATATCGTAGTAGTCACCGAACCAGCTTCAAAATTGGCCGTCTTCAGCTTGTCAATCATAGCTGACTTGATAACAGCTCTGTCAATCAAGGTCTCGCCAGTGATATGAGTCAATTTACCAGAAAGACGATTACGACCATTGGCGCCAAGATTGATTCCTGAAATCAAATCACCCGCGCCGTTGATGTTTTGAACTGCCCACGAACCAGCTAGTTGACTTTGAACAGTTTTTACAGCTTCTAAAGCTCCAATCGCATCATTTGGCGCTACTGAGTAAGCTGATGGAATCGAACCGTGTTCTACTTTTATCAAACCATCATCAAACATACTAGCTGAGAATCTGACGAAATAAGCATTCTCTGGTACAGTAATTCGATTGATATTGTGTTGTTTGCCTACAGTTGCTTTAAAAGCATTTATACCTGTTCCGCGAGGACCAATAGGCTTTTTGTTTTTATCAAAAAATTGCCATACACTCCACGCGGTTTGATCTTTAGAAAGTGTTACCCAATGTTGAAAAACTATCTTTTCATGGGGAGATACTGAAATAAAGTCTGACGTAACCTCTTTGCTTATAGGATATGCGCGTTCAATCACCCCTTCTGCCCTTAAAATTCCTTTTGTCGTGGTTGAGTTCAAGAATAAATTTTGGTGATTTCCAAAAGCTTTTCCTACCTCGACCTGAAACAACTGATTGGTCAAAGCCATGCGAGCGACCCTGTTCGAGATGTCGTTCTCGTTACTACCGATAATGCGCTCATAGAGCTGACTAGTCTCTCTAACACGCTGGAAGTCTGTCTGATTAGCCTTACCAGCTATTTGAGACGTAATACTTGCAAATTGTCCATCGACTGTCTGCTTGTACTGAGCGATTTTCCTAGCTATATCATTGTTCGTCTGGGTGCTTATCGCACTAAATCGACGTTCTAGGCCTCTCACATCCTCTTGATAAGCCGATTTCCCAACGTAGTCTCTGGATATCTGCTCACGAACCGCGCTGACTTGACGAGCGCTCTCGTCTCGAGCATAACGCTGCAAGCTCTCTTGTCGCTGACCATCTTGATTAACGTAACGCTCAACTGCTGACATCTTAGCAGATAGGCCATCAGCTGTTTTCTGAAATTCTGTTTTAGCTAGAGTGATTTCACTTTTAGCTCCAGAAATCAAATTGTTCGTATCCGTTTTAAGCTTAGCAAATGTCTCTGTCAGCCCAGCCACATCTTGTCTAACTTCAGATTTCGTCGCAAATCCGTCCATCTGACCAGTCATGCGACTAAGAGCCTCAGTGGTCGTTCTGCGGTACTCTGAAGCTTGATTGACCTCACTTGTGACTGTTTGCTTCAGAACATCCAAATCGCCTGTCAGAGTTGATTGAGCGCTCGTAGCCTGTGACTTGAATGCTTCGAGTCTGGCAATTGAATCCAGACCAATCCGCTTGGCTTCCTGAGCAAGCAGGCTACTTGCGCCAGCATTTCGCAAGGCTTCTTCAGCCCTGCGCTTGGCTTCTTGCAGAGGACCATTGTCAAAACTGCTAAACCGCTGGTCAATAGTGTCAGACAGTTCTCTCTTAACTTCTTCCGCCTTAGCTTTGGCAGCATTGAGACCGTCTGTGAATTGGTCAACCAATTCTCCTTTCTGCCTATCAAAAGCAAGGTCAGCATTCTTGAGTTCTCTTTCTAACTGCCTTTCAAAATCACTTTGAAATTGTTGAGCCTCCCCCTTGACGGCATCACTCACTGCGTTACCAATTACATTTGCAAGCCCAGACTGGAACCGACCGAAGCCAATAGATTTCAGCTTCTTGGCCATTGGTGAGTAGGTGTATTTAGTAATCTTCTTGCGCACATCCAGATTGTAGACCTCATGAAACAGGCTCACAATATCGAACATCTGGACAGGCACGTCGCTCTGGCCGACAACCTCAATCTCAAGGCTATCTTCCATCATGTCGCAGAGTGTTGTTCTGAAATACTGCTCACCATACTTACGAAGACTGACTTCATCCTTCACATCTTCGTCATTAACCTCAATCACATCTTCGTAGATTTGACTGTACTTGTTAATGAGCGGACTATCCACCACCACAGAAAACTTGCGGTCAGGCGCCTGTTCTCCCTCACCTTTGACGGTAGTCTTAAAGGTGATTCGAGTTTTCAAAGATTTGGTAGAGGTCTTGTGCTGATAGCTAGACAGGTTTTTCTTGTACATAAAAAGCGATTCATTTTCTGAGCCGCCATTTTTTAAGAGTCGAACCTGGTAACCATGACGCACAAGGTCGCCACCCCTGTAACAACTTGTCAAGGACTTTCTAATCATTTTTATCGACTTTTTGATGTTTTTCTCTCTCCATTTCCCTAAGCATTATCCTTTTCAATTTATCTTGCATGGTTTCAGTCGCATTTTCATTAAAATGGACTACAACCTCGTAAGTTGCCCTTCCTATCTTCTTTATGGTCTTTGTTCCAGTATTTTGTTCATTTCTGTTTTCGTGCATATTATTTTCCTCCTATTAGTTGCAATTAAAAAAGACGATAGAATTTTATTTCTACCGCCTTTCGCAAGTCTTATAGCTATTCATTGAATAACGCTTTACCATTTACATATTAAATTTTCAAATCCTTATTGTTCAGCATTCCGCCAAACATCGTATGATACATATCCTTGGAAGATTCCTCTATCTTTGTAATACTTGATATTTTATTTCCTGCATCTTTTGATGAAGCTCCGCAAAGATAAAAGGCTTCACTGTCTGTTCCATAGTCAATGGCAATATATCTATCGTGATACTTTTTACCTGCAATTTTCATCTTCAGATTAATATTAGGGTAATCTTTTCTAAAATCGTTAAGGATATTTTTTGTAAGCATATCCTTGTTCTTCACATTGTCGCTAAAGACTATAATTTCAACATTGTCTTTTGCAGCCCTTAATAATTCTAAGGTTTTCAAGCCTATATAGTTGTCTATCACATAAATGCTTTTCTTTGCAGACTTATATATTTTGGTATAGGCAACATCTGCTTCAATCTTATCTCCGTTCATTAAAAGGAAATGCTTGTATGTGTCCGGATCTATAAAATTATCCATAACCTTTTTCAAATCTTCTTTTTGTAGCCATTTGCGACTTTATTTCAGCTATATCCTTTGTATTTTGATTTGTCTGTACTGCTATTTGAACTAATTCTTTTGAACCGATAAAATCTTGGTTTTCAATGATAAAATCTTTCATTTGCTTAAATGTTCTAACTAAAGCTCTGCTTTGCTTAACAGCAAGTTCACCTCTTAATACAGTCATCAGCATATAAATACCTTGTTCTGTAAAGGCATAAGGATTGTATTTAATATTACTTCCTCTACCAGTCCCTCTGTTCAAGGTGAAATTTTTGCACCTTGAAAGTTCTACCATTTCTTCGTCCGTTAATTGGAACATGAAGTCTTCACCTTCAAATTTTTCTGCGTTGTTTTTCACCTGTCTATTAAAGTTTTTTGTTTCATAACCATATATTTCAGCTAAATCTGCATCAAGCATTACTTTTTGCCCACGAATAAGATATATTTTTTCTTGTATAGTTTTATCATCTACAATAACTATCTCTTTATTTTCTTCTGCCATGAAATGCACCTCCAACATTATCTAAATTCTTTTCCAATTCGCCACGCACTGCGTAGCTTTTTGAATAAGTCTTATATTCTTTTATATTTTTCTACTCCGCCTTCAGCTTTTCCGATGTGTTCCACATTTTTTACAAGTCCCTTATTTACATTTTCATAAAACCATCTGCCAATCAATGCCGGAGGTGTTGCGATTAACTCTCTCAAAACAAATTCTTTGTCCTTTGGTAAAGAGCTAATTTTGTTTAATAAGGTAGTATATAGGTCAGCATAGCTTGTATTTTCTTGTAAACTACTACACTTACAATATTCAGTAACGCTTGGGAAACCTCCCTCTATTGCTTTTTTAGTTAAAATTTCAAGTTCTTCATCGGTTACAGTAAATTGAATTCGCATTTATATATCCTCTCCTTATAACTGAGTTTATTACCATATCATTATCATTTTATCATAAATACGATATTTTTTCCATACTGCAATTTTAAGCCCTATTTTACACTTAGCTATAGTCTCATATCTATTTTATGATTAACGCTCTAAAAACACCTTTCCACCGTCTTATGCGAAGTCTACAAGTGTTCACCCTTGTCATAATCTTCAAAGGTATATACTTTTGATTTACTGTTTTCCTTTAATTTCCCTTTGTCCTGTTCATACCAATGAACTAAGGTCGCATAATGGTCTTTGTAGTTTCTTCCTGTACTTTGCATATAGGTTGACAGCTTCTCTATCATTTTATCCCTATGACCTTGCATTTTATCCTTTAATTTTCCATATTCTTCATCAGTTAAGGAAACATTTTTATATTCTCCATAAAGGTTGGGGGATATTTTTTCTATCTCCCCCTCTTTTTCTAACTCTATATCTATCTCTTTATCTATCTCTATATCTCCGTTGCAGTTTTGTTGCAAAAGGTTGCAAGGTGTTGCACCAGTGTTGCATTGCAACGCTTTTTGTCCTCTCGATTTTCTTGAACGCCTTGTAGAAGCTGTTTCTGAACCTATAAGACTTGGGATTTCTGTTAAAAAATACTCGTCATTTTCTGTGATTATCTCCATCAAGCCTTGTGCTATAATATAATTTACTGTAACCATTACATCATCTTCCGTTTCATCAATCGTTAAGGCAATCTCTTTGATAAAGTCTGTTTCTACTCCATCATAATACAGCTTCCCACTATCTTTTAAGCTAAGTAAAAGCAATTTAAGATAGATGATTGTATAGGTATCTCCTCCTGATATTTTTCTTAGCCTTTTGATTCTCTTATCTGTAAAAAAATCTTCTTTCAATTTTAACCAATAGTATCTTCTGTTGTCTGCCATTTTTATCTTTCCTCCCCTTTATTTTTATAATTTTCTTTAGCCTTTTCCTTGGCTTTTTGTTTGTACTGCCCCTTTATTTCCTCTTGCTCTTGGAATTTTTTCAGTTGTGCAATCACACTTGGTTTATCTCCTCTCTTAATTGCCTTGTCTATCTCTATGCTTAGGTCTATTCCATACTCTTCATTGACAATCTTTACTGCATATTTGATATGGTCTATCTGCTTAAATTCGTCTTGAACTTTAGCTTTATCTTTGGTTAGCTCTTGTATCTGATTTTCAAGGCTTGATATTTCTTTCTGCCAATCACTCGACTTTATAGCTGATGTTCCAGTAAATTTTTCTATGATCTTTCTTGCTCTTTGGTATCTGTCTATTTCTTTTTTATGGGAATTGTAAAAACTGTCTTTGAATAGTGTCTTGCTTTTGTATTCCTGATAGACTTCTTTGTTTTCTCTGATAGCGTCTATGCAGCTTACACATTGATTTAGGTCTTTTATTCTTTGTGTTTTATCTTGAATATCACCACTTATCTTTTTACTTTGCTTTGCCAGTTCAAAGACTTTTCCTTGTAGGTCTGCTATGGTTTGAAGATGATTATCTTTCAAATAGTAGATTGCTTTTACAAATCTCTTTAGGTCTGCATTTCCCTTTTTTATCTGTCCGTAGTAGGATAAATTTTTTGTTTTTTCTCCCTGTATCTCGTTGTAGATAGAAATATACTCATAGAGGTTAAAGAGTTCCGCTTTGTTCTCCAGTTCATCTTTCTTGGTCTGTTTATACTCATCGTATTTTGCTTGCAGATTTCCAAGTAAAGAGTCTATCCAAGAGGTGATTTCTTTTATCTTGTTCTTGATGGCTTTTACTAAAGAGTTATGCTTTTTGATTTCTCTATTGATATTTCCTTTGTCGGTTTCGATTCCTTTTTTCTCTAAGGCACTGGCACTTGCTCCCATGTGAATGGTTGGGATTTCTTCTATCCCTTGTCTTTTGTAGGAACGATGATCTACTCTCTTTTCCTGATGATTTTTTTCTAAATACTGATTACAAAGGCTTGCAAAATTCTTTCTCCATTTCTCTGCGTTGCCTTTATCGTTCCAGTCTGTCAGCTCTACTTTTCTTGTTTTGTAATTACCACTTTTTAGTTTTATCTTTTCTCCCTTTTCATCAAGAACATATTCTTTTTTGCTTTTTGCCAGCCACTCTCCTTTTTTATTAATCGGTCTAAGAGTAGTCATAATATGTGTATGGATATTGTTATTTTCTTCATCACTTTCATCATGAATTGCAAGGTCTGCTATCATTCCTTTTGATACAAAATGTTCTTGTATGAAGTCGGTAATGAGTTTCTTGTTTTCTTCAAAGGATAATTCTTTTGGTAGAGCAATGATAAAATTTCTTGCAAGCTGTGCATTGCTTGCTTTCTCATTTAGTTCAACGCTGTTCCATAATGTAGTTCTATCTTTTAATGCTATGGGAACATTCTCCGGCAAGAAGATTTCTGAATGTAAAAATCCCTTTTTATTATGGTAATCGTGAACTTCTCCGTCCCATTCATTTTTGATTTTCTCACAAGAGATATATGCTGCACTTGCAACTGCCGATTTACTTTTTCCTCTGCTTATCATAGAAATATTAAAGTGAAATGTTTCTGCCACTTTTAAGCTCCTTTCATTTTTTGTTTGTTTTCAGGTAAAGGAAAAAGCAGACAGGTTATTTTTTGTATCTTTTCCTATCTACTTTATCCGTATGTTTTTATTAAGTTTTGGATTTTTAAAGACTTGCTAAAATCCCTTAGTTTTTCTAAGGGCGCAATTATACACCCTAAAGGGTGCTTTGCGTTCTGCGAAGCTTTTTGCCCTTGCAGGGAGCTTCTGAAAAAACTATGGTTTTTTATTTTATCTACTCTATCTCTGTTTCATCTTCCATATCTTTCCCATTTATCATTTCTTCATAGGCTTGTCTGTATTCTTTTGTGTGAGTAGCAACTTTAAGTAATTCTTCTATCTCATCGTTAGTAAACATGATAGGATTTTTAATGACTCTTTCTACTATCAAGCCTCTTTGTATGAGCCTATGATTTCTTCTTTTTCGTTCCTTTTCGTTTGCAAGTTTTTCTAATTTCTTGCCTTGATTTTGTAATTGTTTCAGCTTCACATCGCACTTTTCTCTTTCTTGCTGAAGTTCAGAAATTTGTTCCTGTACTTCCTGTAATGTGTTTTCTTTCTTCATTTTTCATTCCTCCGTTTTGGTATCTGCTTGTTTCCATAAAGAAAGGTTAAGCACCTTTTTTTGACACTTAACCTTTCCAAGTTTTTAGATTTTATCTTCTAAAATCTTTCTCAGTTTTTCTAAAATCCTATCCCTCCTCCCACTGATTGCTTGATGTGTAACTTTCTCTCTTCTGCTGATTGACCTTAGACTTTCTTCTTTGTAGAAGATGGCTTCCATCAACTCTCGTTCTTCTTTTGAAAGAGTATTTAATGCTCTATGAAGTTCTTCAATTCGCATTTTTACTTCTACAATTTTTTCTAAGTCTATCTTTTCATCTATGATGTTATCTACAAAGTGTCCATCATGATCCAGTGCCGAAAATGGTATTACATTATGCTTCCAATCTTTTCTTTGGAGATACTTTTCATGCTCTGTTATCTTCCAATAGGCTTTGTAGACTTCTTCACTTACAGGTACGGCTTTGCCTTTTACATAAAGGTAATATTCTTTCTTTGCCACTTAGTCATCCTCCTTTTTAAGTTCTCTGTTTTGGTTTTGAGAATAAAAAAGGAGGACTTCTACACTTTGACGTAAAAAGTCCTCTCGGCTTAAAAACTAATGTTTTATATAATTTTCTATTTTGTTGTTTCTGGTAAAGTATTATTGCTATGTGTAAGCAATTCCAAGAATAAAAAAGGATAATTATATCGTTCTGTGAAAACCGAAACTATAAGTTTTGACATAATTATCCCTCCATTATTTTCCCTCCTAAGTAAATTTATTATTAAATCACTCCTGCTTTTTCAAAATGCTTTTTGAGTATCTTTGTTGCAACGAATGCTCCTATGCAAGCAAGAACAAAAGTTATCAAGCCAAATCCTACTGCCCACGAAACTTTGAAATAAGATAATGCTTCATTTATTTGTGCTTCGCTCATTTTCCATTTTGATGCTCTTTCCACAAAAGAAGCTGTCCCGAATAAAATCACAGGAATTACTGTTCCTAAAAAATCTGCTAATGCAAATATCCCATATCCAATAATCATTCGTCCCTTGCTCTCATAATTTCCTATAATCAAATCACATATAATTCCACCGATTACAGCAAAGACTGCATGAGGCAAATGTCCTCCTGACAATGCAATTAAACCAAGAAGCGTTCCTGATATTGTAAATACGCCCTTCTTTTTAACTTTCAAAGCCATAAGTATATAAACGGTAGCAGCTACCATAAAGCTAACTCCTGAAGCAATAAATCCTCCAATCACTGTTGTTGCCATAGCAAATGCAACCACCATGTATATGACAATTCCAATTGCATTAAAGATTCCGATTGTAATAAAATCACGACCATTTAATTTGTTTTTCATAAAAGTCCTCCTAATAAATTTTCTGTATTACTATCACAAGAGCAATCATCAAAGCTCCTAATAGTCCAATCAACAAATCCGCCCATCTAAACCTCAATTTTGTCAATGTAACCCTGTTCTCATCACTATCAAGTCCTCTAATGAGTGCTGAAGCTGACAGTTCATCTGAAATCTTAATCATCCTCATTAAAAGTGGAACAAGCGTATATTCAATATATTTAAATGGATGTAGCAACGGGAAAAATCTACTTGTTACGATTCCTCGAATCTTCATATTCTCTTTTAATGCCTTGAGTTCTATTCTTATAGTTGGTACAAACCTAAGCAAAACACTAAAAGGTATACCAATGCTTCTTGGTACTTTCATTCTATTTAATGCTTCAAGCATTTCACTTACACTTGTAGTCTTTGTTATATATCCACCAAACATAGCAATTAAGGTCATCCTTGATGCAAAGTAAATAAACATATATATTGCAAATACGATACTTGCTTCACGAAACTTTCCAAGCCCTAACTCTATGCAGTATAAAAGCACAAAAAACAAAATAAAGCGTAATGCTCTTTTCCACATACTACTGTATACATACAGAAAAAAGGCAAAGACAATCAGTCCGAAAAGTAGGATTGTATCGCTTATAAAAAAGCTGGTAAAGGAGGCAATTGGAAGTAGAATAAGTTTTATTCTCGGATCGACTGTTTTTCTATCTATCAAGTTCTCTACCTCCTCTCATCTTGTCTAATATGAGAAATTTATTACTTTCACTCATATTCAGAACCTTTTCTATTTTTCCATCTCCCATTACCCATAGCTCACTCACTGTGTTTGCTAAAAACTCAAAATCATGACTTATCACCAAAACTGTTGTCCCATTTTTTAATTGTTCTTCAATCAATTTTGCGACTGAAAGCATTGAGTCTTTATCACAACCTGATGTTGGTTCATCATAGATAAAAACTTTTGCCTGTTTCATCATTCCACAAGCTATTGTCAGTCTTTATTTTTCTCCTCTTGATAAAGCAAACGGATGCTTGTCTATATATTTATCTAAGCCAAGTACATTCAAAATAAACTTTGCCTTTTGGGTATTTTCTTTTTTATTTTTACTTGAAATACCAAGTAGCATTTCATCAAGTACACTTTCCGAAAACAACTGATAGTCTGAATCTTGAAAGACAAAATATGACATATCCATTAAATCTTTGTGATTAAGCGACTTATCTTTTCCCGCCCATATTGTCCCCTCTTTTATCTTCTCAAGTCCTGAAAGCACTCTTGCAAAGGTAGTTTTCCCAGTACCATTTAAGCCGATAAGACCAATGGCTTTTCCGCACTCCATATTGAAATCAAGATGATTTAAAATGTACTGTTTTTGCTTCTTTCCATTCTTAGCTACATTCGAATAGCAAAATCTCAAGCCTTTTCCGCTGATACTTTCATCCTTTAATTGATATGAATCTTTCTTCTCACTTATCCTGTATTCTTCTAATTCAAGAGTTCTTAGTCCATTCTCATCCCAAAACTCCCCTTCAAGATGAATAACTTCTTCCCGACTCAAGTCCAGTGCAATTTCTCCATCTTTCACCAAAAGAAAACGGTCAAATAAAGATTTTACATAGTACAAACGATGTTCAATTAGAACAACTGTTGTTCCTTTTTTCTTTAATTTTCCCAAAATTAAAAATAGGTCAAATGTTGCTTTCATATCCAAATTTGCTGAAGGTTCATCTAAAATTAAAACTTTCGGATTCATCGCATAGATACTTGCAATAGCTATCTTTTGTTTCTGTCCGCTTGATAATTCAAAAACAGATTTTCCTTTCAGTTCCTCAATATCCAGTTCTGCATATACTTCTTCTACTCTCTGTTTTATTTCATCTCTTGATTTGCAGATCGTTTGAAGCCCAAAAGCTATTTCTTCATCTGTAGTTGTTGTAAAAAACTGACTTCTTGGATCTTGAAATACAGTCCCTACAATATGCCCTATTTCATGAAGTAATAATTTGCTTATATCTTTTCCGGACACAAAGGCTTCTCCTTTCATTTTGCCTTTGTAATAATGTGGTATAAGACCATTCATTACACTTCCAAGAGTGCTTTTACCACTTCCACTTTTCCCTGAAATTAAAACAAATTCACCTTTTTTAATTTCAAGATTGATATTTTTTAAAGCAGTTCGCCCATCTTCCCATTCATAAGAAACATTTTTTAACAAAATCATGATTATACCTCGTACTGAGCTTTCCATAATTTTGTGTAGTAACCATCTTTCTCAAGAAGTTCCCCATGCTTTCCTTTTTCAAGTAAATTTCCTTTTTGAAATACGAGAATTTGGTCAGCTTTTTGAATGGTTTTTAAATGATGAGCCACTACAAGTACAGTTCTATTCTTTGCAAGTTCTGTAATAGCATCTTGTATCAAAGATTCATTTACAGGATCAACATTACTTGTCATTTCATCAAGAATTAAAATAGGTGCATCCTTTAGAAAAGCTCTTGCAATAGATATTCTTTGTCTTTGTCCACCTGATAAAATCCCACCATTTTCTCCAATATCAGTTTCATAACCTTTTGGTAAACTCATAATGAAATCATGTATTCTCGCTTTCTTTGCAGCTTCAATGATTTCTTCTTTCGTTGCTCCTTTTTTACCTACCTTGATGTTTTCTTCAATTGTATTATCAAACAACTGAACATTTTGCATGACAATACTAATACGATCTAAAAGCTCATCATAAGGAATATCCCTTATATCAGTTCCTCCGAGGGTAATTTTTCCTTTATGCACATCATAAAATCTTAAAAGCAAGTTGGTTATAGTAGTCTTTCCACTACCTGATTCTCCAACTAAGGCTGTCATTGTTTTTTCAGCAATAGAAAAGCTCAAGTTTTCCATTTTAAATTCATCTTTTTCATAAGAAAAATCTATGTTTTCAAATGCTATATCATTATCTTTCGGAACAATTCCATTCACTTTATCCGGGATTACATCTGCATATAAAATTCTTGAAAGTCTTTCGTAACTATCTACCGCCGAAACATAGTACATATAGTGTTGTTCCATAGAAGCGAATGGCTTATAAAACTCTTTTGAAATTACCGCAAAGATAATAAAATTAAGTACATCAAGATTTCCCTTTACAACAAATATTGTTCCTGCAATTAAAAGAACTAAATATCCAATATCCAGTAAAAAACCAAATATAGATAACTGTTTTGCCTTGAATCTTGAAGCTGCTTTGCTTGTTTCTCCAAACTTCTTTGTTTTATTCATAAGCTCATTATCCAAGCTCTTATTGTTAGAAAAACTCTTTAATACAGGTATTCCTCTCACATATTCAACAAATAGGCTAACCATATCAAGAAGTGCTGAGTTATTCTGATTCTCTATTTTTTCAGATTGCTTAATTGTCAGATATAGAAAGATAAGTGCAATCGGAACAGATACAGCCATTAGAATAGCAAGTTTTAAATCAATACTTGCAAGACCAATAAATACGACTGCACCTATCAAAAAATCGCCAAACATTCTTGACCACATGTGTCCTACAACAAGTGACATATTATCAACATCTTTGTGTAAAATTGTATTTATTTCCCCAAGTCGTTCATTGGTATAAAATCCTAAGCTGAATTTTTTCAATTTAATAATCATGCGTTCTCTTATTTGCTGAACAATATCAAACCCTGCACTATGCTTTTTCATATCTGCGACCATATTACAAATATCTTTGAACACTACAAGTAATCCAATCGCAATAAAATATTTATATAGGCTTGCTAAGCTCGTTCCGTCAAAGATTTGGAACAGTATAGAAAATACGATAACAATCATGGCTATGGAGCTGAGTCCATAAAGGGCAAAGAATACACTTGATATAATCAAATCTCTCTTGCCGGTTTTTGTTAGTAGTTTTAACATTTCTCTAAACATTTTCTGTTACCACCTCTTTCAAATTCCATCTATCTACCTTGTTCTGTGCTTCAACCATATCCTTATAAAAATCACATCTTTTCATCAGTTCTTCATGGCTTCCTGCATCAAGAACAACGCCCTTATCCATAACTATAATCTGGTCTGAATCTCTAATCGTATTTAGATGATGAGCAATTGTAATGATAGTTTTATCCTTACTTAAATCATCAATCGCTTCACCGATTAGTCTTTCATTTTCACTATCAACAGCTGCCATTGCCTCATCTAATATTAAAATCGGTGCATTTTTAAGTATCATTCTCGCAATTGATATTCTTTGTTTTTCTCCACCGGATAACTTAACTCCCATTTCACCTACTCGTGTTTCATATCCATTTGGTAATGCTGAAATAAAATCATGGCATCTTGCTTTTTTAGCAGCTTCTATGACTTCTTCTTTTGTTGCATTTAGTTTTCCAATTGCTATATTTTCAAAAATACTTAAATCAAAAAGGATAACTTCTTGTTGCACACTACCAATCAGCATTGAGATATTTTCTTGACTATATTCTTTTATATCTTTTCCATTTATCAGTATTTGTCCTTCATCTGCATCCCAAAATCCCATAAGCAAATTAGATACCGTACTCTTTCCACAACCGCTTGCTCCTACAAAGGCGTTCAAACTATTTTTCTTAAAATTCAAATTGATATTTTTAAGCTCAAAGCTATCTTTTCCGTATGCAAAATTCACATCTTTAAATTCTATGTTTCCAAATTCTAAACCTTGTTCTGTTTTTTTCTTTGGAAGCGGAACTGTTAAAACTTTTCCAATTGCCTTTAGAGCTTCCTTAAACACAATAGAAAAATGTTGCAATGTAGCCGTCTTACTTATAGATGCAGTAAAAGCAGACGATAAAATAATGGCAAGTATAAAATTAGGTGTTGTAATATTTCCATAGTAAAGAAATATACTTCCCAAAATCATGACAATAACTACTCCAATTTCCATAAATATGTCAATAAGTCCCATTGGAATTGTAACCATCCCCATGCTCTTTTTAACCCAGTAAATATATTCTCTTGCCGTTTTTAATGTTCTTTCACTAATTTCCTCTTCTTTAGCAAAAGCCTTAATCACAGAAATATTTTTTACATATTCCATTAGCTCTTCTCTCATCTTGTTTTCATGGTTAAAGTAAATAGCAAAGTTTTTATCCATTGTTTTCTGTGAAAGAACTTTTACCAAATACATGAGTGGAACTCCGGCAATCATTCCAAGAGCAAGACGTAGGTCCACAAAAATCATAGCTACAAAAATAATGGTAGGCAGAAGTGTAACTGACATTATTTCAGGAAGACCATGAGCAAGATATACTTCCACTTGTTCTACATCATGTTGAACAATGTTGGTAAGCTCCCCAGTATTATGTTCTTTAAAAAATCCCAAACTCAGTTTTTTCAGATGACCTATAATATCTAACCTAAGTTCTGTTAATTTTTCGTATGCTTTCTCATGGGCAACCTTTGTTGCAAAATAATAAAACACTCCTTTTAATACAAATGAAGTAAAGATTCCTAAGAAAATATATTTCAAATTATCTTCGCTAATATTGTTTGTGATTAAAGAACTAATCAAATATACGAGTAAGATTTGTGGTATCAAATCAAATACTATTTTTAAAGCAAGAAGTGAATTGGATAAGCCGTTTTTCCCAATCACTTTTTTTCTTAATTCTTTTTCCGGCATGAACAACTCTCCTTTCAAAATTGAATAATATTGAATTTTAATTCAGTATTAAGGTTTAAAGTAAGACTTTGCTGATTACGCAAAGTCTATTTTATCCGATCACTATATTTTTTTAAATTACTGTATCAGCAAATCAAAAATTATAGCACAATCTTTTTCCATTTTCTAATCTTAGTTCTAAACGTTCCAAAAGGGGCAACCGTATTAACATGAATAAACTTATAAACTTCCCATGTCGCTGTTTTAGTAGCTTCATCAGCCCATTTTCTCATATGCGGTTGAAATAATTCTTCTTCACTTAGTGTATCAATCATTGTATAGATAGATATAATATTTTCTTTCAATCGTTTCTTTAATTCTTCTATCGATAAATGAGCATAAGTATCGGTAAACCACTGATATAATTCTCCAAGTTGATTCCATTTAAACATATCCGACGGTGTCTTTACTTCAAAACCGTTTTTCTCATCTTTTTCCCATTTCAAAACTAATGTTGTCCATCCGAGTTGATAAGCAAGATTTTCTGCTGGTGTTCTGTCAACTTCAGGAACTCTCTTATCTTTGAGAGATTCAGGAATAATATCAAATTCAGAAATATACTTTTCAAAACTTTTATTTATCTCAGATTTCAGTTCTTCTTTATCTTTATATATCTTCAAAATATCTCCTCCAAAAATTTAAATTTATCGCATTTAAATATCAAATCAACTTACAATGATTCCACTCCCTTGTAATAACACTTTGCAATAAGTTTTAGCATATCTTTTGCCCACTTTTCACTTTGATAATGCCTTGCTATTTCAAGAAGTCCCTCTGTAAAGTTACTGGCTAAAATATGGGCAAGCATTGGATCATATTCCTGTTTCGATTGTCTTTTTAAACTTACTTCAATATGAACCTGCATTTGCGATATGAGTTTTTGTTTTGCTTCTGTATGCTTTGTACCTGAGCTTTTATCCATTAAAATAATTAACTTCTTACGATCTTTTAAAAGTTCATGAATATAATTTTCTCCAACTTCATCAAACCTTTCAGAAGCAGAACCTTTTTCCAAAGATTCTTCCTCATTAAAAGCTGACTCGAAGTTTATATAAACAGAACTTACTACTGCATCAAACAAAACTGCCTTATTTTTGAAATAGGTATAAATTAGTGCCACAGGAATATCTGCTTCTTTTGCAATTTCTGTTAATTTGGCACCTCTACAATCCTTTTTATAAAATACTTTTTCTGCTGCTTCGAGTATTCTATTTCTAACTTCTTCTTTTAATACTTGTGCCATAGCACACCTCTTTCTATTCCAATACTGAATCTATATTTAATAATAAATTAAAATTCAATATTTGTCAAGATAGATTTAAATATTTGTTTTTATATACTCACTCACCGGTATCCCCACTCTTTTCAAAACCTTTATTTTCTCCTGTTTCTTCTGTTCTCTTCTTGCCTTATATTTATCTTCATACTCTTTCTGTTTTCCACTCGCTTTACGCTTTAGGTAATTTTGATGTAGCTTGTCTTTTCTTTCTTCGATTTTTCTTTCTTCTTCCTCAAGTTTTTGTTTTTTTTCTTCGCTTAACTCCGCCTGTGGTAGTTCGTAATTACCTATGAAATTAAAGTAAATTTCTATCTTTTGCTTTGATGTCTGACTTCCTTTTCTATCTCTTTCATGTACGATAATCTTTTCTACAAACTCATTTATCATTGTAGTTGTAAGTTCATCAAAGTTTTCATAACGACTGATAAGAGATATAAATTTTCTTGCTCTGTCTGTTTCTTTTTCATATCTTGATACCTGCTGCTCTAAATCTTTGATCTCTTTGCTTAAAGTTATCTGCTCTGTTTCATATTGATTGTTTAGTATCTCATATCTGCTATTTGGTATTTTGTTAAGGATCATATCTTCGTAAATTCTGCACATAAGTCGTTCGAGTTCCCTAAGTCTGTTTTGGCTTTCCGTTAATCTTACCTTTTTCTTTTCTATCTCTATTTTTTCTTTTTCTTCCATTTCATTTTGAATGGAACAGATAAAGGCTTCATTATCTTCATCAAGGTATTTTTTAATATCTTTTAGTGTGTCTTGTATTAAATTTAAGACTACTTCCGCTTTTATTCTGTGTGCTGATGGACAAAGCATGCCACAAGGTGTTTTAGTATAGGCACTGCAAGTGTAATAGGGTATATTTTTGTAATTGCTTGTTCTATGAACATACATTTTACTTCCACAATCTGCACAATACATCAGTCCTGTGAGTGGGTGATATTCTCCCCAACCGTCAGGATACCTTTTTACATTTCCTCTTATCCTTTGCACATTGTCAAAGGTTTCTTGATCTATAATTGGCTCGTGTGTATTTTCAAAAATAAGCCAGTTATCCTCGGATACATATTTGCTTTTCTTGTCCTTGAAGTGTTTTCTTGTTTTGAAATTGACTGTATGTCCCAAGTATTCCTGTTTCTTTAAAATGCTTGCTATGGTTGAGCTGCACCAACGATAGGGATGTTCAAAGTTTTTGCTTTGATATAGTCCATAGCCTAATTTCTGTTGATGATAGGCTGGTATATCTACTTTTTCACTCTCCAATATCTTTGCTATTCGATACGGACCATTTCCTTGCATGGTCAGGTTAAATATTCGCCTTACTATCTCTGCTGCTTTTTCATCTACTATCCACTTGTTTTTATCTTTTTCATCTTTGATATAGCCATAAGGCGGTGTACTTGCAGTATGTTTCCCACTTTCGCCTTTTGACCTGAAAGTCGATTGGATTTTTCTTGATGTATCTCTTGCATACCATTCGTTCATGATATTTCTAAAAGGGGTAAAATCATCTTCTCTGTAAAAACTATCTACATTGTCATTGATAGCGATTAGTCTTACGCCCTTTTGTCTTAGTATCTCCATACATTGACCGACTTTGAGATAATCTCTGCCAAGTCTGCTCATATCTTTTACAATGATACAACCAATATTTCCTTGATTGACTCCGTTCATCATTGCCATAAATCCCGGTCTGTCAAACTGCGTTCCACTGATTCCATCATCTGTAAAGTGAATGATGTTTGACAAATTATTTTTGCTTGCGTATTCTTCCAATATTTTTTTCTGATTGATGATAGAGTTACTCTCTCCTTGCAGTTCATCATCACGACTTAATCTCTCATAGAGTGCTGTTATCTTTTCAAAATTCCTCATTTTTACCCCCTTTCTCTTAATTTTTCAATAAAAAAAGAATTAAGAAGTACATATTTCACTAAAATAGTGATTAAGTGTTCTCCTTAATTCTATTACTCCACTGACCAATAATAGAATGCTTATCTTTCGCGAATGCTTCCATGGCATTCTTAGAACCAATATTAAAAGTGTGCCTATCTTCAATATCCGAGAAGAACGAGAACGGATTGTCACGACTGATACTTCCAGCGAAGCGACTCAAAGCAGTTGAGCCAGTCGCTCTATCCAAGGAAATCGGATTGACCACATAGTTATTCAAGAGGGTGAATACTTGATTCGCATAGACTTGAATATAGCCATGCTTCTTCTCTACCTCGAAAATGACAAAATCCTGTTCACCGTGAAGGTCATCAGCCGTTAGGAATGTTTCCTCTTTCAACTTCTCCCATAAGGGATCGGATGTCGGAAATCGGAAGGACAATTGATAAGTGCTATTATCCTCTTGAACAATTTCATCAGCACAGGCAGCGTTCAGAGGCATATTCCCATTTGTTAAATAAATCAAATCTTATACCTCCAATTCGGTCGAATAGTAATTTTACGAACATTTCCAGTAAACGAAACACCAACCTTGCCTGTCGGGATTTCTAAGAATCCTCCACGCTTACGAAGCGTATTCTGGACTGCTCCAGTAGCATTGTAGATGTTTTGCTTGCCTTGCCTGCAATCAATCGTAGCCTTGGTCTTAATCACTAGGTACATCGTTTTCCGACCAATCGTGAGGGAGAGATCACCATCTCCCTCAACCTCGATGATTGGTTCAGAATAAATCGTACCAGGATTGTTGACTGTACCAGATGCCGTAAGAACCACAGGATCTACGCCCTTCTGATATCGGAAGGGTTGCATGTTCAACTTAAGCTCTAGTTTCCAGGCATGCATACCATGAGGGCTATAGGTTGCACCAATAAAATCCGCATAAAAGACAGACCCCAACTGGTAGCTAAACTCTAGCACATTGTCCTTAGGCTGAAATTTCTCCACGATAGTAGAAACATCCAGTAACTTAGGAATGTAGAACGAAAAAGTCCGTTCATAACTCTCATAGCCACCATCCAGCACCCGATAACTTCCGTTGGCTCCGGAGAGGTTAGCGTCTTCAACCACCCTAGGCTTAGCAGCCTCCACCTGACCAAAATCCGTCACCACGCAGTGAGGGATAGTTGATGTATTAAAACCATTGATAATCATGTAAAACATTACATTCCCTCCCTAGCGTAAATCGCACCTTGACGTTGGTAGACGCTCATTGAAATTTTATCAGCGTCTAGGTAAGTATCTGACGGCTTTTCAAGGATAGCAGTAAGGATTTTCTCCATACTTGTTCTCAGAATCGCTATCTCAGACACGACTTTATCGCTGTCTTTGCTATTTGTATCTCCTTTGGCTTGAACCACTATTTTAGCTTGTGCTTCCTCCATCTCACGAATAAATTTAGCATCACTCGGAATGCCAACTCCTGCAGCATATTTAGGAACTCCCATCTCACGCATCAAGCGTTTTGTCTTATCAGCTCGCAAAACTTTAGCCCCTTTAGGAAGAGGAAGAAGAACATCCCTCCCCTCAGGAATAAAACTACGACCATCTGGAAGAGTAACCAATTCCTTGTAAGTGCTGTTGCGTTGGTCATTGACCATAGCGAGACCACCAGGGTGGTAGTTGGTCCCCTGAGCATGCCGACTAGCAAAAACATTCGTAAAGAAATCACCAGTTACCCTAGTAATCCAACTCCTAATGCCTGCAAGCACGCCAGAAGCATTATCTTGAGCGCTGATTGTAACCGTTTTGTCTTGAATACTATTAACGCCACTTTTGACCTCACTAACAGTACTAGAAGTGCTATTTTTAGCAAGGATATCCACTGGATTATATTGCTTAATCGCGTTGATAGCATTGCTCGTTTCGTTTCTTACGCCACCTGTTTGGTCAGTAGCGAACAAATCAATAGGAGCTTCCTGTTTCGGAGAGTTCACGCTGGCTTTTGCACTATCAACAGCTGAACTAGTATTATCAGTAGCGTCCAATGATTTCGGATCAGGAGTAGTTGCATTCCAAGCAAATATCTTGTCAATTGATAACTGACCATTATTCAAAACATTTGTAGGATCTAGTTTCAAATCTTTTGTAAATGGAGTAGTCGCATTCCAAGTCGTTAGCGTGTCAGTCGAACGAGCAACGGCCTTTCTGAAATTCTCATCCGTAGCCAGCAACTCTTTCTGTTTAGGAGTCAAGGCATCGTAGTTATAGAGCGCTTTGGAAGCTTCCTCAGCCTTATTCATCACATCTGTATTTTCCAAAAGCAGTTGCTTGACTTCCGCAGGCATACTGTTCCAGATTCTAAGATGGTTTTCACTATCAAAGATAGCTTGTAGACCAGCTTGATTTTGGACAATCAACTGTTTTTCTTCTAATGTCATTTCTGACCACTTGCCAGATTCGACAAGAGCCTCAGCAATTGTCACACGAGCGTTAGAGTTGATATCCGCATTTTTAACAATCAATTGCAATTTCTCCCAACCCTCAGCAGATTTAGTAGCTTCCCAAATTACTTCTTTTACATTGGATTTAATCTCAAAGTTCCCATTCTCATTAATATTGCCAACAAGTAAAGACCATGCATCATTCGCTTCTTTTGTTTCCTTGGTCATATCACTAGTATACTTAGCGAGGATGCTATGGGAATCACCCATTTTTTGAGAAGCTTCTGCTGCCTTCTGACCGATTACTTCATAAGACAAGCCATATTCTTCCAGAACCTTTTTAGCTTCTTCCCAGTAGTTCCAGCTTTGCCCAGTCCGAGCTTTTATCTTAGCGTCAAGATTTTGCATAACCTGGTAATACTTAGTACCCAAAGCTTCCATAGTTTGCTGGTGGTTTGTTTCTAAAGTTTGAAGTTTCTTGTTATAGGTTTCTTGGTCAATAACCTTTCCTTCCAGCAACTCTTTCAGCTCACTTTTAGAAGTCTCATAAAGTTGTTTTTCTTCGTCCAGAGACTTCTTCAACACATCTCTTGTGTGCTTTAATTGCGTCTCGTTTAAACTACCAATCTCTCCATTCAGAGCCTGAAGCGCAGCCTTTTGTTGTTCGCCAGATAATTCCATCATTTCAACTCTAGCTTTAATCATCTCTCTTTGGTTATTTAAGACGATTTCTTTTTCTTCTTGAGAAAACTTGCTAGCGTCGCCATTATGACGTTTGTAAATTTCACTGACTTGATTAGCCATAGCATCTGTATTTGCCACTACTTGTTCGTTTCGTGCCTTCATATTAGCTATTTCTTCATCGCTAATCTCCCACTTTTTAGCCAGTTCTTCCATTCTCTGGCTAGCTTTTTCAGCTCCTGCAGCAACCTCTTCATGAAGTTTTCGAAAAGCCTCGGAAACTTTTTCAGCATCGCCAGCGTGGGTTCCAAAGTTAGCAACTGCTGTACTGGTATCATCAACAGTCTTTTGAAAACTTCGCAATTCTCCACGAGCAGTGTCGCTCAGTTGCGAACCAAACTCCTCAGTCTTAATCCGAGCTTCATCTTTTTTATGAGCCAGATAAACCAATCCTCCAGCTAGTAAAGCAGTACCACCCACCAGTAAACCAATAGGATTTGTCAAAGCCCCAATAGCTCCAGACAAGAGACTAGAACTAGATGCGGCAGCGCCAGCTCCTTCCGCTAAAACAGTAGCTTCGCTTCCTACCTTAGCAAGACCGAGACCGCCTTGTAAAAGTCCTTTTAATTTACCAGCACGCTCTGTCAATTTAGCAAGACCGAGACCACCCTTTAATAGTACTCCTAATTTACCGGCATGTTTTATCAAAATACTAAGAGCCGTCGCCCCACTGCCTAGAAAGTTCAATAAAGGATAACCCAGAGCCAAAAAACCACCAATACCAACCGCCAAGATCTGAACGGCTGGAGGAGCCTTACTTAACCAGTCGATAAATTGGTTCACCTTCTCAATCACAGGAGTTAGTAAGGGTAATAATTTCTGACCAATGTTAATCTGTAAAACTTCTAAACTAGATTTAAAACGTTCCACCCCATTTTTAGAAGACTTAGATAATTCATTTGCTAAATCCTTGGTATAAGTTGTCGCCCCCTTGGTTTCGTTAGCAAGATTACGCAAAGCATCTCCACCTTGGTCAACCAAGATATTCATCGCTGTCTGAGCTTCTGTACCAAAGGCTGTAGCAATCAAGGCCGTTTTCTGAGCATCTGTCATTCCTTCCGTATTCTTTTTGATACGATCCAAAATATCAGGTAGCTTAATCGCACCGCTACGAAATTCTTCTGCAGAAAAACCAAGTTTTTCCATTGCCTCAGCATTTTGCTCAGATGGTTTCAAAAGCCTTGTTAAAGCTCCACGCAGAGCCGTACCAGCCTTTTCACCGGCGATACCGTTGTTGGACAAAAGACCAACAGCAGCGGCAGTCTCTTCCAAGTCCATACCAACGTTTTTAGCAACGGGACCAACATACTCCATTGCAGCCCCCATATCAGCGAAACCAGCAGCCGTTTTATTGGCGACAAAGGTTAAACTATTGGTTACTCGCTCTGTATCCTGAGTAGATAGCCCAAATTGTTGCAAGATATTCGTAGTGGCGTTCATAACCGTATTGAAATCCTCACCAGATGCCTTAGCAGCGTCTAGGATAGCAGGCATGGCTTCGATTGTTTGATTGGCATCAAAACCTTTCTTGATAATTTCTTGCATCCCTTCATTGATAGATGCAGTAGAAATCCCATACTGCTTCGCCCAATTTTTTGAACTTTCCCCCAGCTTTTGTGTGGTACTGTTCAGTTCATCCGCTGTTGGAATGGTATCAGCTAACAGAGATTTAGTTGTATTCATCTGACTTTCAAAGTCAATCGCCTTCTTAGTAGAAAGCGTAAAACCAGCTAATAAAGCAGCGGATACAGGCTTCATTGCATCACCCATAGCCCGCAATTTTTCCCCACCTTTAGCAAATCTCTCACTCAAGGCATCCATCTTACCAGACCAACTATTTTCACGCCCTACATCTTGCAAAGCTTTTTCAACTCCGCGTAGCTGGTTTTCCATTACTGCCAGCTTAGCATTCTCGCGCTGAATATCAGCAGCAGCCTTATCAAACTTAGCTGTCCCCGGTTCAAGCTTGTCAAAACTTTTCTTCATCTCATCCAAGACTTTACGCTGTGAATCAATGGCTTGTCCTAAAGTCTTGTATTTCGCTTGAAGTAACCCAGCGTTTTTTTCATTCCCCTTTAAAGTACTGTCCAAAGAACGGACATTATTTTGAAAGTACTTTACAGCGTTTTTTGCACCAGTTAGAGTAGGATTGAAATTCGACACGTCCAGCCCTAGCTCGATATACATTGCTCCTAACGGCGTACCGTTTGCCATTTTGTTCTCCTTCCTATCTCCTCAGAGCAAAGAAAAAAGCCCTTACGGACTTTTCATCATTCTTTAAAAAAATCATCCATTGCCAGGCTCATAAAAGCCCAGATAAACAAACCAAGAAATAGATAAGCATAGAGTGGCAAGGAAGCAAAGATAAAGGGTGATAATAAAATCATACCCACGGTATCTCCAAAATTTGTACAAATACAATACAAGCCAAAAGCAAGATAAAGGACAAAAATGGTAAACCAAAACCAATATCTTCTACACGCCTTTTCTTTTCGAGACATAGTTTCCACCTCCCTTACATATCTCTATTATATTCCTAAGCCTTTTATTTGTAAAGTCCTGACCTAGAGACTTTCTAAAAAATCTGCCAAGTCAAGTACTTCTTCTTGTTCACTCGTTTTCATACTTCCAAGAACACCCATCAAGTCCTCCCAGCTCGTATCCATCACATCGCGAATACTCATACCATAAGGACCCTCTGTAACTTGCTTGACAAATCCATAAAAACGTTGAATAGCTTGCCCAGGTGCTAGCTCTTTCCCTTTGGGGCTACATCCCCCACCAAGTGAGCATAAATTTCTGTAAAAATAGAAATCACTTTCGCAAAATCTGTGTATTCTAGTAATTGTTCTACTGTCACATCATCAAACAAATTAGCAATAAATCCCAACTGCTTATCAAGCTTCTCTACCTCAGATAAATCACTTGTCAGGGAATCGTTCATGACCAAATAGTCACGATAATCACGAGTTGTGATTTCCTTGCTCTTTTTTAGGACATCTTCTCCCTTGTCGTTTTTGATTGTAAATTGAACCTTAGCCATATACTTTCCTTTCTAAAAAAGTAAAAGAGAGCTTACGCCCTCTTCCTACCCTGCAGCAACCATTTTAAGCTGACCTTTGAACTTTTTGAGCTTCTCCTCATCCTTACCGATATATTTGATGTAATATAAATCTTTCGTTTCTGTATCATCGCTTGCGATTGCAGCAAAACTCAAGTTATCATCTGGAAGTTCTTCTTGTTTGTCTTTAAGCGTTTCAAGCTCTTCAGTATCCATAGAAAACTGACCCTTGAAAAATCCTACTTGTGCTTGAGTTCCATTTGAAGTCTTAGATTCGAGCATTACTGCACAAAATGGTGAGACTGTTTCGGCACCAATTCCAATAATATCATCCTTGACCTGATGACCCAGAATTTTAGCTAGCACTGTAGAAGGAATATCAACTGCAGTCATTTCCATCTTCACATCCCCAACACCACGATTTGAAACATGGTAAGCAATATCGCTCCCATACGTTTTAACCGGATCACTTGCAAGACCAGAAATTTTAGCAGTACGAGTTGCACCCTCACCAGTTTTACCTTCGATTACGAAAAGGTTTTGTCCGAGCGTTGGAGTAGCGTTACCATCCAACACACGAATTGTCATACGTTTAAAACCAACTAATGCCATTTATAGCACCTCTTTCTTTCATTTAGTATTCTTCGTATAGAGCACTCCGACCTTTATAAGTCCGAGCGTCTACATAGCGTTTGATATCAGGGATCCATTGTTCCAGACCGCCTTCAGTCTGATAAAATCCCTGACTTTCCATTATTTTTTCAATTCTACCTTGGAGTTCTTTACACTCCACTCGATGAGTAGACTCTACATTGATTTGATATAGAAAAGTCTTAGCCAAACTGGTGTTGCTCCCATGAGCCGTCTGCATTGGAGGTCCGACAGGAATAATGACAATACTGGTCTCGTCATCTCTCAAGCTCTCAGGACGCTCAAAAGACTTGATACTAATACCAAATAAAGACTCATCCTCTTCCAAAGCGTTAGAGAGTTCAGTTAATTTGTCTTTAATCATTGTAAAAACTCCTGTTTTAATTTCATGCCGACTTTAGACTTAAAGACCGGCTTACTCGCTTCAAAAAAGCGGCGCATGACTCCGAAACCACGAGGATGCCCATTCTTAGCATAGCCAAATTCATTTAAGTGAATAAGAGTCCAACGAGGGCTTTTAAAACCTAATTTAACCATTGGAACTCCGCTGGATGTACCAGTCACATTCCCATGGACAACAGCACTAACCGTCTTCCCAGTGTCAGCGTACACCGCTAAAGCCCGTTTGAAAGTTGGCTCAAACTCCTTAACCGTCTCCTTCAAGGCTCTGTTGACCTTTCTACGAACCACTGGTTCTCCTAAACGAGCCTCGATATTCCTCAAAATATCATCAAATCCTTTTAGATTAGCTCCACTAGACATCACGACCACCTCCGATAATAACAATCAAAAAATCCCGATTATCATAATCAGGATGCACATCGATAACCTGCCATTTCTTGCCAACTAAACGGATATCCCCCACTTCGACAAAATGCCGACCCTCAGGCTGATAATCTGTCAGAGGGTCACGAATCTTCAAAGTCATCTTAGCTTTCATCGCTTTTCCAGTAGCAATCTCAAAGTCTTTCATACTTGGAGAATAAATTTGACCCATCGTATAAAAAACCTTCTCGTAACTCATATCACGACCATCAACCCCCTCCTCGACTTTAGAAGTATAGAAAGACAAGGGGGTTCTAAGGTCTCCATTTTGAGCCTCAGGCTTTTTATAGCGATAGCTTGGCCCCTCACTCTTGGTCATTTACACTCACTACTTCCTTAGAGCTACGACTTCTGGATGACTTTTCCAACTCGACATAGTCCGGTAAATGTTCCTTTAGCTCAGCAAATCGTTCTTCTGTCGCTTCAAAACTTTCTCCGACTTGCCTAAGGACTCCCTCCTTGAGGTCATAAAATTCTTTTAATACCTTAATCATCACTATCCTCCATTTCTATCCCATTTAACGATAATGCTAAAATATCCGCTTTGAAATTTTCGTAAAAAAATTCAACTTGGTCATTATAGACATAGCGAGCACGTTCTAAGATGAGTTCCCTTATTTGATGATCGTGTATATTCCCACTTCCTACCAAGCGGGTAATAACCATTTGAGAACTTTCTAACATCCGTGAGAGATTTGCATCTTCTCCGCTATGAAAAATTCTCATCCGCTCCTTAAAAGGATCAAGGAGGGAATGAAGTTTAGCTTCAATCTCCATCCTTCGTCACCTTTTATTTCGCAATGTTTAGAGTCCACACAGCAGCAGCCTTTTCGTCATGCGCTTTACCATAAGCAAATTGCTTAGCAGTGTAGAGATTCAAGTCTTCTAAAGCATAGGTTTCGGTAAATCGTCCAAATTCAATACCACCACCTACAAAGGCATCGTAGCGACCTTTGACAAATGTCGTCACCTTACCAGACGCTTGAGCAACCGACTCAACCAAGATGAGGTTATAAGGCATCGCTGTTACATATACCCCCTGAGCATTGAGAGACGTATATTGCTTCTTCACATCCCAAGCATCTACAGGATTCACTACCATAACCAAATTACCTTCTACTGCAACAGGAGTTGTATCGTCAGCTTTTGTAGAATGGTATTTATAAACCTCCGTCAACTCTTTTACCACGGTAGCAGAGTCTGCTAAAGTCAATGGTTTTTTCTGAGCCTGTTTCTCAGCATAAGTTACTTTTTCACTTTCTGCAGTACCTGTAAGAGTACGAGACAGCCCGATAGGTTGATTGTTCCCATCACCATTCAAATAACCAGCTTCAAGAGCAGCTGCAAAGGCTTCTGTAATTTGAATAGAGACATAAGACTGCAACCAAGCCGGACCAAACTTCTCAGAGTCTTTAGGGATTACAACAAAAGCAGTCAATTTAGACTGAATCGCTTCTTCTTCAGCAAACTCTTGTTTCAATTGTCCTTGAATTTCAGCATTGATTTTACCCCAAACGCTTGCCCTGTACGGCTAGACTTGAGGAATTTTAAGCGAATACCTGCATTACGTAAGCCGATGTGTTGAAGAAGTGGACGAGCTGCCACCATATCCTCAAAAATACGATCAATTGTTTCCTGAGGGAACAATTTCTCAATTCCTTTTGGAGGAAGTTTCTCAATGTTGTTGAAAAATTCGCGAGCTTCAGCAGTCAACTGCGCATCGTATGGATTCATAGTTGCGATTTCTTTACGAGCAGTCTCTCTAGCGTCGTTTTGCAACTTATCTGTCAATACCTCAATCATCTCGTTATAGAGCTTATTTTGCTCCTCCATAGGAGCACCAGTTTCTACTGCATTCATAAAGTTCTGACGAGCAGTTGTAAATTCATTACCAAGTTTCATCATTGTTTTTTAGTTCCTTTCTTAAAATGGAAAACGACCCAACCCCACAGGTTCAGCCGTCTTGTCTTCTTTTTTCTTATCTTCTGGGATAGATGGATTATTATTCAACCTATCACGAACCAAGTTTGCCAATAACTCCAAATCTGGGGTCATCGCAGATCGGATTTTTTCGATAAAATCACGAGGAATCACAGGTGTCTGACTAGCTACCAAGACAGGAGCTTCTTGACTTTCAAACATGACCTTATCTGCAAAACCATGATTAACAGCAGAACGAGCATCAAACCACGTTTCACGATTCATTAGTTCCAACAAATCATCTAAAGCCTTACCAGTCTTATCCATATAAGCACTCGCAATTGACTTATTAAAACCTTCCAACACACCAGCCTCATGCAAGAGCGCCTTATGGTCACCATGTACACCAGCAGATACATTATGGATCATGATTTGCGCTGTAGGACTAATTTCCACCCTATCACCAGCCATAGCGATAACACTCGCAGCACTAGCAGCAATTCCCACGATTTTCACCGTCACATGCCCCTGATAATCACGTAATGCTGTATAGATTTCACTACCAGCATACACATCCCCACCGCCAGAATTGATATGGATTTCCACATCTTCTCCCGTCGTCGGCAATACAATATCCTTAGGAGCGGTTGCATCCATGTCTAGCCAGTCATAAAACCAGCGGTCATCATTGGATACAATCGCTCCCTTAATTTGAATGATTGTCATCCTCATTTTCTCCTTTCTCTATTTCGTTTTCGCCCTGATAGTTCTTGGTGATAAGGAAAGTATCCCCACCAGGAACAGCCTCAAGCCCAAGCTCCAATCTCACCTCATTTCGAGTCATAGCCCCAGATGAGATGAGTTTATCTATGTTCTCAGCTAGAGCAAACTTATCAAGTCCCCCCTCGCCAAAAATCACAATTTTTTTCTGATTAGCATATCCAGCCGAGCTCACCATAGCATGATTTAGAGCGTCACCCACTTTTTTAACCAGCGATTCATAACAATAACTGTTAAACATCTTCTGACTATTAGACAAATCAGCCATATCTCCATGCATCAAAGCCGTCGGCAAACCTAATATATCCGCAACCTCATCATCAAATTGACGTCTCAGTTTCTTCAACTCTTCAACCGATAAATTTGAAGTTCCTACCGTATTGGTCAACTCCGAATACTCTACACCGTCCATTGTCGGTACAATGGCAACCGTCTTAGACGTAAAGGACTTAAAAAGATTGTCCGCATATCTCTGCAGTTTCTTTCGCTTGTCCTCATCAAAAGTTCCATTGGCTTTTGTAGCTAGAACTCCACGGATTTGATTATTCCTAGCTAAAGCTTCCACCAGACGAGTATGCAGTTTTTCGTAATCAGAAAACAAGTCTGATACATATTCTTGCAAGCGATTGTTATTATACTGGAGAAAGATCACATCACTCATAGCAAACTTCCTCTGAAATGTATAATCCCTGACAGACACCATCTCAAAGGTGTCATCATACAGAGCATAACGCCTACGAGTAAAAGCATCAGCCACCAGTAACTGCTTATCATCAGACAAAACAATGAGTACTTCATTTTTCGTCAACAAGCGGTAAATGACCTTCTGCCAGAACTCTGAGGTCGACTCATTCTTATTAGGACGCACATTTAAAATATAATCCCAGTCTGACGCCACATGATGATTCTCCACCATATACCGAAATTCCGACTTAGCAAAAATACGAGCCACAAACTCAGCAGACTTATCAATAGCTAAACTCTTCAATTGCAAGCGCCCCAACATTCGTTCCAACTCTTCAAAATCAAAACCAACATCAGGCGCATCACGCTTAAATAAATTTAAGAACCCCATGCTTCCCCTCCTTCCTATCCAATTACCAACCTACCACCCTTCCCTACTAAAACAGCCCTTGACTTTCTCTATCTTTTTTTGTAAGATGTATGTAATACAATATCGTTACAAGGAGAAATGCCATGTCAACACTTACACGAGACCGAGTTTATAACTTCCGCGTCAATACCCAACTATTCGAAGAAGCAAAAAACATCCTAGAAAGCAAAAACATCAGCCTTTCAGATGCCCTCAACCTCTTTGTAGAACAAATCGTCCTTGAAAAAGGTCTCCCAATTAGAACAGCCGACCAACTCAAAGCAGAAATCTTCCTAGGCGAACTCAAAGCAGAACTAGATAAAGGCTACCAAGATATCATCGAAGGGCGTCTCTACGACGCAGACGAGGTCTTTTCAAAGTATGAACTATAAAGTACGCTTTACAGAACAAGCCAGACAAGACTTGGACGATATTTTCACCTACTACTCCACAGAGTTCAGTGAAAACATAGCCAAGAAAGTCATCACTAGCCTCCAACAAACCAGCAATCTACTCACCTTATCACCAGAGGGCGGTATTAACTTTGACCATAAAATCGGATACTCCCTCTATCCAGGAAACACGCTCAGAATGATTGTCTCTAAACAATACCTACTCTTTTACCTCGTTCATGAAAAAGAAGTCCATATCCTGAGAATTATCAACTCACGCACCGACTACCTAAACCAACTCGACCACCTCTTTCATCATATCCAAGACTGAGAGCTTACTTCTCAGTCTTTTTATCTACTGCAAATCAATGGCATATGAAAAAGCATAAATAAGGATTTCCTAAAACTCCCAATCCTCTAACATATCTAGGAATTCCCCAACATTCGACTCATGTACAAACTCACGTTTTTAGAGAGCAGTAATCAAAGCGTGGAATCCATCTGTCTTTCTTCGCACAGGCTCTTTCTTTAAGAAACGCTTATTACCATCCTTGTCCTCTTTGATGTAGGTGTTATCCGTATACCAAATCATGGAATTATCATTCTCAAAGACAAACCGCTCATTGGCAAATCCATCTTCAATGATTGGTGCAACCTTAGATTGAATCGCCCCAGGATTCCGTAAGAACTCATATTCAAAACCAGCCTCTTCCAAAAGTGGTTTTAACAAGTCCATTCTGAAACCATCGGCGCATACAAGCTCAATCTGATAAAACTTACTCCATTCATTCAATTTTTCGACCAATAAACGAGGGTCAATACTAGGGCCGTCCACAATTGTAAATAAGCCTCTGTCTGCCCATTCTTCAATAGGGGCTTTTAGTTTGAAAGCTTTCAAAAATGCTTTACGAGCAAATGAATGTTGTTTCCAGATAAAGTCATCACCATTTTTAAACAACAAACCAACACTCGCAAAATCTCGAATGCTAGCATAGTCAAATCCTGCGACACAAGATCTACCCAACAAGTCGATACCAGGAGACCGTAGACAAGCTACTAACTTATCCCGAGAGGTTACATCTTTCTCAAGATCCGCTTCAGGAAGATTCATCCGTTTTGTCATAAATTCCTGACGGCCAGATGGCTCCAGCTCAAGATCATCGTAGTCAGCCTTTGTTCTCGCAAGAAGCCTTTTGGCGTAAGGCGTGCTTTCATCCAACATCGGATTTGCCTTTGGCCAGTTCTTCATATCATCCACTTCATCAGCATTGTCTAGCTTGCAGATGAAAGGGAACAGCCTGAAATCATCAACCTCTCCATTCAAAATTTGCATAGACTTCTCTATCAGCTTGTCATAAAATCCCTCACGTACATATCCATTCGTACCGTTGTAGAAAGTCCTGGCATGAGCAATCTTACCAAGACCAGACCTTTGAACCTTCACAGCCTTATCATCCTCAAACTGGTGAATCTCATCAAACTCAAGACAACCATCTCGAGCCGAGTCCATAGTCTTCGGATTATTCGTCCGAAAAGAAAAGACCGAGTTGTTAGCTCGACCTGTGATAGACATTTTAGTCAGATAGAAATGGTCCTCAAGACCACGCCTTTGAATAGTCTCATAGACTTCCTCAAAGGAAACCTTACCCTGTTTCTCAGAGTTAGCAGTGATGGTCACATCATAATCTCTGATAGGATAGATAGGGCTGATAAAAAACGAGGCCCTAGCTGACATAAAACCATTCTTACCTCCCCCACGAGCAAGTGTGTATAGATACTCGTCGAAGTGCGGCTCCCCGTCTTCCTTCCGAAAAAGAAAGATAAACGGGGTCAAGAAAAGTTGGTACTTTGCCAAAGAGAAAAAGTTCTTTTCCGCAAACCGAATGAACTTGTCAATTAAGTCATTATCAAAATACAAATCATCGCGAGGATAAATTTTCTCCTTGATGATTTTAAACAGCAACTTCCTTTCCTTGTTGACGACAATTTCTCCACACTCAGCCATTTTGATGTAGTCATCAACCAAGGGATGAGAAATCATATTAATTCACTACTTTCAACTTGTTTTTTTCTACCTCTTCGATTTTTTCATTTGGCAGTAAATCAATTAACTGTTTTATAATTCTTTGATAACTAGCTTCTTGAGCATTATATAATTTAGCAACTGGTCTTTCTCTTTCATAAGGGTCTTGTTGTTCGGATTGTTTAAATAATGTGTAATATCCTTTTTTAGATATATCTTCCCACATTTCATTCAATGCCACTCGTAATCTTGCTGCTTGAACTACTAATCCATAAGCTAGACTTTTTTTGTTCGGAGGTATATCCGAAAATTGAGCCATGAGGCGCTTTTGCTCAATCCTAACTTTTTCGTTTCGCTTGGCTAAACTCATCGTCATTGCCTCCTTTCATATTTTTATTTTTTAAGGGGGAGGGGGGTCGTGTATGAAAAAATAATAAAAATTTGGACAGTCGAGTTGCCGCCGCTTACTTGCTCCTTTGAAATTTCTCGATTTTTTTGACCAGGGGGGTGTTTAAGGTTCGTTCACCTAACCCCACCATTCATCTTTTCGGAAATTTCTGGCATTCTTATCAAAACGATCATGCCTTTTATTATGACATGCTTTGCACAATGTTCGTAGGTTATCAATATCAAGCGCGAACTCTGGATAGAACTCTAGCTCCTTGATATGATCAACTTCTAAATTAGTAGTCATAACTTTGCCTTCATCCTTGCACCATACACATTCGTAGTGATCTCGTTTAAGTGCTTGCCTTCTTATCGTTCTCCATTCACTGGAATTGTAAAACTGGTTTCGTTCTTCTCGAGTTGAGACATCCATTACTCACCTACCAATAATAATAATAAAAAAAGCCACACAATGTGCGACCTTTCTGCAAGGCGACTACAACCTTGCATGTGTATTAAATTTTGACTTCATTTTTATTTTTTGTAGTCATTACAACCTCTAGCGGAATCAAACCGCCTAGCTTATAACTTACCTAGGATATGAATAGCTACGCAATCATGCAAGTTCCAGTCGCTACTGCAACCTTCTAACAAGTTTAAATGACAGTAGCTGGAATCGAACCAACTGGTCTAGCAGTAAAACGCACGCTTGGTAAAAGTTTCAAGAAGACCCAAACAACCTGCTAACCTGTCCTTACTGTCTAAGAGGCAAAAGCCCCTGTATTTTTAGGAGTCCTCATGACTGTTCGTTGCCCAATCATTGGATAATACTATTTTAGCACCTTTTTCCGCTCCAATTCTCCCAAGATTTTCCCAGATTTTTCCCAAGATTTTCCCAGAAAATCACTTGTAAACTAAAAGGTTGCTTGCTTGATAGGACTCCGCAAACTCTAATAAAGCCTTGTTCAATATCCGATAATACTCACTAGATGAATAACCTAGCTCTGAATAAATGCTGTAGTCTTCCCTCCTTTTCTTCCTGCAATATCGTTCAACAAGAATACGTGTGTATTCCAAATCGGAAAGATTGTTGATTGCTTTAGCGATTAGTTCTAAATCCTGCTGAGCTGACACTCTACGCACGACCATACTTTCTACCTGCTTGCTTGTCTGACCACTTGATGATTTTGGTTCAAGTGAGTAGGATATTGTTATTTTTGGAGCGTATTCTTCTCCAGCAATCCGTCTCAGACGACTGTATTTTTTGAGTACTTTGATAGCTTCCTTTCTGGTTTTCTTTTCGTCGATGATATCCAATAACTCTATTTGCACACGAACTCCTCCTCATGATATAATAGTTATGCGAAACTATAACACGAGAAGTCAGCTGTGCTGGCTTTTTTATATCTCAATCCCAAAAAATGTACAAATATCTTCGATGGCAAACTCTGAAATACTTGCACCGTTCTCCCAATTATTGATTGTTGAAACGGAATAGCCTAACTTATCGCTTAACTCTTTCTGAGTCAGTCCACGCTCTAGCCGTTTCGTTTTCAAAAGGATGTTGAACTCTTTGGGGACTACATCGAATAAAATTGATTCCTCGACTCCTAACTCTTCAGCTATTCGTTTTCTAAGACGTTCAGGCGGTACCCTGCCTCCTTCCCAACGGCCAATCGTGTTTGCTGAAACACAGAGCACTTTCCCAGCTTGTGTTTGTGTCAATCCTCTTGATTTTCGCCACATCCGTAATTGTTCTGGAAAAGTCTTATCTTCTCTATTCATCGTCTCTATTCATCGTCCACCTCAATCTTTACGACAGCTCTACTATTTGGATTTCTTCTTTGCGTGGATGTAAAAGTATAATACTTCAGCATCCTTTCAGCAATACCTGTTTCTTTGCTAATTTCCGCAAGAGTTCCCATGGTAATAAAGGTGTCACCATCATACAAAGCGTATTCACTCATGCTCCATCTCCTCAATCAGCCAATCCAGATTTTTACGTGCTTTCTTCAGGTCTTCAAGACCGTTCTTCTTCTGGAATCGCAATTGATACTTCAAGGCATTTCCAAGATAAAAGCCTTTCAGTTGTTCAGGTGTCATGAAATTTCTTAAAGCATCGATAGACTTCATCCATACCGCCCTTGGTAGTGGCTTGGGTTGTTTACGTTGTCAATTATTTCTGGGTTCATTCTAATCCTACTGCAAAATTGTACATCAACAAGTAATCGTCTAAAACCTTATGACATTTTGTGATGAAAGATTTTAAATCAATATCTGCATTGAAAAACTGAATCAAAATCAATTGACTAGCTAGATGTTTTTCAAGGTGATTGATTGCCATTTGGTCTAGCTCTGCGTTTACTTGGTCAATGTCTATTTCTTCTTTCTCTACTGGTTTACTTGGTGCTATCCATCTAAAATCTGAATCTAACGTATCAGATTCTTGATATTCGACCTTTTGGGGCTTACAGTCATATATCTCTTTTGAAATTTCAGGAGTATTTTTTTCTTTGTCAATGACTAAGAAAATCACGTTGATAGATGTATCTTCAAATCCATTTTGAATCACATTCAATTCAACAAGGTTATTTCCTACCAGCTCTCTCATTTTCTTTTCAGACTGACGGTAAGCAATACCAGGAAACATGATATAAAATCCGTATCGTTTCGTGTAAGTCATCGACTTCAACAGGAAAATATCATCAACAACACCAGATTTTTTCCACGGATATAATTTTTTAATAGCCTCTTGGTCTTCCCCTGGTAAATCTTTCAATTTCAAAGAATAAGGCGGATTCATTGCAATTGCATCCACTTGTATATCTGACTGATAAGTAAAAAAGCTCTGATTATCCACAACTGCATGAGGAAAGTTCGTTTTCAACGCTTCACAACTTTCCTGCTGAATTTCTACCGCTTGAAAATCAGTCATACTGATAAACTGCTCCAATTGTCCAGAACCTGCAGCGCCATCAAAGACAGATACATTCTCACCGCAATACTGCTTCACTTTCTTTGCTAAGTATTCTCGCAAAGGCTTCCCTGTCACATACTCAGCAAATTTATTAGCTTTCTGACGGTTATTGTGTTCCACGAACGTCATAACACAACATCACCTCATCTTTCTATTTATCCTCAAAACTGCCCTTTTTCTCTTAGTTCTGCATAATCATTTAAAATTCCTCGTAACTCTTCTGGTTCTACTTGAAACTCTTTGAACCAACTGCCATTAGGCGATATATGCATCTGCTTCATATCTACAAAATCCATTGGAAGCAAGAGGCAATAAGGACTGTCAATACCTGTACCTTGTTCTCTTTCCAAAAATGCAACTATGAAATCTTGCTCACCTTTGCACCTAATCCCCCAATGATTTGACTTTCCGCCTGAATATAACGAACTGTATTTCACATCAATCGTCATATTTTTAAAAACAAAATCATAGACAGGATTATTTTTCTTGAAAAGCGCATTGGCATCAACAGCGTCAGGTACTAAAGTCTGAAACAACTGTTCTGCTTGTCCGCCTAACTTAGCTCCTTTACTGCCAAATTGGATTTTGTCAGCAATCTTCAAGACACCAGCCTTACGTAATTTGATATGCGCGATGTGCATTGGCAGACCACTCAAGCGTACAGCTGTTCTAAAATCTCCATGCTCTAAGTATAAATCGACAATATCCATTACAACTCCTTTAAAATATTTTCAACAAATCGCGCTCCAGCGCTCGAATCCGTCTCTTGCGTGAATCGCACGGCTTCGAATACTCGATTATCTTCTCTTCGTTTTGCTCAATCGTGCGTTTCAGTCCGTCAATGACTGTCTGTTTATCGTAATTCATCTTCTAAAAATCTTTCAATACCTTCTCTATAGGTGGCTTCCACCAGACCGTCTAAGTCGTTCAGGGCTTCAATATAGTCTGGACGCCCTTGCCCATACTGCTCTTTCAAAAATTCAACAAAGAGATGAATTTCCTTATAGGTTACTCCAACCATGTTTCTTACCTCCTATTCGTAAATCTCCAGCTCAATCCTATAATTCTTATTTCCGGACTTGCCACCGTGCATGAACTCAGTCGATACTATCACATTGTAATTGTCATCTGTCCAAATCTTAGCGTCCGTCAAACCGTCAAACAAAGCCTTGCTTGTTGGTGACCAGTTCGGTGGGTCATACTTCCGATTGGTCGGAGGATATATCCGAACCTTAACCTTGCAAGGCTTGTCCTCGCTGTAAGGTAACCCAAAGTAATCTCTCAGTACATTGTTACCCTCGTATGCAGCTAACTGCCGTAAGAACTTCGTAATTTTAGCCTTTTGATGAAAGTGTGGTCTATCGTTTGAGTTAATCATCTGCTTTCTGTTTAACTCAAATTTAAGAATCAATCGTTCTTTCATGTCTTTTTGTTCATACTTCCTACCAAAATCCCACGCCTGCCAATTTGTGAGCGAGGCAAGCGTGAGTGAAATTCTTTGCGTCATTCGTCCAAAGTCACATGACCGTTTTTGACGCTTTCTAGTTCGCAGTTTTACAAGAATGCACGGCTTGTTGGTTTTTGAGTTGTTTCCAAAATGGAAATAGTTGGTTTCGTGAATTTAATAATCACTTTCAATCAAGTCATTCAAGCTAACTACTGCATTCAGTTTTTTCTGACTTCTGCAATAATCGCAATGACCACATTTTTTAGGTTCTTTCCGACCTTGGATAACGTCCCAAACTTCTATAATTTCAGACTTGATTTTATCTAAACCTTCCTCAAGCCATTCATCATCAATTTTTAAAATATCTTTATCAGGAACATTCTCCTTGCTGACCGCTACAATGTATGACCTGAAATCATTCCCTGTCATTTGTTTCAGCAATTCACGATATAGACCAAGTTGCCCATGGTATCCAAAGATAAGGATATTATTAACTGCTGCAGGAACTTTCTTTTTGAGCTCTGCGCTCCATTCTTCCGAGTAGATGGATTTCATAGTTTTTAGATCCACGAAATAGCCACGACTTAGATTCACACTGTCTAACTTCCCTTTAACTGGTACGCCTTCAATTTCGCCGTACACAATCAATTCTTTTTGAACCTCATCCGATGGATAACCGTGATACAAATGATTAAATCCGTCGTCGTCCTTTAGGCTTGCAATCATCTTATCGCCAATCACAAAGTCAGATTTTAGATTTCCTTTATTCTTACCTGTCTTAGCAAGCAACTTGTCGCCATTCTCATCCATAAATTGCTGATGTGCTTCTGGATTTTCAAAGTAACTATGAACATAGTTTCCGAGGAGAAGAAGTGTTTCATCTCTTTCCTCAGTCCATTGACCACTATCAAGGGCGAATGCCTTCGCTTGGCACTGCTGATACCGTTTAAATCGTGAATTGGTCAAATAGCTAGTATCGTTGTAGTAATTTTCTTGAGTTAATTCAATCATGGCTAGAACTCCTTAACATTGGTTGTATTACCTTCAAACAAGCTAACTTCTTCCAAAACTTCACCAGTTTCTTGGTCGTGGTTTGGAACTTCTTCTACAGGCGCTCCAAGAATGCCATCTAAAGTTTCGACAACTGGTTCTTGAGTAACATCTTTAATTTCATTTTTGCTTTGGATTGTGCTATCTTCATTATCAGCAACAATCGCTTCTTGTAATTCTGTAGATAATGGAGCATAGGTTGAAAGCATATGTTTTAAAACTGTCTTTCTTCCCATTGCATCAAAATCTGATTGCCAAGGGCTAAATTTACTGTTGTACGACTGACTGTATTTCTTTCCATGAGCCTGTACACGCTCTTTTGTCCAAAACACGGTCTTTTCAAATCCGTTTGCAAGTCGCATAAAAGCAAAGTAGCCTACCACTTTTTCGTTTTCCTTTGGGATCGCATACATATCAACTTCAAGGTCTTCAGTAAGAGGATTGAAACCCTTATACTGGCTTTCGTAAATTTCTCCAGCGTTCAACCGTGTCACTTGTCCACTACGCTGAGCGAGTTGAATCAGACCTTTATATCCAATCTGGAACTGTGCTTGATTTTTATAAGGCACGATATAAGCATATCCAAGGCTAGGTTCGATTGGCAAATTCAATACTGCTGCCTTCATTGCTGCAGTCATGATCGTTTCATTTGACGCTTTCGCCAACAAATTATTATTAGTCACAACACTCAGTAAACTCGCAACAAATTGTTGACCGTTGCCATTTACCACTTCTGAAAATTTCTGTTTCACTGCCGGTGAGTTAAAAAATTGTTTATGTGTTAGTTCGTTAGTCATCGTTTCTCTCCTATGCCCCTTATTCTTCATATTTGGGGTCTATTTCCGTTTTTTATTCTTCGTTCGATAATTTATATACCTGCTTCTTAAAATCGAATACAGGCGATTTTAGAGCCTTCTAAGAGCTCATCTTCTTCCCTTCGTCTTCTTCAAATTCCAATTTTCACGCTTTAAGCGCCTGTTTTCCTTTTGTAATTTCAAAATAATATCTTGTTGTTCGTTGATGATTTGCCCCAGCTCTTGGGCAAGATGAATATAATCAGAGCGCCAATTGTCGATTTCTGCGTATAACTCCTCAATCATACTTCATCACCCACATATCGGTACTGCCCACATCCAATATAGATGTACCGGCTAGGGTCAAGTTCCTCTTGTTCTTCAGGCGGTTGCATGATATCCCTATCATAATCAAACATGAGCATACACCTTCCCGAGTTCCAAAACTCGTTTCACATATCGAGCTTTGGATGTTAACCCAAGATCCAGCAATTCGTTTTTTTCTTCGTGGTTGGCCAAAAGCCATACACGGTTTTCAAGTTCAATTCTAGTCATCAGCGTCTCCTTTGCTCTATCCCAAATACTTTGCATAGCGTGCTCTTCGTGGTTCTGGTAAGGCTAATGGCTCAGGACGCAATCCTACAGGCGGTTCTACATCATAAGTAAATTGCTTGTCTGAACTTCTCAAGTTCATGCGTGCGACATTACTTGCCATTCGCTGGCGCTCTTTCTGCTTCATTTCAGCGTGGTTATCTAGTTTATTTACTAGCGACCACAGGATGATTCCAACGATTGTTACCAGGTAAATGTATTCCATCATTTTGAGTTTTCCTTTTCTTTATAGATTGCTACGATTCTTTCAAGATCTGCTATACGCTGATTCGCTTGTTGATATTCCTCTTGAAGGTCGATCAATGCTCTGTTTAAATCCAAAGCTACGATTATCCAGTCAGTATTTATTTCTTTTTCCAACCAGTTTTTTATTTTTGTTAAAAAGTTCATCCTACTGATCTCATTTTCTTACTTTTTTCATTTCTTTTTTCCAATCTAGGCTTCCTCTGTATTGCAGGTAGGCATCAAAACCTTTAATCGTGACAAGCTGGCCATCATTCCTAAGATGCTTCTGTTGGCTAGGTAGCTTTTTCATCTCACGTCTCATGTCTCCCGCTTGCCGTTTTGAACATCCAAAGATGCGCTCTAGTTCTTCATCGTTTGCAGAAATCTTCTCGATGATCACATCTTTAATTCTCACGATTTGAACTGTTTCCATTTTTGCTCCTTTCATGTTATAATTTCCTTGAATAATTTTGATTAGCGCCTGGTTGCCGTCAGGTGCTTTTTGTTTTATCTTAGTTCATCCAAGCTGACTTCCAGTGCGTCAGCGATTTTACACATATTCTTAAAAGAAATACGCTCGGTTTTGATATTTCTGATTGTATTTGGACTGATACCAGCTTTTTCAGCTAATGCCTTCTGTGTCATCCCTTTTTCAATCAACAAATGCTTAAACTTCTTCCACACACATTGCTCCTTTCCCAATATATTGTGTTTTAAACATATAAAAACACTACATATTGTTATTTAATTTAGATTATGCTATAATCATTCTTGACTAAGACCTCTCACGTTTTAGTCAAAATTCCAATAGAAAGGAGATGTAATATGGATTCTAATAAATTTATGGAAGTTGTCTCGAAACACATAGATCAAAATTTTAATTCAAACAATCAACTAGTAGACTACGTTGTGACTGAATTAAATTCGTTAGATCTCGGTATCAATACTGAACAAGCTCAACATATTGTCAACATTATTGAATATGTGTCAAAATCAACTTCTAAAAGCGCCATTATTGCTTTGGTAAATTCCATGCTAGAACTTGGGCTTCTAAAGATCGACAACTAATTTTATTTGTATCCCAAGTTGTTGTCAGACTTTTTGAATCTATCAGTATTTTTTGAACTAACTCAGGGTCTGCCTTTACAAAGGTGGACTCTTTTTTCCCGCTATACGGATATCGTTTTGGTCTCATTTCTTTCTCCTTTCCCATTTTTGCAAAGTCCTAAATTTGAAATTTTAAATTTCTCTTTTTTTATTTATTAATAGAAGTAGGACTGGTTGTCTTTTAATATTTATTGTTAGTTAATACTTGTTGTTATTTAATACTTATTAGTGCCTTATTTTACTGATTTGTAAAATACAGATTTGTAAAATACAGATTTGTAAAATAAGGAAATGTAACTACTATTCTGTGGATAACTTTTGTAATCCCTTCTCCAATCTCTCCAGCATCATCTCAAATTGAGAATCGGTAATTTTGACATCTGAGAAGAAGCGAAAGGTCTGAACTCCTTTACCTCGTCCAAGACTTTTTTTAAAAGTTCTGAGATAACCAGCCTTCTCTATCTTCTTGAAATGCCTATCTACCATATCCCGACTCACTCCTAAACGATTTGCAATTTCTTCTGGATAGACAATCCAGTTTTCTTTATTGCTGAGTACTACCATCAAGATACCGATAGAAGCAGGCTCTAGGTTCGAATCTTTAAGAAAATCATTGCTGACAGAAGTATAATCGTTAATTGGATTTTTGAAAGATGAGCTGAGCTTCCAAGTTCTTAAAATCTAGCATGATTTCTCCTTCCTAATCTTCAAACACCAAGCGTTTTCTGGTGACTGTTTCCGTCTCTATGCGGACATTTTTCAGTCCATTTTTAAAGATATAATCCGCCGCTTGACTGATTGGTATTCCACTTCCTTGAGCTAGCTCATATAAATCCTCAAATAGTTCATCTGAGATTGCGACCGTGCGAACCCCACGGCTGCTCTTTTTTACTGGTCTTCCTTTCCCTGGTTGCATCTTTACTATCTCCTTCTCTAAATTGCTTAGCCTTTACCCATTTATGGTCTTAATTTCCATCTTGGTATTATGTGATGGTTCCCATGACTTCCAGTAATTAAAAGCCTTTTCTTCGTCTTTTTTCTTCAGTAGGTCATACCGTGGAATCCTAAAGAATTCTTTAAAGTCTTTAGCCGCCTGACGAAAGACCTTGCTGGCAAAAGAGCGGTCTTTATACGCTTGACTATCCTTACCGCCAAGAGCCGTGATGACTTTCACTTTTCTTAAATTTTCAAGCTCTAAACAAATGGATGGGTTGACCGGTTGCTCATTTTTTAGATAATCAACATCTCCTGCCAATACTTCCTGATTTTGCTTTAATTCTTTTTGAGTTTGTAGAACTTGTATCAAGATATCCTCTTGAGTCAGTTCGCTCGGTTGACTTGAAACCACTTCATGCGTCATAAAATTTCTCCTTCCAAGATTTGCTTGTCTTTCTTTCTGATTGCTTGTAAATCGTTAAAGAATCGGATACCTCGATTGACAAAACTGTCAAATTCCTGACCAGCTACCCCGTCCGCATGTAAAACTTTTTCTTCATCTGCGTAGATGAGACCGCCCATATTAGCAAGAAAATCATTCCCTTTCTGGATAAGGCTAAGGATATTCTTGTAGGCTGCGATTTTTTTCTGGTAGTCGTCCAACTGCCCTTGGGATTGCTGGATGGCTTTTGTCAATTCATCGTACTTGTTCGATTTTTCATCCACTTCTGCACGTTGAGCGTACAGGTCTTTCAATTGCGCTTCAAGAAAAGCATTCCTCTCCTCTGCAGACTTAGCACGCTCTTCTAGTTTTTGATGATTCTGGAGGGCTTCCTGATAGTCCGCCGGCATAACAGGAACTTCTTTCACGATTTCCCTAGTCTGTTCTTCCCCCTTTTGCAGTTCCATTATTTTTCTTTTAGCTGCAGAAAATTTTAATTTCAAATCTTGCAACTCTCTGACTGTTGGGTTATCCCCTTGCTCAATCCTGTTAATTTGAGCCTGTTTCTCTTCTGCTGGAAGGGTTGCAATGAGATAAAGGGCCTTTGTCCCCAAATTTGTGTACGTGCCCAAATTTGGAATCTCTTCAGCTATTTTTATAAATCTACTTGCTTCTGTTCTAGCAATTCCTATACTCTCTACCCAACTTCCAAATTGACCGTGGGTAAGATTACGTTCTTTGACATGTTTCAGTCGTCTGCCGATTTCCCAAATTGACTGCCCTGCAATTTGTTTGTGATGATTGATTTCTAGTTCAATCTGATTGAGGTTGTTTGATAAAGCTATTTCATTCACTCTCTAATTCCTTTCTAAATTTGATATAATTAAAATAAAAACGACTGGAGGAGAATAATGAAATCGTCATTTTTTCACTATCTAAAGGAAATCGTCTTATATGGTGTCCTAGTTCCGATTTCGACAGTTATCGTAGGATTTCACCTTTTTACTACCTTCTATCCTATTTCTGATTCACTGTTAACAGATTTCTTGAAAGCTTTTACAGAACAAAGAATCCTTGCTATTGTATTCGTTCTTATTCTTTGCTTTATATTTTTCGGTTCAATTTATTACTGTATTTCATGTGGACGAAATAGAAAATTGATACCTGATAAAGTTTATACACAAATCACAACTTACATTTCATCTGTAGGTTTAGCGACTGCAGTGATAGCTGTCGCTACCTTGACTCTCACAGAATTACAGTTTTCAATCCTTACGGGTTGGATTGCTTTTATCGCTTTGTTGTTGCCACTTCTGAAGTTTAAAGTCCAATACAGCACCTATCAGACTAGCGACAATGTAGCACAGAAAACTACCGAAAACAAAGCCAATTAAGAAAGGCTCTACCATTCTCCTCTCCCCCTTTCTATTTTTCTCTCCTTCTGCTATAATAAATCCATAAAGGAGGTAATATAATGCCACAAATCACCAATGATAATGTCCAGATTTGGACACTCTATATCACAGTAATAATTGCAGTTATCGGTTTTGTTTTTAATACCATTTCACTCTGGCAAACGAAGAAAGCTACAGAGGATATGGCAAAGCCTTATATTAATGTTTATGTAGATGCCTATGCAGTTAAAAATCAACAACGTACCTATGTTTTTAAAAATTTTGGCCAAACTCCAGCATATATAGATAATATTCAGATAGATGGAGAATTGGATTCATTGAATTCTATGCACCGCTTCAACTCACTTATCGGAAATATGATTGCCCCAGGACAAAAAATTACATCGTCAATACACCCAGATTATAAAGGACGTATCGTAATAACGATTGCCTACTCCGATACTAAGAAACGTAAATATACAGACAATTTTGTACTTGATGCAAACTTGGCATCTTCAATGCTCTACACTGTAAACGAGAGCAATAAAAGCGATTCTCCAGCTACAGCTATCAGACAATCGACCATGGCTCTATTACGCGATCTACGATAGAACCATCTCCGAGCGATTTTACAGTTCAAACATCACGTAAGCATTCAATTTTTATCTCAACAGTTTCATCGTCAAGTGTATTGGCGATGATTTTATTTTTTGCGTCAATCGCTTCGTTCAAGTCTTTACAAGTTAATTCATAAAATACATTTACATTTGCATTCATTTCTTCCTCTCCTTCCTCCTACAACATATCTTCCACTCTACACCCTAGCGCCTTAGCAATCGCCACCGCCTGCGACAGCGTCACTGCCTTCAGGTCGTTCTCGATCCGTGACAAGGTCGTGTAGTCTATCAAGGTTCGCTTAGCAAGCTCACGCAAATCCAGCTTTTGAGCAGCTCTCAGCTCCTTCATTTTCGCTCCATACATTGACTTCTTCCTTTCTACTGATAGGTCTTTTCAAAACTGTTGGTACTTGTCAACAGTTTTGATAGAATTAATTCTATCGATTTTGAAAAAGTTTGACCTTTTTGACGTTTCCGTTTTGGTGACTATCTTGGTAAAAAAATTTCTTGCAATGGTTTATTAAAAAAACTATGCAAGAAAAACATTTCATCTTGAGTAAAGGGACGTTGCCCCTTTTCTTTCTGACGATATGCCGTTTCGGATATCCCAAGTTTATCTGCCAAATTCTTTTGCGTCAATCCTTTGGATTTACGTAATTCGTACAAAAGTATTTGCAAATCATAACCACCTCCCTATCTAAAAATTAAATATAAAGTCAGTACGATAATACTAGACCAGAACAACATACTTGGAATAAGTCCACCTCGAATTTCCAAGGAAGTTTTTGCATGATTGTCTTGATTTGTCTTTTCGTAATCAAAGTTACCAAACAAGAATTTTTTCCAATTCATTTTTTCTCCTTTTTCTTGCAGGAGATACAGCCTATGTGATATAATGACAGTGCCCCATAGAGGGGAGGGGCTTTAGGTCAGCCCCTTAAGTTCCTACCACTCTATTGAGTAATGGAACTCAATTTTGAACCAGAGAATTTGGATTTTTAAGCCGAATTCTCTTTTTTTAGGTCTTCTTTCCTGTCGCCTCATTGGCTGTACCTCCTTTTTTATTTGGTTGATTATCTCAACCATGATTTAATTATGTCACCATTTTGGTGACTTGTCAACACTTTTTTAATGAAAAAATAAAAAAAGTTGCGATTTCGGTGACTTTTTTATATAATCTACATATAACGTCACAGGGGTAAAAAATATGGACTTAAAAAAATACATAGGAAATCAGATAAAACTGTTCAGAAAGTCAGCTAGTCTTACTCAAGATGAACTTGCTCAAAAACTAAATACAACAAAACAAACCATAAGTAGATACGAAAAGGGAGATCGTAAAGCTAATCAAGATATGCTTTTTTCCCTATGTGATATTTTCGGGGTAAGCATTGATGACTTCTTTCCATCTACGAATGAAAACTCTACCACCTCCACAGCGTCCCCAGATTTGCTCACACAGCAGATAACGGACAAGGTGGTACAATTAACCCCAGATAATAAAAAAATCGTCCTACGGACTTCTGAGGAGCTTCTGGAGAGCCAAAAAGCAAACGGCAGCATCTATCGACAGAAAAACGAAGAAGAAACGAAGAAAAACGAAGTATCGGAGGACATCACCAGACTGGACGACTACAGACAGACCACTTACCGCCGTGTTACTAGGGTTGTTTCTGCTGGTAGTGGCGCGATGCAGGACGACGATTTAGATATGGAGGTTTCATTCTATGAGGATGAAATACCAGACAACTATGACGCTATCGCTTATGTCGTCGGAAATTCCATGGAGCCAAAGATAAAAAACGGCGACTATCTCTTTATCAAGAACACCCCACAGGTTGACTATAACACCATCGGTATCTTTCAAGTAGACGGCGCTAACTATGTCAAGAAACTGCGTCAAGGGTATTTAGAAAGCCTTAACCCTGAATGTGCTGATATTCAACTAGACGAAAGCAACGATATCCGCACCATCGGCGAAGTTGTCAGTGTGTATAGAGAATAAAAAACTGAATTTAACAAAAAACTTGACAAAAACAACAAAAGACTCTATAATGAAATTAATCTAAGTGAATGCTCCCCCCTGGGAGCCTAGAAGAGTCTTTGCATCTATGCAGAGGCTCTTTTTGATTTACGAAGGAGAGATATGGAAACAAAACCTTTCAAAACATTCCGAGAGCAGATAGAACTCCTAAAATCTCGAGGGCTTACCATCCGAGATGAAAACAGGGCAATCAGCATTTTATCGACATACAGCTATTACGAAATCATAAACGGCTATAAAGAAATTGGTATTGAACAAGGAGAGAAGTTTAAAGAGGGTGCAACATTTGAAAAACTCGTAGACGTTTTCCTCATGGACAAAAGCATACGAACAAATATCAATCTAGCATTACAAGAAATCGAGGCTCATCTTAGAACCGTTCTTTCCTACGTAGTCGCAGAACATTACACTGCAGACCAAAATAAATACCTTCAAAGAGAGAACTATGAACGAGGTGCTAAAAAATTCAAAGAGTCTGAACGTTCTAAGTTTCTACGTAAATGCTATAAAATCACCCAAGATAAGACTCAACCATATAAACATTATCGAGAAAAGCATGGCAACGTGCCGCCTTGGATTCTTGTTAAAGGGATGACTTTTGGTCACCTAATCACTTTTTATAAACTACAAAAGTCGCATATAAAGACAGAAGTTATTCAGCGCATGACAGGACTAGATAAAGAAAATATAGATAATGATATTAAACAATTGTTTATCAATGTATTTTACTTCTTACTCTCCTATCGAAACAGATGTGCCCATCTTGGAAGAGTTTATAACTTCACAACAGAAAAGAACAAAATCAATTACAATAAATTCTTTCACAATCGATTGCACATCACAGAAGAAGATTACAAGAATGGGCAAGGACAAAACGGTTTGAGAACACTCATATTTTCCCTAACCTTATTCAAAACTTGGGGTCCAGTATCACCAGTGGGATTATTGAACTTCCAGATTATGGAAGCTATCAACTCCTATCTGTTGAAATATCCAGAAGATAGAGATTATATAAACCAACAAATAGGCGGTGAACTTATTCCTATCGTCTAAACAAAAAATCCCCCCACTCTCCGACGGCCATCTTTGAGTGTGAGGATATCCAGTATAGTAAAAGGCATTAAAAAGCCCTCTTTACTATACCCATTTTATCAAAAAAGTGAGGTACAAACAATGGCATACTTCAGAAAGCGAGCGAACGGTTGGGAGTATCGCATATCTTACAAGGATACCGACGGCAAGTATAAGCAAAAATCAAAAAGTGGATTTAAGACGAAAAAACTTGCTCAAGTAGAAGCCTTGGAAGTTGAGCAAAGTCTATCGCAAAATTTACTGACAGATAAAGAGGTTACTTTGTATGATTTCGTCAAAATGTGGTCTGACGTATACAAGCGTCCACACGTCAAAGATAAAACGTGGGATACATACACGAAGAATCTCAAGCATATCAAAACATATTTCGAAGATTTGAAAGTAAAGGATATAACGCCCCTCTATTATCAAAAGAAATTAAACGAGTTTGGTGAGAAATACGCTCAAGAAACACTTGAGAAATTCCACTATCAAATTAAAGGCGCTTTGAAAGTTGCAGTCCGTGAGCAAGTTATCAACTACAACTTCGCTGATGATGCAAAAGTGAAATCACAAATCGAAAACCGAGCAGAAGAAAACGACTTTTTGGAAGAGGACGAGTATAAGGCTCTAATTTCATCCACACGCTCGCATATCCAGTATGTGTCCTATTTTACCCTCTACCTCCTTTCTGTGACTGGTATGCGCTTTTCTGAGGCTCTAGGGCTAACGTGGAGTGATATAGACTTGGAAAATGGAATAATAGATATAAACAAGTCCTTCGACTATTCCAAAACGCAAGATTTTGCTGGTCTAAAAAATGAAACATCAAAAAGAAAAGTCCCGATAGATAAAACCACGATAGAAACGCCGAAAACGTACAAAAAGAAATACTGGCAAGCAAACATAAAAAACCGTGTTTGTTTTGGAGTGTCCAATTCCGCTTGTAATAAGCTGATAAAAAGGTTAGTTGGTCGTCCAGTTAGAAATCATAGTCTGCGCCATACTTACGCATCATATTTGATTTTAAAGGGCGTTGACATTGTAACGATATCAAAATTGTTAGGACATGAAAGTCCTGATATAACCTTGAAAGTGTATTCGCATCAAATGGAAGCACTGGCAGAAAAGAACTTCGAAAAGATAAAAGAAATTTTTCTAATTGCATAATTTTGGGGCGGATTTGGGGCGAACCACCCGTAAACCGTGATAAATAAAGGGTGTTAAATCCGTCTACCGCCTTTTTTAACAGTTGCTGAAGAGCTGGGCTACACCAAACACCTCAAGACAGGCGAGTCCCACAAGCTCAAGCAAAAGATTGCCATTATCCAATGGGTCAGCGAACAAGGAGAGCTGGACGATCTCTACTACCAGATTCGCCTTGGGATTGAAAAAAGAGCCCAAGAGTTGGACTATGATATCTTGCGCTATTTTAATGACCATCCTTTTACACTAAGCGAAGAAGTGATTGGGATTCTCTGCATCGGAAAGTTCAGCCGGGCTCAGATTTCTGCCTTTGAAGAATACCAAAAACCTTTAGTCTTTATAGACAGTGACACCCTCTCACTAGGTCATACCTGTATTATTACTGGCTTTTACACTGCTGTGAAACAAGCTGTAGACCATTTCCTCAGCCAAGGGCTTGACCGTATCGGAATTCTCACAGGTCTTGAGGAAACAACCGATCAGGAAGAAATCATTCAGGATAAGCGACTAGAAAATTTCAAAGACATTTCCCAAGCAAAAGGTATCTACCATGAAGAACTGGTCTTTCAGGGGAGCTTTACTACCCAGTCGGGCTATAACTTGATGAAGAAGGCCATTTACAAGCTAGGAGAACAACTCCCACCAGCCTTTTTCGCAGCCAGCGATAGTTTAGCCATCGGTGCCCTCCGTGCACTTCAAGAAGCTGGAATCAGCCTGCCAGACCGCGTCAGCCTTATTTCTTTTAACGACACTAGTCTGACCAAGCAGGTCTATCCTCCTCTTTCTAGCATCACTGTCTATACCGAGGAAATGGACCGAGCAGGCATGGATATTCTTAATAAGGAAGTTCTCCATGGTCGCAGCATCCCTAGCCTGACTATGCTGGGAACCAGACTGACTCTGAGAGAGAGTACTCTTCCATAACTCAACAAGTATACCAACGCAAAAAATCCTAATAGAGATTCTCAAATCTCCATTAGGATTTTCTTCTATTCAATCACAATCATAGACTTAATGGTCTTGCGTTCATCCATATCTTTACAAGCCTAGTCAATATCTTCTAATCTATAGCTTGAAGTAAAGACGCGACCTGGATTGATGTCTCCATCAAGAACGGCTTTTAGTAAGAATTGCTTATCGTATGTTGTAACAGAAGCTGGACACCACAGATTATTGTATTTTGACCAAAGGTTGAGCCAATGGCCCGATTCTCATAGTGCGGTACACCGACAAATCCTAAGCGGCCTCCGTTGTGAAGGACTCCCAGAGCTGCATCTGCCTCGCCACCTAGAATCTCACGCACCTTGGCAATTCCTTCTTGACCACGTTCAGCTACAACAGCTGTCGCACCTGACTCCAGATCCATGGGTGAAAGGTGCAATGACAAAATCTCCCGGCTTGACCGTTGTAATAGCCTCTCCGATTTCTTCGATAATTCCAATAGCCTCATGACCGCTATTCCTATGTCCTTCTTCAGTTTTGGGATTACGGTAGCTCCAGAGATCCGAACCACAAACGCAAGTGCGAACAATGCGGATAATAGCATCATCTGCTTCTATAATTTACGGACGTTCAATTGTAGCAAGTCCAACCTGACCCGCCTTTGTATACACTGCTGATTTCATTTGAAATTTTCCTTCCTTGTAAAGTTTAATTTTGAGATTGAAGCGATTTAAAGCCGTCTGTAACTGAGACAAGCGCTCCTCTAATTTTTTCTTTTCATCTTCTAAAATACCAAGCCTTTCCTCTCTCGTTTCATCCCCCTTTTGGTAGAGCGACATATAGTCAACTAAACTGTCTACAGAGACACCTGCCGAACGGAAACACTTAATAAATTCCAGTACTTCTATATCTTAATCTTGAAAGTCACGAATTCCAGTTGCGGTTCGAGTAATCGGTGGCACAAGACCAGCTCGCTCATAATACCGAATCGTATCCGCTGAAATTCCCAATAAGTCGCTGGCGGATTTAATATTCATATACTAGCCTCCTTTCATTTTCTTCACTGAACTTAGAACCTGTATTCACAAAATGATAGAGCCTTTAAAAGCCGATTAATGTGTGAAAGTTTGACAAAAGCAAGCTCTGACGATACGGATTTTTCAACATCCTTAGCTAATCTTCGAGAGTGATTCAACCAAGAAAAAGTTCGCTCAACAACCCAAGGTTTGGGGATGATTTGCCAGCTGGCCTTGATTTTTTCAGAAATACCTACTGGGCAACCAAACTCCTTCACCATCATCTCCTCAGAGCTTTTACGATAACCAGCATCGGCTGAAAAAGCCTTGATGGTTGGGAATTGTAGCATCACTTTGCGAGCCACTAAAAAGCCTGATTTTGTGTCGTGCAAATGAGCTGCATGAACCACCACATCAAGAAGATTTCCCATAGTATCCACAAGGATGTGGCGCTTCCTCCCTTTGACTTTCTTACCGCCATCAATCCCACGTTCCTCTGCAGCATCTGTTGTTTTCACGCTTTGAGAATCAATGATAGCATAGGTTGGAGGGGCTGCTCTACCAGCTTTCAGTCGCTTTTTTTAACCAGTTCCGTCAAAATGGTGTCCCACAAACCGCTCTCTCTGGCACGACGAAAGAAACTCCAGACAGTTAGGGAAGGAGGGAAATCATGAGGGAGCATACGCCATTGGCAACCTGTTTTAGTGATATACAAGGTGGCGTTCACGAGTTCTCGTTTAGCCCACTTATAGGTGCGATGTTGGGAGAAATAGGGTTCAAGTTTAGCCCATTCTTGATCGGTTAAATCGGTATCATATGTTTTTCGTATCATATCTTTAGTTTAACATTTTTTGTGAATACAGATTCTTAATCAGATGGTTCACCTCCTTTTCATCTAAACGAAGGAGGTTCTCTTCACTTCCATATCCAGCATCTGCGACAACTGTCTTTAGGGGTTTCAAGGAAGGGGAGAAGAGTCTTGGTATCTGTCGGATTTGAGAAGACATCATAGTGAAGAAGAAATTGGTTTTCAGTAGCGATTTGAAGATGATAAGTAGCCTTGAGTGGGTCATTTTTCATATGGTCTTCTTTCATCCGTATAAAAGTGGCATCTGGATCTGTTCTTGCAGTTTGACGGAAAACTTGTCCCTTGCTTTTTTCCACACGAAACGATACTTGTTGGCATTGGCTTCAATCTTAGTCCCGTCAATACACAAACAATCTAAGATCACTAACTCTTCCGTTTTTAAACGAAGATTGAGGTCGATGAAAAGATCACGAATGAGTTCTTCCATCCCTTCGGCGACACGAAAACGCTTGATGGTGCGATAGCTAACAACCAACTGCCCTGTTAGGTACTGCATGGCGAGATTTTCAATCATCATTTTTTCAATTTTTCGAGCAGAGAAAATCCCTTGTGAAGAGGCAAATAGAAGAGTAGATACAAGCATTTTAGGGTGCTAAGACGGGCGAGCAGAGGCATGATAGAAGGAGGGAAAGGACTATCTTCCAAGGTATTCAGCACTTTTTCAATATCAAAGACGAGATGGTCTTGTGGCAAGAAAAAACGGATTTCTAGTGGTAAAGTTGTTTGATTTGTGTTATAGTGAATATGCATGAGATAGCCTTTCTAAATGGTGTATTGTGCAATTCTATTTTACCAAGACTATCGTAACCATGCAAAAAAGCAACGGCTTTGCCGTTGCTTTTTTGGGATAAGAGACTATTGTCCTAGGCTTTTTTTATCCATGTACACGTTTCATATAGTCTTGGTAACTTTCAGTATCCATGAGTTTTTTAGCGTTCTTGACACGATCTGCTGTTGGTGGTTTAACCCCTTCGAGTGTATAAGGAATTCCCAATTCACGCCACTTGAACTCACCCATAGTGTGATAAGGCAGAATTTCAAACTTATCAACATTTTTAAGGGTCTTGACGAACTTACCAAGTTCAATCAGGTCATCGTCTCTGTCTGTCAATCCTGGAACTAGCACGTGGCGAATCCAGACAGGTTTTCCAATATCTGATAGATACTGGGCACAGGCCAAGATATTTTTATTGGTTTGGCTAGTAACAATCTTGTGCTGTTCTTCGTTGATTTCCTTGATATCCAAGAGGACCAAGTCAGTGACAGCCATAAGTTTGTCAAACTTCTCAAGGTAACGTGGTTTATTACGGAAAGGCAGGGCACAGGTGTCCAAGGTACAGTGGATTCCTTGTTCCTTAGCCTTGGTAAAGAGGGCAATCAGGAAATCAATCTGCAAGAGAGCTTCTCCTCCACTGACTGTAATCCCACCCTTATTTCCCCAGAAACCGCGGTAGCGCAAGGCCTCTGTCAAGACATCATCTACCGTCCGTTCACGTGACTTATTGGACTCCATAGCCCAAGTATCCGGGTTGTGGCAATACTGGCAACGCATGTGACAGCCCTGCAAAAAGACAATAAAGCGAATACCAGGCCCATCTACTGACCCAAAGCTTTCTGTCGAATGCACCATTCCTGTCACTTGTCCATAATCAATTGTTTCTTCAGACATATCGTTACCTTCCTTGAAAACGTTTTATAGTTTTATTATATCACGACTTGAAGGAAAAACAAGATTTTTGCCTATTTTTTAGAAAGCAATCTGTTTTTCAATTTCATTTTCAATTACTTATCATCTTATTCTTCAAAATCAAAGTCATACAAGGTTGCAAAGTAGTCCTCAGGGCGCTCTGCACGGCGGATTTGACGGGCTTTCCCTTCTTCGGTATAGAGGATTTCCGCAGAACGAAGTTTGGCGTTGTACTGGTAGCCCATTGAAAAACCGTGAGCACCTGTATCATGAATTAGCAGCAAATCACCGATTTCTGTATGAGGCAGTTCGCGATTCACTGCAAATTTATCATTGTTTTCACAGAGTGAACCAACCACATCTACCACTTCAGCTGGTCCTTCTGGATGAGTCATGTTGCTAATATGGTGATAGGCGCCGTACATGGCTGGACGCATAAGATTGACTGCTGATGCATCCACACCTAGATAGGTACGGTAGGTTTCCTTCTTATGAGTTACTCTTGTAACCAAAGCACCGTGAGGTGCCAACATAAAACGACCCAATTCGGTGAAAATCTTAACCTCACCAAGACCTGCTGGCGTAAGGACCTCTTCATACACCTTACGAACTCCCTCACCAATCAAGGCAATATCATTTGGCTCCTGGTCTGGACGATAATTGACACCAATACCGCCAGAAAGATTGATAAAGTCTAGCGAAATGCCCAACTTTTCCTTGATTTCAACAGCCAATTCAAAGAGCTGACGCGCCAACTCTGGATAATAGAGATGGGTCACAGTATTAGACGCTAGGAAGGAGTGAATCCCAAAGGTCTTAGCTCCTTTTTCCTTCAAGATAGCAAAAGCTTCAAAGAGCTGGTCCTTGGTCATGCCGAACTTGGCTTCTCCAGGATTGTCCATGATGTCTGTCCCTAGCTCAAAAACACCTCCAGGATTGTAACGACATGAGATGATTTCTGGAACGCCTGCTGCACGCTCTAGATGTTCAATATCTTCAAAGGCATCCAAGTTAATGGTCGCACCCAATTCACGCGCATAGGCGTATTCCATGTCTGGCGTGTTGTTTGAAGAGAACATAATCTCAGAACCAGGGAAATTCAGTTTATGACTCATCAAAAGTTCTACATAACTAGAGCAGTCCACACCACAGCCTTCCTCTTGGAGAATTTTCAAAATAGCTGGGGTTGGAGTAGCCTTAACTGCAAAATATTCCTTAAAGCCCTTATTCCACGAAAAGGCTTGGTTGACGGCTCTTGCCTTCTCACGAATCCCCTTCTCATCATACAAGTGAAAGGGAGTTGGGAACTCGGCAACAATCTCTTCTAAGTCTTCTTTTTTGATAAATGGTGTTTTCATAAGTTTCTTTCTATTCTATTTGCAAAGAAAGGCTGGGACAATCGTTCCAACCTTTAGTTCTATCTCTTATTTATCTTCGTCAAAGATATTGCCAACCTCAACATCGATGGCTTGGTTCTTGACATCAATATTGGTTACCTTCAAGAGTGACTTGTAGTCAAACTGCTTTTCACGTTCTTCTTGGGCATTGTCCGCAAAGACTGCTACACCTGCCAATTCTGAATCAAACTCACGCAAGAGACTAATCATCCCGTTGACAGTTCCGCCACCTTTCAAGAAGTCATCCACAATCAAGACACGGCTTCCTGCCTTGAGACTACGTTTTGAAAGGAACATTTTCTCGATGCGGTCACCACTTGAACCTGATACATAGTTGACGCTGACAGTTGAACCTTCGGTAATTTTCAGGTCACGGCGCACAATGACAAAGGGAACATTGAGGACATTGGCAACTGCATTTGCAAGCGGAACACCCTTGGTCGCTACTGTCATAACCGCGTCAATCTTTTGGTCCATAAAGCTCTTGGCAATAATGCGACCAATATTTTTCAAGATAGCTGGTGTGCTAAGCAAATCTGACAAGTAAATATAGCCACCTGGCAAGATACGGTCACTTTCTGACAACTTGGCACGCAAGTCCTCAACCATTTCCTTGGCATCATGACTTGAGATTGACGGTGTGAAGATGACACCTCCACCAGCCCCAGTAACTGTCTGGATGTGGCCGATTTCGATTTCCTCAAAGGCGCGCTTGATAATCACGATGTCCTCTGAAATCGATGATTTAGCAGATTCGTACTTTTCTGCAAAGGTGTTGAGACTTGTTAGTTTGTATGGATTATTAATCAAATAGTTGGAAATGACAACCATCCGATCACTTCTTCTTAATTTCATTTTTATTTACCATTCCATTTAATTTTGATATTTTATCCATTATACCACATTCACATAAAAAAACGAACATTATTGCGTAAAAAATGCTCGTTTTTCTTAAATTGGTAACTTCTCAAAGTAACTTCCACTTTCCTGACCGAAGTGGAAGTTCGTCTAAAACGGATTTTTATGGTGGAATTAAGTGTGAGACGTTTGAGTTAGAAATGAGATCTACTCTGACCAAACAGAAACACCTTACCCTTTCAGACCGTAATGATGTCCAACTAGGCTTAGAGCGCGATGAAACCTTCAAAACTATTGGACAATCCATTCTAAAAGACCCAACTACTGTTTCAAAAGAAGTCAAAAGAAATAGACAAGGCCGAGAGTCTACGTGTGATAACCTTCCTTGCACTTTACTCGATAAAGTTCCCTCTGTCTGTAATGATTGCCCTAAAAGAAGACAAAATTGCGGATTTAAAAAAATCTTCTACCTTGCTAAACAAGCTCAAAAGCAATACGAACAAACTCTTGTCGAGGCTCGTGAAGGAATTCCTCTCAATTCCAAGACTTTCTGGGACTCCGAAAAGGATACCTATCTATCGCTCCTATTGACCTAGCCAGAGCCGTTAAATTCAAAGAAAGACGGAAAAATAGGCTACCTTCCATCCCTAAAGAAGCTAAAAAACCGTTCCTCTGAGGATTTTCAAATCTATTTAGCCCTGAATCAACTAGACTCATGGCTGGAAATGGACACGGTTATGGGCAGAATGGGAGGTAAAATCCTAGTCACCTTCAATCTTTCCTTCTGTAACTTTATCTTCGCTAGGCTGCTGGAGAATAAAACTGCCCTTGCGGTTACCAAACACCTCATGATATTAAGAACACTCTTCACCAAGCGAACAAAGACTTTTTCCAACTCTTTCCCGTCATTCTTACCGATAATGGTGGAGAGTTTGCCAGGGGCGATGATATCGAAATGGATGTTCGAGGAGAAAGTAAACTTTTCTTTTGTGACCCTAATCGCTCTGACCAGAAAGGGAGAATTGAGAACATTCACACGCTGATTCGCGACCTTCTACCTAAAGGAACTTCCTCTGATAACTTCATTCAAGAGGACATCCATCTCGTCTGTTCGCATGTCAACAGTGTCAAACGAGCTGCTTTGAATGGAGAGTCAGCCTATGAACTCTTTGCCTTTACTTACGGAGAAGGGATTCCTAAGCTTCTCGGCATTTCTAAAATACCTGCAGAAGACGGCTGTCAATCTTCTAAATTGCTTCAACAGTGGTTCTAAAAACGAACCTTCAACCCCATTCAAACGTCTCACTCTAAGAATCTGTATTCACAAAAAATGTTAAACTAAAGATATGATACGAAAAACATATGATACCGATTTAACCGATCAAGAATGGGCTAAACTTGAACCCTATTTCTCCCAACATCGCACCTATAAGTGGTCTAAACGAGAACTCGTGAACGCCACCTTGTATATCACTAAAACAGGTTGCAAATGGCGCATGCTCCCTCATGATTTCCCTCCTTCCCTAACTGTCTGGAGTTTCTTTCGTCGTGCCAGAGAGAGCGGTTTGTGGGACACCATTTTGACGGAACTGGTTAAAAAAAGCGACTGAAAGCTGGTAGAGCAGCCCCTCCAACCTATGCTATCATTGATTCTCAAAGCGTGAAAACAACAGATGCTGCAGAGGAACGTGGGATTGATGGCGGTAAGAAAGTCAAAGGGAGGAAGCGCCACATCCTTGTGGATACTATGGGAAATCTTCTTGATGTGGTGGTTCATGCAGCTCATTTGCACGACACAAAATCAGGCTTTTTAGTGGCTCGCAAAGTGATGCTACAATTCCCAACCATCAAGACTTTTTCAGCCGATGCTGGTTATCGTAAAAGCTCTGAGGAGATGATGGTGAAGGAGTTTGGTTGCCCAGTAGGTATTTCTGAAAAAATCAAGGCCAGCTGGCAAATCATCCCCAAACCTTGGGTTGTTGAGCGAACTTTTTCTTGGTTGAATCACTCTCGAAGATTAGCTAAGGATGTTGAAAAATCCGTATCGTCAGAGCTTGCTTTTGTCAAACTTTCACACATTAATCGGCTTTTAAAGGCTCTATCATTTTGTGAATACAGGTTCTAAATTTTGACTTACCTTCACTATTTTCTTGATAGCTTCCTCGTTTGAGTATACTTTTCGATGACAAGGAACTGAGCATTGAAACGCACTATAGTTCCCCTGAATTTCAAACAATCGTTCTCAATCAAATCCAGCCTTTTCAAACTGACCGTCCACATTCGTCATCATGACAAAATATTCCTTCTCTTTTACAAGATTGTATAAATCCTGATATAGAGGCAAACTTTCGCCATAATGGTTTAATAATACATGTCGTGACCAGTATGCCCACTTTTCTTCCAAAGTTTGAAAAGGATAAAATCCAACAGAATACATATCGGTCATACCATATTTTTCTATATAATCTGAAAAATATTGCTGGAATCTCTGACCTACATAATCTAAACCTGCAGCAGTTGATAATCCAGCAGCAGCCCCTATCAAAATCGTATCTGCCTCATTCAATAATTGCTTTGCCTCTTTAACCTGATTCATTTTCGCCTCCAATTTATTTCTATATCGCATTTTCTCTATTGTAAGGTCGATTGTTCTATCCGTCAACTACTTCGATTTAGAAATAATTTTCACCAACAAAAAAGACCTCCCACCTAGAGTAGAAGATCTCCGTTCTTGAGTAGCTTAATCTACCATTTCAGACACCAAGGTTCGATGTTCCAGTGGTAGACTGCACATAACCAGCAAGAAGATGAATCCTGACTGAATCCAAAAGAGAGCCAAGTCAAAAATTCCATGTACAGCAACTACTGTCAGGAAGGAGAGATAAAGACCGATAATTGGTCGTTTACCAGACTCCTGACTCATATCCATCATCATGTGAACCGGGATAACCGAAGAAATGGATAGGAGAATGGTTCCAATCAAACCATAACTTAAGATAGTATCAATGTAAAGACTATGTGCATGCTCGTGGTAAGGTGCATGAATTCTCGGATAGGAATTCATATAGGTCAGTGGTCCCTCACCCCAGATCGGATTTTGTTTAAACAAAGTCATACCGGCATTCCAGATTGAAACACGCTCCTCCATTGAAGAATCTAGCGTTCCCATACGAACACCCAAATCGCTTGAGAAGAGGAAACAAAGGCCAATCCCAAAAACTCCAATACTGAGCCAGAAGGCGCGCCAGTTTTTAATGGTTGTAAAGAGATAAATGATGGCACCAGCGATGATGGCAGGAAAGGCTGTTCTATTTTGCGTAAAATTCAAACCAAATAGATTTACAAAACCTGCTAGAACACAAAAGACTTTCAACCATCTTAACTTCGTCGTTGTAAAGAGATAAAAGGCAATCATAATACAGAAGCAACAGATAATCCCATAGTAGTTAGGATTAAAGAAGGTCACCTCTGCACGGTTCTGGTGCCATACTTGCATATTGGGCGAAAGAAAGGCATAATTAAATTTCTTTACAATTTGGAAATGCTCCAAGGTAGCAAAAGCCGCAGAGAGCACACTACCAAACAAGATTGTCTGCAGTATCAGTCGAAAGAAAGCATGTGTCAGACGTTTTTGATAAAAACTAAAGAAAATGAGGAAGAGAAACATCAGTAAAGATGCAACCAATCCAAGCCAGTTCTTGGCAACGATAGAGATGATACTACTGTAGGCAATAAAAAAGAGAAGTACAGGATGTTTGATTAATCCTTTGATAATCTCCTTCATCTCCCCAGTAACAAGTAAACCTATCAAATATAAAGCAAAGAGCGCTAAAAACAAATAAAAAGGTAAAAAGATACTTATGGTCATCAAATACAAAAAGAAATCTTTTTTCGAAAGCCCTCTTATCTTATCCAGTAATCCAATTGATTTCAAAACGGATCCTTTCTGTTCTGGATTTCTCCAGAAGATAAATGCTAAACTATCTTTATATTCTACCATTTTTTCCGTCACTTGGGAATAATGAACACGCTACCAATAAGAAAAAATCAGTGAATATTTAGAAAAATTTTTTAAAGAGAGAAATATTACAAAGCAATTATTGCTCCCCTACAACTATTCATTTTCCTAAATTAAAGAAAGCTATGGTAGAATAAAAGAAAGCTATAAAAATCACTGTAGAACAAATCTGTATAGAGGAAAACAATATGAAATCACACCAACTAGTCTACCAAATATTAGCTAGAGAAAACGATTATGTTAGCGGAGAAAAAATCGGAGAAGAACTGAATTTAAGTCGTACATCCATATGGAAAGCTATCCAACGTCTTCAACAAGAAGGCCTAGAAATTGACAGTATCAAAAATAGAGGATACAAGCTTATTCAAGGCGATCTGATATTACCTGATTTGATTCAGGAGAAAACCAACTTAACCATTCGCTACAAACCTGAGACCAAATCAACACAAACAGATGCAAAAGAAGGGATTGAAGCTGGAAACGAAGGAAATACACTCTATCTTTCAACCTGTCAAACAGCAGGTCGTGGCCGCTTTCAGCGTCCCTACTATTCTCCATCTCAGGGCGGAATCTATATGTCCCTGCATATTCAACCCAATCTTCCCTATGAAAAACTCCCTTCCTATACTCTTCTTGTAGCTGCTGCAGTCTACAAAGTCATTAAAAATCTAACTATGATAGAAGTAGATATCAAATGGGTAAATGACATCTACTTTAAAAATAAAAAGATGGTAGGTATCCTCACCGAAGCACTGACATCAGTTGAGACAGGCTTGGTTACAGATGTCATTATCGGACTTGGTATAAATTTTTCTATAGCAGACTTCCCAGATGACCTAAAAGAAAAAGCAGGCAGCCTATTTATGCCACCTGCACCAATTAGTCGTAATGAGCTCATCAGCGAAATATGGAATTGTTTCTACAATACGAATCCAAATGAGCTACTTTATATCTATAAAGAAAGATCAATCGTTCTTGGAAAAGAAGTTACCTTCCAGCAAGATGGAAAAGTAAAAAAAGGTCTTGCAAAAACAATCTCAGAATCTGGGAAACTTCAAGTCGAACTTGAAGATAAACATACTATCTGGCTAAATAGCGGAGAAATATCTCTAACTAGTTGGCAATAAACAAAGAAAGGACGAAATTTGTCCTTTCTCGTTCTTAGCTGACTTCAACCCATTACAGTTGACAAACATACTAAGATTAGTAGTGAGAAAATCTCCGACGGGAGAGAGTACTCACTACTTTTTCTTTATGTTAAAGTAAAGGTGTCTTGTAAAGTCGTAGGGCTCTTTGGCGCTAGACGTCGCGTATTGAAAATAAAATCACTAAAACACGGAATTATTCAAGACAAAAGAGGTAATATCATGCCTACAGTATTTGGGATTGATGTGAGTAAGGCAAGTTCTGAAGTGGCAATTTTAGTCAACGGTGAGAAGAGTCATGGCTACACTAGGCTCAATGACCCCATTAGCTTCAATCGTCTTTTGAACGACTTGAAAACTGTTCATAACCCTGAGATTATATTTGTCTATTCTAGGCGTCTTCGAGCCTTTCTTGAGGAATACGACTACGCTTATACACAGCTGAATCCTCTGGAAGCTAAGAAGCAATTGGACAGTCTGCGAGTTCGTAAAACAGACAAAATTGACGCTGAAAAGTTGGCTCATTCTCAGCTTGTGCACAATCGTAAACAAACTTACGTGCATCAACACCTGCGTGATTTAAGTCCTTTCTATCAAAATCATTGTTCGAGCTAAAAACCGTCTACACAAGGTCTTACAAGTCACCTTTCCTGAATTGGAAAATCTCTTATCCACACCAACTGGAGAGCCATATTGGAATTTAGTGATGGCTTTTCCATGCAAAGAGTTTGTAGTAAGCCTATCTCAAAGTGAATTGTGGAAAATCGTCCGTCAATCTACCTCCAAACGAATCCCTGAAAAGCCTATTGCTTACCTGACTGATAAACTTATAAAACTCGCTAAACAATCTTTTTGTGCGGTCAAGAAAATCTCTCCAATGCTGGAAGAGCTTCGTTTCTATGCTCAAAAATTGCTTCGTCTTTCTGAACGCAGACAGCTTGTCTTAGATGACATGGTCGCTCTAGCTCAGCCTTTACCAGAGTATGACATCTTACGTTCAATTTCTGGCATCGCAGAAACCACAGCGACATCTATCATTGGCGAATTGGGAGATATTCGTCGCTTTCAGTCTACCAATCAAAGCAACGCTTTCATTGGCATTGACCTGAGACACTATGAATCTGGGAACTTTCTCGCCAAGCCAAGGAACACATTACTAAACGAGGGAATCCCTCTGCCAAAAAAATCTTGTTCAAGTCCATTCATAACATCGCTTCAGCTCGTCATACCAATCCCTGCCATATCGCCGACTTTTATGAGAAACGAAAAAGACAAGCAACAATAGCTTCAACCAAGCCACATGCGATTGCCTCTATACATCGTCTCATTCGAACAATGTATTACCTCATTACGCATAACAAACTTTACGATTACTCTCTGACCCAAAATCGATAAGGCTGTCTATGTCGTATTATTATAACACCTTGTTTCAAAAAATACCAGATGAGGTGTTTTTTAGCATGGAGCAATAAGTGGTAAAAATAAGACAGTAACCTCAGAATAGCTACTGTCTTCTCTCTTTTTTACTTAAACCCTTTGATATACTTGACAAATAGTAGAAAAGAGCCTCTTAACGTACGGAGAATGGGGGATTCGAACCCCCGCGCCAGTTACCCGACCTAACGATTTAGCAAACCGTCCTCTTCAGCCTCTTGAGTAATTCTCCTATTAATGGGTTAATGGGCACGAGTGGACTCGAACCACCGACCTCACGCTTATCAGGCGTGCGCTCTAACCACCTGAGCTACGCGCCCAAGTTTGAAAACTTGGTATGAACTTTCGTTCAAAGCGGGTGACGAGAATCGAACTCGCGACAACAGCTTGGAAGGCTGTAGTTTTACCACTAAACTACACCCGCTTAATAAAGTAAAATATGGCGCGAGACGGAATCGAACCGCCGACACATGGAGCTTCAATCCATTGCTCTACCAACTGAGCTACCGAGCCAATATTGCGGGAGCAGGATTTGAACCTACGACCTTCGGGTTATGAGCCCGACGAGCTACCGAGCTGCTCCATCCCGCGTTAATATAAAAGGAGGATGTGGGATTCGAACCCACGCACGCTTTTACACGCCTGACGGTTTTCAAGACCGTTCCCTTCAGCCGGACTTGGGTAATCCCCCATTATTTACAATGGACCTTGTAGGACTTGAACCTACGACCACTCGGTTATGAGCCGAGAGCTCTAACCAGCTGAGCTAAAGGTCCAACAAAATCATTATAGCGGCGAAGGGGATCGAACCCCCGACCTCCCGGGTATGAACCGGACGCTCTAGCCAGCTGAGCTACACCGCCATAAATCGGGAAGACAGGATTCGAACCTGCGACACCTTGGTCCCAAACCAAGTACTCTACCAAGCTGAGCTACTTCCCGCGTCAAATAAAAAAATGCACCCTAGAGGAGTCGAACCTCTAACCGCCTGATTCGTAGTCAGGTACTCTATCCAGTTGAGCTAAGGGTGCTCATCATTATATGCCGAGGACCGGAATCGAACCGGTACGATCGTTACCAATCGCAGGATTTTAAGTCCTGTGCGTCTGCCAGTTCCGCCACCCCGGCCTCTCTAAGCGAACGACGGGATTCGAACCCGCGACCCCCACCTTGGCAAGGTGGTGTTCTACCACTGAACTACGTTCGCATCGACCTCTTATTCTATATAAAAAAATGCCGGCTACATGACTTGAACACGCGACCCTCTGATTACAAATCAGATGCTCTACCAACTGAGCTAAGCCGGCTGCTTTCTATTATGCGGGTTAAGGGACTTGAACCCCCACGCCGTTAAGCGCCAGATCCTAAATCTGGTGCGTCTGCCAATTCCGCCAAACCCGCAAATATGACCCGTACTGGGCTCGAACCAGTGACCCATTGATTAAAAGTCAATTGCTCTACCAACTGAGCTAACGAGTCTAAAATAACTTCCGTTACCTTAAACGGTCCCGACGGGAATCGAACCCGCGATCTTCGCCGTGACAGGGCGACGTGATAACCGCTACACTACGGGACCTATATGGGAGTTAACGGGATCGAACCGCTGACCCTCTGCTTGTAAGGCAGATGCTCTCCCAGCTGAGCTAAACTCCCAAAAGAGTGGAGTCAGCTCCCTGACTCCTCTTGCTAAGCGACTTCCATATCTCACAGGGGGCAACCCCCAACTACTTCCGGCGTTCTAGGGCTTAACTGCTGTGTTCGGCATGGGTACAGGTGTATCTCCTAGGCTATCGTCACTTAACTCTGAGTAATACCTACTCAAAATTGAATATCTATCAAATACCAAGTAAACCTCACACTTTGTATCCTCAGTTACTTTGGATAAGTCCTCGAGCTATTAGTATTAGTCCGCTACATGTGTCGCCACACTTCCACTTCTAACCTATCTACCTAATCATCTCTCAGGGCTCTTACTGATATATAATCATGGGAAATCTCATCTTGAGGTGGGTTTCACACTTAGATGCTTTCAGCGTTTATCCCTTCCCTACATAGCTACCCAGCGATGCCTTTGGCAAGACAACTGGTACACCAGCGGTAAGTCCACTCTGGTCCTCTCGTACTAGGAGCAGATCCTCTCAAATTTCCTACGCCCGCGACGGATAGGGACCGAACTGTCTCACGACGTTCTGAACCCAGCTCGCGTGCCGCTTTAATGGGCGAACAGCCCAACCCTTGGGACCGACTACAGCCCCAGGATGCGACGAGCCGACATCGAGGTGCCAAACCTCCCCGTCGATGTGAACTCTTGGGGGAGATAAGCCTGTTATCCCCAGGGTAGCTTTTATCCGTTGAGCGATGGCCCTTCCATACGGAACCACCGGATCACTAAGCCCGACTTTCGTCCCTGCTCGAGTTGTAGCTCTCACAGTCAAGCTCCCTTATACCTTTACACTCTGCGAATGATTTCCAACCATTCTGAGGGAACCTTTGGGCGCCTCCGTTACCTTTTAGGAGGCGACCGCCCCAGTCAAACTGCCCGTCAGACACTGTCTCCGATAGGGTTCACCTATCCAGGTTAGAGTGGCCATAACACAAGGGTAGTATCCCAACAGCGTCTCCTTCGAAACTGGCGTCCCGATCTCTTAGACTCCTACCTATCCTGTACATGTGGTACAGACACTCAATATCAAACTGCAGTAAAGCTCCATGGGGTCTTTCCGTCCTGTCGCGGGTAACCTGCATCTTCACAGGTACTAAAATTTCACCGAGTCTCTCGTTGAGACAGTGCCCAAATCATTACGCCTTTCGTGCGGGTCGGAACTTACCCGACAAGGAATTTCGCTACCTTAGGACCGTTATAGTTACGGCCGCCGTTTACTGGGGCTTCAATTCATACCTTCGCTTACGCTAAGCACTCCTCTTAACCTTCCAGCACCGGGCAGGCGTCACCCCCTATACATCATCTTACGATTTAGCAGAGAGCTGTGTTTTTGATAAACAGTTGCTTGGGCCTATTCACTGCGGCTGACTTAAAGTCAGCACCCCTTCTCCCGAAGTTACGGGGTCATTTTGCCGAGTTCCTTAACGAGAGTTCTCTCGCTCACCTGAGGCTACTCGCCTCGACTACCTGTGTCGGTTTGCGGTACGGGTAGAGTATGTTTAAACGCTAGAAGCTTTTCTTGGCAGTGTGACGTCACTAACTTCGCTACTAAACTTCGCTCCCCATCACAGCTCAATGTTATAGAACTAAGCATTTAACTCAATTCACACCTCACTGCTTAGACAGACACTTCCATTCGTCTGCTTTAGTTAGCCTACTGCGTCCCTCCATCACTACATACTCTAGTACAGGAATATCAACCTGTTGTCCATCGGATACACCTTTCGGTCTCTCCTTAGGTCCCGACTAACCCAGGGCGGACGAGCCTTCCCCTGGAAACCTTAGTCTTACGGTGGACAGGATTCTCACCTGTCTTTCGCTACTCATACCGGCATTCTCACTTCTATGCGTTCCAGCACTCCTCACGGTACACCTTCTCCACACATAGAACGCTCTCCTACCATACCTATAAAGGTATCCACAGCTTCGGTAAATTGTTTTAGCCCCGGTACATTTTCGGCGCAGGGTCACTCGACTAGTGAGCTATTACGCACTCTTTGAATGAATAGCTGCTTCTAAGCTAACATCCTAGTTGTCTGTGCAACCCCACATCCTTTTCCACTTAACAATTATTTTGGGACCTTAGCTGGTGGTCTGGGCTGTTTCCCTTTCGACTACGGATCTTAGCACTCGCAGTCTGACTGCCGACCACAATTCTTTGGCATTCGGAGTTTATCTGAGATTGGTAATCCGGGATGGACCCCTCACCCAAACAGTGCTCTACCTCCAAGAATCTTTATGTCGACGCTAGCCCTAAAGCTATTTCGGAGAGAACCAGCTATCTCCAAGTTCGTTTGGAATTTCTCCGCTACCCACAAGTCATCCAAGCACTTTTCAACGTGCCCTGGTTCGGTCCTCCAGTGCGTCTTACCGCACCTTCAACCTGCTCATGGGTAGGTCACATGGTTTCGGGTCTACGACATGATACTAATGCGCCCTATTCAGACTCGGTTTCCCTACGGCTCCGTCTCTTCAACTTAACCTCGCATCATATCGTAACTCGCCGGTTCATTCTACAAAAGGCACGCTCTCACCCATTAACGGGCTCGAACTTGTTGTAGGCACACGGTTTCAGGTTCTATTTCACTCCCCTCCCGGGGTGCTTTTCACCTTTCCCTCACGGTACTGGTTCACTATCGGTCACTAGGGAGTATTTAGGGTTAGGAGATGGTCCTCCCAGATTCCGACGGGATTTCTCGTGTCCCGCCGTACTCAGGATACTGCTAGGTACAAAGACTATTTTAAATACGAGGCTTTTACTCTCTTTGGCTGATCTTCCCAAATCATTCTTCTATAATCTTTGAGTCCACAGTGCAGTCCTACAACCCCGAAGAGTAAACTCTTCGGTTTGCCCTCCTGCCGTTTCGCTCGCCGCTACTAAGGCAATCGCTTTTGCTTTCTCTTCCTGCAGCTACTTAGATGTTTCAGTTCACTGCGTCTTCCTCCTCACATCCTTAACAGATATGGGTAACAGGTAGTACCTGTTGGGTTCCCCCATTCGGAAATCCCTGGATCATTGCTTACTTACAGCTACCCAAGGCATATCGTCGTTTGTCACGTCCTTCTTCGGCTCCTAGTGCCAAGGCATCCACCGTGCGCCCTTATTAACTTAACCTTATTTTTGACCTTTCAGTCAGAAACTCTTTTAATACTACAGCGTTTCGGTTTATTTTCTTGTTACTATTTGATATAGATATTCAATTTTCAATGTGCATTACTTGGTAATCTCTCACCAATGGAGCCTAGCGGGATCGAACCGCTGACCTCCTGCGTGCAAAGCAGGCGCTCTCCCAGCTGAGCTAAGGCCCCACAAGACCTCTCAAGACTAAACAAGACCAATGTGCAGTTCCTTATCCTTAGAAAGGAGGTGATCCAGCCGCACCTTCCGATACGGCTACCTTGTTACGACTTCACCCCAATCATCTATCCCACCTTAGGCGGCTGGCTCCTTACGGTTACCTCACCGACTTCGGGTGTTACAAACTCTCGTGGTGTGACGGGCGGTGTGTACAAGGCCCGGGAACGTATTCACCGCGGCGTGCTGATCCGCGATTACTAGCGATTCCGACTTCATGTAGGCGAGTTGCAGCCTACAATCCGAACTGAGACTGGCTTTAAGAGATTAGCTTGCCGTCACCGGCTTGCGACTCGTTGTACCAGCCATTGTAGCACGTGTGTAGCCCAGATCATAAGGGGCATGATGATTTGACGTCATCCCCACCTTCCTCCGGTTTATTACCGGCAGTCTCGCTAGAGTGCCCAACTAAATGATGGCAACTAACAATAGGGGTTGCGCTCGTTGCGGGACTTAACCCAACATCTCACGACACGAGCTGACGACAACCATGCACCACCTGTCACCTCTGTCCCGAAGGAAAACTCTATCTCTAGAGCGGTCAGAGGGATGTCAAGACCTGGTAAGGTTCTTCGCGTTGCTTCGAATTAAACCACATGCTCCACCGCTTGTGCGGGCCCCCGTCAATTCCTTTGAGTTTCAACCTTGCGGTCGTACTCCCCAGGCGGAGTGCTTAATGCGTTAGCTGCGGCACTAAACCCCGGAAAGGGTCTAACACCTAGCACTCATCGTTTACGGCGTGGACTACCAGGGTATCTAATCCTGTTTGCTCCCCACGCTTTCGAGCCTCAGCGTCAGTTACAAGCCAGAGAGCCGCTTTCGCCACCGGTGTTCCTCCATATATCTACGCATTTCACCGCTACACATGGAATTCCACTCTCCCCTCTTGCACTCAAGTTAAACAGTTTCCAAAGCGTACTATGGTTAAGCCACAGCCTTTAACTTCAGACTTATCTAACCGCCTGCGCTCGCTTTACGCCCAATAAATCCGGACAACGCTCGGGACCTACGTATTACCGCGGCTGCTGGCACGTAGTTAGCCGTCCCTTTCTGGTAAGATACCGTCACAGTGTGAACTTTCCACTCTCACACTCGTTCTTCTCTTACAACAGAGCTTTACGATCCGAAAACCTTCTTCACTCACGCGGCGTTGCTCGGTCAGACTTTCGTCCATTGCCGAAGATTCCCTACTGCTGCCTCCCGTAGGAGTCTGGGCCGTGTCTCAGTCCCAGTGTGGCCGATCACCCTCTCAGGTCGGCTATGTATCGTCGCCTTGGTGAGCCGTTACCTCACCAACTAGCTAATACAACGCAGATCCATCTGGTAGTGATGCATTTGCACCTTTCAATGGATTATCATGCGATAATCCATTTTATGCGGTATTAGCTATCGTTTCCAATAGTTATCCCCCGCTACCAGGTAGGTTACCTACGCGTTACTCACCCGTTCGCAACTCATCCAAAAAGAGCAAGCTCCTCTCTTCAGCGTTCTACTTGCATGTATTAGGCACGCCGCCAGCGTTCATCCTGAGCCAGGATCAAACTCTCATTAAAAGTTTGAGTTCTCACTCATTTCTGTCACTGACAGATTTATTGTTTTTTCATTGTTCAGTACTATAACCTTAGTTATAGTGCCCTGCACATTGGTTCGTCTTGTTCAGTTTTCAAAGGTCTTTGTCACTCACTCTCTCAAGCGACAACTATATTAGTATATCACAGCTCCCTGTCTCTGTCAACAGTTTTTTTAAACTTTTTTCAAGTTTTTTTCTACCACGATACACTCATAGTCCGTACGGGATTCGAACCCGTGTTACCGCCGTGAAAAGGCGGTGTCTTAACCCCTTGACCAACGGACCTTGAGCCTTTCAACTCTTTCTATTATACCTACTTTTCCCCCTTTGTCAAGAACTTTTTTTCAGTGAATTTGATTTTTTATTTTCGGTAATTTCTCAAAGTAACTTCCACTTTCCTGATCGAAGTGGAAATTCGTCTAAAACGGATTTTTATGGTGGAATTAAGTGTGAGACGTTTGAGTTAGAAATGAGGTCTACTCTGACCAAACAGAAACACCTTACCCTTTCAGACCGTAATGATATCCAACTAGGCTTAGAGCGCGGTGAAACCTTCAAAGCTATTGGACAATCCATTCTAAAAGACCCAACTACTGTTTCAAAAGAAGTCAAACGAAACAGACAAGTTAGAGAATCTACATGTGATAACCTTCCTTGTCCTCAACAATACGAACAAACTCTTGTCGAGGCTCGTGAAGGAACTCCTCTCAATTCTCAGACTTTCTGGGACTCCGAAAAGGATACCTATCTATCGCTCCTATTGACCTAGCCAGAGCCGTTAAATTTAAAGAAAGACGGAAAAATAAGCTACCTTCCATCCCTAAAGAAGCTAAAAAACCGTTCCTCTGAGGATTTTCAAATCTATTTAGCCCTGAATCAACTAGACTCATGGCTGGAAATGGACACGGTTATGGGCAGAATGGGAGGTAAAATCCTAGTCACCTTCAATCTTTCCTTCTGTAACTTTATCTTCGCTAGGCTGCTGGAGAATCAAACTGCCCTTGCGGTTACCAAACACCTCATGATATTAAGAACACTCTTCACCAAGCGAACAAAGACTTTTTCCAACCCTTTCCCGTCATTCTTACCGATAATGGTGGAGAGTTTGCCAGGGGCGATGACATCGAAATGGATATTCGAGGAGAAAGTAAACTCTTCTTTTGTGACCCTAATCGCTCTGACCAGAAAGGGAGAATTGAGAACATTCACACGCTGATTCGCGACCTTCTACCTAAAGGAACTTCCTCTGATAACTTCATTCAAGAGGACATCCATCTCGTCTGTTCGCATGTCAACAGTGTCAAACGAGCTGCTTTGAATGGAGAGTCAGCCTATGAACTCTTTGCCTTTACTTACGGAGAAGGGATTCCTAAGCTTCTTGGTATTTCTAAAATACCTGCAGAAGACGGCTGTCAATCTTCTAAATTACTTCAATATAGGTTCTAAAAACGAACCTTCAACCCCATTCAAACGTCTCACTCTAACTTCCACCATAGCGGAACTTAATCTGAAATGCTTTCAGATGAGGGGATTTTGTGCCCTCTTTTTTCGATTCCTTTTGGCTACAAAAGCGATGAAATCAAGCATGAGTAAAACCAGTGGAACTTAGCCTGACACGGATTTCCACTGGTTTTTAGAATTTTTCAGATCAACTTCCACTTCTACTAGCGGTGGAACTTAGTTTGGGAATTTAGCCTTTTATCGAAATTCTGAAAAGATAATGGAAAGTTCTCTTAGAAGAGCTTTACGTCCTCTGAAGACTTCCCCTCCCATGAGACGGTCCACTAACTCTTGTTTCTCCTCACTTTGCTTGGATTTGTAAGTCTTTAGAAGTTCGTGAAAAAGATAATAATCATCCAGTCTGAGTCCTTTTTCTCCTAGACGATGGCTAATCTTACTCACCTCTTCATAGGGTTCTTTGTTGAAACGACGCTTGTGACTTTCCTGTTTACGGATATAATCTAAAATACGATTCCGGAATTTTGTTTTAAAGCAGACATATAATCGATGTCGTTCATCTTCTAGTAACTCTGGATGGTGACTGACCAGCTCATAGAGGCACATCATGCCCTCCTGGTCCCAGTCTTCTTTCTCCCACAGATGTAGATGATAATCTTTGCGACACTTATGGACAATCCCCTTCGTTTCTTCGTATAGTTCTTTCATATTCATAGACCTCTCCTTTCTGCATTTAGTTTAGCAAAATGCACGAACCCATGGGTCTATTTCCTCTATTCTATACTTCTTCCTCTCTCAACGGCACATAAAAAGAGAGGCAAGGCCTCTCTGGGGTTATAATTCTGCAATTTGGTTTAGGTTTACTTCTGCAATCGTATCATTACCAAACATAGAGATAATCATCTTCACTTTGTTGTTATCAATTTCGGTAATTTTACCTGTGTAGTCTGCAAAAGCGCCATCAATGATGCGGACAGTCTGACCAACTTCAACGTCAATATCAAACTCTTGAACGGTTTGTCCCATTGAAACCAGAATATCACGGATTTCTTGTTCCAATAGTGGCGTTGGTTTTGATCTGTTACCGTGAGACCCGACGAATCCTGTTACGTTCGGTGTGTTTCGAACAACGAACCATGCTTTATCGGTCATGACCATTTCTACAAGGACATAACCTGGAAAGCGATTCTCCTCAACTTCCTTTTTCTTTCCATTTTTCTCAACTTGCACGGTTTGTGTTGGAATTTCAACGCGTAGAATATTATCCAACATGTTATACGTTTGCGCACGTTGCAATAGATTTTCTTTTACCTTATTTTCATAGCCAGAATAAGTTTGTAGAACAAACCATCCCTTGTCAAAACTATCCATGATATTTCCTTTCATATATAGAAGAAAGCTAGCAGGAATCCTCCGCTTTTCTTCTAAAAAATGTTAATAAATTGAATCAAACCTGAAACAATCAACTTGTCAAAAATGTAAATGATTACCACAAAGAAGGCTGTGTATTCCATAATAGAGCGAAAATCTCTCCAGCTTTCCTTGCGAGTTGGCCACGTTGTTTCTTTAAGAAGTTTAAAAATATCCTTAATAAAGCCCATCTTCCTCTCCTATCTCGTTTCTCTATGTGTTGTATATTTCCCACAATGTTTACAAAATTTATTTACTTCTAGTCGTGTTGGCTTGGGGTTCCAACTAATTTTGATTGAGTAATTCCTTGAACCACAAACTGCACAAGCTAGGCTTGCTTTTTTTAGTACCATAACGCCTCCATCTTATCTATTATAACAAGAAACCTAGGCTTTGACAAGCCTCTTAACGAAATAGATTAAGGAATGAGTCCCATATAGTCTGGGCTTTTTCTTTTATCTTAGCTTCTGAAATCGCACGTCCTGCTTCATCTACAAGATTTTGTGCACGACTACGAATATCTCCTATCGGGTCCTCAGACTGGTTTATCTCATTTTCAATAGCTTGTTTTTTCGTATTTTCTGGTTCAATCCCATTTTGTTTATAAGCATTCTCAACTGTAAAGGTACTTCCTGGCGTATAAGGTAAAATGGTATTGGCAATGTTTCTAAAGACATGAGCTGCACCGTTTGAAGTAGAGCCAGCTAGATAGTGGTTTTCATCAGTGGTCGGAAAGCCAAGCCAGTGGCTAATCACTACATCCGGAGTATAACCAATTACCCACTGGTCACTTGTGTACTCCGGATTGAAAACTGCTTCAGTTGTTCCAGTTTTCCCTGCCATGACATAGTCTGCAGGCGATGAACTAATACCGGTACCGTTGGTGAAAGTCCCCAACATCATACTGGTCATCTTGTCAGCTACAGACTTATCAATCACCCGTTTTTGTGAATTTTTATGACTCGCAATAACTTGTCCACTAGCATTTTCAATTCTACTAATAAAATGAGCTTCAGGCATTAAACCTTCATTTGCAAAGGCAGCGTATGCTTGAGCCATTTGAAGAGGGTTGGTTTCAACACCGCTTCCCAAGGCGACACCAAGAACACGGTCGACCTTTTCCATGTTGAGTCCGAATTTTTCGCCTGCCTCAAAAGCCTTGTCGACACCCAAATCATTAACAGTGGCAACAGCAGGTAGATTAAGCGATTCTGCCAAGGCTTGATACATAGGAACTTCTCGACTCGTTTTGATCCCTGCATAGTTGTCCACTTGATAACTATCGTACTGCATCGTATGATTATCCAATTGCTTGTTTAAGGCCCATCCTGCTTCTACTGCAGGCGTATAAACAACTAAAGGCTTAATTGTAGAGCCAGGGCTACGCTTAGACTGAGTGGCATAGTTGAAATTGCGGAATCCAGTTTTATCATTATCAGCAACCTGACCGACAACCCCACGAACTCCTCCTGTTTTTGGTTCGAGTGCTACACTTCCTGATTGAGCAAATGTTCCATCTTCTGCCCTCGGAAATAGTACGGTATTTTCATAGACGACCTGCATATTTGCTTGGTAGTTTTGATCCAACTCTGTATAAATGCGGTAGCCATTATTAACAATTTCTTCCTCTGTTAGATTATACTTGGAAACGGCTTCGTTAACCACCGCATCAAAGTAAGAAGGATAGCGGTAATCTGAGATTTTTCCTTCATACTTATCGTGCAATTGCGAAGTCATATCAACTTCAGCAGCTTCGGTTTCTTGATTTTTATCAATATATCCCGCCGCAACCATATTTTGCAAGACAGTATCGCGACGATTGGTTGAATCCTCTACGGAATTCAAGGGATTATACAATTCCGGCCCCTTGAGCATCCCTGCCAGAGTCGCAGCTTGATCCAAACTCACTTCTGACGCAGAAACTCCAAAGTATTTCTTACTTGCATCTTCTACGCCCCACACACCATTTCCAAAATAGGCGTTGTTAAGGTACATGGTTAAAATCTGATCCTTGCTATATTTTTTTGTTAACTCTAAGGCTAGAAAAAATTCTTTCGCTTTTCTCTCGACAGTTTGATCCTGTGACAAATAAGCGTTTTTAGCCAGCTGTTGGGTAATAGTAGAACCACCACCTGAACGACCAGCAGTGACAATAGCCAAGAAGAAGCGACCATAGTTAATCCCGTCGTTTTTATAGAAAGAACGGTCTTCAGTTGCAATAACAGCATTCTGCAAATTTTTACTGATGTCAGTCAGTTCAACGTAGGTTCCCTTTTGACCAGACAAGGCACCAGCCTCCTTTTCTTCACGGTCAAAAATGAGAGTTCGAGTTTTCAAGGCATTTTGCAAATCATTGACGTTGGTTGATTTGGCAACAGCAAACAAATAGGTTCCAACCAGCAAGCCTGCACTCAAACCTAGTATAAGGACAATCTTTGTTAAATGATAGCGACGCCAGAATTTTCGAATCGGACCCACTTGGGCCAATTTTTTTCGATCACTGCGAGAACGACGCAAGCTAGTAGACCCAGAATCCTCTGATTCACTTATTTCTTTTTTAAAAAGAGAAAGAAATTTCTCGAATAATTTATCTAATTTCATGCGTTTATTTTATCATCTTCATCATAGGAAGACAAGAATTTAGCTATTTCCTATCCAAATAGGGCTTTTTTTGTTACAATATCTGTATGAAATTCACATTTACATTACCAGCCTCTTTACCTCCAATGACGGTTAAGCAATTACTAGAGGAGCAACTCCTCATTCCTAGAAAAATCCGACATTTTTTGAGAATCAAGAAACATATTTTGATAAACCAAGAAGAAGTTCACTGGAACGAGATGGTGAATCCTGGAGATGTTTGCCAGTTGACTTTCGACGAGGAAGATTATCCCAACAAGGAAATACTTTGGGGAAATCCAGACCTCGTTCAAGAAGTTTATCAAGATCAACATCTTATTATCGTCAATAAACCCGAGGGTATGAAAACTCACGGTAATCAGCCAAACGAAATCGCTCTTCTCAATCATGTCTCTGCCTACATTGGGCAGACTTGCTATGTCATTCATCGCCTAGATATGGAAACAAGTGGTTTAGTGCTTTTTGCTAAAAATCCTTTTATCCTACCCATTCTTAATCGCTTGTTGGAGAAAAAAGAAATTGCTCGCGAGTACTGGACACTCGTAGAAGGGCGAGTAGAGAGCAAAGAACTTGTCTTTCGAGATAAAATTGGCCGTAATCGACACGATCGCAGAAAACGAGTAGTAGATCCCCAAAATGGGCAATATGCTGAAACGCATATCAGTCGATTAAAGCAATTCCCAAATAAGACTTCTCTGGTTCGTTGCAAGCTAAAGACCGGTCGAACGCATCAGATTCGTGTTCACCTCTCTCATCACGAGCATCCTATCTTAGGCGACCCTCTCTATAATAGTAAATCAAAAACAAGTCGGCTTATGCTTCATGCCTTTCACCTTTCTTTTACCCATCCACTCACCTTAGAAAAATTGAGTTTTACTGCCCTCTCAAATACTTTTGAAACAGAATTAAAAAAGAATGGATGATTGTCTCATCCATTTTTAAATATTTAAAAAGCAAGACCAAGGGCCTTGCTTTCTATCGACTCAAGAATTATTTAGCAATTTTTGCGAAGTATTCAAGAGTACGAACAAGTTGTGCAGTGTATGACATTTCGTTGTCGTACCATGATACAACTTTAACCAATTGTTTACCGTCAACGTCAAGAACTTTAGTTTGAGTTGCGTCAAACAATGAACCGTAAGACATACCTACGATATCTGAAGATACGATTGGATCTTCTGTGTAACCGTATGATTCGTTTGAAGCTGCTTTCATAGCTGCATTCACTTCATCAACAGTAACGTTCTTTTCAAGAACTGCTACCAATTCAGTAACTGATCCAGTTGGAGTTGGAACGCGTTGTGCAGATCCGTCAAGTTTACCGTTCAATTCTGGGATTACAAGACCGATAGCTTTCGCAGCACCAGTTGAGTTAGGAACGATGTTTGCAGCACCAGCGCGAGCACGGCGAAGGTCACCACCACGGTGTGGTCCGTCAAGGATCATTTGGTCACCAGTGTAAGCGTGGATAGTAGTCATCAATCCTTCAACAACACCAAAGTTGTCTTGAAGAGCTTTAGCCATAGGAGCCAAGCAGTTTGTAGTACATGAAGCACCTGAGATAACTGTTTCAGTACCATCAAGAACGTCGTGGTTAGTGTTGAATACAACTGTTTTAACGTCGTTTCCACCAGGAGCAGTGATAACAACTTTTTTAGCTCCACCTTTAAGGTGTTTTTCAGCAGCTGCTTTCTTAGCAAAGAAACCAGTAGCTTCAAGAACGATTTCTACACCGTCGTTAGCCCAGTCGATTTGTTCTGGATCACGTTCAGCAGAAACTTTGATGAATTTACCGTTAACTTCAAATCCACCTTCTTTAACTTCAACAGTACCGTCGAAACGACCTTGAGTTGTGTCGTATTTCAACAAGTGTGCAAGCATAACTGGATCTGTAAGGTCGTTGATACGAGTAACTTCAACACCTTCTACGTTTTGGATACGACGGAAAGCAAGACGACCGATACGTCCGAAACCGTTAATACCAACTTTAACTACCATTAGTGATTTCCTCCTTATGAAAATCATGAAATTTTTATTGTGAAAAAAGTAACTTGAATCACTACAAATCACCTTTCAACAAACCTATTATATAACTATTTGAGTTTAATTGCAAGTATGGGCGTCGATTTTCTCTCTTGCTTTTCTACTTTTCCACTCCTTTTCATTCACTTATTTTTTAATTTTTAAATATATCCCTACAATCTTTTATAATGTCCGTATATTATCCCCATTTCCACACTCAACCTTAATTCCAGGTCTATCTGAGTTCACAAAAAAGAGACAGGATATTTCCTGCCTCTAGGCTGATAAACGATTATTTACAACGTCCTGGACGTTCTTTATAACCATAGTAAGCATCTGCCATGATTTCTTCCATGTCAGCTACCATCGGCAAGCGTGGGTTTGCAGGTGAACATTGGTCTTCGTAAGCAAGCAAGGCAATCTCATGCAAGCTGTCTTTCCAAGTTTTTTCATCGATACCAAAGCCTTTGAAATTCATTGTAATTCCAACTGCTTCACCAAGATCGTAAACTGCTTTGGCATAAGCTTCAACTGCTTCTTCTGGAGTTGAGTGAGGCAAGCCAAGCATTTTCGCGATGTCTTGGAATTTTTCATCAGCTTTCCAGTAGTTGTACTTAGGCCATGTAGTCGTCTTAGATGGACGAGTTCCGTTGTAACGGATAACGTATGGAAGCAAGATTGCGTTTGTACGTCCGTGAACTGTATGGTGAACTCCTCCAATCTTGTGGGCCATTGAGTGGCTCATGCCAAGGAAGGCATTAGCGAAGGCCATACCAGCCATTGTAGATGCATTATGCATTTTTTCACGTGCTTCTGGGTCAGCTGTCTTAACAGATCTTTCCAACCATTCAAAGACAAGTTTGATTGTTTGAAGGGCGATACCGTCTGTATAGTCGTTAGCGAAGTTTGAAGTGTAGGCTTCAGTCGCGTGAGTCAAGACGTCCATACCTGTATCCGCAGCGATGAAGTCTGGAACTGATTCAACCAAAGCAGGGTCAACAATGGCAATAGTTGGTGTCAATGAGTAGTCAGCCAATGGGTATTTGCGGTTGTTTTTCTTATCAGAGATAACGGCAAATGGCGTTACTTCTGAACCTGTACCTGAAGTTGTTGGAATACCAATGTATTTCGCTTTCTTACCAAGTGATGGGAAGCGGAAGGCACGTTTACGGATGTCCATGAATTTTTGAACCAAGTCACGGAAGTCGATTTCTGGTTGTTCGTAGAAGAGCCACATTACTTTGGCCGCGTCCATTGGAGAACCACCACCAAGAGCAATAATTGTATCCGGTTCAAACGCTCTCATCACTTCAGCACCACGTTCTACAGTTGTGATATCTGGGTCTGGTTCAACATCTGAGAAGACTTGGATTGTTACACGGTTGCTACGTGCATTCAATTGATCGATAACCCGTTGAACAAAGCCAAGTTTTTCGATCGATTTGTCTGTAACAATCATAACGCGTTCAATATCTTCACATGTTTGAAGGTATTGGATAGAATTGCGTTCGAAGTAAATTTTTGAAGGAACTTTAAACCATTGCATATTATTTCTACGTTTCCCTACTTTCTTGATGTTTAGAAGGTTGATCGCACTCACGTTATCACCGACTGAGTTGTGTCCATATGAACCACATCCAAGTGTCAATGATGGAATGAAGGCATTGTATACGTCACCGATACCACCGAAAGTAGATGGAGAGTTCCAGATAATACGCATTGCTTTGATTTCTGTACCAAAGCGTTTAGCAAGAGCTTCGTCTTTTGTATGGATAGCTGCTGAGTGACCAAGTCCGTTAAACTCAACCATTTGACGAGCTTTTTTAAGACCATCTTCTGTATCTTCAGCTTTTAGGACAGCGATAACTGGTGACAATTTTTCACGAGTCAATGGTTCTTTTGGTCCTACTTCTGCACATTCTGCAGCCAAGATGTTTGTTCCTTCTGGAACGCTGAATCCTGCTTGTTCTGCAATCCATGCCGCTGGTTTACCAACGATGTTTGCGTTTAGTTTAGCACCTGCACAATTTTTGCTGTTTGCCTTCACGCCGAAACAGAATTCTTCAAGAAGCGCTTTTTCTTTCTTGTTTACAAAGTAAGTGTGATATGATTTGAATTCTTCTACAAATTCATCATACACTTCTTTATCAATGATAACCGCTTGTTCTGATGCACAGACCATCCCATTATCAAACGATTTAGACATAACGATGTCATGAGCTGCTTGACGAAGGTCAGCAGATTTTTCTACATAGGCAGGAACGTTTCCGGCACCTACCCCAAGAGCTGGTTTTCCACATGAGTATGCAGCTTTAACCATAGCATTCCCACCAGTTGCGAGGATAGTCGCAACACCTTCGTGGTTCATAAGTGCCCCAGTTGCTTCCATAGATGGCTCTGTAATCCATTGAACACAGTTTTCAGGTGCACCGGCTGCGATGGCTGCATCGCGAACGATTTGTGCAGCATGAGCAGAAGATTCTTGAGCTGATGGGTGGAAGGCGAAAACAATTGGGTTACGTGTCTTCAAAGCAATCAATGATTTGAAAATTGCTGTTGAAGTTGGGTTTGTTGTTGGAGTGATACCACAAATAACTCCAACTGGCTCCGCAATCTTCGTCAAACCTGTAATTGGATCATCTTCGATAGCTCCAGCTGTTTTAACTCCACGCATATTGTTCACTACGTGTTCACAGGCAAATAGATTTTTTGTCGCCTTATCTTCAAATACGCCACGACCAGTTTCTTCAACTGCGTGTTGTGCAAGGATACCGTGCGCATCAAGTGCTGCAACAGACGCTTTTGCTACGATGTAGTCAACTTGCTCTTGGTTCAACTTGCACATTTCATCAAGCGCAACCAGGGCTTTTTTCACGAGACCATCGACATGCTTTTCAGCAGCAAGTTGTTTTTCCTCTGGTGTTACTATTTTTTTATCAGCCATATTATCCTCCATAGCCTTTAAGGATGTAATCCTTTGTTAATTTTTTCACAAGTATATTATAACTCTTTTTTTATGCTTTGTAAACAGTTTCATAAGCATTTCACAAAGAATTTTTCTAAGATTGTGAACTTTTTCTCAATTCACCCGTACAATAGAGTTTTGACCGGCTGATTGTGAAATTATGAAAAATATTTTTTTATTTCACAAAGTTTTTTCTAATTGATAGCTATTTATCGAAGCCGTGCGCAGAAAACGCTTTCTTTCATACTTTTAAAAATAGCCTCCTCATCTGGAGACTACTGTTTTTGTTGGAAAACGCCTTGTTTAAAGGTTCCTTCATAGACAACTTCTTGCTCTGTCGTCAACTTTCCTTGACCTTCAGCCTGACCATTTACAAAATCACCTTCGTATTTCCAGCCATCTTTTGATTGGAAGGTTCCTTTTCCATTAAAGGCTCCATTATTGAAATCACCTGTATATTGGTCCCCATTTTCAAAGGTCATGGTCCCCTGACCATTCATTTTCCCTCGTACCAGGGTACCATCATAAACAAGTGCACCACCATCAAGTGTCAGGAAACCCTTTTTGGGTGTATTTAGTAGAAATACCGAAAGGGCACAGGGTGCAATTACGACTACTGTAATGAACTCTAACCTAGGGCGAGTTAGGTAAACTCTATACTTCTCATAGATTTGTTTAAGCTTTTCCATTGTCACTCTCATTTTCTAATCGATCTAGCCAGCTTTGACATCCACTTGTGATGCGAGCATAGGTTTCCTCAAAATCTCCTGTATACCAAGGATCTGGAACACTTTCAGATGCAAAAGGGTAGATCTTATACTGCAATTCCTGAGGACACATGTGACGCAGATCTGAAACGTTTAAAGCATCCATCCCGATAATGTAATCAAATGACTCAAAATCTTCTCTACGAATCTGGAGTGATGTTTTGTCTTTGTCATAAGGAATCTGATACTGCTGGAAAATCCCCTGCGTTCCCTTATGAATCGGATTGCCATGTTCCCAAGCCGAAGTCGCACGACTCTCAACCTGGTAATCACTCGTTATGGATTTCATCACAAACTCCGCCATGGGGCTACGGCAGATGTTTCCTAAGCACACAAATACTATTTTTCTCATCCCTTTTCCTCTTACTTTATAGAAAAACGGGAGTGACAGATCCCGTTTTATTCTTCAATTGCTCCGCCTTCGTCAACAACTGTTCCTTCTGGTGTCACAGCCTCTTTGAGCGGCAAAACGGTCTTGATAGCAGTCAATTCAAAAGTCAAATAAACACCATCTACATCAAGTACGATTGTTCTCTTCTCAGTGTCTACTTCATCCACTGTTCCGTAAAGACCGCCAATTGTAATCACTTCATAGCCTTTTTGAAGTTTATTTAAGCTTTCCATACGCTTTTGAGCTTGTTTCTTTTGAGAACGTTGCATAAAGAACATCAAGGCCATCATACCTACAAGCATGATTAAAAAAGTAATATTTGGATTCATTGTTTTCTCCTTTATCTTTTACATAGGACTACTATATCAAATTTCAGCTACTTTTACAAGGTTGTGCCTTGCTTTTCTAGTAAGAATCAAATCTATTTTCAGTCCTCTTTTATTTTAATATTACTAAATACTCCAACTAAAATATTTACAAATATAAACGTGCTTACAACCCAATATATGTGCTCAGTCGTTAGGTATTGTCGATCCAAACCATCCTTTAAATGTAATAGTATAATTGTTTGGTTAATAATCAAAAAGGTTGACCAGAAACTTTTTTTTAAAAAAAGAGATACTTTCATTTTTATTGCCGCTTTCTTTTTCTGTGTTTTTAGTGTGTAATTAAATTATAAAAAAATCAAATAAAAAGTAGAAATTATTGTGTATAAACATTTCAAGTATTTTTATCTTCTAGCTACAATTTGCTTATGTGTTGTAGTTGTTTCACCACTATCTGTTTTAGCAAATAATGATCTATATACAACACAAACTGAGGTTAATTCGGACTCCACACAGATAAACATCATAAACGATACCGTTCTTGAAATTATTTATAGTGATGGTAAAAAAGATGTCATTAAAAAACGTCCAGATGGTGTTTACTTGAATGGTCAATTTTTTAGTGAATATGAGATCAACTCAATTAGCAACTCAGTAACTTTTCGTTCAATAGATCCAAAAGCTTGGCATTATGTCTCAACCGTCAGAGGAAATGTACTGGAAAATTCTTTTAGAGATAATTTGATGAATTTGGGATTAAGTGCATTCTTTGCACAATTAGGAGCGATTGTTGGGGGTCCTTGGCCTTGGGTGATTGGCGCATCATTTTCCGGTATAGGCGCCTATCAATCCTGGCTTCAATCAAATAACCCTTATCCTTATTACATCACTACCACTTATATAAATGCACATCAACGAAAATGGAAATTTATTACTAAGTCTTATAAAAACTCTGACTATTCAGGTTATGTCAAGACTGAAACCACCTACGTTAATTTTTAATAAATTATACTCAATGAAAATCAAAGAGCAAACTAGGAAGCTAGCCACAAGCTGTACTTGAGTACGGTAAGGCGACGCTGGCATGGTTTGAATTTAATTTTCGAAGAGTATTAACCTTACATCTCTTTTATGTTCTATAAAAATGGTGGAACGGAATTCGTTCCACCATTTTTATAAGCAATCATCTACGATTGAATTCCTTAAAACTTTTCATTTTATTATTTCAAGTTATTCACAAGTTCTACAAGATCTTCTACAGTAAAGCCATATTCTGCCAAGACTTTTGGTGCTGGGGCAGAGGCTCCAAAGGTATCAATACTGAGAACGGCACCATCTAGACCGACATATTTGTACCAGTTTTGACTTGCACCCATTTCGACTGCAACACGACGGCGGACTGCATTTGGAAGGATTTCTTCCTTGTATGCTGCATCTTGTGCGTCAAAGACATCTGTAGATGGCATGCTGACTACGCGGACTTTTTCACCTTGACTAGCCAATTCTTTGGCGGCTGAGACAGCAAGATTGACCTCTGAACCTGTCGCAATCAAGATGGTATCAAAGTCTGCTGCATTTTCATAGACAACATAGGCACCTTTTGCAACCTTGTCGAAGTCTGTTCCCTCTTCAACAGTCAAGTTTTGACGGGTCAAGACAAGGGCAGTTGGTGTTTTCTCACTTGTCACTGCCAGGTACCAAGCTGCTTGCGTTTCACGCGCATCTGCTGGACGGAAAACATTTAGATTTGGCATGGCACGGAGACCTGCCAAGTGTTCAACTGGTTCGTGAGTTGGGCCATCTTCCCCTACCGCAATAGAATCGTGGGTAAAGACATAAGTCACAGGAAGTCCTTGCAAGGCTGACAAACGGACAGCTGCCTTCACATAGTCAGAAAAGACGAAGAAAGTTCCACCGTATACACGAAGTCCACCGTGAAGAGCCATCCCGTTCAAGATTGTTCCCATTGCAAATTCACGAACACCAAACTGAATGTTGCGGTTCAAGCGATTAGTGTCGTCTTGAAGTCCGTCCGTTTTGATGTAAGTCATATTTGAGTGAGCGAGGTCAGCTGATCCACCTAGGAAGGTTGGCAACTTGGAAGCTACAACGTTCAAGGCATCTTGACTTGAATTACGAGTTGCTTGAGAGAAGCCATTTTCTATAGCTGGGAAGTCTGCTGGAGTCACTTCAACTGGATCACGGCCGTCGATAATAGCTTCTACTTCTGCAGCCAGTTCTGGATGCGCTTCTTTATAGTCAGCAACTAATTTTGTCCAAGCTTGATAAGCTGATGCGCCACGGTCTGCAACATTTTCTTTGAAATCAGCATATACTTCAGCTGGGATTTCAAATGGTTCATAGTCCCAACCGAGGGCTTGACGAGTCGCTGCAGTTTCGTCTGCTCCAAGAGGAGCACCGTGTACAGCATTGGTTCCTTGTTTGTTTGGAGAACCGTATCCAATCACAGTCTTCACTTCAATCAAAGATGGTTTGCCTGAAGCTTTAGCAGCTTCGATAGCAGCATGGATAGCTTCCAAGTCTGTTCCATCTTCAACCAAGGCTGTATGCCAACCGTAGGCATTGTAACGGTCACGAACACTTTCTGTGAAGGAATCTTTTGTCTCACCATCCAAGTTGATGTCATTTGAATCATAAAGAACAACCAACTTGTCAAGTTTTTGTAAACCTGCGTATGAAGCCGCCTCACTTGAAACACCTTCCATCAAATCTCCGTCTCCACAGATAACGTAAGTATAGTGATCAAAGATATTATAGCCTTCGCGGTTATATTTGGCTGCTAAGAAGCGTTCTGCTTGGGCAAAACCAGTAGCAGTAGAAATCCCTTGACCTAGAGGTCCAGTAGTAGCGTCAACCCCCGCAGTATGACCAAATTCTGGGTGACCTGGTGTTTTGGAACCCCATTGGCGGAAGTTCTTGACTTCATCCATGCTGACATCTTCAAAACCAGAAAGGTGAAGAAGGGCATAAAGAAGCATAGAGCCGTGTCCTGCTGAAAGAATAAAACGGTCGCGGTTGATCCAGTTTGGTTGAGCTGGATTGATACGAAGTTGCTTTGTAAAGAGGCTATAGGCCATTGGAGCAGCCCCCATAACCACCCCTGGGTGACCTGAGTTTGCTTTGTTGATGGCGTCAATACCTAGGAAACGGATTGCATTAACAGATAGATTTGACATAGAATTTCCTTTCTATTTGAGGTGATAGGTCTATCACGCATCTTATTTTACTATTATATGAAAATTATCCGTATCATGCAACATACGGATAACCTCCAAAAAATATTTTACATTAGAGTAAAGCTTTGAACTGGATATTTGAATCTTGCTCAAAACAGTCATCAAAACCACGTGGGTGATGGTATTCTACCAAGTGTTGGTCTTGAGGATAAGTGTACTTACCACCTACTTCCCAGATAAATGGATGAAAGTTGTACTGCAAACGGTCTTTTCTCATCTTCCACAATTCTAAGATTTCATTTGTAGAAGCCATAAAGTTAGACCAGATATCATAGTGAACTGGGATAATGACTTTGGCACGTAGATTTTCTGCCATACGAAGAAGATCGATAGAGGTCATTTTATCTTGGATACCAACTGGGTTTTCACCATAGTTATTCAAAGCAACATCAATTCTAAAGTCTTTACCATGTTTTGCAAAATAGTTTGAGAAGTGAGAGTCTGCACCGTGGTAGATGGTGCCACCAGGTGTTTCAAAGATATAGTTAACAGCTTTTTGAGCCATTTCTTCATCAGTGACAGCCAAACCTGCCAATTCTCCACCTGTCTCATCAGCGCCGTTGACTGGTAATGTTACCAAACAGGTACGGTCAAAGGATTCAACAGCATGAATCTTCATGTCTTTAAGTTCAATCGTGTCACCCGGTTTAACTACAATAATGCGTTCTTTTGGAACTCCCCATCCTTCCCAGATAAGTCCGCAATGGTAAGGTCCGATAAATTTAACATGCTCTAATTTTGGATTGTTTAAAATCGCTGCTGCTGTGTAAGGATCAATATGATCGCTATGGAAGTGAGAAACCAAGTAGTAGTCTAACTCATTGATTGCAAATGGGTCAATCACCATCGGCTGTACACGCAAGTTTGGTTGCAATTTACGTACCCCTGCCATATTTGCCATTTGGTGCCCACGAACCATATCTTTCACTTTTTTAGTAGATTTTCCACGGTTTGACCAAAGGTCCATCACAACGTTAGCTCCACCAGGTGTCTTGATCCAAGTTCCACAGTTACCAAGCCACCACATTGAAAAGTTTCCTTCAGGGACGACTTCTTCTTCGATTTCTTCGTTGAGCCATGTTCCCCACTCTGGAAAAGTTGCTAGAATCCATGATTCTCTTGTAATTTCTTTTACGTTTGGCATTATGATGTCCTCCATATTTTGTTCAAGTATTGTTTTCATCCTTAGTATACCATCCCCCATGAGATTAAAAAAGACCAAGAAAAACACAGGTTTGTGTTCATCATTGGACTGTGGTATTATCATTCTTCAAAAAAGGACTGGATAACCAATTCTTGGTTAATAAGTGCTTGAATTTCCTCTTGTAACTTCACCGCAGCATGCTTGTCGGGTATATAAGTTGATATAATGGTTGATAAATTTTCACTAAAACTTCTGCCGTCCTTTCGAAAAACCTTGTATTTCAGATAATCGACGATACGCAAGATATCTTCTGCCTCTAGTATAGGATTGACCTTTAAGACAGGAAAGCGACTCTCGAGTTCATCATTTGTTGTAATCACCAAATCCACCAAGGCAATATCTTCGACACTTTTAAACTGTTCTGTTGTGAAAACTGCTCCGATTTGCTCATTTGGAAGATAGAATCGACATTGTTTGAGCAAAAGTTTGGAAACTCCCACTCCTTCATCACAAACAAGATAGATTTTTTGGGTGGTATTCCGAGAAGAGGGGGTATATTTCAAAAATCCGCCAACGTGAATCGTCAGATAAGCGATCTCATCGTCCGTCAAATGCACAAACCAGGCTTCCTCTAAAATCTCTGCACACTTTTTAGTGATGATAAAGAGATCACTATACTTGGAGCGAATTTGTTTTGTGAGAGGATTCTTAGAAAAAATTCCATAGGTTTTTCTAAACAACAAAGCTTTACAATGGATCAGCAGGTTACGTAACAAGTCTTCCTTGTTTTCAATTTCCATCTTGGTCTGCGATTCAAAATGCCAGATAAACTCTTCCAGGCTATTCCTTAACTGATGAAAATCTTTGCTTTCTGCATGAATGTCCCTATCCTTTCTATAGGATAGAAGGAGAATTGCTAGTAGGGAAACTTCAAGTTCTGATAAAGAAATCTCAAAACTTTCAAAAAGACGTTTACTCAATTTTTTAGACACTCGGTACTCTATCCTTCTGCGAATCAAAGAAAATTCTTGTTCAATATCCTGATGTTTCTCTTGATAGCGAGTGATGTTATCACAACTTAAAAGCAGATAGGGAAGCACACGTAACATAAAGGTAACTTCGTGATGGTTAATCTTTTTCCCTAAGTCCTGTTCAACTAGAGGCACCTGCTCCTTGAGAAACTGATGCATTTGTCTGGATAAGAGCAACTCTCCTTGGAATCTATCCCTAATCTTATCTTCAAGAATAGTAACAAAAGCCTCATTTCCTTCCATAAAGAGGTGGTATAAGAGAGATTGAAGATGCTGAATTTTATTTAAAGGATGGGCACTAAGATAATAACCTTGTGATTTACTTACTTGCAAGGTCACCTGATACTGTTCCAAACTTAACTGATAACGAATAGTGTTGAGATCATTTAAAACGGTGTTGCGCGAAACTTCTGTTAATTCCATAAGCTTTTCGATAGTGATGCGTTCTTTAGCAATTCCAATCCAAAACAACATCATCTGCATGCGTTCTTCCCCACTCATCACATAGTCGTAGGAGTCAACTTCGGATAAAAGTTGCTGACAAGCAAGTCTCTGCTCCTCTGTCAAATAGACACCGATACGAGGAAGACTAACAAGATGATATTCAGGATTGCCCAGCGCATCATTAATTTTATCAATATGATAGTAGATCTTTCTCCTTGATTGCCTCAAATCTTTGGAAATGGTCATAATCGTTTTGGGAGATTCTTGATCCATGAGGTACAGCAATAGCTCACAACTCGTTTTATCTAATACCATCTTCTCCTCCTATTATTCGGGACTAATCAATCAAACAGTCTCCCCATCATAACACTTTAATAAAAATATTTCAATGATAATATTTATCATTAGCTGGTTTGCTTTTCGGTTTCATTGCAAAGGGAGGCTTAGATATCTCCAAGCCTCTTTTCAATTGCTCGTTTTTTATTTTTGACCATAGTAGGCATTTGGTCCGTGCTTTCTTTGGTAATGTTTTTCCAGTATGTACTGTGGAGCTGGTTCAACTCTTGGATTGATTTGCTCTGTGAAGCGGTTCATCTTTGATACTTCCTCTAATACGACAGAGTGATAAACAGCATTCTCTGGATTTTTACCCCAGGTGAATGGACCGTGATTGCGTACAACAATTCCTGGTACTTCAACCGGATTGAGCCCACGACGGTCAAATTCTTCTAGAATGACTAAGCCTGTATCCTTTTCATAAGCTACTTCAACTTCGTCCTTAGTCAAGCTACGAGCACAAGGAATTGGTCCGTAAAAATAGTCGGCATGTGTTGTCCCATAAAATGGGATATCGCGTCCCGCCTGTGCCCAACCAACTGCCTCTGTCGAATGAGTGTGGACCACACTACCAATAGCAGGCCAAGCCTTGTATAACTCTACGTGGGTTGGCAGGTCAGAAGATGGTCTCAAATCGCCTTCAAGAACCTTCCCATCCAAATCTGTCACCACCATGTTTTCAGGAGTCAATTTATCGTAATCCACGCCAGACGGTTTGATAACAATCACACCTAGTTCACGATTCACTTCTGAGACATTGCCCCATGTGAATTTAACCAAGCCATGCTTAGGAAGAGATTGATTGGCTTCGCAGACACGCTTTCTCATATCATTGATTACTTGATTCATCTTACATCAAACCCGCTTTCTTTATTAATGGGTAGAGGAAATCTTGAGCTGCTTTGATAGCTGCTTTGGTTTCTTCTACTGTTTCACAGTTTTCAGACCACATCTCGATTAGGAAAGGACCATTATAGTTGGTCTTCTTCAAAATATCAAAAGCTGCTTCCCAGTTGACACAACCAGTCCCAAAAGGAACATCTCGGAATTGTCCTTTTGAAGTCTCGGTTACAGGATAGGTATCCTTAAGATGGAGGGCTGCAAGGGCATGGTGCCCGATATAAAATTCACTATAAACGTCATTATGCCAAGCTGAAACATTGCCAATATCTGGATAGACAAAGAGATAAGGTGAATCAATCTCTTTTTCAACAGCTAAGTACTTCTCAATGCTATTGATAAAAGGATCGTCCATAATCTCAATAGCCAAAATCACCTGAGCCTCCTCCGCCCAATCACAGGCTTGTCGGAGGTTTTTGATAAAGCGTTCATGCGTTTGAGGGGATTTCTCCTCATAATAAACATCATAGCCAGCTAGTTGAATGGTACGAACTCCCAAATCCTGAGCCAGTTCGATACATTTTTTCATCAGTTCTAGCGATTTTTTTTCTAAAACAGGATCGTTTGACCCCATTGGATAGCGACGATGGCCTGAGAAACAGATGGATGGGATTCGGATACCTGTTTCATAGATAGCTTTCACAATCTCCAAACGTTCTTCCTTGCTCCAATCTAGACGGACCAAACGTTCATCACGCTCATCAATCGACATCTCAACGAAGTCGAAGCCTAACTCTTTGGCAAAATTCAAGCGTTCTAACCAAGTAAAATGCTTGGGTGTAGCTTTTTCATAGATTCCAATTGGACGTGCCATGGTTTACCCCCAAATTCGTTTGATTTCATCCTTAAAGGCACGCGCTGCTCCTGCTGGATCCGCAGCCTCTGTAATTCCACGACCTGCGATAAAGGTAAAGACATCAACGCCTTCAAAGAGTTTGAGTGTATCCACATCCAGTCCACCTGTAACAGACACACGGAAGCCCATGTCAATGAGTTTTTTAACCTTATTAAGGTCTTTTTCACCCCAAGTTTCACCTGCAAGAAGGGCATCACGAGACTGGTGATAAATTGCTTGTGAGATACCTGCATCCAGCCAAAGCTGAGCTTGTTCAAAAGTCCAATCACCATAAAGCTCGATCTGAATTTCTCCTCGATCTCCACGTTCAGCCTTGATAGCCTTTAGAGCCGCTTCCATAGTAGGGATGGTTGCACAACAGATACAAGTCATCCAGTCCGCTCCACGAACGGCATTATTTTTGGCAACTGTTCCACCAGCATCGGCACATTTTGTGTCTGCTACAATAATCTTATCTGGGAAAAGGCTTCGCAAGACTTCAACCAGTTCACTTCCAACTTGTAATAAGCAAACAGTTCCAGCTTCGATAATATCTACTTCCTGACCAACAGAAACAGCTGCTTTAATCGCTCCTTGCAAGTCTGAATGATCTAATGCAACTTGTAAATTAGGTATTCTTTTTGTCATCTCTTTTTTCCTCTTTCTAACTTTCCAAATCCAATCCTTCGAGATAAGGGCTATCCTTAGATTCTTCAATCATCGCCAAGACATCTTCTTTAGTCTGGCAAGCCTGTAAACGTGCAATAGAATCTTCTAATTCAAATAAGGCAATGATCTGTGGAATGGCTACACTTGTGTGAATTTTTGAGCTTGTTGCTGCTAGTGCCAACAAAACAGATACCTCTTTCCCATCTGAAAATACAACCGGATTTTGTAAGGTAATCAGTGAAAAAGCATCACTTTGCACACCCGCTTCAGGTCTAGCATGGGGCATAGCCATACCTGGCATTAAAATATAGTAAGGGCCATACTCTTCAGTCGATTCAATGATAGCATCGTAATACTCTGGCAAAATTGCCCCACTTTCAATCAAGGGATCTACTGCTACCTTGACTGCCTCTTTCCAATCCTTAGCCTCTAAACCTAGTCGGATCGAGTCATTGTCAATTAAAGCTTGTTTTAAATTCATATCTGCCTCCTTTATTTAAAGAGGGAGAAGGACAGAAACGATAACTCTCAGTTTCTGTCCAGCCCCCTCCAACCTTTTACTGTAGTGCTTGACTGAGTTTTTCAGTGATTTCTTTATCATCCATCAAGTTGTCAAGCCCAATTAACTTCCCATTAGTTCGCCCTTCCAATTCTCGAATCAAATGAAGAGAAGCGATTACGATGTCATATCCTGCTGCTAAACCTTTAGCTTCACCGACACTGCATGAATTGACTGTAAAATCTGTTTGATTAAGCTTACGGAGAGCATTTTCAACCTTCATCTTGATAACCATAGATGAACCCATTCCATTTCCACACGCTGCTAATACTTTAACCATTTTATTTTCTCCTTTTCTAGAAACTATGCTTCTTCTTGAACTTCACCGTTGTAGTATTTTTCTTTATCTTTTGCTTTGGCAAATTGAAGTTGAGGAATAACAAGCAAGAAGAGACATACAAGTACATAACCAACAATACCGAGGTATTTGAAGATGTAGCCAAATCCAAGCCATGGGAATTCAAAGTCGATATTTCCATGGTAACCACCGTAAGATGCCAAGTCAAGAAGGGCTACACAGAGAGCACCGAGGGCAACTTGAAGCACACCTGAGATAAATGATAAGATAACTGCTGCTTTCCAACCACCACGTTTGTCAGCGTAAACAGCGATGGCTGCATTATCAAAGAATACCGGTATAAATCCTGTGATGATAAGGATAGGGTTTTTGAAGACAATAAGTAGAACGATTGTAATCAATTGACCAATCAAACCAAAGGCAAATCCAGACAAGACAGCGTTTGGAGATCCAAATCCATAAGAAGCTGCAACGTCGACCGCTGGGAATGAACCTGGCAACAATTTGTTTGAAATACCTTGGAAGGCATTTGTCAACTCAGATACGAACATGCGGACACCTTGCATCAAGATAAACAAGTAAACTGAAAAGGTGAAGGCTGTTTGAATAATGTACATGAAGAAGTCTTGCTTAGCAGGATTGAACAAAGTTCCTGAAGTGATGACTTCTTTATTTGACATGATTTCTGGTCCCAAGATTAAGAGAATAGCACCAAAGAAGACCAGCATCAAAGTTGCAGAGGCAACTACTGTATCGTGGAAGATAGAGAGGAACTTAGGTAATTTAAGATTGTCTAGACTTTCTTCCTTCTTACCAAAACGTCCTGCGATTTTATCTACAAACCAGATTGCAAATTGCTGTTGGTGACCAATCGCAAATCCGCCACCACCAGTCAAGCGTTGAGTCGCCTCAACAGTCATATTTGAACTAACTGCCCAGTAAAGTCCACAGATGATACCGATTGCTGCTGTACCGTAAGCATTGCGCAATTGTGGAACTAAGAATAGAACCATAAGAGATACAGTCGCAGCTTGTTGTACCATGATGTGACCAGTAATAAAGAGGGTTCTTACTTTCGTAATCTTGCGTAGAGCTACAAGCAAGATATTTACTCCAAAACCGATCAATAGAGCTGTAGTTGCAGTTCCAACAAAATCTGGAAACTCAGCTGCAATTTTGTTGTTTGCTGCAGCAAGTCCAAAGTAAGGGTCGATAACTGCCGCACCAATTTGGAATTTAAAGTTGAGTGCTGCCAAGATTGGACGGAAAGTTGTAACCAAACCACCAGCACCCACGTTAAGCAACATATACCCTACTGTTGCTTTAACAAACCCTGAAAAAACGTCATGGGCAGGTTTTTTCAAAAGTGCATATCCTATCAACACCAATAAACCTACGAAAAATGCGGGATTCTGCAAAATATTGCTAGAAAACCAATTTAGAACACTTGAAACGACTTCCATAATTGTTCTCCTTTTGAATTGTTTTTGTAAGTTTATTATATAATTTGAAAACGATAACAAAAAGACCAAGAATTACACAGCGGACTGTTCACTCTTGGACTGTACGATTTATGATATTTTTTGAGAAAGTTTACTTCCTCGTTCCCTCATAATAAGGAAGTAGGCGAATATAGGCTTCTTCTAATTTTTCCGATATCGCTTCTACTGACTGATTTTCAATGAGGGAAACATCTGACTTGACCAAAACTTTTCGGGCTTCCTGACTTCTCACCTTCTCGCATAAAGTATGACGATTCTCCTCAGTAGCCTCCACCTTATGACTTTCCCCATTTGAATAAACTAGATAATAAATTCCTTCTAGCACTGGAATTTCTAAAACCTTGGCTTGCTTGTCTAAGGTCTGCTCGTCTTTCTTACGCTCGATGAAACTGACCTCTAAAGAAATCCCATAATCAGCAGGTGTTCCACACAAACGTAAGGCCATCATAGGTTCTGTCACTTGTCCATCTCTCTGTAGATAGGCCCAGAAATGCGGTCGCAAACGCTGCGCTTGGTTCATCCACTGACTAGTCTGTTGCAGTTGCCATTCTGGATGACTAGCTTGAAAAGTTTTAGCCAATTCTGTAAAAGACCTCCGAGCCTCTTGACCTTTTTGCCGCAAGGCCAACATCTTTTCTCTTTCATCACCAGCTTTATCAGGATTACGGTACTGGACTCCTGCAAATGATAGGTATTCTCTAACTGCTTTCAGCATATCTGAATCTTTCCTTTCCTAGCAAAAAATCAGGATGAACCTGATTTTACTTTGCTTATTCTGCATCTACGACAACATAGCGATTTGGCTCGTCACCTTCAGAGTAACTCGTCACGCCATCCATGCGTGAAATAATGCGATGGATAATCTTGCGTTCGCTATTTGACATTGGATCTGTTTGTTGGCTACGTCCTTCTTCTAAAACGCGAGTCGCCAATTTTTGAGCGTAGGTTTGCAAGACTTCTGCACGGTGTTCAACGTAATCATTGACATTGATTGTGATGTAGAAGGTTCTTGAATAGCGATTGTAAAGGTAATTTTGCGCTAACAGTTGAAGAGCTTTCAAGACTTTTCCGTGGTAGCCGATAATCCGGCCTGGTTCATTAGTGTCAATTTGAAGATTGATGGTGCGGCGATTGTAGTCGCTTGAAATCGTACCTTCAACATCCATATCATCCACAATGGTTTGAACGTAGCTAGCTACTTCTGTTGCCACTTGTTCGGTATCATAACTTGGCTCTACTTTCAAGCCCAAGTCTTCCAACGATTGGCTCGCTACTTCTTGCGTTTCAACTTCTTTTTCTGGAGCAGCCTCAACTTCCTCAGTAGCATCTTCTGCTTGCAGTTCATTTAAAATTGAAATATGACCTGTTTCTTCCAAAATCGTGCTGGCATGCTTTTCATTTTTCAAGATTTCAGCCTTGACCTCTTCAGAGACACCTTTACCTTCTTCTTCAATCTTCTTAATCGCTTCAACTACATGCCCCAAATCAACCGTTGCTTCACTGACGGTTCTCACTGGTTCATTCTTTTCATTGACTTCTTTTGGAACACCCTTGACAGCCTGTTGATTGGCTTTAATCACTGTTGTTTCACTGATTGCTTCGATATCAACTTGAGCTGGCTTCTTACCAAACAAGCCCAAGAAACCTTTTTTCTCTTTTGAAACAACCTTGATGTGGGTCTTCATTCTTGGAATGTCTAATTCTTTCAACCCTTTTTGGATTGCTTCTTCAACCGTTGAACCTGTAAATAATACCATTACCAGATTCCTCCTTATTTTTTCTTTTTCTGTGCTTTCTTCAAGGCTCTTCTCTTCTTGCCTTCTAAATCTCTTTCTGCTTGGACTACCGCTTCTCTTTCAGCAATAATCTTGAAAGGATTGTTCAAGAAATAGGTTTGCAAAACTTGATAAGCATTGGATACTGCCCAGTACAAGGCGACTCCACTAGGCGCAGAGATGGCAAAGATAAAGATCAGTACCGGCATCCCGTACATCATCCCTGTCATAGCTCCACTTCTTTCAGGCAAAGCCTTATTTGATAACCAACTGCTCAAGAAGGTAAAGACTGCCGCCAAAATCGGAAGGATAAAGCTTGTATCTACTCCCCCTAGGTTCACCCATAAGAAATGCCCTGTTTTTAAAAATTCCACTCGACTCAAGGCTTGGAACAAAGCCAAGAGGACCGGCATTTGTATTAAAATTGGCCAGAGAGAGGATGAATGCTTGATCCCTAACTCTTTATAAACCTTGCGCATCCCCTGGTCTAGCTTGGTTCTACTTTCCATATCACGACCCGGATATTGCTCTCGCAAAGCCTTGATGCGTGGTTGAGCCTCTTGCATTTTTCTAGAGGCAACCATCTGTGTCTGAAAGACTGGTAATAGAATCGTCCGAATCAAGATCGTAAAGAGGATAATCCCCACTCCGATACTAATGTCAAAGGACAAAAAGCGGATAATTTCAGCAAAAAAATAGACGAATTTACTCCAAAAATCTGTCGAGTCTGCTGTTATATCGCTAGCTGTACTATTTGTTGCACAGGCCGTCATGATAAACAAGGACAAGCCCAACAAACTAGTCAACTGTAGTTTCTTTTTCACTCCCATTTCCTTCCTGGTAAATCTTTGATAACTTTAATACGTGGAGTAGATTTTTCTCCATCTCTGCATATTCCAAGGTTTCCACCCCTTTTCGGGCAATCACGACAAAATCGACATGCTCTACCAGACTCCCTTTTACACTTTGTAGAATGTGTCGGATCCGTCTCTTAATTTGATTTCTGGTAACTGCATTCCCCAGCTTTTTGCTGACGGACAGTCCTACTCGAAAATGGTTTTGCTGGTTTTCCAATTGGTAGACAACAAATTTTCGATTGGCAAAACTCGTTCCGTCCTTGAAAATCGCCTTAAAATCTTTCTCTCTTTTTACACGAAAGCTTTTCTTCAAAACTCAACTCCATCTATTAAATTACTACTATTATACCATATTTTTTAAAAAAGCCAATAACAGCAAGGTTTTAGACATTTTCTGCATAAAAAAAGCCGGAAAATCTCTTTCCCAACTTCTTTTCACAATCAAATTTTACGTGTATTTACTTATTTTTTCAAGCGTTCAACGTCACGGGCAATAACTAATTCCTCATCTGTTGGAATAACCAAGACACGGATTTTCGCTGCATCCGTTGAGATGTCTCCAGTCACACCAAAGACATTCTTTTCATCATCAACATCACAACCAAACCACGAAATTCCTGAGATTACATTACGACGGAAATTTGCTGCATTTTCACCAACACCTGCTGTGAAAACAATGGCATCTGCCCCATTTAAGACTGCAAGGTACTGACCGATATGTTTTTGGATACGGTCAACATACATTTCATAAGCCAAGCTGGCGTCGTGATTCCCTTCTGCTACAGCTACTTCTATATCGCGCATATCGCTAGAATTAGCAGAAACTCCCAAAAGACCTGATTCACGATTGAGAATGCGACTAATATCTTCTGGAGTATTGAAATCCTCTGTATATTGCATGAGATAAGGGATGATGGCAGGGTCAATATCTCCTGTACGAGTTCCCATCATCACACCGCCAAGTGGTGTGAATCCCATAGAAGTATCTACAGACTTCCCACCCTTAACAGCTGTGATAGAAGCCCCATTACCAATATGGCAGGTAATCAGTTTCAAATCTTCTAATGGACGTCCCAAGAGTTTTGCTGCTTCTCCTGCTACAAACTGGTGACTTGTACCATGAGCACCGTATTTACGAACCTTGTTTTCTGTGTAATATTTTGTTGGTAGAGGGTAGCGATAAGCTTTCTCTGGCATACTTGTGTGGAAGGAAGTATCAAAAACAACTACACTGGTAATGTCGGGCAACAATTCCTTGAAGGCACGAACACCTGCTGCATTGGCCGGGTTGTGTAGAGGAGCCAAGAGTCCCAACTCCTCAACTTTTTCTATCACATCTCCCTCAACAACTGTTGATTCTTTGAAATATTCTCCACCAGCAACAACACGATGTCCAACACCTGTAATCTCGTCATAAGCCTTGATAATATCGAAACGAATCAAGTCATCCAATAAAATTTTAACGGCTTGTGTATGATTTTCAATATCAAGAATTTGTTGTTCAGAACGGCCGTCAAATTTTACAGTTGAAATTGAATCTTTCAAACCGATACGTTCAATCAAACCTTTCGCCAATACTTTTTCTTCTGGCATTAAGTATAATTGCCATTTCAAACTTGAACTTCCTGCATTGATTGCAATTGTTTTTGTCATAAGATGATACCTCTTTTTTAAGCGTTTTCAACTATTATAACAAAATCTATTTTATATTTCAGTACCTTGAGTCCATTTTTGAAAATTTTCTTTAAAGGTCAACAATACTGACGGATCTTGCAAGCTAGTAAGAGGGTAAACAAAGGATTCTATTTCCTTGTCTCTTTTCTTCTGTAAGACAAAAATACTTTTAGCTTGGCTTGCAGTTGAGAAAATATCCTCTGGCAGAGTGATGATAGCAGCCAGACTCACTTCATCTTTGAGCCACCCTTTTAATAAGTCACTTTGAGGGCTGGTCAATAAATCACTCGGAGCTAGAAAAATAGCATAACCATCTGACTTAAGGTACTTGAGGCCTTGTTCCATGAGCAAATGGTGGGCATAGGTATGCTCTTGACTAGAAGCAACTTGATAGCGCGAAGCGGTGGCATCGTCTGGGTAATAGCCAACAGGCAAGTCGCTAATGACCACATCACTTTCTTTAAGCATTTGTGGACGAACGGCGTCGCCTTGGGCAAAACCAGCCTGCAAACCGATTACATCTGCCATACTAGCTGCCAAATCAATCAACAAGTCATCCACTTCGATTCCCAAGTAATCTACTTTTTTAGCAAGAGAAGTCAAGAAAGTAGCACCCAGAATTCCCATTCCAGAACCTATTTCAAGGATGCTAATTTCCTCTTGTTTAAACAACTCTTCTACAACAAGTACCAAGAGGAGGGAAATGGCATCTGGTGTAAACTGGTGATTGACCTGTAAGGGCTCCGTTTGGCCTGCCTTCATCAAGAGAAACTGGTAGGTCTTGAGCCATTCTTCTTTGCGTAGTGCTAAACGCTTAAGATCCTGATTGTTCTCCTTGATCTGATTTAGCTCAGTCTCACCATCCAAATAGATGCTGTTTTGCTCCACCAAGGCGTCATAAAAGTTGGTCGCCAAATCACTTTGGATGACTCGGATATTCTCTAGTAAATACATATAAGCTTGTTCAATTTTTTCAAAATCCATATTCCTATCTTATCAAATTTCCTTCCTTTTTTCCATCTGAAGAGAAAAAATCACTGCTTTAGTCAGCGAGTGATTTTTGGGCTACAGTTAAAAAGAGTTCTGAATAATTTCCTTGAAACAAGTCTTCGGCACTATAGAGAATCTGACTATGCAAAGATGAAAAACCATGCTCAATTAGCTTGTTTTCCAGTTCAGGCAATTCAAATCCATGATGGTTGGCCTCCGTCTTGGTAAAATCAGCAAGTAGGAGTTGTCCATCTTCCTTCAAATGTTGATGAAACAGTGAGATAGCCGCATCCAAATCAGGCATATGGTGAAGAACCCGACTGACAACAATCAGGTCAAATTGTTACTCCAAGGGATTTGCCAGTAAATCTTGCTCCAGAAACTGGATATTCTTGATTTCTTGTCGCTCCGCTTTCAAACGAGCTTGCCCCAGCATTTTCTCAGAAATGTCTACAAGAGTGACGAACTTGGCTTGTTTGGTCAGAGGTAAGGATAATAGCCCCGTCCCTCCACCGAAATCCAAAATTTCTTTGTCTGATAGAAGAGCAATCTGTTTCTCGACCGCTTGATAAACCAAGTTTGCTAGGAAGATGTTTTTAGGGGAATCAAAAGTTTCTGCTTTGTGGTTAAAATCATGTTTCATATTTTTAGTTTAGCACAAAGTAGCTTGGTTGGCTAGGGATTCTCTTTCTTTTCTGATTTTTTCTTCTCCACTTTTTCGCTTGAATCAGTCGCTACCTCTTCCTTTTTATCCGTTTTCTCTTCTTTGATTTTGACTGAAGGAAAGATGAAATCATATTGTCTCTTAGGCGTACGAACCGTCGTCACTAAGCTTGTTTTCGTATTTTGATACCTGACTTTTCCTAAGTTAAAGACTTGTTCTCCACTTTCTTGATCAGCCTTATCCTTACTTCGTTTGGCCATGGCAAAAGCTGCCAACTTTTCTTTGTTTAGGGCAAAGTCTTTGTAATGGGCTACTTGCCGATTCAAATAAAACTGCAACAAAAGACTAAAGATAGCTGCCATGGTAACTGCATATAAGAGAACGCCTGCCTTAACTTTTTGCTTTTTCCACACGATAGATGAACTCCCTTTCTAAGCCTTTTTGAAATTGGAAACGAAAGTGAACCAATTGATTTTCCTCTGTAATTTGAGCTGATTTGAGTCCATAAATCATAGGTTGATAGCCCCGTCCACTGGCATCGGTTTTCCGAAAATCATCCGATTTAGACTGACCTATAGAGATATCCTTTCCATCCTGTCTCATGTAGAGACGATTGCCTTCTACCTTGTCAAACTGCGAACGCTCTAACTCTGCCTCTAGCTGATCCACAAATAAGAGCCACTCCTTTTGCTCGCTTTGTTGCTGGTAGCGAACTTCTGAAATGAGGAGCTGACTCATAGCCTGAAAGAGGAGCAAGCCTCCGCTAATGACGATAAGGGCAATCAGAGATTCTAAAAGAGTGAACGCTCTTACCTTACTGCTCTTTAAGGTCGAGTAACTTCTCTGAACCATGATAAACCTCCACTCCTTTTTCACTAGCAAACACCTGAATCTCAACTCCGTTTATGTTTACCTGATTTTGACCTGTCTGCAGAGCCATCTTCGCCACACGTGAGACTTCTTCCTTTTGCAAGATTTCTGCCTCTTCTTGTCTCTTTTTTTGAATTTGTCCCAAAAGGAGGGTTGCAATGCTGGAAAACACAGCCAAAGCTACTACTGCTTCTAGTAAGATTACTGCCTTAATTTTTTGTTTCCTTAGTGCGTTTAATTTTTCCATTTCCTAGATATAATTGATAGCGAATCGCTCCTTTGCTGGTCTGAAATTCAACCTTAGCCAGGGACGAATTGCCCCCAGCTCGGTCAAATGCAATACTTTGACCTGATGGTGCCTGAATCCCTTTAGGAACTGTCAATTTTTGACTGCCATTGCTGATCGTCTGCCCATCTAAGTTTAGACTAGTCTTTTGCTGACTGGCTAGACTGCGTTTTTGGGTTTCCCGATAGAGTTCTTCAAACTCCATAAAGAAAATCTGCTCCTCTACCACCGCAAAAGTGGACTGGACAGAGTCAGACAAGCCCAAGGCAACAATACTCACAAGACCCAAAACCAAGAGACTTTCCAGCATGGTAAAAGCCTTAATCATTGACTTTACGATTTTTTCCTCCATTTTTTGTATAATATTCATTATAGGCTTTAGCCTGTTCTTTTGTGATTCGCCCATCGTCTTGTAACTTGCTCAGAGTAGCATCTTTATTTTTATCTAAGCTATAAAGTTCTGCCTGGCTTTCCACCACCTTAACAACAGCAGCTTTTCCTTTGTCGTTGACTGCTTCTTTTTGCTTGGTCAGATTAGGTACAAAGAGCAAGAGAAGTACGCTGATAATGAGCAAGACCACCAACATCTCCACAAGCGTGAAAGCCTTCACTTTCGCTTTTTTCAAGAATGTCATCATTTTTTTCATGTTAAAAATTCACCTCCATATTTTGATACATGGGCATGAGCATTGCCGCATAAAGTAAAACGATAATCAGTGCCACAAAGATAAAAACCAGTGGCTGCACCAAATTCATGGTGCGGTTGACTCGGGTAAAAAAGGCTTCCCAAGTTTTTTCAGCATAGATTTCCAACTCACTACCCAGCTTGGACTTAACTTCCCCATACTCGATAATGAGACTCAACTCCTTTTTAAAGAAAGAATATGTTGCTATGGTTTGAGAAAATTCACGGCCATTTTGCAGGGCTTGAGCCAAATCTTGACCGATTTCTTTAAAGAACTGGGAACCTTGTTCCTGCATGATTTGAAAAATCTGCGTCAGCTCCATTCCCTGTGAAATCATATTGCCCCATTCACGCGCGTAATAAGCTGTCAGATAGGTCTGGACAAAGATTCCCAGAAAGGGAATCCGTGCCAACATCGAGAAGAACCGCATCTTGGAACTTCTTTTGTAGAAAGTGAGGGCTAAAAGTAAAGATAGAGAGCAAACCAGCACTAGTCCCAGAAAAATTTGTGGCAGATTGCCGATAATTTGAGTGGCAATATTGCTACTATCCAGTTGTGGTAATAGATAGTTACGGAGTCCCAGCATAATTAAGAGAAGAAAACCCAGCAAAATCAAGGGATAGGTCGCTACTTCAATTAGTTTTTTCTTGACCTTGGCCAGATTATCCAGATATTCTTCTATCTTTCCCAAACTCAGGTGAAGATTTCCATGCACTTCAGCTAGAGATAATTGGGTCACAATAGCACTTGAAAAGCCCAAGCTGTTCATCATTTCTGAGAAAGATTTCCCCTGAGACAAGCCCTGGTGCATCTGGGCTACATAGTCCTTTTCCAGCAAGGCACTTCTCCCCAAGAAAGAAATAATTTCCACCAAATGAAAGCCACTGGAAAAGAGGTTGTTAAACAAGGTGATGATTTTCTTCTGCTTAGCTGTAGCTAATTTTTTCCGTTTCAGCCTGAAGACTTGTGATATGTCCATCTTTAAGAAGCTGGTCAATCTGCTCATTCCAGCTAGTTGGCTGGTGTTCTTGATAGTCTTTGTTTGCAAAGTCAACGATTCCTCCTCCCCCGATTAATCTCTGGTAGCAGACTCCTTGCAGAACAACTGCTAATTCATCCTCCGTCACACCCAACTCCAGAAGGCGTTCATAAACTCCTCGGATACTCTTGGCATGAATGGTTGAAAAGACTGTCGCACCTGTCAAACTGGCTCTGACAACTGCACGCGCTGTCTCGCTATCACGAATTTCACCGATAATCAAGAGATCAGGACGATGCCGTAAGGAAAGCTTGATCAGATTTTCATAGGTTAGTCCAATTGCTTCGTTCAACTGCAACTGGAGCATGTCGTCCTGCTTGATTTCAACAGGATCTTCGATGGACATGACCTGCTGTCCTTTAAAGAGGGACTTGGCCAATTCATGCATCAAGGTTGTCTTGCCACTGCCGACTGGTCCAGCAAAAAGATAAAGACCACGTTGCCTGTACCGCTCACCCAGTTCGTTCATATCCTGAAACCAGAAATGCAGTTCCTGCTCCTCATCGTGCAACAAACGAATGACCAAACTCTCATGTCCCCGATAATCTCCCACGGTAGACAAGCGCAGAGAAGACGCCTTCTCCCCATGCTGATAGTCACAAGACCCTAGCTGACTACGCCTCTTCTCTCCTACATTCATACCCGCCACAAACTTAAAATGACTAATCACAGCAGCTAAAACATCAAACTCATAGGAATCAACTAGACACCGCTCATCTCCAACCCTCATGTGAAGTTCATAGGACTTTTCCTTGGGGATAAAATAGATATCCTGAGCCTTCTTTTCTTTCGCAGTAGCAATAATTTTCTGTGCAATTTCTTGTACCATACCGCCCTCCTTATCTAACTATTCGCAAAAAATAAAAAAAGCAACTTAAAAAGTTACTTTTTTATCTCCATTTCATGCGGCAAGAACGGTGTTTTTCTTGACCTGTTTGTTTTTCATAACCTGGACGTAGCTTTTCATCGGGGATGACTTGCCCATCTTGTAAAAGAGCCAAAGAATGGTACTGCTGCAAATACTCATCACACTCATCACACCAGCGTTGGTCTGCAGGATCCCAAAAAATGGTCATCAAGTCACTTCTACTTTTATAAAGAGGGGATTCTTGTTCCAATCTAAACCAGCAAGTTTTATAGTATTTGAGAGCATCATAATACTTATCAAAAGATTGACTCATGAGGACATCTTCTTTCCAACCTTCTATGAACCACCACGGTTCAAAGTCCCCATACATTTCTATAACACGATACATTCTTACTACTTCCTTTGTACCGTATATTATATCTAATTTTTTAATACAAGAAAAGGATTTTGCTTATTTCCCCCATTAGAAACTTCTTTAAGCCTATTATTTTCATCTGATATTAAAAATAGGAGTCCTTTATTGACCCCTATTTTATCTTCTTATGCTTGATAACGTTTCACACCATCCAGGTAGGTTGCTACCAATTCCAAATCTTTATCTAGTACGATAAAGTCAGCATCGTAGCCTTCACGGATTTGGCCACAGACATCATCGATGTGAACAGATTTAGCTGGGTTGAGGCTGGCCATCATGACTGCTTCATGCGGATTCGCAATTCCCCATTCAACCACATTCTTCAAACCATCCTTGAGTTTGAGGATAGAACCTGCCAAGTTACCTGTCGATTTGAGGCGTGCAGTTCCATTGGCAACTACTACTGGGAATTCTCCCAACATGTAGTCACCGTCTTCCAAACCACCAGCTGTCATACAGTCTGTGATAAGGGCAATATTTTCAGTTCCCTTTTGTTTGAGCAAGATATCACAAGCCTTTGGATCTACGTGGTGACCATCACAGATCAACTCTGCATAGGTGTGTGGCAATTGATACATGGCTCCAACCATACCCAATTCACGATGAGTCAAACCACGCATTCCATTGTAAGCATGTACCCAAACACTCGCTCCAGCATCGACTGCTTTTTTGGCTTCATCAAAAGTCGCGTTTGAATGTCCAAGAGCAACCGTCACACCTTCGCCCGTAACTGTACGAACAAAGTCTTCTACACCTTCACGTTCTGGCGCAAGGGCAATTTTATTAAGCAAGCCATTTGCCGCTTTTTGCCAAGCACGAAACTCATCCATACGAGGATCTTTCATGTAGGCAGGATTTTGAGCCCCCTTGTATTTCTCTGTAAAATAAGGCCCTTCAAAATAAATTCCCCGAATCTTGGCTCCACTTGCTTCTTGGTAACGAGCACCGATATTTTCAGTTACCGCAAGCAACTGCTCGTAAGAGGAAGTCAACGTCGTTGGCAAGAAGCTGGTAACACCCGTGCTAAGCAATCCTTCACTCATAGTATGAAGGGTTCCTTCGATGTTATTATCCATGACATCCACACCACCAAATCCATGAATGTGGGTATCCACAAGTCCTGGGGCAATGTTATAACCGGTATAGTCAATCACCTCAGCTCCTTCAGGAATCTGCTCTACATGTTTCCCAAACTTGCCGTCCACAAGTTCCAAGTAACCACCTCGACGAACTCCGTGTGGGTAGAAAAACTGATCCGCTTTAATATAGTTAGGCATAATGTTAACCTCCTTAAAAGATTGATTCTACAATTTATTATGTCAATTACATTATAAACCTTTCTTTTTTATTTGTAAATGGTATAGACCTATTTTTTGGAGATATTTTAAAAGAGCTGGATTTCTCCAACTCTTTAATCTTATTTTGATTTTACAGGCAGTTCTTGAGCAGCCTTAACAGCAGCTGCAATCGTTTCTGCGTAAAGCTTAGCACCTTCTTCAATCATGTTGCTATCATTCCCAAAGTGGACTTGGTCAGTTCCAGCCCAGATTTCAGGGTGTTCCTTAGCGACCTTATTCCAGTCAGCGATGCTCACATATGGATTCTTTTCAGCTAATTCCCGTGCATAAGCCGCATACTGCTCCACTGATGTATAAGTATCCTTGCTCTTGTCTCCCTCATAAGGTGTCACCAGTATCAGATGGTGTCCTTTCGGTAGATTGTTCACGATACTGTCCAAATCATTCTCATAGCCTTCAGGATTGTTGACCCCCGTTGCAATGACAACTGTTTTTAAAAGCGCCTTGTTCTGGCTATTAAGAAGCATAATGTCATTGGCTTGCTTGTTCGTTCGACTAACCTGGGCATTGATATTCGCTTCAGGAAGTGCCTCTTTTAAGGCTGTATTGGCACGTAAAGTCACTGAATCCCCAATCAGACTCGTTCCCTCAGAAATTCCTAGGCGACTCAGTTCAGCTTGTTCAGCAAGAGTCTTTGTTTGTCCTATATTGGTCTGAGCTTGCTTGAAACCATTGACCATCAAGTCTGTCTCAAAAGCTCCAACTTGGGGAGCCACAGCTATGATAATCAAAGTAAGGAAGGAAAGGGCGCCCACAACACTAGCACTAATAGGTTTGATATGATGCAGTTTAGTGATTTTTCTAACTAAAGCGTTAGTCTTACCAGCAATCAATGGCTCAATCATATAGAAGGATAGAATAGCGAAGAAATAGGAAAAGATAACGGTTAAAATAACAGCTGGCAGATTACTCATCAACTGAGAAAAGATAATATAGAAAGGCCAGTGGAAGAGGTAAACCGCGTAGCTGGTATCCGCTAAAAATGTGATTATATGAGGTTCTTGTATCTCAGGCGTTTTCTCATGCAAAACACGCGCAGCAAAAATCATGGTCACTGCCGCTAAACTTGCCATTAAGAAACCGAATAGATAAGCAAACAGGTAGGTGAACTTGACAAAGAAGGTCAAGAGTACTAATACCAAGAGACCTGCAGCAAACACCAGTAGATTCTGACGAAGATTCCACGTCCGATCAAACTGCTTGACTAAATCGCTCGTCTGACGAACCCCCACAACTGTCGCCAAAATACTTCCTAAAAAGAAGGGATAGACATGGGTTAAACTTGAAAAGTAGACAGATGAATGGGAACTAGCCATTAGACTACCAATAAACATGGAGAAAAAGCTAATGATGAAAGCTCCCGCAGAAAGGAGAAAGACCATCCCTCTCAATTGACTACTAGATTTTGAACGTTTCGATAAGAACCAAACTGCCAATCCCCAGAGAATATAGTAGTGAACCTCAACAGCTAGACTCCAGTTGTGAACAAAGAGATGCGGAATGAACTGGGATTCGTAACTTCCCCCTGTTAACATTTCATAGAAGTTGGTCATAAAACCAAAAACTCCCGCGATCTGACCGCCAATTCCAGCAACATAGTCTTGGCGAACTAAGAGGGTAAAGGGCATGGTCACCAAAACCATCAAAACCACAGGTGGTACAATCCGATAAAAGCGTCTTCTAAAAAATCCTATCAAATCAATCTCATGATTTTTAGAAAATTCTTCGATGAGTAGAGCCGTAATCAAGAAACCTGAAAAAGTGAAAAAGACATCTACCCCAAAGAAGCCTCCAGGAAAGATTGTTTGAAAGAAGTGGTACAAGAGCACCAAAAGTAAACCTGTAATCCTAATCAAGGAAAACCATTTAATACGCATACAAGTTTATTCCTCACTCAATTAGATCGTAAAAACATCTAATTTTTATTCCATAATACACCTTATTTTATCAAAAAAAGAAGAAAAATCCTAAGAGAAAACTTAGGATTTCAGCATTCTATTTTTACACTTTAGAAATTGCGTCCTGACTTGTTGTAGCCATATTTTTCCACAAAATACTCACGGAATTCCAAGAGATTATCATCCATGATAGCTTGGCGCACTTGCTTCATCAGGTTAAGCAAGAAGTAAAGATTGTGGTAGCTAGTCAAGCGGATACCGAAGGTTTCATCAGCCTTGAGCAGGTGACGAAGGTAAGCGCGTGTGTAGTTCTTACATGTATAGCAATCACATTCAGGATCCAGTGGCGTAAAGTCCTCAGCAAACTGAGCATTTTTCACAACCAAACGTCCTTGACTGGTCATACAAGTCCCGTTACGAGCAATACGAGTCGGTAAGACACAGTCAAACATATCCACACCACGAATAACTCCATCGATCAAGCTATCTGGTGCTCCCACTCCCATCAAATAGCGAGGTTTGTTTTCTGGAAGGAATTGGGTTGTGAAGTCCAAGACTGCATTCATCTCTTCGTGCGTTTCTCCTACTGCCAAACCACCGATAGAGTAGCCTGGGAAATCCATGCTGACAAGGTCGTGAGCTGACTGACGGCGAAGGTCTTCAAATCCTGCCCCTTGCACAATCCCAAATAGCCCTTGGTTATGTGGACGACGGTGAGCCTTCAAACCACGCTCAGCCCAACGGCTAGTACGCTCGATTGATTTCTTAACGTAGTCGTAAGGTTGGTAAAACTGAGGACATTCGTCAAAGGACATCATGATATCTGAACCTAGATTGTTCTGAATAGAGATAGCTTTTTCTGGCGATAAGAACATCTTGGAACCATTGAGATGGTTTTTAAAGGTTACCCCTTCTTCTGTGATATTTCGGCTATCTGCTAAGGAATAAACCTGGAAACCACCACTATCTGTCAAGATAGGCTGGCCCCAATTCATGAACTTGTGGAGACCTCCTGCGCATGCGATGAGTTCATCTCCAGGGCGAAGCCAGAGATGATAAGTATTAGATAGGATAATCCCTGATCCCATTTCCTTCAATTCTTCAGGTGACTGAGTTTTGACAGTGGCTTGAGTCCCAACCGGCATAAACATGGGTGTCGGGAAGGTGCCGTGGGGAGTGATGATTTCTCCCAAACGAGCTCCCGTGTGTTTTTCTTTCTTAATCAAACGATATTTGATTGGCGAATCTGACATTTTTTACCTCCGAAGCTGGGAAAGACAGTCCCAGTTCATACTTTGTGCCCAAGGGCATACTGTATGATTTTATCAAAAAAAGCTGGAACTGTCACGAACTATGGTATAATGAGAGAATGAAATACCCAAAAATTGATTTAAAAACCATTCGTCTGCAAGCTAGACAATTTCAGGCTGAAAATCCCCGCCTCTTTCTCGTCTATCTCTTACCTAGCATACTGGTCATCTTATCAGGCTTTCTCAACCCCTTGGCTCGTCTCCAAGAAAGTGTTTTAGAGCAATCCTTTTTCAGCATGCTGGCACAAGTGCTCCAAGCCTATCTCTTCCCGTTAGTGGTTTCTTTTATGAGCACGATTTTTCTAGCAGGTGCTGCTTTTGCGACACTCCGACTCCTCAAGGATCCTGATACAGAACTTTCAGTAAAATCAAGCCTGACCCTCTTTGCTGAAGAGCGCTTCTCGCAAACCTTCCTAACTCTGCTCCTCAAACGTTTCTACCTCTTTTTATGGAGTATTCCAAACTTAGTAGGCGTTTATTTCCTCTTTTATAGCAATCTCTTGGCTCGGAGATTTGTCGCCCTACATCCAGAATTTCCAAAACTAGACCTCTCATCCATTGAAACGGAGCAGTTCCTTCTGACATTTGGCCTCTACTTTTTCGCGAGTCTCATCTTGATGATTGTAGGGAACAGCCTCTACGTTCCGCAACATTATGCCTACTCGCAGGTAGAATTCCTCCTCTGCGACACTCTGGATTTAGGACAGGCTAAACCAAGCCAAATCCTGAAAACCAGCCGTTTCTTGATGAAGGGTTACAAATTTCAACGCTTTGTCCTCGACCTACAACTACTCCCTTGGTACTTCCTCAATTGGATCACTTTTGGAATTGCTAGTTTTTCAATCCTTCCCTATATCCAGAACAATCACATCTTCTTTTACAGAGTCCTACTAGCCCGTAAACGTCGAAATGGATAAGAACCTACAAAAATCAGCATCTTTCAGGACGCTGGTTTTCTTATTTCAAAAGCAACATACTCAGCAGAGTCAAAATAGCAGACCCACCTTGCTTCAGAAGAATCTTCTTATCTGCTGTTAGAGAACCATAGGTTGCTGTACAAAGCACGAATAAAACAAATATGGTCACCCTTTCCAAACTTTGTGAGAAATAAATCCCGTACAAGAGAAAGACACTCATCAAGGCATTATAAATCCCTTGATTTTTAAAGAGTGAACTCACTGACGAACGAGCCAGTTCTTCTTTATCTACATTAAACACGCGACTAGTAGTATCTGATTGCGTAGCCACACTTTCCAGATAAAAAAATATAAAAATGCTCCAAAGCAACAATGGTTGCTGAAACAATTGTAAAAATAGACATATTCTTCTCCCTAAATTTCTATCTCTTCTAAGCCAGATATCAACTTTTCTAACAAGCGACTGAACTCTTCTCGCTCTCCTTTTGTAAGCACACTCTCCATCTGATTTTCTACGTTTATATGTTGTTGAGGAGGATTGGTTACTAGTTGTTCTCTCGCAAAGTCTGTAACTTCCACCAAAACCTCCCTCTGGTTTTCAGGATTCCGACGGCGTTTGACCAAGCCTCCCTTTTCCAGAATTTTAAAGTGCCGTGTCAAGGCAGCCTGATCAATCTTCAAACGTTCCTGAACCGCTATTTGATTACACGGAGACTGATCGATTAAGAAACATAAGATTTGATAACGAGTGAGACTAATTCCCAATTGTCGTTCGAATAGTGGTGTCATAGACTGATCTGCTAATCGTAATTGATACAGTAAATCTTGGATTGCTACCATAAACCGTCCTCCTCTAACGTTGATTTATCAATATTTGACTTATCAAGTCTAGTATGGACTAAAAAACAAATCAAGTAATATACTTACATTCTCTTGATTTATTAATCACTTCCCCATCTTTGTTCCTCTTATCCTGAAGGAATGACACAAAAAAAGCCCTCTCGGGCCTATTTAATAGAACTGTCTATTCCTTGTAACAAACTCGATTACTTGAAATAGTTTTAAAGTGCACGAAAAAAGAGACACAATCTTTTTATCGCTCAGCCTCAAAAATACGGAAAATATCTGCCAACTCTTGAATCCTGTGATTGCCTTCAAAAGAAGATTCTAAAAAGTTGATACTCGGAATCCCACTATTCTGGGCAAATTCTACATCCAGAGTCCGATCCCCTATATAATAGGTGTTATCAGGATTCAGCTGATACTTGTCTAACAGATAGGTAGCCGCTTCTGGACTTGGCTTCCGCGCAAAGCCACTCTGACTGGTTAAAATCTCTGTGAAATAGGATTCCACCCCCAAGTCTCTGAGAATGGTAAAAGCATTGTCCCCCTTATGAGTATAGACAAACTGCTGAATCCCTGCTTGGTCTGCCCAAGCTAGCACTTCAAGCGCACCTGGCATTAAAACTACCTGGGCATTTTTCTCAGACAGGCTCTGGGCACGCACCTGGTTGAGCACTTCCGCATCCAGATTTCTCTCTTCTGCCACTTGCTCCAGCAAATCCTGCACCGAAAATTTGAGGATAAACTCTCTCACTTTTTCCTTATCATAAGGAATAGAAAATTGAACAAAGGTCTCCTCAATCCCTGACAAAATCACTTCGTAAGAATCCAATAAAGTCCCGTCTAAATCCCAAATAAAAGCTGTTTTTTGCATCTTCTATCCTTTCAACATCATATAACGCTGGTAACGGTAACGTAGAAATAACCAACGGAAACCATTATCCAAAAGGGTTCCGGCCCAAATACCGGGCAAGCCCCAACCAAGCACAATTCCCATCAGATATCCTGTTCCAATGCGGATACACCACATTCCTATACTTGTCGCATAAAAGGGAAGCCGAGCATTGCCCAAACCCTGCCAGACTGCTGTATAGATGACTGTTCCTATCGTCATAGGAGTACCAAGTAGTGAAAACAGTGTCACTAGAACACTAGCCTCAACCGCTAGAGGATCAGTCGTATAGAGATGAGTTAGTGGTACACCCAAAGCATAGATACTGAAGGTCAAGGGGAACATGAGGACCAGAGAAAGCCAAAAGACTTGTTTACTCAAACTTGCGACTCTTTTCCGATCATCCTCTCCAACCGCTCGGGCCACCAGCATGACCGTTGCCGTAGCGACGCCAAAGGCAGGCATGTAGTTAAACTGGGTCAAGACTTCTCCGACCGCATTTCCCGCCACCGCCTCCGTTCCAAAAGAAACGACCAAGGCAATGATAACGACATCACCAGCCCGCATCATAAGCCGCTCTCCAGCTGCTGGCAAAGCTAAGGTCAATAGTTCCTTATCTAAACCAAAAGTCGGTTTCTCAAAAGGTAGCTTTAATTGCGACCACAAAATCACAAGACCAACCAAGCGAGACAAGATGGTTCCCCAAGCAACACCAGATATCCCCATATCAAGAACAAAAATAGCTAGACTGGAAAAGAGAATATTCAAAGCATTTGACAAGAGGCTGACATAAAGAGGCAGGCGAGGATTATGCGTTGCACGAATCAAGGCACCCAGACTGGTCATGAATCCCAAAAGAACGATCGAACCACCAACTAAAGATAGGTAGAGACCTCCACTCTCAGCTACATCTCTCTCCGTCCCCAAAAGTCCAATCACCTCTTGCCCAGCGAAGATGGACAAAGTTCCTAAAAGGAAACTTAATAATAATGTAATCTTCAACGCCTCAGTCACATGATAGGCTAACTTAGACTGATCCTTCTGCCCTAAACTTTTTGAAATAACACTGGAAATAGCCGCTCCCAGAGCAATGAAAATCGCCTGATAAATCGTGATAATATTACTTGCTACTGATACGCCTGAAATGGCTATCAATCCTAAATGAGCAACCAAATAACTGTCCACCATCCCCATGAGCATCTGCAAAAAGTTTTCGCCCATAGCTGGCAAGGCAATATTAAGAATATCTTTATTTTTCTTAAACAATCCTTCCTCCTGATGAAAAGAAACTCAGTTGGTTTCCCAACCGAGTTTACTCCCTCTGTCTTAAAGTCCTAGATAAGCCTCAACCGCTGCTTGCATATCAGCAGCTGCTACCCTTGTCTTGTGACGAACAGGAGCTGTCTCAAGCCCATCAACTGCAGGTGGCACAGCCACTCCTGAAATTTCATGTAATTGAGCCAAGGCTTCAAAGTCAGTTAAGCCTGTTTTTCCTGTTACCGCTTCTACGGCAACTACTGGGAACTTGTATGGACTAGCTGTTGAAGCAATCACTGTCTTAGTCGCATCACCAGTAGCAGCTTGGTATTTTCTATACACTGCTGAAGCAACCGCTGTATGAGGGTCCTCGATATAAGAATCTGACTCATAAACACGCTTGATTTCTGCTGACGTTTCTTCCTCAGTCGCATATTCAGCTACAAAGAGCTCCAAAATCTCTGCATCAAAGTCTGTCAACTCATATTGTCCTTGCGTGTTCAAAGCATTCATAAGTTCAGCTGTCTTTTCAGCATTATTTCCCAAAAGATGGAAAATCAAACGCTCTAAGTTTGAAGACACCAGAATATCCATAGATGGACTAGTTGTTACCTTAAACTCACGTTTCTTGTCGTAAACTCGTGTTTTAAAGAAGTCTGTCAAGACATTGTTGTCATTTGAAGCACAGATTAATTTACCAACTGGTAGGCCAATTTGCTTAGCATAAAAGGCCGCCAAGATATTTCCAAAGTTTCCTGTTGGTACTGTGAAGTTAATCTGTTCACCAGCCACAATCTCACCAGCCTTGACCAACTGAGCGTAGGCATAAACATAATAGACAATTTGTGGGACCAAACGACCAATGTTCATAGAGTTAGCTGATGAAAATTGCAACTTGTTGCTGGCCAATTTTTCCCGAAGAGCCACGTCGTTAAACATGTGCTTCACATTTGTTTGAGCATCGTCAAAGTTACCGTCTATAGCGATAACATGAGTATTATCGCCAGTCTGAGTAGTCATTTGCAACTCTTGTACCTTGCTGACACCATCCTTTGGATAAAAGACGATGATCTCAGTACCAGGTACATCCGCAAATCCTGCCATAGCAGCTTTCCCAGTATCACCAGATGTCGCTGTCAAAATGACGATTTTGTTCTCCAAGCCATGTTTCTTAGCAGCAGTCGTCATAAAGTATGGCAAGATAGACAAGGCCATATCCTTAAAGGCAATCGTTGAACCATGGAAAAGTTCCAAGTTATATTGCCCGTCTAATTTCACTAATGGTGCGATAGCTGGAGTATCAAACTTGCTATCGTAAGCATTGTTGATACAGTAGTCCAACTCCTCGGCTGTAAAGTCATCTAAAAATGCTGATAAAACTAACTTAGCCACTTCTTGGTAAGAAGCATCTTTCAATTTGTCAAAGTCCAAATCTACCTTTGGATAAGTAAGCGGTGTAAACAAACCACCGTCCGTAGCCAAACCTTGCAAAATAGCTTGGCTGGCAGTTACTGTATTGTTGGCATCACGCGTTGATTGATAAACTAATGTCATTACTCTCTATCCTTTATCTATAGTCTCTTCCATTATATCATGATTTTTCAGAAAATTCTCCCTTTATAAAAGAAATTATAGTCCCAATTCTTCTTTCAAAGGCTGTAAATAGCTCATTTCTTGCTTATTTCTCATCTTCAGCCCTTCCTCAGCTAGCAGGACTAAGTCTTTGGAAAATTCAATAATCGCAGTTTTTTCCTCAGCTATAAGATTTTTTTTAGAAAATTGCCGTCTTAAAAACTTATAATTTCTCCCAAATGCTTTAAAGAAAGGTGCTGTTTCTAAGTAAGCTTCTAACTTGTCTAAATGAACCAACAATCCCAAGTGAAAAACTGCTGAAGCGAAGGTGCTATCTAGAGGTTGAGTACACACACTACGAAACTCAACCGTTCCGCGAGTCGTCAAGTCCTGGTACTGGTAACTACGATGAGTTTCAAAATCCTTCTCTTGAGGGTAAATAAGAATCTCATCCCCATTAAGAGCATATGCTTGGATTTCAGATGTAGACAAATATTCCCTAGCCTGAATCGGATAAAAATAATAGGTTTGCCCATCACGTTCCGCAGTAAAAATTACAGAATGATCTAGATAGTCAAAAAAATCATCTTCATCATCAAAGAGCCTAGCATTGACACCGACGTTCTCTGGATAGATACCATGCATCGATTCTTCCCAGAAAATATCCCTTGAAATTTTCGTATCCCAATCCTCACCTGTAAACTCAGAGTTTGCAAATAAATAAGCCTTAGCCCCTTCAATTTGGGTAAAAGCATTAATCACTCGTAAGTAGTTAGACTTTGAAACATCCAACTGAACCTGACTCCCACAGATAAAAGCAGCATATTCAGGGAAATGATGTAAATCTGACTTAGTAATATTTCTACTCAAATTCAAATAATCCATCAACATCTGATAGCGTGGGGAAGCCACTGGTTGATTCTCGTTCTCCTCCCAGTATGGATGGATACCAGAACCAACAATTACATGATTAGATTCAACCAACTTTTTCTGAATCATAGCCATATAGAAGTTAAAGCGTTCTTCAACCTCCTGGGTAGATTCAGCCTTTCCGAATGCAATCTCAATTGTCGTATAAGAACCTCGAATAAGATCGTATCTTGGCTGACTGGATCAAGTAACTGAATTGGATTTCCAAAATCATCCACTTTTTCGATGGTAAAGCCCAGTACTGATGGTAAATATCGCAACAGCTCCCTAACAACCTCGATATCCGTAGCATTGCCCTCTAAATTCACAACAGGATACTCCAGCTCAATTTCCACAAATAAATCAGGCTTCTTTTCTAAGTAACGTTTCTTTAGTAATTCAACAGGCCGAGACATTAATCACCAAACTTTTTCATAATCAAAATAAATTGTGAATAAGTAATATTATAGCAAAAATCTAAGCAAAAAAGATTGGAATGGCACTCAAAAAAGAAAGGACGAAATTCGTCCTTTCTCGATCTTAGCTGACTTCAACCCACTACAGTTTACAAAGAGCCGAATTCTGAATGTCAGATAACTCGTTTTGTTCGCTTTTTATATTTGAGGTTAGACTTTTGTCTCAGTCTCTTCATCTTCTGTATAGTCAGCGTTGACTTCTACACTACTATAAAATATACTGTAGCACTTTTCAACTACCCTTTTGTACCACCCTTGGTTAATCCAGATACAAAGTTCTTTTGTAGGAAGAAGAATAGGATGGAAATAGGGACAGCAATTAGGATAGCTCCAGCTGCAAAGAGAGTTATTTTTTGATTTTTAGCATCAATAATAAACGTTTGAAGCCCGACGGCTACTGTGTAATTTTCTTGTGAACGAAGTAAGAATTTTGCCAGTATGAAATCACCAAATGGTCCCATAAATGCCCATAAGGCCTGTACGGCAATCATAGGTTTTACCAGTGGGAGGACGATTTGGTAGAAGGTCTTGAAATGCCCAGCTCCGTCCAGTTTGGCAGATTCATCAAGATCATAAGGGACAGTGTCAAAATACCCTTTCATGAGCCAAGCATTCATCGGAATACCACCGCCTACGTAAATCAGAATTAGGAACCAGTAATGATTAAGGGCATTGAAGAGCCATGCCATAACGAAGTAAGCAGTCAAAGCAGCCATGGTAGGAACCATTTGAATAACCAAGAAGAACAGCAAACTTTTCTTACGGCCGACAAAGTTATATCTACTGTAGGCATAACCTGTTAATGTAATAACAGTTACTTGAATGAGCATCGTGAAGAAGGCAACAATCAAAGTGTTCATATACCAACGACCATATAGAGTTTCTGTAAACAGTCTTCGGAAATTCTCTACCGTCCAGTCACCATCCAGAGTGAAAGTGAAGGAAGTGATATTACTTGGTCGAAAGGCTGAACTAACAGTTACTAAAATTGGAAACAGGATAATAATTGCCAGTAGAACAAGATAAGCGTAGGTAAAGAATTGAGTGAGAAATCGATTACGCTTTAGGGAACTTTTTTGAAACTTTCCTGTCATTTATCGGTCCTCCATATCAAATGCATTGAATTTTTTAAAGGTGATGAGGGATACAGAGATGACAATCAGTGAAATAATCAAGGTGACAGCAGACGCCATTGAAAATTGAGGTGAAGTCTGAGTAGTCAACTTGTAAATCCAAGAAATCAAAATATCTGTAGAACCTGCACCGCCACCAACGCTACCAGGTCCACCGTTATTAAAGAGGTAGATGATAGAGAAGTTGTTAAAGTTGAAAGTATATTGTGAAATAAAGGTTGGAGCGGCTACAACTAAAATCATTGGAAGTGTAATTTTCCAGAATTTTTGCCAAGCGCTAGCACCATCAATAATAGCTGCTTCATATAAATCAGATGGAATTGATTGTAGTATACCAGATACCAAAATATAGATATAAGGGAAACCAAGCCACCCCTGCACCATTACAACAGCTATTTTTGTCCAAGTAGGATCTGTTTTCCAAGGAACAATCCCAAAGTCAAGGAATGGTAATATTTTCTCAATGAAAGGTAAAACTTGCACATTCATTGCACCAATAGAGTCATTGAAAAAGTTTCCAAAACTCATAATAGAAATAAAGGCAGGCACAGCCCAAGGTAGGAGGAAAATAACCCCGAAGATACGTTTGAACTTGATGAATGGCTGATTTGCAATGATAGCAGTAAATACACCTAATACAATTTGTAAGGTAGAAGCTGCCAACGTCCAAATAAATGTCCAAGATAAAACAGACGAGAAGGCACTACGGAAGGTGCTTAGCCCGACCATATTCACAAAATTTTCGAAGCCAACCCAATCCAGTAATTTTTGTGGAGGGATATGTCTAAAGTCGTAGTTTGTAAAAGCGATAAAGACTGTAACCAATACAGGAAAGACAATAGCAAATGTCATGGCTAAGTAAGCAGGAATTGTCAATAAATAAGGGAAACTGTTCTCGTAAATTGTTTGCAGAGTTTCCTTGGCTGTCATAGGAACTTTCATTCCTTGATTGAGCATTTCAGCGGTCTTTTTTGCATCCCTCATACAAATAATATGGACGATAATCATTACAAGGAAGAGAATCAGCTGCATTGCACCCTTGATTAATAGGAATAGGGAGTGATCAATGACAGGTGTATCCCCGAGAGTGATTAATCCTTGGATAGCAGGGATACCAAAGGTAACTATTTCAATTAATTCAAGAAAGAAGACAGTAAGGAGGAAAGCTCCCTTCGCCTTCTGTTTGTTATAGAATTGCCCCAGTCCTAGAATGAGGGAAAGCCACATGGCTACCCGAGGGTTATGTTGTTTTTGTTCCATCGCGTCTCCTTTCTGAAACTACGTATTTATTCTTTTAATGTAACGGTGGTAGCCTTATCTTCTGTTTTAAAGCTGTTGTAATCGCTTTTCCATGCAACATTGCCATTGCTATCTTTCTTGACAAATTGATATTGAATGTCTGTGTTGCTTGGAAGGCTAACATCGTAGAACCAGTTAGGGTAACTCGCTATTGATTGTGTTTGGTTAAAGAGAGGCCCAATTGCTTTATTGACATCCCCACCACCTAATTCAGGAACATTTCCGACTAGATATAGCTGTTCTCCCCATGATGTTGATAAGTTATTGATTTTCAAACGTACAGGAACTTGTTTGCCAGACAACACTTCAAAGTTTGCGAAAGCGTTGCTGTGTGTACCTTCACTAATTGTTGCTGAAATAGCATAAGAACCGGCGGTTAGTTGAGGAACTTTCACTTTGATTAAAGTATTGTTCCACTCAAGCACTTGTGCGTTCGTATCGTTGAAGGATACAGTTCCAGCTTGTGTACCAAAACCTTGTCCTGTTAATACGATTGTGTTGCCAGGTAAGCCCATTGAGGTGTCTACATCGGCTAAGTTTAATTCTTGCCCTTTACCCTCAAAGGTCCAGACAGCAACTTCACCAGGAGATAATTCAAAGTCTTGAACAGTTCCAGATGAAGAAACGACTAATTCGGAACCGCCTAGGATGCCATCCAATTTATCTGAGTATTTTCCATCTGGTAAATCCGTATGTGCGCCTGTAATTTGGTAAGAACGAGATTGGTTTTTATTAACAGCAACCAACGCAACATGGTCACCGAATTTTCTCTCGAAAACAAGGACATCTTGGTTAATCCAACGTTCTTGCGTATTTCCGTAAGCCAGACCTTGATTGCTCTTGCGGAGTGGTGCTAACTTGCTGATGACTTGGTAAGCTACCGAATTTTGATCAAAGCTAGTCATGTCTCCGCGATTAGCTGGGTCATCCTCACCTTGTGCGTACTGCTCACTACCGTAGTAAAGATTTGGAACGCCTCTTGAGGTCAGCAAGAGAGCATAAGCCTGATGTACAGCTGTTTGATTCCCGTTAACTATAGTTGAAAAACGCTTCATATCGTGATTATCAATGAAGGTAACTTGGTCACTGACTTCTTCGTAATCGTTCTCTGTTACTTTTAAGACGTTGTAGAAATCTGTCATTGAGGCTGAAAGATTAGTATACAGATTTCGAACGGCATTTGCAAATCGGAAGTCAAGTAGACTCATACCACTAGTATTAGCAAACTGTGACATTGCTGGATCATTGTCAGTTCCTCCGACAAACCATTCACCAAAAGCAAACACATTATGCTTTTCATAGATGCTACTCAACCAGTTTTTCTGCCAACCAAGAGACATATGTTTAACAGCATCTACTCGAATACCATCTACTCCCATGTCTAACCACAATTGAATAGCATCCTTCATATAGTTATCAACTGTTGGATTGAGATTATTCAAGTCTGCGAGACCATAGAGGCTGTGATAAATGCCATTCTCTAAATCAGGTTTGTCTGACCAAGATTCATGATTGAAGATATTTTCGCTGTCGCTACTAAATTTCCCAATTAATTGTCCATCTCGGTAAAGAGCTCCATCTTCTGGAAATGTGAACCCTTGATATTCAGCAGTTGATGTGTGGTTAGGTGCAAAATCGATGACAATTTTGATACCATTTTGATGTGCTACGGTCACTAATTCTTTGAAATCTTCCATGCTACCAAAGTGTTGGTTTGTACGAAAAAAATCTTTAGCCCAATAACCATGATAAGCAGCACTTTTTGAAGATGGGTCAATAACTTCAATATTTTCTACAGGTGAAGAAATCCAGATTGCTGAAATTCCCATTTTGGTCAAATAGCCATCTTTAATTTTTGAGATAATTCCCTGCCAGTCGCCTCCGTGATATTTACGAGGGTCAGCCTTATCGAATAACTCTCCTTGTGCATTGTTACTAGTATCGCCATCAGCAAATCGGTCTGTGACAATTTGGTAGATAGAATCAGTTGAGAAGTCTGCTTTATTTGTGACGGCATTTGCTTCATCAGCTTGTACAGTACTAAAGAGAGTGGATAGTGCAATAGTTGCTAGAGCAGAAATGATGTATCTCTTATTTTTTTTTATAGTTGTTTTCTCCTAGAGAGATGATGAGTGTATTAAGAAACCATTTTTCTTTAATTTATTATTAGAGAAACCATTTTCTACAATCACATTTTCTGCATATACCCCGACCTCCTCTTCCTCTCCATTGTTTATGAGTAGTTCTAAGGTGTGCTCCTTAGAAGTCCGTTTTAGCGACAGGAGATTGCTGTTAGCAGTGATTGCTATGTCTCCAATTTGGATAAGGCTATTTTGTTTTAAGGTGATAATCTGCTTCATTTTTGATAACAGTTCGCGGTTCCAACTGGTTTCATCCCAATTAAAACCTCTACGGCAGTCAGGGTCATAGCCCCCTTCCATTCCTAATTCAGTACCGTAATAGAGGCAGGGGATGCCTGTAAAAGTAAAAAGAAGAGCGGTAGCAGCCAACAGTTTATCAACTGATTTGTTAACTTGTGTGAAGAAGCGGTGTGTATCATGTGAATCTAAGAGATTGAGATTCATACGATTGACCGCATCAGTATTTCTCATGAGAATGTGATTTAGTCGTTCCGCCATACCTTGAGAGGATAAGTTGTTGTTTGCAAAATAATCTAGGCAAGCTTTGGTGAATGCATAATTCATAATGCTATCATATTGGTCACCTTGTAGATACGGGTACGCATCATGCCAGTTTTCACCAATAATAATGAGATTTGGATTAATTGCTTTGACAGTTTTTCTAAATTGTTTCCAAAAATCGTGTGAGACTTCATCCGATACATCTAGGCGCCATCCATCTAATTGGAATTCTTGTGTCCAATAGCGCGTGATTGCTAGTAGGTAATCTTGGACTTCAGGGTTAGAAGTGTTCAATTTAGGCATTTGTGCCACTGCTCCAAAGGTTTCATAATTGAGATTCTCTTGATCTATGTGGTCGCCGTGAATCATGAACCAATCAAAATAGACAGATTTCCTCCCTTTAGAAAGGACGTCCTGAAACTCTGGGAGTAAGTCACTACTATGGTTGAAGACAGCATCTAAAACAATTTTCATATCTAGGGCATGCAAGTCGTCAATCAGTTGTCTCAAACTGAATTTGCTACCAAAATGTTTGTCTACACTATAGTAATCGTTGATATCATATTTATGATTACTGTTGGATTGGAAGATAGGAGTCAAATAAATTGTATTAACCCCTAATTCTTTGAGGTAAGATAATTTTTGGCGAATCCCTTCCAAATCCCCCCCAGCCAAACTAGTTGGCAATGGTTTAGCTGTCCAGGCCATGTTGATGTATGTATCGTCTTTCTCCATATCGCCACGGAAAAAGCGGTCAACAAAGATTTGATAAAAGACGGCACCATCTGCCCAATCAACTACCCGATGGACATCGACTGGATTGATGTAAGGCATTTGGAAAAAGTCATAAAAGGCATAATCAAAGTCATAGGTCTCTGTGATCCCACTTTCGCTAAAATAGTAGATTTTTCCATCCTCTTCAAACTTAAACACATAAGCTAAACGCAAATCTCTCAAGGTTAATTTTACTTCATAATAGGCATGGAGATGATCTATGTATTTGAGTGTCAGTTTTTTTTCTTCTTGTTCAAGATGGTAACGGTATTTGTTGCCATAAACGAGAGAAAAACGAAGATGTTTGTCTTCTTTAGCGACTCGTAAACGAATGACTACTTCGTTGTCGGAAGTGGCAAAACAATATCTAGAGTCTGGAATATGCAAAAATCCTGCTTTGTTCATAGTAGCCTTTCTTTTGGAACTGTTCAATCTTTTCTCTCCTAACTAAGGTAGTTTAGCAAAGAGAAAAAGCTGAACAAAAATATATCTGAATCAGCTTTTTGTTGGTAATACAGAACACTTGACTAGTGCGATGTCTTTACGAACTTATTCGGCGTATTTTTGTTCAATCGTTTCTTTAATAGCCTTTATTGCTTCCTTAGCAGCGTCTTTAGCAGCTTTCTGACCTGAAGCTACATCAAAGAACATTGTAGCTGCAGGGTTCCAAACTTCCGCCATTTCAGGAATGTTTGGCATTGGCTGAGCATCAGCAAATTGTGCGATAACAGCTGAAGTCAACTCATTTCCTTTTTCTGAAGCATAAGTGCGAGCAAGTGTGTTTGCTGGAATTTCTTGAGTATTGTCGTAGAAGGCTTTTTGATTGTCTTTGTTTGTTACGTAATCAAGGAATTTTTGAGCAACTTCCATGTTTTTGCTGTAGTTTGAAACAACCCAAGCTTTACCACCACCGAAGGCTTTGTATTTACCGTTGTTTGGAAGTGTTGGAATAGTTGCTACACCATAATTGACCCCTGCTTCTTTCAATGAAGCAGCTGCCCAAGGTCCGTCAATAATAGCAGCTGTTTTGCCTTTTGTAAATTGTTCAGTAATAAAATCCCCTGCCTTGGTAGGATCTTGCATACCTTGAGGCCACACATCATACCAAGTTTTAGCGTATTCAAGTCCTTTGATAGCACCATCGTTGCCAAGACCGACATCTTTAGGATCTGTACCATCTTTACCAAAGACATATCCATCATAACCGGCTAGCAATCCGTATGCAAAGTAGAAGTCAGTCCACTTTGCAAGGAAACCAGTTGCTTTACCGTCTTCACCTGCAAATGCATATTTTGAATCTTTTTGAAGAGTTTCTAACTCAGAAAATGTTTTGGGCGCTGCAGAAATCAAGTCCTTGTTATAGTAGAGAACAAGCGTCTCAATAACAGCAGGAGCTCCGTATACTTTACCGCCTAAAGTTACCAAATTTTGAGTTGTTTTATCAAACTGTTCTTTGTTGCCGAGTGATACTTCAGCAATTTGTCCATCTTTACCAAGTCCCCCAACGCGGTCGTAAGGAGCAATAAAGACATCCGGAGCTGCACCAGTTGGTCCATCAGTAGACAATTTGTCTAGAGTATCAATCATACCTTCTTCTTTTACGTTGATGGTTACACCATTGTCTTTTTCAAATTTTTCTTTGATACTCTTGATGTACTCAACGTATCCTTTGTCAACAGAAACTGTCAGAGTCTTAGAATCTGACTCAGCTTTTTTATTAGAAGAACTACCACATGCAGCAAGAGTTGCTACAGAAGCAAGAGATAGAGTGCCGACAGCTAATTTTTTCCAATTCATAATAATTGGACCTCCTATTATTATTAGAAATGCTTGAGCGGTAGCGCAAACATTTTCTTTAGATGACAATAGTATATCACAAGGAGAAAACGTTTGCAAGTGTTTTCTGATATTTTTGAAAATATTTTTTATAGCTACTGTCTTATTTCTTTTTTACTTAAAGCCCTTGATATACTTGACAAAGAGCCTTTTATTTTTATTTCACAGTTTCTTTCAAAGCATCTACTTTATCCAAACGTTCCCATGGAAGGTCAATATCTGTACGTCCCATGTGTCCATAAGCCGCTGTTTGACGGTAAATTGGACGTTTAAGATCCAGCATTTGGATAATTCCTGCAGGGCGAAGGTCGAAGATTTGACGCGCTGCTTTTTCAAGTTGGCTTTCAGCTACAGTTCCTGTACCGAAAGTATCGATGCGAACAGAGACAGGCTGCGCCACACCGATGGCATAGGCCAATTGTACTTCTACTTTCTTAGCAAGACCTGCTGCCACGATATTCTTGGCAATGTAGCGAGCCGCATAAGAGGCTGAACGATCCACCTTCGTCGCATCCTTACCAGAAAAGGCTCCGCCACCATGACGAGAATAGCCACCATACGTATCCACGATGATCTTACGACCAGTCAAACCTGAGTCTCCTTGAGGTCCACCGATTACAAAGCGGCCAGTCGGATTGATGAAGAATTTTGTTTGCTCATCTAAATAAGAAGCTGGAATAACCTCTTTGATGACCTTGTCAATCACATCTTTGTGGATTTGTTCATTAGTAGCTTCTGGGTCGTGCTGAGTTGAAATAACGACTGTGTCCACACGTACTGGACGATCATTTTCATCGTACTCAACCGTAACTTGTGATTTGGCATCTGGGCGAAGATAGCTGATTTCACCAGACTTACGAAGTTCTGCCAAACGACGAACCAGCTTGTGGCTGAGTGAGATTGGCAATGGCATGAGTTCTTCTGTTTCATCCACTGCAAATCCAAACATGAGACCTTGATCTCCAGCTCCAATCAAATCAAGCGGATCTTGATCCGCATTTCCACGGACTTCCAAGGCTTCGTTAACACCTTGGGCAATATCCGGCGACTGCTCAACAAGCGATGGATGAACTCCAACTGTTTCCGCAGAAAAACCATATTCTGCATTCGTATAACCAATCTCTGCAATGGTATCACGAACCACACGGTTGATATCTACATAAGCATTTGTAGAAATTTCACCAAAAACGTGGACAGAACCAGTGTATACAGCTGTCTCAGCAGCAACATGCGCCTCTGGATCCTTTGCTAAAATAGCATCCAAAATCGCATCTGAAATTTGGTCTGCAATCTTATCTGGATGCCCCTCAGATACAGATTCAGACGTGAATAATTTACGTTCTGACATAAAAATGTCCCCCCTTAAAAAATATTGTTATAGAGTTACAAAGTACTGATAGAAATTTCTACCATCTTATCGGGACTATATAACCTTATCATTATACCACTTTTTACTCATTTTTGCATTCTTTTCGATAACTTATAAAATAACGTTACAAAAAGGAGCCATTCAGCTCCAATTTTGTTCTTAAAATGTTTGGCGTTTAGCTTTTCGCTCTGCACGACCGCGAGCACGATTTTCCGCACGCTTTGTTTTACGACGTTTTTCATCAACCGCCCATTGAATCTTCTTCTTATAGCCCGGTTTGACTTTTTTCTTTTTCTTTTTGACCAAGCCAATCATTTCAATATCAAGTTTATCCTGCTTCTTTTCACGATTAGCACGACGATCACGGTCGTAGGTATCTTGAAACTCTCCGTCTTTGACCATCTTAGGATTAAACTTGATCCCTAATTTCTCCAACTCACGGATATCCGAGTCATCACTTGGCTGGTAAAGGGTAATAGCTGTACCAGGTAGACCGTTGCGCCCAGTCCGTCCAACTCGGTGTACAAAGAAGGACAAGTCTTGCGGAATGGCATCATTGATAACATGGCTGACACCTTCAATGTCAATTCCACGCGCTGCCAAGTCCGTTGCGACAATGTACTCAAAATCCAGATTTTTCACCTGATTCATGATCCGCTTGCGTTCACGAGGAGCAATCTCTCCATGAATCTTTGCTACCTTCAATCCTTGAGCAGTCAAGTAGGCATGCAATTCATCAGCACGTGTCTTAGTATTGACGAAAATCATTGCCAAATAAGGCTGCATCAATTGAGTCAATTCATAAATCTGAGTATTCTTGTCACGACCCTTAGTCGAAATCAACCAATTATCAATCGTATCTGAGATGACTGTCTTGGTCTTGATTTTCTCCATGACAGGATTTGACAAGTATTTTTTCAAGAATGGTTGCAACTTTTGTGGAATAGTCGCTGAGAAGACCATGAATTGCAGGTCTTTTGGAAGGCTGCCAGCAATCTTATCAACCGTCTCCAAGAATCCCATATCCAAGGTCATGTCTGCCTCATCGACCACAAAGGTCTTGGCCTTGTGAATAGCCAAATCACCGGATTTAACCAAGTCGTAGATACGGCCTGGTGTTCCAATAACAATATGAGGCTGATTGCTTGCCAATTTCTCAATCTGGCGCGCCTTATCCGTACCACCCACATAATTAACCACACGAACTTCCACTTCAGAGTGGGCAGCGATTTGACGGACTGCTTGGTAGATCTGAGTAGCCAACTCACGACTTGGAGCAGTAATGATCGCTTGCACACTATCGCTAGCTTCATCTAATTGTTGAAAAATCGGTAACAAGAAAGTATGAGTCTTACCCGAACCTGTTTTTGATTCACCGACTAGGTCACGACCTGCCAAAACAATAGGAATCAACTTATCCTGCACCTCTGTTGGAGCTGTAAATTTTAACTCCTCCAAGGCTTCTCTAATATAGTTCTTAAATTGAAATTTCGTAAATGACATAATATCCTCGATTCTATCTATCCTATCGATTATACCATATTTTATTTCATTTCAGTAGTCTCACTTATTTAGGCTATTTCCAATACCTTTTCTAGTCAGAAAAAGGCTGGACCTTCGCGATTCCAACCTCTTTTCAATCTTTATTTCCAGTTTAAAAGAGCATTCAAGCCATAGTGATCACTCACTTGTGGACTCTTATTACCATCAAATACGACATGTAAACTTTCCACCGCTAACTCCTTGGTAGTAAAAACATAGTCAATTCGAAGGGGTTCTGTATTCCCCTTCCAGCCATCAATTTCTGGTGGAACCGTATAGCTACCACTTTTCTCTTGAGCAACTTCAAAGGCGTCTTGTAAGCCTAATGGACTAGCTAAAATAGCTTGGTAGCCTTCCTGTCCAGCCGGATTGTTGAAATCTCCAGCTAGTAAAAGTGGCTTGCTCAATTCTTTCAAGACAGCCTCAAATCGTGCCCATTCTTCTTGGAACCCTTTATCCCACCAAGAAAGGTGAACACTAGCAACTGCAAGCTCCTTACCAGCAACTACAGTTTCAGCCAAGGCAACACGGCGAGTATGATAGTCTGTTGGATCATCCACATCTGAAACCAAAATTTCTCTGGCTTCAATCGGTGTTTTAGACAAGATAGCAACACCTTCATGGTAACGGTCATAACCGATATGGTTATAGGCCCAAGTCCAGTAGTAATCTTTCCCTTTCTCAGACAACTTTTCAACCAAGAGTCTAACATAATGGTCTTGATGAATAGGCTCTGCTGCTGGCAATACTTGATAAAAGTCGTTAACCTCCACCTCTGGCGAAGTGTTCTCCTGATTGATTTCTTGGAAACAAATCAAATCATAGTCCTTTTCAAGAATATCTTCAAGTAAAAGCTGGAATTTTTTCTCAGCTTCTTTTTCCATCCAGCTATGAGTATTGAGTGTTAAAAATTTCATGCTTTTCTCCTAAAACAAGAGGTTGGAAAACAGTTTCCAACCTCAAGTATATTACAATTCTACTTTAGCAACTGCTGTTTTAGCTGCAAGAGAACCTGTTTGTTCTAATTTAACTGATTTAATTGCGTCACCATTTGTGAAGACAACGACTGTTGAAGTTTCACGACCCGCTGCACGAATAGCATCCAAGTCAGCTGTAACAAGAAGATTACCTGCTGCAACTTTTTGTCCTTCCGCAACATGAACGGTAAATGGTTTTCCTTCAAGACTTACTGTGTCCAAACCAATGTGAACAAGCACTTCAAGACCTGCTTCAGTCACTAGACCAAGAGCATGTTTTGTAGGGAAGATGCTTGATACAGTACCTGTAACTGGAGATACAATATTTCCATTTGCAGGCTCTACTGCAAATCCATCACCCATCATTTTTTGAGCAAATACTGGATCTTTTACTTGTTCCAAAGCAACAACTTGACCGTCTGCTACTGAGTAAACTTCCTCAGTAAGACCTTTGAAGTGAACCGTGTTTTGTTGTGCTTCTGTCATTTGGCTTGGAAGAGTTTCAGGAATGATTTCACCTGAGTCAAGAATATCTTGGATATCAGATTTCAATACGTCAGCTTTTGGTCCGTAGATAGCTTGGACACCTTGTCCTTTCATAACAAGACCCATAGCTCCTTCAGCTTTCCATTGTTCCTCAGTACCAACGCAATCTGCATCTTTAACAGTTACACGAAGACGAGTCATACATGCGTCAACATCAACGATGTTTGCACGTCCACCAAGAAGGTTGATAATATTTACAGCTTGAGAACCTGCTGCAACTTTCACTTCACTGCTAGCTTCTTCTGAACCTTCAGCAGTTTCGTAGTTTCCGTTACGCCCTGGAGTTGCGTAGTTGAATTTTTGAATCATGAAGTTTGCAATAAAGTACATGATTACGGCAAAGAGAACAGTTACCCAAACGAAGTTAATGATATCCATACCGATACCAGCACTGATTGCAATAGGTGTCCGAGTCAAGAACTCGATTGAACCGAATGAGTGCATACGTAGGTTTACAACGTCAGCCATAGCGAAGGCAGCACCTTGAACAAGTGAGTAAACAAGATACATAGGTGTTGCGATGAACATGAACATGTATTCGATTGGTTCAGTAACCCCTGTCAAGAATGTTGCAAGAGCTGTTGCAATCATCATACCTTTGTATTTGTGTTTCTTGTCAGCATCGACATTACGGTAGATAGCCACAATCACACCCATCAAGATACCGAATGAACCGATCATTTGTCCAACTTTGAAACGAGCTGGATGTACTGTATCTAACAAGTGTTGGTATTGACTAGCATCAGTACCTTTAAGGTTTACAAGGTCTGTTACCCATGCAAGCCATAGTGGGTCTTGACCGAATACTTGAGTACCTTTAGCTGCACCAGTTAAAATGTCATAAGTACCACCAAGAGCTGTGTAGTTCATTGGGATTGTCAACATGTGGTGAAGACCAAATGGCAAGAGCAACCGTTCCAAAGTACCATACAAGAATGGTGCAAGGATTGGAGCAGTTTCTTGTGAGTTGGCAATCCAGATACCAAAGTTATTGATACCTGTTTGAACTACTGGCCAGAAGGCAGCAAGTAGAATCGCAGCAATCGCTGAACGAAGAATAACTACAAATGGTACGAAACGTTTCCCGTTGAAGAATGAAAGTGCATCAGGAAGTTTACGGAAGTTGTAGTATTTGTTGTAAGCAGTTGCCCCTACAAAACCTGAGATGATCCCTACGAATACACCCATGTTCAAGGCTGGAGCCTCAAGAACACTGATAAAGTAATCAGCAACTTTGATTGAACCACCAAAGAGAGTAGTTACCATAGCATCTGGATTTTTCAACATATCGCCTGATACACCAAAGATTGTACCAGTGATACGGTTAATCAATATGAAGGCAAGACCAGCGGCAAAAGCACCACCAGCACGTTCTTTAGCCCAGCTTCCTCCAATGGCTAGGGCAAACAAAATGTGAAGGTTACCGATAACCCCCCAACCGATTTGCTCAAGAATTCCACCTGTGATTACAAGTGGTGCAAAGGTTGGGTTAATCATCACGATAGACTTACCGATTGAAATCATCAAACCAGCAGCCGGCATAACCGCGATAACCACCATCAAAGCCTTACCGAATTTCTGCCAAAACTCGAAAGACAAGACATTTTTGAATGTATCTTTCATCATTCAAATCTCCTTTATTTTTATTTAGGCAAACGTTTTACGAAAACGTTTGTCTTTACTTGTTTATTAATTATACCACTTTTTTTTTTTGTAAAGGCTTTTATAAAAAATGCTCGTTTTTCTTAAATTGGTAATTTCTCAAAGTAACTTCCACTTTCTTGACCGAAGTGGAACTTAGTTTGGGAATTTAGCCAAGTCTTTGCTTTGACAGCATTAGGAGGATATGTCTCGCTGTTTTCGGATATAGTAATAAAGCTTTAGAATCACTGTTCCACTTGCCATCCCGATAGAAATGACCAGAGCCAACATAACTACTAGCGTTGCACTGGTAAGGGCATGGCTGTAATCGCCTGTCACAAAGAAAGCTGTCGTTCTATAGGATAGATAGCCGGGCACCAAGGGGGCAAGAATGGCCAAGACAAAGACCACTGCTGGCGTCTTATAGACAATACTTAAAATTTGGCTGATGCAAGAACCAACCACTGCTGCAATAAAGGTTGCAACAATAACATTGGTTGGTTCTTTGAGCACGAGGTAGAGGAGCCAGACACCCATTCCCAGAACACCACCAGGTAGGAGCATGGAGCGTTGAACATTCAGTACGATTAGAAAGGTGATAATGGCGAGTAAACTCGCTACTGCTTGGAGTAAAATACTTGTTAGAGTCATCTTATGTCATCAAAACTAGAGCGACGGAGGTACCGGCCCCTAAAGCGAGGGTAATGAGCAGGGATTCAAACATCTTGCTCATACCAGAGTTGATATGGTTGGTCATAATATCCCGAACTGCATTTGTCAGAGCAATCCCCGGAACAAAGGGCATGACGGCTCCCGCTATGATCAAGTCTGCCGTCGAAGGAAATCCTGTATAGCGGACCCAGAACTGGGCAATCAAGCCAAAAACAAAGGCCCCTGCAAAGGCGGTTACAAAAGGAATGCGGACAAACTTCTCCACATAGAGAGAGAAAGCAAAGCCAAGCAAGGTCGCAATGGCTGCACCAAAAGCATCATAGGTATTCCCCCCGAACATAATTGAGAAAAAAGGGGCACTGAGAGTTGCTGCAATAGTCACTTGGAACTTGGTATAAGGAAGAGCTTGATTTCTGATTTCCTTTAGCCTTTCAAAGGCTGTAGAGAGATCAATCTGCCCTCCGACAAACTCCCGTGATACTTGGTTCACATCGCAGACTTTTTCGATGTTGTAGGAGGAAGAAGTTACCCGTTTCATACGAGAAATATTGGTATTCTCAATAGAAAAGAAAATAGCTGCTGGCATGGCAAGAACGTTGCAATCCACTATTCCCTGTGAATGAGCGATACGGATCATGGTGTCCTCAACCCGATAAATCTCCGAACCGCTTTTTAAGAGAATGGTTCCAGCTAACATAATGACATCAATAACAGCATTCAACTCTCTTGATTCGTCCATTTTCTCCTCCTTTTCTGCTTCCTATATTTTATCACAAAAATCAATGAAAAAAACTAGGACAATAGTCTCTTATCCCAAAAAAGCAACGGATTTGCCGTTGCTTTTTTGCATGGTTACGATAGTCTTGGTAAAATAGAATTGCACAATACACCATTTAGAAAGGCTATCTCATGCATATTCACTATAACACAAATCAAACAACTTTACCACTAGAAATCCGTTTTTTCTTGCCACAAGACCATCTCGTCTTTGATATTGAAAAAGTGCTGAATACCTTGGAAGATAGTCCTTTCCCTCCTTCTATCATGCCTCTGCTCGCCCGTCTTAGCACCCTAAAATGCTTGTATCTACTCTTTTATTTGCCTCTTCACAAGGGATTTTCTCTGCTCGAAAAATTGAAAAAATGATGATTGAAAATCTCGCCATGCAGTACCTAACAGGGCAGTTGGTTGTTAGCTATCGCACCATCAAGCGTTTTCGTGTCGCCGAAGGGATGGAAGAACTCATTCGTGATCTTTTCATCGACCTCAATCTTCGTTTAAAAATGGAAGAGTTAGTGACCTTAGATTGTTTGTGTATTGACGGGACTAAGATTGAAGCCAATGCCAACAAGTATCGTTTCGTGTGGAAAAAGGCAAGGGACAAGTTTTCCGTCAAACTGCAAGAACAGATCCAGATGCCACTTTTATACGGATGAAAGAAGACCATATGAAAAATGGCCCACTCAAGGCTGCTTATCATCTTCAAATCGCTACTGAAAACCAATTTCTTCTTCACTATGATGTCTTCTCAAATCCGACAGATACCAAGACTCTTCTCCCCTTCCTTGAAACCTATCCACATGACCTAAAGACAGTTGTCGTAGATGCTGGATATGGAAGTGAAGAGAACCTCCTTCGTTTAGATGAAAAGGAGGTGAACCATCTGATGAAATATGCCATGTTTGATAAGGGACAGAAGAGAGGGGATACACAGTCAGCTAGAAACTTAGGGAATTGGTACTATAATGGCAAGGAGGATAGCTACACACATCCTGATGGCTGGTGTTATCGTTTTCGCCCTATCAAACATCAGAAAACAGAGACGGACTTTCAAGAGGAAATCAAGGTTTACTACGCTGATGAATCTGAATCAGCTCCTCAAAAGGGACTGTATATGAATGAAGGCTATCAGCACTTAAAAAATAAAGAATGCCAGGCGCTTTTATCTCCCCAAGGTAGACAGATTTTCGCTGTCTTTGGACAGATAAAGGCTTGTTTGGGGTACAAGAGAGGTAATCTGAGAGGGATGCGTCAAGTGAGAATTGACATGGGATTGGTACTTATGGCAAATAAGCTCCTAAAATACAATAAGAGAACGACTTAAAATGAAAAAGCTAGAGTTCTGCAATTGGGAATCTCTAGCTTTTTGTGGTTGAGAACTATTTTGTCCTAGGTTCTTCGTTTAATCTCGAGAACTCTCACGGGTTCCTTCACTATTTGATTGGCTAGTTGAAGGAGTATTCCCTTGTTGGTTCCCCTGATTTGGAGTTGTAGAAGAACCTTGGTTCCCACGCTGTGCAGAATTAGAAGATGAAATTGATGGTGGTGTTTTCGGTTTGTAGATGGAAAGTTTGATACGCGTGCTAGCAAGGTCAACCTTTTCACCCGCTTTTGGTGTTTGATCTACAACTGTACCTTCTGCTGTCCCTTCAGGAGCAGTCGAAACCTCGACAATCTCAATATTGGCCTCTTTTACACCGACAATCTGAGTCAAATTATTCTTTGTAAATTCGAGACTTGAACCAATATAACTTGGCATAGAAACGCTTGTTACTTTCTTAGCAACCGTTAAAGTAATTGTGCTGGCTTTTGAAAGTTCATAAGTCGTACCTGCCGCAGGACTTTGTCTGAGAATGGTTCCAGGTTCGCTTTCGCTGGATTCTTCCTCTTCCATCTTGATTAGATTTTCAGGAACCTTCTTCTCCTTGAGTTCAGCTACGACATCCGTATACTTGCGTCCAACATAATTGCTCAATTGGAAAGATTGCTTACCAGAAGAAACGATCAAATTAACCTTGGTTCCTTCTTTTCGGCTACTACCTGCTTCCGGATCGGTCCGAATAACGCGTCCTTCTGCTACAGTATCGCTGGCCTCTGACTTTTCTTCACCAGCTTCAAACTTGGATTTTTTAAGAGCTTCTTTTGCCTCTGCAACAGTTTGTCCACCCACGTCAGGAATAGCAATCGTTGCTGGTGTTCTGGACAAAATCCAGATTAAAGAGGCTGCAACTAATAGAAGACTAGCCAAAAGAATCATATAGCGAGCCTTAAACTTCCGCTTTTTAGTTGGCTTTTGCGTAGGCGCTTGCTCTGGGGTTAATTTCTTTGACTGAGGACGTTCTTCCTGCGCCGGAGCTTTTGGAATCGATGTCAGTGTACTTTGTGGAACTTTAGGTAAAGTCTTCGTATCCACCTTACTCGCATCGTCAAAGACCAGTTTCGGTTCATTCCGACGATTATAAGACAAGCTAGTTGACAAGTCTACATACATTTCGGAAACAGACTGATAGCGATCAGACAATTTCTTAGCAGTTGCCTTGATGACAACATTTTCCAAAGCCTGAGGGACAGATGGGTTTTCAGCAATGACCGACGGAAGTGGCTTCTGGAAATGCTGAAGGGCAATCGTAACCGCACTATCCCCATCATAAGGGATATGGCCTGTCAACATCTCATAGAAAATAATCCCCATGGCATAGATATCACTCTGCACAGTTGCCTTCGAACCACGCGCTTGCTCAGGTGACAAATAATGAACAGAACCTAACATTGAGTTTGTCTGGGTCAGACTGGTTTCCGCAAAGGCTACGGCAATCCCAAAGTCGGTAACTTTAGCAGTTCCATCTGGCGTCAAGAGGATATTTTGAGGTTTCAAATCTCGGTGAACAATTCCTCGAGCATGGGCTAAACGCATAGCCAAAAGAATCTGTCCCATAATCCGAACCGCCTCTTCATTTGAAAGAGGATAGTTTTCTTTGATATAACGCTTGAGGTCAAGTCCTGCTACGTATTCCATAGCTAGGTACTGTTGGCCATCTTCTTCACCGATATCTGTTATCCGAACGATATGAGGATGGTCTAGTTCTGCCATAGCTCTCGCTTCACGCTGAAAACGAGCTACAGCTATCGGGTCCGTCTGGTAGTTGGTTCTCAGGACCTTCACTGCCACTTCTTCTCCGTCTAGAATTAAATCCTTGGCCAAGTAAACATCTGCCATGCCTCCTCGACCAATCTGCTTGACAATCCGATACCGCCCGGCAAAATTCCTGCCGATTTGGATCATTCTGCCGCCTCCTCGTTCATGTAAACAAGGGCAACCGTAATGTTGTCTAAACCTCCTGCATTGTTAGCGAAACGAATGAGGGTGGCCGCCTTGTCTGCTAGGGAAATATCGCTGGTTACGATATCATAAATCTCGCTTGCCAAAATCATATTGGTCAAACCGTCACTATTGAGCAAGAGATAATCTCCTGACTCCAGTGTAATCATCCCAAAATCAGGCTGGATTTCATCTTTTTGTCCGATAGACTGTGTGATGATATTCTTTTGAGGGTGAGTTTCTGCCTCCTCTGGAGTCAATTGACCAGCCTTGAGCAATTCATTGACCAAGGAATGGTCACTCGTCAACTGGTGGTACTCTTCTCCACGAATCAAACCGATACGAGAATCTCCAATGTGAGCATAGATGGCTTGGTTATCAATAAACGCAACAGCTTCTAGCGTTGTTCCCATGCCTCTGTAGGCTTCGTCCTGACCTAGTTGATGAATTTTTTGATTTTCAATCTCCAGGTAGTGGGCAAACCACTCACGAACTTCATTGACTGAGTCAATTTGGGTATCCACCCAAGCTACACCGAGGTCTGTTACCGCCATCTCACTAGCGATATTTCCTGCACGGTGTCCTCCCATCCCGTCAGCCAAGATGATCATAGTGCGTCCTGCACGGTTGACAAAGTGATTGACATAGTCCTGATTATTTGTCCGTTTCTGACCAACATCTGTTAATAATGCTATTTCCATTGTGTCAGTTCCTTCCTATTCTGATATCTTGCGAAATTGGCTGATAAAGAATCCATCGCTTCCATACAATTCCGGAGTGATCAGGATACAGCCGTCTTTCAGGATATCTTTGCATTCGTGTTCTAGTTTAACCTGCTCGAACTCAGGATGACTTTCTAAAAACGCCTCAACGACTTGAAAATTCTCCTCTGAGACAATAGTACAGGTACTATACGTTATTATACCACCTTTGCGTAGTGTTTGACAAACACTACCTAATATTTCTAGCTGAATTTCTTGTAAGGACGCGAAATCTGCTGTTTCTTTATTGTATTTGATATCTGGTTTGCGGCGCAAAAGACCAATTCCTGAACAAGGAGCATCTACTAAAATCTTATCAAAAGAAGCCTGACCAAAAAACTCATGCACCTTTCTAGCGTCCAATTTTTGCCTTTGAACCCGATCTGCAACTCCCAGACGTTGAGCATTTTCTTGAATCAAGTCCAACTTGTGATCGTAAAGGTCCAGAGCAGTAACCTGACCTGTCGTGAGATAGGAAGCAATATGTACTGCTTTCCCACCTGGAGCCGCACAGGTATCAAGCACTCGCTCTTCACCTTGTAAATCAAGCGTCGGAGCAACCAACTGACTGGACTCGTCTTGGATGGTAATGGCTCCCTCCGCAAACAAATCATGAGCTGCAAAATGCCCCTGCTCCTTAATAAGACCAGAAGGAGACAAGCTTGAATCACTCGCCTCTAACAAGGCTTGAATTTCCTCTTTTCGGCTTAAGTCAGTCACACGAATACTAGCCTTGTTGCGCACCAAAAGGCTTTCAAAGATGGCTTGTGCTCGCTCTTCACCATATTCTTCCTTAAGTTTAGACACGAGCCAAACTGGGAGAGAATAGGCAATGGAGTCACGTTTATTTTTTCGTTTGATGCTGGCAATATCTGGCCACCCTTCACGCAAAATACGGCGTAGGACAGCGTTGACCAATTTTTCGCTGCCCTTTTTACGGAATTTGGCTAATTCAACTGCTTCATTAACCACAGCATGGTCTGGAATCTTATCCAGATAGCGGAGTTGGTAGGCGCTCATGAGAAGAAGGACATAGAGCCAGCTGTCTAACTGGTCTCTGTCTTCGATAAAGTGGGACAGGTACCATTCCAGAGTCAATTTACGGGTTACCGTTCCATAGACCAGCTCGGTTACCAAGCCCTTGTTTGCTGCTGAGAGTTGACTTCCCTTGAGATGCTTATTTAAGGCAATATTTGAGTATGCTTGATTGACAAAAACATCCTCTAGCACTGCTAGAGCTAGACTTCTAGCCGTTTCTACTTTAGTCACCAAATCCTTCTCCTACAGTTAATGTCCGTCCAACTCCGTTGAGGAAAGAAGCGATATCCATCTTAGGTTTACCTGCTGGCTGCACTTGCTTGAGAGACAAAGCTCCTTCTGCCGTTGCGACAATCAATTCTTTCTTACCGATAGAGAGGATTTCGCCTGGAGCTCCCTGACCTTCTACTGGTAGAGTTTCGTAAATCTTAAAGCGGTCTCCCTTGAGAAAAGTATGGGCCACAGGCCATGGATTCATGCCACGTATTTGGTTGAAGAGTTGGCGATTAGTCTTATTCCAATCCAACTTTTCTTCCTCTGGTTTGATATTTGGGGAGAAAGTGACTTGGCTTGGGTCCTGAGGCACAGGTTTGATCTCCCCAGCAATATAGGCAGGAAGGGTGTCCAAAAGCAAGTCACGACCAACAATCGCTAATTTCTCAAACAAGGTGCCGACATTGTCCTCATCTGTGATGGGAAGACTGCGACGAGAAATCATATCTCCTGCATCCATTTCCTTGACCATCTCCATAATGGTCACACCAGCTTCCTCATCCCCTTGAATCAAGGCATAATGAATGGGGGCGCCACCACGGTGTTTGGGAAGAAGGGAAGCATGAACGTTGACCGCAAAATCCATGCTATCAAGGAGTTTACTTGGAAGAAATTGCCCAAAAGCAGCAGTGATAATTCCATCTACTCCTAAATTCATAATGGCTTCCATCTCTGGACTTCCAGATAAGTTTTCAGGCTGGTAAATGGGAAGTCCTGCTTCTTTGGCAGCCTGCTTGACTGGGGTTTCTTGGATTACTTTTTTACGGCCGACAGCACGGTCTGGCTGGGTCACAACAGCTAGAATCTCATAACGGCCATCTGATAACAACCCCTTCAAAACTGTTGCTGAAAAATCGGGAGTCCCCATAAAGATTAGTTTTGTCATATCTTCTCCTTCTTATAAAAATTGCTGTGGCTCATGGTCAATGCTGAGACGGAGCTCACTATTTTCCCGTTCTTGAGTCAAGGCCAAGACCTGGTTGAGGGTCGCCCCCAGCTCATCTTCTAAACGGTATTTAATTAAAATCTGGTAATGATAGAGGTTGTGGGTACGGGCAATGGGTTTGGGCGTCGGTCCAAGGATATTACTGATTTCAGACAAACCTGACCGCAAAATGTTCATAACTTCATAGGCACGTTTAACCACCTCTTCTTCTTTCTTGTGAGAAAGGGTAATGCCAATCGTAAAATAGTAAGGTGGGTAACCAAGTTGTCGTCTGATTCCCATTTCATAGGCATAAAAGCCTTCGTAATCCTGATCCTTGGCAAATCTTATAGCATAGTGCTGAGGATTGTAAGACTGGATCAAGACCTGACCAGCTTTTTCAGCCCGGCCTGCCCGGCCTGCAACCTGAGTCAAGAGCTGGAAGGTTCTCTCAGAAGAACGGAAATCTGGTAGATTCAAGGCCGTATCCGCATTGAGCACTCCGACTAAAGTCACATTTGGAAAATCCAATCCCTTAGCAATCATCTGAGTTCCCAGCAAGATATCTGCTTCCCCTAGCCCAAACTGGTCAAGCAGAGCTTGGTGACTACCTTTCTTGCGGGTCGTATCCACATCCATGCGCAGAATGCGAGCCTGAGGAAAGAGCTCTGCCAGCTCATCATAGGCCTTTTGAGTCCCTGTTCCATAGTAACGAATACTGCGACTCTTACAGTTAGGACAGACCTGAGGAATGTCCTTCGAGAAACCACAATAATGGCAGTTCATGGTCTTGGTATCCATGTGCAAGGTCAAGGAAATGTCACAGTTAGGACAAGTATCCACCGTTCCACATTCCCGACACATGACAAAGCTAGAATAACCACGGCGATTGAGCATGAGGACTACCTGTTCTTTCTTATCCAGGTGATCTTGGATGGCCTCTAGTAAAGGAGGCGTAAAGTTTGACGTCTCATTCTGCCCGATATAGTCTCGAAAGTCAATCACTTGAACCTCAGGAATCGTGGCTAGAGGATTAGCACGTTGGGTCAGACGTAAATGTTGATAGACACCTTTTCCAGCCCGCGCACGGCTTTCTAAGCTCGGTGTCGCTGAGCCGAGAACTAGGGCTGCTTGATTGTACTGGGCCCGTAAAATGGCGACCTCTCTAGCATGGTACCGGGGATTGCTGTCTTGTTTGTAGCTAGCTTCATGCTCTTCGTCGATAATCATAACACCTAGATTTTTCAGAGGAGCAAAGATGGCTGATCTAGCACCAACAACAACTTGAGCGTCCCCACGCTCAACCTTGCGCCATTCGTCATACTTTTCACCATTGGATAGGCCTGAGTGAAGAATGGCCACTTGCTCACCAAAGCGAGCAATAAAACGCTCTGTCATTTGTGGAGTCAAGGAAATCTCAGGTACCAGCAAAATAGCTGTCTTGCCCTTGTCCAAGGCTCCTTGGATAATCTGCAAGTAAACCTCTGTCTTCCCACTTCCTGTAATCCCTTGAAGGAGGAAGGGAGGTTGATGACTACCAATAGCAAAGACAACCGCATCACGCGCCTGTCTTTGCTCTGGATTTAGTTCCAAAGGTGTACTAGCTTCAATGCCTTCAAAATAAGCAGCTGAGCGTTGCACTTCCTTTCGAACTATGGACACAGCTCCTTGCTTCACAAAGAAGTTGACTTGTTCCCGCGAGTAGGACTCTAACAAACTAGCCAAGGAAGCACTCTCTGGATGAGACAGCAAATAATCTCTCAATTCCAACTTTTTCTTGGCGCGCGCAGAAATCTCTACACCTTCTAACTGAACAAGGTCTACCTCATACCAAGACTGGGTCTTGACCTTCTTTTGATCAATCGCCTGATATTCTAGACCAAGCAGGCCTTTTCTAGTCAAACGCATCATTTCAGCTTGCTTACCTAAATCCAGAGAAGAAAAGGCAAGCGAATCTTCTGAACCAAACAAACGCTCTCGCTCTTCCTGACTCAAGCCTTCCAGAGGATAGAGAATTTTGTCATAGCTAGAATTCAGAAATCCCGGTAGCATGGCCTTGAGGATGGAGATTTTATAGGAAAAGACGGACTTGCGTAACTCCTCAGCCAGCCAGAGTTGTTCTTGCGTGAGAACAGGTGAAAAATCCAGCACTTCAGCAATATCTTTTAAATCTTGACTTGCCCCTTCTTCATCTGGTTGGAACTCCAAACCAAGAACAATCCCTTGAATCAGGCGATTCCCCTTACCAAAAGGTACATGGACCCGCATCCCAACTTCCAGCATTCCCTCAAATTCCTCAGGAATCCTATAACTATAGGGTTGGTCCGTCTGCATCAAAGGCACATCCACAATAATCTTGGCTATAGCCATCTTCTCACCTCCTCCTTGTCAGTATATTCTTGCAATAGAAAAAATAAGATTGAGTCCCCCCAACCTTAAATTTTTTCACCATCTTCTTTTTCTTTAGCGATTTGCTCTTTGATTTTCTTTTCTTCTTCTTCTTTGCGACGTTTTTCTTCTTCGATACGGCGACGCACTGCTTCACGTTTTCCTTCTGGATCTGGGTGAATTGTAACGTTTCCTGATTCGATTTCTTCTAAAGCGCGAAGAGTTGATTTTTCAGACTTGAAACCTTGAGTTGCTGGCGCACCTGCTTCCAATTCGTGGGCACGTTTTGCTTCCAAGATTACGAGTGAATATTTTGAAGGAACCTTGTCGAGCAAGGTATCAATAGAGGGTTTTAACATCATTTGCTTGTACCTATTTTCTAAATTTTATTGGGTAGTTGGAGATTTTGGTAACATCTCCTGATAGTGACCAATGACACGATCCACACGGAAGTGCTCTGCTTCGATCACACGTTTGACACGCTCAGCAGCTAGGGGCACCTGATCGTTGACAATCGCATAGTCATACTCTCGCATGAGGGCAATTTCTTCCTTGGCTTTTTCGATTCGTTGGGCAATCACTTCAGCGCTATCTGTTCCACGACCTACCAAACGATCTTGTAATTCATCCAAATCTGGTGGTGTCAGAAAGATAAAGACAGCATCTGGAACCTTTTTCTTGACCTGAAGAGCGCCTTGAACTTCAATTTCAAGGAACACATCAATTCCCTTGTCCAAGGTTTCATTGACATAGGTCAGAGGCGTTCCATAGTAGTTGCCGACATATTCTGCGTATTCCAACATCTGACCTTGACGAATCAGCTCTTCAAACTCTTCACAAGTACGGAAGAAATAGTCAACACCGTCCACTTCTCCAGGACGTTGTGCGCGTGTCGTCATCGATACAGAGTATTGAAATTGGTTTTCAGAACTCTCAAAAATCTCTCTTCTAACCGTTCCTTTTCCAACCCCTGAAGGACCAGAAAAAACGATTAGTAAGCCTCGGTCTGCCATTGTATCTCCTTTTAGTCAGTCTGTAAAAATAAAATAAGATTTCCCTTCAGGTAGTAGCATTTTGCGCAAACTATCCTTCTACAGTCTTTCTATCTAGTGTAACAAAAAAGCAGTAATTTTTCAACTGCTCTTTCTTATTTATTTAGCATAATCTACTGCACGAAGTTCACGAATCACGGTTACCTTGATATTTCCTGGGTAATCGAGATTATTTTCAATTTTCTCACGAACTTTGTGAGCCAAGATTGTGACTTTATCGTCCTTGATTTGTCCTGGATTGACCATGATACGGATTTCACGTCCTGCTTGAAGGGCAAAGCTAGTTTGTACTCCTTCAAAGCCGTTAGCAATTTCTTCCAAATCATGAAGACGCTTGATGTAGCTTTCAAGAGACTCACTACGAGCACCTGGACGCGCTGCACTCAAGGCATCTGCTGCAGCGACGATTACTGCAATCACGCTTTCCGCTTCGACGTCACCGTGGTGGCTAGCAATGGTATTCACCACAACTGGATGTTCCTTGTACTTGCGTGCCAATTCCATACCGATTTCAACGTGGCTACCTTCAACTTCACGGTCAATGGCTTTTCCGATATCGTGAAGGAATCCTGCACGACGGGCAAGGGCCGCATTTTCTCCAAGCTCGCTGGCCATAATACCAGCCAATTTAGCAACCTCAATCGAATGACGCAAGACATTTTGTCCATAAGAAGTACGGAACTGCAAACGTCCCATAATTTTCATCAAGTCTGGATGAAGGTTTGGCGCACCGATTTCATAGGCAGCAGCCTCACCGTATTCACGGATCTTATTGTCAATCTCTTGACGGTTTTTCTCAACCAAGTCTTCAATACGAGCTGGGTGAATACGACCATCTTTGAGCAACATTTCCATAGTCATACGGGCAATCTCACGACGAATCGGATCAAATCCTGACAAGGTCACTACTTCTGGCGTATCGTCGATAATCACATCGACCCCTGTCAAACTTTCAAAGGTACGAATGTTACGACCTTCACGACCAATAATGCGTCCCTTCATAGTATCGTCTGGCAGATGGACTGTTGAGTTGGTTGACTCCGCCACATATTCACCAGCGATACGTTGCATGGCTTGAACTAGGATGTCCTTGGCCATTTTGTCAGAACGTTCCTTGACCTCTTGCTCAGCTTCGCGAATGCGGCTAGCAATCTCCTTGGTCAAGTTTTCCTCTGTCTGAGCCAAGATGATATCTCGTGCTTCTGCCTGAGACAGAGCACCAATACACTCTAGTTCTGCTTCTTTTTGTCTTTCGACTTCCTCTAATTGCTCTTCACGCGCATCAAGGTTTTTCGCTCTATCAGAAATACTTTGTTCTTTTTGTTCAAGTGTTTGTTCTTTACTCGTCAAATTGTCGTCCTTACGGTCGAGGCTAGTAGCTCTCTCTGTCAAACGACTTTCGATTTGTTTGAGTTCTTGACGTTCTGATTTGAATTCAGCGTCCACTTCTTCACGGTATTTTCTGGCTTCTTCTTTGGCCTCCAATAGTGCTTCTTTTTTAAGAGACTTGCTTTCACGTTTGGCTTCATTAACAAGTAAATCCGCTTCACGTTCAGCTTGTCCACGTAAATTAGTTGCTTCTTGTTCAGCATTTAAAAGCATCAACTCTGCAGCTTCCTGAGATGATTTCATCTTGGCTGAGATGCTGACATATCCAATGACTAAACCAATGATGACGGCAAAAACAGCAATCGCAAGTGTCATGATTTCCATGTTTTTACCTCATTAAATTTGTTTATCGAATGACACACATTCTTTAATATTCTATCATAAAAAACCGATTTCCACAAACCCAAATTGAAGAGTTTTGTGTGATTTCTTGAAGAAATTCCTTGGATTTTCAAGCAAAATTAAGAATCTTTTAAAATTTACATTTCCACGAAAAACGAAGCAAAAAAGCCCACCTTTCAGTAGACTTAGTTTGATTCTATTCTAATCGGTACTCTGCCGAAATTCTGCTCTGCTATACTTGGATTTCCTAGTTGGTAAATCTGGTCTGCCTTTTGACTCATGGCATCCCAAGGTTCTTTACCAATTCGGCTGACTAGATTGACCTGCCCTTTCAGAGACTTGAGATGTTGTCTGCCTTTTTCGGTAAAACCAAGGACATGAATGCCTGCTGGTAAGTCACTTTCTCTGGTCTGCACCAAGATATAGGTCAAGAGACGTCTGACACGCGCCTTGGTGTACCGCTTGGTCGCAACCACCTCGATCAATTCTTCTACCGATTGGGCTGTCTTAATAGCATCCTTAATACGCACAGCCATTTCTTGATTGACCTGATAGATGGTGGTTAGGCCTGGATTTGACAAGATTTGATAGCGGAGTAAGGAAAAATAATCATCCCAGCTCACCTTACTAGCCTGCTCAAAATGGATAATAGAAGGCATAAAACGTTCTAAGAAATCTTTGTCATTCTGATGCTGACGGAGGGCTGTCGCCGAGGCAAAGTCCACATCTTTATCCACAGAATGGTAACCAGCCCCCTGACGCTGAATCGGATGGAGTTTGATGTTTCGTCCAGCAACTGCCTTAGCATAAGCAAGAGCAAGGACATGATTGGGCGTATTTCCTGAAAAATCAAGCCCTGCAAATTCCTTCCACATGACTTGGGTCTTCTGGGGATAAGAGAGGGAATCAGGCAGATTATCCACAAATTTCTCCATCTCAGCACCTTGCTCTGTGCATAAGTCAGCGATTTTCTGGTAATCAAGAGCTTCCTCTGTCCCAAAAGTTAGGGTATTAATACCCAACCGAGCCAAGATATCCACAGATCCTTGACCAAAGAAATCAGCCGCCTGAACACTGACTAAAAAGGGCAATTCCACTACTAAATCCGCTCCGTTTTCCAACGCCATCTGGGTCCGTATCCACTTGTCCACGATAGCAGGCTCTCCACGCTGCATGAAATTCCCTGACATGGCAACGATTTTCAGTCCCTCTGCCTGATCCAGCAGGTATTTATGGCCATTATGAAAAGGATTGAACTCCGCGATAATACCTGTGATGGTCATCTGTATTGCCTCCGTTAATAATAGCTAATAATTTCTTCCACTATACGGATAACGTTTAGGTTTTCTACTTGCAACACCTTTATTTATAGTGGTTAGAAATTTTATAATAATTCTTGAACAAGTCATACATCCTGCAATAAATATAGGAATTATTGTATACGAATCAATCTGACTATTGTTTAAATCTTCCAATAAAAGAAAATACGCTCCAACTATTAAAATAAACAAAAGCATAATTGTAATAAATTGAAGCCATTTAGAAAAATAATTGAAAACATCTTTTGTTATCTTAGGTTCTCTCTTTGTAATAAATTTCAACAGATAGGGTGAAACAAATAAAAATAAGATCATAATTAATATTATTAATTGATAATCCGATATTG